>JAEUUT010000199.1 GCA_016787415.1 Saprospiraceae bacterium | reverse complement strand
CTTTCTGCCCTCGACAAATTAACTCAAACAACTTCTAAGATTTTAGATTACATGATTTAAGATTTTAGATTTTCCGAGATGCCCTCCTTCAAAAATCTAAAATCTTAAATTATGTAATCTTAAATCTTAAATCCCCACCCTTTTCCCTTCCTTCACCGACCGATGAATGGCCTCCACTACCTTGATGTCGAGCAGGCCTTCCATACCCGTCACGAGCCCTGGTTTTTTCTGCATAATCGCCAGGGCATCATCGTCCATTTGGCGCGCCTGTTCGTTGTCGATCGTGGCATCGAGCGCTTTGCCATCGCTGGTGATACCTTTTACGCCGGTGTATGACTGAAATGGTTCGAGCGAGTACCAGCCATTGGCACAGTCGACGCGTAGGCTGTTCATACCTTTCCCGAAACTCGTTTCACACACAGCCTGAATTCCACCTGGGAATTCCAGTTCGAACTGCATGGTTTCGTCCACTTCTGTATAAATTTCGGGGCGGTTAGTCGACTGCCTTGCCAGTACCGACACAGGTTCGAGCCCCGTGGCATACCGCGCGGCGTTGATGCAGTACACGCCCATGTCGTAGGTAGCGCCGCCGCCCATCGCCTTTTTCTGTTTCCAGTGGTTGCTGCGGTTGTCGAAATAGCCTGCCGAAGCCGACAGTTTTTGGATATTGCCGTAGGGTTTGTTTTGGGCAAAACCCATAATAGTCTGCGTATTGGGTTCGTGGTGCATGCGGTAGCCGATGCTGAGTTGCACCTTGTTTTTTTCGCAGGCGGCGATCATTTGTTCGCATTCGGCTGTGGTAACGGCCATGGGTTTTTCGCACCACACATGTTTGCCAGCATTGGCTGCCTTGATCACATATTCGGCATGCAGAGAAGGTGGCAACACGATGTAAATCACATCGATGGCTGGGTTATCGGCAATGCGGTCGAAGTTCTGGTAATTGTAGATATTTCTTGCAGGAATGGCATATTGTTTTTGCCAGCGCTCCGCCTTTTCCGGCGAACCTGTAACGATGCCCGCCAGGTAGCAGTGCTGCGTTTTTTGAAGCGCCGGCGCCAGCAAATCGGTGCTGTAATAGCCCAGCCCGACCAGCGCAACGCCCAGCCCGCGCGGGTTCGGAATTTTGACGCGGGAGCAGTAGCCATATTGGCTGAATACAGAATAGCCGAGCGCACCCAGTGCTGTATCGTGGAGGAATTTTCGTCTGTTCATCATGGTTTTATACCTTTTTTACTCAAGCAAGGTATAAAAACTAACCCTTATTCCACCTGCAAGGTGAAATTATTGGCAGCGCCTGTGCGCACGATCTTGTAATTGCTTCCGAAGGCCACCGAATAATTATCCCATGACCATGCTCCCGAAACCTGTTCATACAGGGACAATGTATTGGATCCGTTTTGTACCGGCACGGAAAGACTTTCCCCAGGCTGCAGCGTATGGTAGACACCAGCGACCAGAATGGTGATGGCGCTATTATAACCCGTAGCGGCATGGCGCACTTTTATGCGGCGGGAGGAATACATCATCTGCACAAAAGACTTGTCGGCAGCCGACAACTGGGTATTCCAGCCAATCGAAAATCCATTGGTGGTAAGGCTGGCCGAAACAGGGTATTCCATGATCGACGACGCATCAAATCCGGTGTATTGGGTTGTTTCAGCGCTGTTTTTATTCAGCACTTGTTCGTCTACTTCTGTGCGGGACCAGCCTTGC
>JAEUUT010000194.1 GCA_016787415.1 Saprospiraceae bacterium | reverse complement strand
CTGCCTGCGTACCCTGCTGGCTCCACCACGGGCACTGTTTCGGTATTGCAAACGGCCCAGGCGCCATTCAACTGGCAGGCGACCGATTATGTGCGCCCAGCCAAAAACGAACTGGTGATTTACGAACTGCTCATGCGCGATTTTCTGGCCCGTCATGATTATCAGACCTTGCTGGATACGCTGGATTACCTGGAAAATCTGGGCATTACAGCCATCGAATTGATGCCGGTAAATGAATTTGACGGCAATATCAACTGGGGCTACGGGCCCTCGTTTCACAAAGCGCTCGACAAATACTACGGTACAGCCGAGGCGTTTAAAACGCTGATCGACGCCTGCCATCAGCGGGGAATTGCGGTTATTCTGGATGCAGTGTTCAATCAGGCCACCGGCGCCAGCCCGCTGGCACAATTGTACTGGGATGCTGTCAATGATCGCCCGGCGGGCGACAATCCCTGGCTGAACCCATCGGCCCCGCACGATTTCAGCGTTTTCAATGATTTTAACCATGAAAGCCTGGCAACGAAAGCCTACATGAAAAACTGCGTGAAATACTGGCTTGAAGAGTTTCACGTGGACGGCTTCCGTTTCGACCTGTCAAAAGGTTTTACCCAAAATAATACGCTTGGAGATATAAATGGATGGGGCGTCTACGATGCCTCGCGGGTGGCTATCTGGAAAGACTACGCTGATTTTATCTGGAATATTAACCCGGAAACGTATGTCATCCTCGAACATTTTGCCGCCAACAATGAAGAAAAAACACTGGCTGAATACGGCCAGGGCATGATGCTCTGGGGCAATATGTGGGGAGGATACAAGGATGTGGCACTGGCATACAGCGCCGGTGTTAATACCAACCTGACAGGTGTGTCGTATGTGCAGCGAGGCTGGGCGAAACCACACCTGATCGGCTACATGGAAAGCCACGACGAGCAGCGCATTGCCTATGAATGCAAGGTAAATGGCAGTACAACAGCCAATTACAATGTAAAATCGCTGCCCATCGGCATGCGCCGTATCGAATTGATAAGCAACCTGCTGTACACCGTGCCAGGCCCGAAAATGCTGTGGCAATTTGGCGAAATGGGCTACGACTACCACATCAACTACTGTGAAAACGGCTCTATCAACGATGCCTGCCGCACGTCGCCCAAGCCCATTCGATGGGATTACCTGAACGACCCCTACCGCCGTCGCCTGCACGATGTGGTGGCAGCGCTGCTCAACCTGCGCAAAAACCACGACGTTTTCGAAACGACAGATTTCCAGTTGGACCTTGACGGGGGCGCCCTGCGCACCATCCGCCTCAACGGCTCCGACCTGAAAGTATTTGTGGTAGCCAATGTGAGCAGCAGCGGCCTGGCCAGCACGATCACTTTCCCCAATTCCGGAAACTGGTACGAATATTACACGGGCGATACCCTGACGGTGCCTGCCAGCAGCGCTATTTCCATTTCACTAGGGCGCGGCGAATACCGCCTGTATCTCGACCAGCACGTCGATTTGCCGGCAGGCCTGAATCCTACGCCTGTTCGTGAAATGGCCGGTTTGCTGAGCGATGTGGCGCTGTGGCCCAATCCGGCGACCGATGATGTGGTGCGTATGAATTTTACCCTGGAAGAAAGCAGCGATGTGCGCCTGGAAATCAGGGATGCGCAAGGAAAACTGATCGACACCCAGATGTTTGATAATTTGCCGGGTGGCGAGCAATTGCTGGAAATTACCGACCATCACTGGGAACCGGGCGTGTATTTCCTGACGCTACGGGACCGAAACGGGGCTGGTTTGGTACGGAAATTGGTGAAACTTTAAGTGCCCAAAAAGAAAACGGTGACGCCTCCTCAGAGGGGCTCGCCGCCATCCCGTCCGCCCGATATAAGCGCGGACGTCCTCATACACGGGGGTGAACGGAACTGCGTTTGCCCCCTTTTTTATTACCAGAGAATAAACTCCGTACGCCGGTTGCTCGTCCGTCCTTCCACCGTATCGTTGCTATCGAGCGGCTGCGACTCTCCAAAACCCTTGTACCGGAGGCGGGCGGCTTGCAGGCCTTTGGTGCAGAGGTAGTCGTACACGGCTTTGGCACGCGCTTCGGAAAGTTGCTGGTTGGAAGCATCAGTGCCTACGTTGTCGGTATGCCCGTTGATCTGGATGCGCAGTCCGGCATTGCTATTGAGCAGTTCGAGCAGGCGGTCGAGTTCGGCCGTCGATTCGGGGCGCAAGGCTGCCGAACCCGTTTCAAAAAATACATTGCGCAGAATGACCGGTTTGCCTGTCACATGGCCGACCGAATCGAGCGGGATAGGCTCCAGGTCAATATCGAGCAGGAAGGGTTTTTCGAGCGTGGCTGTTTCTGTAAGGTTGAAGTTTTCGGAGTGAAACAGGTATTTTTCCTTGTTGACGTACAG
>JAEUUT010000153.1 GCA_016787415.1 Saprospiraceae bacterium | reverse complement strand
GGCGGATATGCAGTATTATTCCGGCCCACCACCAGTATGCCCAAGGCGCCTGCCTCCTGTGCTAATTTTGCTTTCTCCGCCACCGGGCAGCCTCCCTCCCACAACATCACCATTTTTCCGGCCAACGGCGTATTATTGGCGATACAACCGGATGAATCGGGAAACCCCGACCACACTACTTCTCCGCACACATCTTCCGTCATCACATCTTTCCAGTCGGCAATGCCGTATCCGCATTCATACACGTATAAAGAGGTTGAAAACGCCCCGGCCGAGAGGGTAAGTTGAAGTCCCGAGTCCTTTATTTCAGGGCCCTGACCATATGATTTTGCAATAAAAAAGAATAGAAAAACCGCTAAAGGAATAAGGGATACTTTGGTCATTTTGAACGTCTATCGTTTTGTTTATCAAAGGAATATACCAAAGATAACCCTTTCCAGTACCTGTCACTTTGCTATGTATTACAAATGACGGTTTTGGTCAAAACAACCACTCGGCTGAATGGGTAGTAGTTTTATGAAGAGTAATTTCCGTAGAGTAATTTCCCGCAGAACTCGCAGAATACACGCAGATTTTCGCAGAACGTAGAGTACACCTAGAGTACACTTTTTGAAATGGTGTACTCTACGTTCTGCGAAAATCTGCGTGTATTCTGCGAGTTCTGCGGGAAATTACTCTACGGAAATTACTCTACGGAAACTAACCCCATCCCCCCAACTAAAATTCAGGATAACGCACCCTCTCACCTCTCACCTCTCACTTCTCACCTCTATTTCAAAATGTGTTTCACCCGTGGCCTGTGTGGCGTAATATCGCCCAGTTTGGCTTTTTTCGCTTCCTCATAATCCGTAAATCCGCCTTCGAAGAACACCACCTCCGCGTCGTCTTCAAACGACAGGATATGTGTAGCCAGTCGGTCGAGGAACCAGCGGTCGTGGCTGATGATAAGGGCGCAACCGGCGAAGTTTTCGAGGGCTTCTTCCAGGGCGCGCAGGGTGTTGACGTCGATGTCGTTCGTCGGCTCATCGAGCAGCAGCACATTGCCACCGTCTTTAAGTGTCATGGCTAGGTGGACACGGTTGCGTTCTCCACCGGAGCAGACGCCTAATTTCTTTTGCTGATCAGCGCCGGCAAAGTTGAAACGCGACAGGTAGGCACGCGCATTGACGCTGGTGTTGCCCACCTGAATGAGATCATTGCCTTCGCTCACGATCTCGTAGATCGTTTTTTCGGGCAAAAGCGCTTCGTGGCTTTGGTCGACGTAACTCAATTGCACCGTATCGCCGATGATGACCTCGCCGCTATCCGGTTTTTCCTTGCCAGTGATGATTTTGAAAAGCGTGGATTTGCCCACACCGTTCGGGCCGATGATACCCACGATGGCATTTTTGGGGATGTCGAGCGACAGGTTTTCAAACAAAACGCGATCGCCAAACGACTTGGTGACGTTATTCAGTTCGATCACCTTGTCGCCCAGGCGCTGGCCGGTAGGTATGTAGAGTTCGAGTTTGGCTTCTTTTTCGCGCGATTCCTCGCCGGCCATTTTATCGTATGCATTCAAGCGTGCCTTGCCTTTTGCCTGACGGCCTTTGGCGCCCATGCGCACCCATTCCAGTTCGCGCTCGAGTTGTTTGCGGCGTTTATCTTCCTGTTTCTCCTCCTGTGCCAGGCGTTTTGCTTTTTGATCAAGCCAACTGGAGTAGTTGCCTTGCCATGGAATACCTTCACCCCGGTCGAGTTCGAGAATCCAGCCGGCTACGTTGTCAAGGAAATAACGGTCGTGGGTTACAGCGATGACCGTGCCCGGGAAGTTTTGCAGATACTGTTCCAGCCAGGCTACCGATTCAGCATCCAGGTGGTTGGTAGGCTCGTCGAGCAGCAGGATATCGGGCTGACTGAGCAACAAACGAGCCAGGGCAACGCGGCGGCGTTCGCCACCGGAGCAGACCTTGATCGGGCGGTCGTCTTCCGGGCAGCGCAGCGCATCCATAAAAACGCCCAGTCGGTAGTCGAGTTCCCAACCGTTGTAATGTTCGATTTGTTCCAGCACTTCCCCCTGACGTTCAATGAGTTTCATCATTTCATCGTCGTCGGTAACTTCGCCGAGTTTCATGCCGATGTCTTCATTTTCTTTCAGCAGGTCGACGATATGCTGAACGGCTTCTTCAACGATTTGGCGCACGGTTTTGGAGTCGTCCAGTTCGGGCTCCTGTGCCAGGTAACCGATTTTATATTGTTTTTCGAACTCGATTTTGCCTTCGTAGTTTTGGTCCAGACCGGCAATAATTTTCAGGAGTGTGGATTTTCCCGAGCCGTTCAAACCCAGCACGCCGATTTTGGCGCCGTAGAAAAACGACAGCCAGATATTTTTAAGCACTTGTTTTTGCGGCGGAAACGTTTTGTTCACGCCAGACATGGAGAAGATGATCTTTTCGGACATGCTGTTTTTAGAGAGGTGAGAAGTGAGAGGTGAGAGGTGAGAAAGGGACTTTGTCATAAGCGGATGCCCTTTTCTCCCTTGCGGCCGCAAAGGTCGTATGTAAGAAGCAGAGTAAAAAGAAAATTTCAGGAAGTTGTTGCAGGTGTTATTTCAACAAAAAAATGCCCGCTTGCGATCAGATCATTTCTATTCCACAGACTTTCGCAATTTTGCACCCTGAAATTCACGGCACACAGGTTACATCGCATATCGCTTTTCGGATAAGCATGTGACATGAATCTGAAAAGCAAAAAATAGGAATAACATGCGAATTATTGGTGAAATACCGCATCCATCTCTCAAAATATCCATTTTTAAAACAGGAGACCGGATAAGTGTGAAATTTGAAAATGAGCGATACGAGCAAACTTTTAAATTGGGAAACGACGAACGACTGGCCTCACCTGAATCCATTTCCCAATGGGCCGATGCGCGCTTTATGCAGCAGGTGCAACAGACCTTCCAGCAGATGCATCAGTCACACATGGATGCTGTAAATCGTCTTTTTCCCGCAGAGACGAACAGTCTGTTTGAAGAAATTATTTAAATGATGATCGGATAGCATATAAAAATTTAGTGTTGCATGCGTCCTTTTCGTATCATTGCGCCGATTTACTGAAATTGTTTGTTCAAAATCCGATACATACAAATTAACATGAAACGACTGCTGTTCGCGCTGTTAGCCTTCGCACCCGCCCTGATACTGGCCCAGGGCGCCAAATCGCCACGCCCCCTTTTCGATAAAAAATCAATTGGTGAAATTCGCCTCACCCTACCAGTAAAAAACTGGGTGAATGCACTCGATTCCATGCGTATTTATGGCATGGGCCTCATGACAGGCAGCGTGGTGATCGATGGCGCCAAATACGATGGGGCAGGTGTCCGCTTTCGGGGCGATAAGTCCTACCAAACAGGATTGAAGCGCAACCCGTTCACCATCAAACTGAATTCGAGTTACCCCGATCAGAACCACCAGGGCTATACATCCATCAAACTCTCGTCGTCGCTGCGCGACCCAAGTATGGTGCGGGAAATCCTTTTCCATGAAATTGCCGGTAAATACATGCCGTCGTCGCAGGCTACCTACACCAAGTTTTATATCAACGACGAATACCTTGGAGTCTTTGTGAACCTGGAAAGTGTCGACAAAAAATTCCTCGACGCACATTATGGCTCCAACGGAAATGCTTTTTTCAAAGCCGGTGTGGATTACAAACCAGAAACACCTGCTACGTGCAAACAAAACATTTTCGGTTCGCTGGAATACGAAGAGAACCTGGATTGCTATAAAGGCAACTTCGATATGCTGTCTTCTTCCGGCTGGAATGATTTGCAGGAATTGACGCGCATCCTGAATAAAGAGCCTGAAAAAATCGATAAAGTTCTGGATGTCGACCGCGCACTCTGGATGCTGGCACTGAACAATGTAATGGTGAACCTGAGCAGTTACTCGGGCAATTACAGCCACAACTACTACCTGTATAAAGATAACAATGGGCAGTTTCAGCCGATACACTGGGACTTGAACCTTTCTTTCGGCAGTTTTAAAAATACCGGCAGCGGTAGCGACCTGGAAATCAAGGACTTGCAAAACCTCGACCCGCTCCTGCACAGCGATAACCCGTACAAGCCACTCATCAGTCAATTGTTGAAAGACCCGCTGCACAAAAAAATCTACCTGGCACATATCCGTCAGATTGTAGAAGAAAACTTTCAGAACGGCAGTTATGAAAAACGCGCGCAGGAACTCCAGGGAATGATTGTGGTGCCTTACAATGACGACCCTAACAAGGCGTATCCGCTGGATGATTTCAAACGTAGCCTGCGTGAAACGGTAGGTAGAAAGAGTAAGATTCCGGGGGTTATCGAACTGATGTCGAAACGCGCCCGTTTCCTGAAAACAAACCCGGATCTGACAGCACTGCCTTCCAGTGTGACCAATGTAGAGGTGCAGGGCCGTGGTAAATTTGAAAACCAGAAACTCAATACATTCCGCATCTTAGCCAAAGCAGATCGTTTCCCAAAACGCTTGCTTGTGTACTATCGTTTTAGTGCCAATGAGCCTTACATGGCTATTCCAATGAACGAAGATCCTTCCAACGACTTGCCATCAGGTGTAAAAGCATTCTCGGTTTCTATCGACGCAAAATCGGCTGACGCTGTGCTGGATTACTATATTCTTGCTGAAAATGCCGGAACCGTGGCTTTCCTGCCATCCGAATATATGAATAAGCCCTACATGGTGAAACTGAGTGATTTGAATAAATAGGTGCAACTTCAGGATGGGCAACTTTTTTTTAAAAGTTATCAAATCTTGCAAAAACATGAGTCATCCCGAATTTTGGTCAAGGCCAGAATTCGGGATTTTTTTTGTGGCTATTTCCCATAGAGTAGTTTCCCGCAGAACTCGCAGAATAACACAAACAGTCTCTTAAAATCTAAATCCAAGTTGCAAGGCGCCTCCTACCGGAAAATAGGCTTCTCCAATATGCGCAGCGCCGGTTAGTTGAAACGCCAGATCGAAGTATTCCGTAAGTTTTTTCACATACCCGACCGAGACGCCCGGGCCTACGTAGATACTTTCATTTACATATCCTGTAGATTGAGTGGTATTTTTCCAGTCTTCAATCCCTGCCATTGCAAATGCCCCTACATACAAACCATTCATGCTTTCTCTAAAATAGTAACGCAGTTCTGGACATAGTTCAACAAGCCTTCTTTGGTAAAAATCTGATTTTGCCGGGTTGGCCGGGCTCTTCCCGACCATGATGGTGCCGCCGAGCGACAGGCGCCGTTTGATGGATTTTTCCATGCTTATGTTGGCCCCAAAATGACTCCAGTCTTCATAGGGGCCGATAATCAGGACAGTGGCTGTACCTGCCCGTATGGCAGTTTGAGCAGGGGCGGTATACACCGTCAAAAGGAAAAGCAAGGAGAGATAGATGTACTTGTACATAATGATAAGAATTTAAGGGTGAATGATATTTGATGGAAAATAAATGGGCTACCAAAGCATCTCTGGTAGCCCTTTTCAGGATAAACCGGTTATTACCCGGCTGGTAGTATTATACTTGTCTTACTTGCTGCCACCAAAACGGTAGCCTACGGAGAGGTACAGTGGAATATCCCAGTTTAAAAATGGAATATCAGAGAGATCGGCTTCGTCTGTACCATTAGGATCCGTAAATTTGAACACCAGGGCACGTCCAAAACCGGTACCAAAATCAAAAATGATTTTTTCGTTGCGGGAAACAATTTTACCGCCAAGAAGGAAACCTAATGCAAAACGTGTAGAGTTGAACTTGTCTGTTTCCGTGTCTCCTTCAAAAGTGTAGGTACCGCCTGCATATCGAGTGTAACCTCCAATGTAAAAACCATTCAGGCCTTTATCATTTGGGTTGAGGTAATAACGACCGTTTACACCCACGCGGAAAACACGGCCTTTATAGTCATTTTCATTGAGCAGGTTCAGGTTTCTCCATGCAAATCCAGGTGTAATTTCCACACCAAAATTATCAGTAACGCCAAATTCGGCAGACAACTTCAGGGTGTTATACAAGAGGCCGGTTGGATCGATTTTGATGTCCACCTGAGCGTTCAAGGTAGTGGACGAGGCCACGCAAAAAAGGGCAAAGAGGGCAATTGCGAATTGTTTCATAATGATTTGCAATATTTAGTTTTAGTGTTAAATGCTGAGACAAATGTAGGCGTCTCTGCATTTTGTGCAAGACTTGGCAGGGTACTTTGACTTTTTTTTAAAATATTTTGTGTGTTCAAGTGTATGTATTGTTAAAAAAATAATTTGTTTGCGTGCGCAGCAGATATTGCCTTTTTATGATTTTACGTTGATAATCAAGGTGTTGTAGTGCCCGCGCATTCTTTGCCACTATTACTGTCGTTTCAAATATTGTTTTTCAGCCTTTGCTATCTCTTTTAATATCCGATGCGCCAGTTTGAGGGCTTCGGCCCCGTCGTGTAATGTTACAACGGGAGGTGTTTGCTGCACAATGGCATCGTAAAATGTTTCCAGTTCGCGTTGTATGGCATTGACGGGTTGTGTTTCAGGCATTTGCAATTGCAGCCACTTTTTTCCTTTATTCGTATCGAACTCCATCAATTGTTCTTCTGGAGGCAGATTGGGCGCATTTCGTTCAAAGAGCCGAACGATTTGTGCGTTTTTTTCCAGGAAGTCGAGGCTCAGGTAGTGGTCTGGTTGGAAAATGCGCATTTTGCGCATCTGTTTTAATGAAATTCTGCTGGATGTTAGGTTTGCTACCGCGCCATTGGCAAATTCGATACGCGCATTGGCAATATCGGGAGTATGGCTCAGCACAGCCACTCCACTGGCGCTCACTTTGCTCACGGGCGCTTTGATGAGGTGTAAAATCAGGTCCAGGTCGTGGATCATCAGATCGAGAATTACTGACACATCGGTGCCTCGCGGTTGGAATGCGGCCAGGCGGTGTCCTTCAATAAACATGGGGTTTAAGGGCATGCCATGCAGGGCTGTAAAGGCCGGATTGAAGCGCTCCACATGCCCTACCTGTACCGTAACGCCATGTTTTTCAGCCAGTTGCAGTAGTTTATTGCTTTCAGCCACTGTTTGGGTTACAGGTTTTTCAATAAAGACGTGTTTCCCTTGCGATATGGCGCGGGCCGCCAATTTATAATGTGTAGGGGTAGGTGTTACGATATCCACTGCGTCCACTTCTTGCAGGAGTTGGTCCAACGAAGTAAAACGCCGCGCGCCATACTGGGTCGCCGCCGATTCCGCATTGGCATCATTGGGTTCATAAAAGCCAGCCAGGTTCCAGCAGGAAGTGGCCTGGATGCATTTCAGGTGAATTTTGCCGAGGTGTCCGGCGCCGAGCAAAGCAATACGCATCATATTAATGAGGTTGCTGTTGGAGAAATTGAAGAATGGAAGAAGCGGCACGCCTGGAAGCGCCGCCATCGCCAAGGCTATGTTTTAGTTCTGTATAGCCCCGCAATATTTCAGCCCTGTTTTCGGGTTGAAGAATAACAGATAATGCGCTTGCCAGATTGGTTGGGTTCAATTCGTCCTGAATGAGTTCCTGAACCAGTGGTTTGTCGACAATCAGGTTAACCAGAGAAATGTATTTCACTTGAATAAGCCTTCGTGCAATATGATAGGAAAGCGGGTTGCCTGCATAACAGACCACCTGAGGTACATTTAACAAGGCAGTTTCCAGTGTGGAGGTTCCTGACTTTACCAGCGCAGCACACGACTGCTGGAGCAGTTCGTAGGTAACACCTTTAAGCAGTTCTACTTGAGGATAATCTTTCAAAAAAGTCTGGTAATACGTTTCTGGCATGGAGGAGGCGCCAGCCACCACAAACCTATACTGAGGAAATCGGGCAGTAATGGCCAGCATAGGTGGCAGTATACGCTGTATTTCCTGTTTTCTGCTGCCTGGTAGCAAGGCTATTGTTCTGGAATCTGCATTTTCCGGGTTGTCGGGTGTGTTTGACACATCGAGGGCATCGAGCAAAGGATGGCCTACATAATCAACTTCCATTCCGTACTGCCTGAAAAAATCCTGTTCAAAAGGCAGGATTACCAGCATTTTATCCACATCGCGCCGGATATCATGTACGCGTGAACGGTGCCAGGCCCATATCTGAGGGGAAATGTAATAGATCACTTTGATGCCCTGGCGCTTCGCCCATTTGGCTATGCGCAGGTTAAATCCCGGATAGTCGATCAATACCAATGCGTCCGGCTGATAGGCAAGAATGTCCTTTTTGCAGAAAGAAATGTTGTGGAGAATGGTTCGCAGGTTTTTTACAACCTCTACAAACCCCATGAAAGCCAGGTCTTTGTAATGTTTCACCAGGGTGGCCCCGGCTTCCTGCATTTTATGGCCTCCCCATGCCCTGACTTGCAGCCCCGGGTGCTGTTGAAACAACGCTTTCAGTAAATTGGAGCCATGCAAATCGCCGGATGCTTCTCCGGCAATAACATATAGTTTCATGGTGCAAAGGACGCAAATTTGCCTGGTGTTTAAGAGTATGTTGAGATTTCTCTTGCCGGGCGCCTAAAAAAAATCCCGGATTTTCCAGCGAATGGAAAACCCGGGATGGTATGTCAAACGGATGCTACCGTTGGCAATTGTTATTTCACTACTACTACAGGTTTGGTGCTTACTTCACCACCTGCATTGATTGACAGCATGTAGTTGCCAGCAGCCAGGTGACGAACACGGATAGGCAGTTTCTGATCGCCGCTGAGTTGACCCAGGTTGGCTTCATACACTACTTTGCCGTTTACATCCGTCATACGCAGTTGAACATCTTTTTTCTCTGCCAGATTCAGCGAAAGCGTTGTGATGTCGGAAGCAGGATTTGGATACACTTCCATGTTGGAAATAACCTGTGGCTCGTTTGTGCCAGTGATGGTGAACGGAACGGCCGTTTCTTCTGCATTCACGATTTCGCCGGAAGCCATATCGATCAGCATGGTAACAGCGTGCATTTGCGTTACGTCCTGTGCAACAGGGTGCGTGTAGGTGCTGTTGAAAGTAACAGTAGAACCAGCAGCATTCGTAGCAGGAACGCTACCTGCTGCGCCGGTGAAACTGTTGTAGATGGTACGAGCAACGTGGTTGTATACCATTTGAGCAGCAGGAACCGGGTTGGGCAGGCTTTCAAAGCCACCCATTGGGCCGAATGCGCCACCCGAGTAGGTGTTTACCTGTCTCCATGTGCTGGAAGTACCTGTAACATCGTCTTCCGTGATCACCATGGCAATTTGATAGTTGCCATTCAGGGCTTGCTGGAAGTGCAGTACACTTTGTACAGAGATCGTGCGGGTAGCAGCGTCGTAGCCTACATTGTGCTGGATGGTTACCGCCGGTGGAATCAGCATGCGTTCGATCAGGCGTAGTTCAAATTCGAGCGGATCCCATTCGCCGTCAGCACGGTCAACCAGACCGCTTGGATAGCCGGAAATCTGGCCGCCCATGCCGGTATCATACACCGTAACTTTCATCGGGTCTGCATTGTGAACTGCGATTGGAATAGCCAGCACAGGGTATTTGTCGTGCATGAAATCCATCATCACAGCACCGCGTGGGCACCATTGGCACCAGGTGCCGGTACCTTCTTCCAATACAACTTTGCGGCCAGCCACAGGCTCAACGCCTTCAACGGTAACATTAACCACATCCGAGTTGTCGGAAGTGTCATTATCGTCGCCACCGTTAATATTGGAAATGCTTACAGTGTAGTCATCCGAATTCGAACCCGAAACCAGCGCAGGCAAATCGAGGTTGAAGACATACGACTTGGTGAACGGAATATTCAGGTCGTTGTAGGTTTGGCTCACTGTTTCAGTGCCTTTTGTCCAACTTGCTGTAAATGAGGTGATTGGAACAAAACCGTCATTAGACAGCAAACCTTCAACCGTAAAGTGGTCGCCAGTCCAGAATTTGTCATAACCTTCCATTACAGTTGGAATAGCATCGATGTAGCGGCCTGCAACAGCGTATCCGAGCGATGCACGCAGCACATTGTCGGGTACAACCAGGCGAACGTTGTCGATTGCGGCGCCATAGTTCCAGCCTGTGGCGTCGTTGTAGGTGATGTTCAGGCGAACATCCGCATTGCCTGCCAGCGAAGCAAGGTCGACGGCTTCGAGGCGCCATACTGGCTGGCCATCAAATTGCTTGATAGTCGTCCAGGTTACACCGCCATCTGTAGATGCATTGAGTTTCAGGGTTTCCTGATCGCCTTGATAGGCGCCATCAATGTAGTACAGGTCCAGAATGAGGTACGCGGAAGGCAACACGGAAAGGTTCAACGAAGGAAGGTTCAGTACGTCGGCGCTTTTGTCGCAGTTGCAACCATCGTCGTTGGTAACGATCGCTTGGCCATCATGATCAGGAACTCCAAAAGAAGACGAACTCAGTGCTGCTGGGTCGCCAATGATCCAGCCACCATCGGTCGCCAGAGTGGTTTGGCTCCAGCCGGCAGGCAAGTCGGTGCCAGATTCGAAGTTTTCCTGGGAAAGTACTGTTCCCTGCGAGAACGCAGCAGCGGCAAGAAAGCAGAAGAAAGATGCAGAAAGTAGTTTTTTAACCATTAGGTCGGCATTTTTAATTGTTTTGTAAAACGTGTCGCAAACATATTCAAATGTTGGCGTATCTGCGATTGAATAAAAAAAAATGTCATCACTTGGCAAATGTTAGCCAACTGTATTTGCAAAAAAATAATTGTGATTCGGGAACTTCACCCTGCGGGTTTTGTTTGGGGGCTGTAACTTTACATCGACAGATATCAACAGAAAGGGTTGCACAGGAATAAAAAACATGGTTATGCAGTTTGAACCGAAAGACGTATTCAAAAAACTGGAGTTTGACAAGGTACTGGATCTGCTTGAAAAAGAAGCACTTACGCCTATGGCAGGCGAAGTGTTGCGTCATATTTCCCCCTACACCGATTTTGCTGAAATCGATACCGCACTCAGAGAGGTTCGCGAGTTCAAACTAGCGCTTGAAAAGAACGACCGATTCCCGATGGAGGCGTTCCCGGATATTACGCCGGATTTGAAAATGCTCGATATTGATGGATATACCCTGCAGGCCGAATCATTTCAGGGCATTTTGCGGGTATTATTTGTGATGCGCGATATTTTCAGGTTCTTCGGCGGGGGTGCAAAAAAGGAAATTTACCCTAAACTGTACGATCATATCCGCGGGCTTTCCTACGACGAGGGACTGGCAAAGGCAATTGCAGCCGTTTTTGATGACAAAGGTGACATCCGGCCCGATGCTTCTCCCGAACTGATGCGTATTCGAAAGGACATCCAGCATAAACTACGCGAACTGGATGGCCGTTTCCGCCAAATCATTCAGGAATACCGCGCAAAGGGCTGGCTTTCAGACACCCCCGAAAGTTTCCGCAATCATCGCCGGGTGCTTTCTGTGCCGTCCGAGCACAAACGCAAAATCCGTGGTATCATCCACGATGAATCCGATACGGGCCGCACCGCATTTATAGAACCCGAACCCGTCATTGAAATCAACAACGACCTTTTTGACCTGGAACAAGACGAGCGGCGTGAAATTTTCAGAATCCTGCGCGACCTCAGCCAGACCATTCGCCCGTATAGCCCCGTCCTGAAACAGTACCTGGACGTACTGGTCAAAATGGATGTCGTACATGCTAAAGCGCGGCTTGCCATGGCGATGCGCGCCGGAATGCCTATTCTGAAAGAAAAACCTGTTATCGGTATCAGAAAAGGCTATCACCCACTCCTGTACCTGAAAAACAAGGGACTGGGCCGCAAAACCATTCCTTTCGAATTGCGACTGAATGCTGAAAACCATATCCTCATTCTTTCCGGCCCCAACGCCGGTGGCAAATCCGTAGCCATGAAATCGGTGGGTCTGTTGCAAATGATGGTGCAAAGCGGACTGCTGATACCAGTGCACGAACTGAGTGAATTTGGTGTTTTTAAACAAATATTTGCCGATATCGGCGACCAGCAGAGCCTCGACGACGACCTGAGTACCTACTCCTCGCGTTTGCAGAATGCCCGCGTTTTTCTGGAAAAAGCCACACCACAAACACTGGTGTTGATCGATGAAATGGGCAGCGGCACCGACCCCAAACCGGGTGGCGCTATCGCGGAAGCCATTCTTCGCCAGTTGCATCGCAAAGGTGTGTATGCAGTGATTACCACGCACTATTCCAATTTGAAGGTGTTCGCTTTCCGTAATCCCGGCATTCTGAACGGCAACATGCACTTTGACAAAGACACCCTTTCGCCTACCTACGAATTGAAAGTAGGCCGACCGGGTAGTAGTTATGCCTTTGAAATTGCAGAAAAAAGCGGCCTTTCAAAAGACCTGATCGGGTATGCCCGCAATCGCACGGGCTCGGAAACGGCCGTAGACGACATCCTGATTGAATTGCAAAGAGAAAAACAGGAACTGGAAGAAAAATTGCGCGCTGTTTTTGACAAAGAGCAAAATCTGGAACGGCTGATCAAATCCTATGAAGGGCTCCAACACGACCTCGATGTGAAACGCAAACGCCTCAAACTCGACCAGAAAGAGTTTGAACTGCGCCAAAGCAGCAATGCGAGCCGTGAGGTGGACCGCATCATCAAACAGTTGAAAGACGAACGCAACCTGGAAAAAGCCCAGCAGGTAAGCGCCCAACTCCGTCAGGAACGTGTGGAAAAAGCCCGACAGGTCGACGATGTCAATGCCGAAGTGATCAAACTGGAAGAACAAAACCTCCCTTCCGCATCCAGCCGACCGCTGGCAGAAGGCGATTTTGTACGACTGAGAGCTGGCGGCGCTACCGGCCGCATCGAAAGTATCAAAGGCCAGAAAGCCACAATTCAGATGGGTGGGTTGAAAGTACATGCCCCATTGCGCGACCTGCTGCCAGTTGCCGAACCCATCAAACAAATGTCGACAGCGGGCAATTCAGACCTGCAACAGGCCGCCATGTTTGATGCAAAAATTGACCTGAGGGGTATGACCAAAGACGAAGCCTTGCGTGTGCTGGAAAAATTTGTCGACAACGCATTGCTTTCCAGTGCGCCCAGCCTGCGTATCCTGCACGGTAAGGGCGATGGCGTACTGCGTAAAGTAGTGAGGCAAAAACTGCGCGAATATGGGCATAACATCGGCAACGTGTACCACCCGGAACAGGAAAACGGCGGCGACGGTGTGACGATTGTCGATCTGGTATAGTCTTTACTGCCACAGCAGCACACGCAACGTTATCCGATCTCTGACCACACTTTTTATACCGGGATCGTACAAGGTGTTCAAGTAGTTGTGCAGGTTGTTGAGGCCATACGAATACACGATCTCCGGCTGTATGTGGAAGTTTTTTAAATGAATTTCTGCACCCAGGCCGATATCGACAGCCGTCCTGTTTTGGTACAGATTTAGCCGATCTGAAGGATTCGAGGCAAAATTCCACCCGATTCTGCCACCTATCATCAGAGATGGCCTCAAAATATGGTTTTTTGCCCTGTTGGTAAGCACCAGGTGTAAAGGCAGTTCGGCATCGATAAATTGGTACTGCTCTTGTGCGCCTTCCGGACTAAAACGAACCTTGTTCTGAGTCAAGGAGAAGAGCAGTTCGGACTGGATAGCCAGGTCGCGGGTAAGCCGCCACCTACCAAATAAACCTGCCAGGGCACCTGCAGTGCCGCCTCTTTCTGCACCTGCTGCGGGTGAATCGGGCGCTGCTACCTTGTTGTTGATGCTTTGAACACTCAGGCGGTGTTGCTCGATGCCCGCTACTACTCCCCAAAAAAACTTTTTGGCAGAAACCTCTTGAGCAAAAACCGGCCATGAACAGGCGCAAAACAGAATAAGTAAGATGTTTTTCATACAGCAAACAATCGCTTACAGAACGCGATGATGACAGGAGTGTTGGACGTATTTCCATTGATGCTCATTCGAACAGCCGGGTTGCCTTTGCAGTGGCCTGACGGCAACACGCTTTTTGAATCGGAGGTAACAGGGCGTTTGAAGGAATCGGAAAATCGCCTTCAAAGTGCTTATCTGGCATGGAAGACAGTGCTGGAAGCAGAAAAAGACAGGCCGGTAGCAGATATTTTACTCCAAAAACAGTTGACAAACCTTCGTCGCTTGTTGCGAAAAGGGATGCCCAAGCGACTTGTAATTATTGATACGCACCTTTCAACCAACAGACCCGATATTTCTTTACTCGCCGATAACTGGAACCAGGCCTTCGCGGAAACAACCGCTATTCGCGAGGAATTGCAGCAGTCTTTTTCTGTTCTGCAAATGAAAGAGTGGCAAATGCTACGGGGCGCTGCCTCCAATGAAACACTTGGCAGGGCATTGCTTTTCAGCAGCCACAGCCTGCTCCAGGCCTTGCCAAATTTTAAAAATGTGTCTCCGGAACAATGGACCAAAAAAGACCGAAAAACGGCATCCTCCCTGGCAAAATACCTGTTTCGAGCGTGTAGCAAAACAACTCCGTTCAGCAGATTGGCAACAGTTAGCACGCTGGATATTGCTCAAGACAGTGAAGACCACGAAGGGTACGTGCTTGAAAAAGTACACACTACCCCTAATGTTGTGTTGTTGCCGTTTTTGTATGAAATTCTTTTGAAAGAACCGGTATTTGTACATTCCCTCAAACTTCGCCTGAACCCGTCGCTGCTTCTCCAAAACGCCCAATGGGAATGGCTGCATTACAATGGGCAGGAGGAAATGTTTCAGACACTCGGGCATACTGGCGCGTTGGAACACCTCACCAACATTTTATCCGAACAGGGTGGGGCAGCGCCTTTTCCCGACCTGCTGGCTGCACTTGGGGAAAAGGTGGATGCAGATGAATCACTATTGCAATCGTTTGTCTTACAATTAGTTGATACAGGGCTGCTCGAATGGGTATGGCCGGAAACAGGTTTGTCGCCCGCATGGTGTGGAGCGCTTTACAACTTTCTTGGTTTTTTGCCTGCGGCGCCCATGCTCACAGATGCGGCTTTTTTGTTGCAGTGGCTGCGTTCGGCAGCACGGGTGCTACCATTCCAGTCTATAGAGGAAGCCATAAATACACAACAGCAAGCGCTGGCACAATGCCACATTTTTTTTGAAAGGTATCAGTCGGTTTGTCCGCCCATTCCTGCGGAGCAACTGTTTTATGAAGATGTTTCTATTCCTGTACAGACAAATGTGCGGGAGGGATCGCTGACGGAAGTAATTGCTGACATCGACCAATTGTTTCGCAAGTCGACCCCGTTCAGGCTCACCGGTTTGCGTGCCCGCTTATTGCATGTTGCCCGCAAGGAAATCCTGCCCGGCCAATCCATGCCTTTTTTGGAGTTTTGTAAACTGTTCTTGCAAGGCAATAATGATCAGTCAGACGAAGAAGCGTTGGTTGATGAGCGTCATAACCACCTTGGCGCGCTTGTTCAGTTGTTTCGAGCCGACACCGGTTCCGTTAAGGCAGTGCTGAATGCGCTGTATCCCGGCGGCGGGAAAATGATGGCCCGCTGGCTGCATTTGTTTCCTTCCAATGTGCTGGCAGCCTTGCAAACCTGGTGGCCTGAAAATACGATACCTTTTCCCTGGCAGGATTGGGCAAACTCCAACTTTCAATCGCTATTTGGCAAAAACACTGTGGCCGTACCGGGTGGCAGGACAGGAACAAAAGAGAAACGAATCAACCTTCAGGCGTTATCTGTACAACGAATGGAGCATGAAATATTTTTGACTGATGCAGATTCAGGAAAACGCATCATTTTCAGCGACCTTGGGCTCGAAGACCCTGCCGACAAGCCGCCTGTGATGCGGATACTTTGGTATTTGGGCGGCCCACCTGTGTCTGCTGCTTTATTGAACACTGGTAATGAGTGGACAACGCTTGAAAAACAGGTCAGATACAGAAGCCGACATGAATATCGATCGCTGATCGTTTCGCGTGCCGCATGGATGATCGAAAAGTCCGCCTGGGAAATAAACGACCCCCAAATTGAACAAAGTGATCTTGAGATTTGCCTGTTCCTGCGCCGGAAATTAAGCATTTGGCAGGTGCCTCGTTATTTCTTTGCATCAACCCGAGAAGAACAACCTCGTTTTTTTGATGCTTGTAGCCCCTTGCTGTTGCTCGAACTGGCAAGTATGTTGCGACATCAGGATGGCGTTTTGCTCATAACAGAGATGCTGCCCACCCC
>JAEUUT010000064.1 GCA_016787415.1 Saprospiraceae bacterium | reverse complement strand
CTGACAGACAATAAAAGCGTAAAAAAGGTGGTACAGGAAGCATTGGAAGAACTGCAAAAGGATGTTTTTTCCAAAAACGCCTGTTTCGCCAAATTGCAAAACGGTTTTTCTGCCACACAATACCTCCGTTCACTTGCCGATGCTGAACTGGATTTCAAAGCCGCCAAACCTTCGGCTACTTCGCCCACTGGCGCGCCCAAAAACGTGCCGCACCCTGTACTGTACAATCGCCTGAAAAAATGGCGCGAAGACACAGCGGAAATCCACAACGTAGAACTGTACGCCGTGATGCGCACCAAATCGCTGCTGGAAATAGTGGAAACATTGCCTCTGAACCTGTCCATGTTGAAAAAAATTAAGGGCATCGGTTCTGTAAAAATCCAGCAATTTGGCCCCGAACTCATCACCATCGTACAGCAATACTGCTCCGAATTCAACGTACCTACCGAACAGTTGCTTGAACTGGCCGCCGAAGCCCTGGCAGCAGACAAACCGAAAGTCGATACCAAAATCCAGAGTTTCGAACTGTTCAAGGCGGGTAAAACCATCGATGAAATTGCAGCCGAGCGCAACTTCGTGCGCTCCACCATCGAAGGACACCTGGCGCATTTTATTGGCACTGGCGAACTGGATATTTTTTCGATCATGGAACGCCCGGAAGTGGAGGAAATTGAAGCGTTTTTTCGCGGACAAGAGGCCATCGCACTGAGCGCTGCCAAGGCCCATTTTGAAGACAAGTATTCTTACGCGCAGTTGAAAATGGTGGTGGAGTATATGGGAATGTGAAGTAAGAGGCCGGGGGCAAGGGGCAAGAGGCAAAGGGCAAGAGGCAAAGGGCAAGAGGCAAAAAGCAAGGGGCGAAATTTCCGGCTTGCCCTTTGCCCCTTGCCCTTTGCCCTTTTTTCAAATCCTCCCCCATTCCCTACACTTACTCATTTCCACCCGCCCAATAATAACAAGCCGCCACGCCCTGTTTTTTTGCCCCACACATTTGCAGCATTCAACCACCCAATCGATTTGCTGCATTATGAAAAATCAATTTCTGCTCCTGCTGCTGTGCTGTCTGCCGCTTCAAATTTTTGCTCAATCGGAAACAGCCGACAAAACCCTTGCGCCTTATTTCATGGTCAGCGGCGCCATGCCCGGTGTCGATGCCCTGCCACTCAAAAACACGGCAGCCGATGTCAATATTTCGGGCGTCATTGCCGACGTCGTCATCACACAGACCTATGTGAACAACGGCAAAACGCCGCTGGAAGCCACCTATGTGTTCCCGGCATCGACCCAGGCTGCCGTGTACGGCCTCACGATGACCATTGGCAACCGGCGCGTTACGGCCCGCATAGCAGAGCGGCAAAAAGCGCGGGAAGATTATGAAAAAGCCCGCAGCGAAGGCAAACGCGCCACCTTGCTGGAAGAGCAGCGCCCCAATGTGTTTCAAATGAATGTGGCCAATATTATGCCCGGCGATACGATAGATGTGGCGCTGCGCTACACCGAATTGTTGCGGCCCGAAGCCGGTCGCTACGAATTTGTATTCCCGACGGTGGTGGGGCCGCGCTACACCAACGGGAAATCGGCCCAAAACGACGGCTTTACACACATGATGTACCAGCATAGCGGACTGGAGCCTACCTACGCCTTCCAGTTGACCGCCCACCTGGCAGCAGGTATGCCCGTGCATGACGTACACTCTACCACACACCGCATTCAGGTGGAAAACCATGATGCCGAAGGTGTCGATGTGCGCCTCGACAACCAGGAATCGGGTGGTGCCAACCGCGATTTTATCCTTCGGTACTCCTTGAAACAGGAAAAAACCAATGTCGGTGTGCTGCTGTACGACGACGGGAAAGAGAAGTTTTTCCTGTGCATGGCCCAGCCGCCACGCCAGCCTCAACGGTCTGAGATTCCTGCCCGCGAGTACATTTTTGTAGTGGATGTGTCCGGTTCCATGAACGGATTCCCTCTGGATGTGTCCAAAAAACTGCTGGCCGACCTGATCGGAAGCCTGCGCCCAGAGGATCGTTTCAACGTGATTCTTTTTGCGGGCACCAGCAATATTTTGTCTGACAATTCCATCACGGCCAACACAGAAAATATAGAACTGGCCCGTCAATTCATCGACCGGCAGCAGGGCAGCGGCGGCACCGAACTCCTGCCTGCGCTGGAGCGCGCCCTGAAACTGCCACGCAACGACGATGCCCTTTCCCGCTCGATCGTGGTGGTGACAGACGGCTACATCGATGTGGAAGCAGAATCGTACGAACTGGTACGCCAGCACCTCGACGAAGCCAACCTGTTTGCCTTTGGCATTGGTTCCAGCGTCAACAGGTTCCTGCTGGAAGGCCTAGCGCATGTGGGCGGCGGCATTCCGTTTTTCGTGACCGACCCGCAGGAAGGCGAAAAAGTGGCCCAACGATTCCGCGAATACATCGAAACGCCGGTTTTTTCGCAGGTAAAAGTGCGCTTTGCAGGTTTCGACGCCTACGACCTGGAGCCATCGCATGTGCCCGATGTTTTTGCGCAGCGCCCCATTTTTATCATGGGCAAATGGCGCGGCGATGCCAAAGGTGAAATTGTGATCAAAGGTTATGCTGGCAAAAAATCGAAAGACATTCGTGTTTCTCTGAAAAACGTATCCTCCGACCCGCGCAATGCAGCCCTGAAGTACCTCTGGGCGCGTGAACGCATCAAAATACTAAGCGACTACAACGGCTATGGCCCCAATGAACAACGCGATCAGGCCGTCACACAACTCGGCCTGCAATACAACCTCCTGACGGCTTTCACCTCGTTTATTGCCATCGACGAGGTGATTGCCAACAAGGACGGACAGTGGACGAATGTAAAACAGCCTTTGCCCCTGCCGCAGGGCGTTTCCGACCTGGCTGTAGGCTTCGATCTGGGTATCAGTGGTATCAGCGGACTGGCAGCAGGCGGCAGCAGCAGCGCAATGGCCTGGTTGCTGCTGGTAGCAGGGCTGCTGCTGGTGGTGGTGATGGTATTTTTTCGCAAAAAAATCCATGTGTTTACGCTGTTTGGCGCATGGGCACTGGTGCTGAGTCTGGGCAGTTGCGCACAACAAGAACCGGTCACGTACTGCTCCGAGCAGAATGTAGCCATTCTGCTCGGGCAGGATCGCGGCCCGCGCAACCCGTATTTTATCAGTGCTGCCGATTATTATCAGGCCGATACCAGCATGCCCACGGAGGTGACTTCCTGTGCCAATTTGCAAGCCGCCTGCGATTACCTGCGTACGCACCGCCCTGTGCTAAGCGCCTGGAAGGAAATCCGGCTGGTGGTACACAGCAATGCCTGGACGGGTCTGCGCACGCCCATCGATGCCGACAGCCCCGATCGAACCAGCGCTGAAGCCCTTGAAAACGCCTTGCAGGCGGGCGTTTTCAAGACGATTCCGGCCGATCACATCGACAAGAACACACACATCATCGTGGATGGATGCAATGCAGGGCAGGATACGGCGCTGCTGGATGCCTTGAGCAAATGTTTCAGCCAGGTGCAGGTGAGCGCCGCGCCGTATTCCAATGTGTTTGAAAAACAGGAAGACAATACGGGCATGATGCACTACCTGGCTGATTTTCGCTATGTTGTTTTTCCGCATGGCGACTACCCCGGAAACCCCAGCATCGCCCGGCAACTGATGGCCAAATATCCTTCAGATACCACCCGCTGGCAAGAAGCGCTGGAACGCCTGCGCCCGCGTTTTACCGGCGATTCGTATGTGCATTATTTCAGCATCCCGGTCAACTGGACCACCCTGTATAACGACCCGAACCAACGACCACAACCCGCTACCGAAGCAGAAAAACTCGACTGGGTGCGCAGCCAGCCCGAACTCATGCAGCAACTTTCCCGCATGCGCCTGCGCCCGGAAGATTTTCGGTGGGCGCTCAAGCCGGTGGATTACCCGGTGGACGATGCTTTCCAACCGGCCATTCAGGCGGAAGGCTGGGCAAAAATTTATGGCGTAATGCTACCTTTGAAAACGCCGGAGGGCGTCCTGGCGGGTGCGAATGGGCAGGATGGCAGGTATTTTAACCGGAGTAAGGTATGAGATCAGAGCGAAGGGGTGACTTTGAAGTCACCCCTTCGCTACATCCGAGGAAAAATCAACTCATGATAATTCAAAAATTATAAAACCATGTCAAAGAAAATCACACCACAACAAAACGGATCGAACTTGCAGAATCCTAACAAAGGGACGAGTGGCACTAATAAGCAGTACGATCAAAATCAGGGAAACAGGGGGAAGCAAATGAATCCTAACCAAGAGAAGAGTGGTGTTATTAAAAAATCGAGATAAGACTCACAAAATCAACTCAGATTAACTTTTCAAAATGTGGGAACATCGCACAGAGCGACGGGATGACTCCGAAGTCACCCCGTCGCTACACCCGGCAGGCCCTCTAATTTCCAAATTTCAAGCATATGCGAACCCTGCTTTTAGTTTCATTTTTAATCAAATTATCGCCCATCCTCCTTGCCCAATCCGATCCCGTATACCTGATTCGGGCGGGCGAAGGCAACCCCGACCTCCAGCAGTGCCGCGCCATTGTACTGGCCCCTTCCGGCCTCAAAATGAGGAGCAAGCCTGACTTCAAAGCCTCGGTGATTGCGGTTATTCCATACTCGAAGGAGATATCTTACTCTTGTGATAGTCGGGTATATGAAAGACTTCCCATCACGTATGATGCCGATTCGATACCCGGCGCGTGGCTGTCTGTTTTTTGGAGAGGGTATAATGGATATGCGTTTTCCGCCTATTTGGGCAATGGTATTTACAAAATGGATCGCCCATTCTACCTTTTGGCAGAAAAAGGAGGCTGGTGTTGGGATGATTGCTACATTTCTTCTGAATACCAGTACTACGGAGCGTATTTCAATGCAGATACTTCCGCCATCGTAATAAAAAAACGCAAACCGACTTTTTACAGTTACCTGGACTATGCCTACCTGAGTACCACTTTCACCTTCCGGCAGCCGCAACTTTCCAGGTTTGCTTTTGCCACCCGGGAGCCGTTTCAGGAAGGGGCTTTTAGTATTGTCCGTTCTGATGAACAACTGAATCATATATCAGGCCATGCAGCGCCCACAGAAAGCATAAAAATTCCAAACACCAATTGGGAAATTAAAATAAAACTGGAAGCAGACGAGACATACGGCGAAATGGCCCGCCTGATCATACGCGACCGGAAAAGCGGCGCCTGGCATTTTCTGACAGACAAACAAACCTACCTAACCGAGGTGCACCTGAATTGGGCAGGTGATATGGATGGCGATGGTGTGCAGGATTTTATGCTCAGTGTAATGGGCGAACACGAAGGAGGCATGTTGCTGTTTTTATCAAAAAATCGGAGTAAAAATGAAATGATTCACTTTGCGGGCAAGTATTACTGGCAGGATTGCTGCTAAATGGCTGACAGGTTTATTGCACAGCGCGACGGGGTGACTCTGGAGCCACCACGTCGCTATATCCGGTACCTAATCTGTATCTTACCATGAACATCGTTCTCCGCCCCATGACCCTCGCCGATACCGACGCCGTTTGCCTGCTCACTGGCCAACTGGGCTACCCTTCCGACACCAGTGCCATGCAACAACGCATCGCTGCGGTGCTCGATCACCCCGACCATTGCCTGTATGTGGCCATGGCCGACGAGCGCGTAGCGGGCTGGATTCACGGCTTTTATAGCCTGACGCTCGAATCGGGGTCGTTTGTGGCCATCGCAGGCCTGGTGGTGGATGAGCGGTATCGCCGCAGCGGTATTGGCAGCGCACTGGTGCAGGCAGTAGCCGACTGGCCCGAAGCACGGCGTTGTGGCCGGGTGCGGGTGCGTTGCAACGCGGTTCGGGGGGAGACGCATCGGTTTTATCGGGCATTGGGATTCAGGGAAGTGAAGGAGCAGAAGGTGTTTGATAGGGCGGTAGGCGCAAGTTGATGTTTATCCGAAACACCGAAATCCTTATTTTGCACATCTACACAATTCATGTGTAAAATAAACAAGTGCAGAAAATGCAAAATCAAAAAGTACATACATGGTATTTAGTAGTACTTTTTCTTGCTCCAGGCATTCTTTTTTCCCAAACCTGGATAGCAAGAGAGGGCCAATATGACCTTGTCAATGCCGCCGGTAAAAACATACTGCCCTCGGCAGAAAAATATCCGCTGCCCATCACCGAAGTCTGCCCGGGCGTTTTCCGCATAGAGCGCTATGCCTTTGGGGCCACTTCGGAGCAGGAAGAAGAGCAGGCGATGACAGATATGACGAACAGAATAATTTTCCGACAGGTGGCTTATTTTGACTCGTTGTACAATCCGTTGGTAGAACCATTCAAGTTTGAAAACCGGATTGATAAAAACCGTTATTTCTGCGCTGTAGTTATTGAAGGAGAACACGATACACCGGATTCCATACGGCAACAACTTTGTTACTATCAGGAAGTGTGGCAGGGCGGAAAAGTGGGGTTGCTGAATCTCCACACAGGGCAAATGCTGCTGCCACCTGATTACTTATATATCGCCAAATCTCCACGGGCTCTCTTTACCTGGCATAGTTATGATAGCACCCGTCTCAGTATGAAGTATACCCTGATCGATTTGCCCACAGGAAATAAATGGATTGTTCCGGATAGCATTCGCCTGCGGTTGTATCCATATTCTTCCGACAGGATTCTTGCTGAAAATACCCGCACCAGTCTTTATGGTTATGTTTCACCTACGGGCCAAACCGTGATACCGTTTCAGTATTTGGAAGCATTTCCTTTTTGGGTAGATCAGCAGTCAAAAGTTCAGGAGCCAGACGGGATATGGTATGTCATAGATAGGCAAGGGAAAAAGGTCAGAAGACTGGGAAAATCTCATTTAGAGTACGAGGATAGTCATGGTCGGATATGGTCGCCATCTGACGAGGATGGTCAATATCGAATTCGCCAGGCGCCACCCGACCTGTTGTTGGGGCATATCGGGCTAAACTTTGTTCCTGATGAAGTCAAACGATATGGCAAGACGTACTGGCTCGCGCGTAAAAATTACAAATCGGGTCTACTGGATGCTAAAGGCCGCATCTTACTGCCTTTCGAATACGATGAAATCGATTTCAATTTTCAAAAACATGGATCGGATTCCGATATAATGGTTTTTTAAAAGTACTTTTCTGTTACCAAAAATGGTAGAAAATGGTTGTTTGATGTGAAAACACAAAAGCCGATACGCCCCAAACTCGAAAAAGGCAATGGGCTGCAACTGGGCCAACCATTCGATCGGGGGAATTTCAGCCTGATTACCCATGTATCCGGCGACAGCCTGTTTCAGATTCAGATAACAGACAAGGTATATGACATTCTAAACATTCGTACCGGACACAGATGGAATATCAACAATGCACAATCCCTTCATATGGGGTATTCAGGTGAATCGGGAGGCCCGTACCTGTATGTATATACCGGAGGAGACAAGCGGGAGCGGTATCGTTTGAACGGCGTCAGGGTAGATAAATAACTTTCTGATCAATTTTCCTTTTCTTCGCTCCTCATGCGCCTTGTACTCCTCCTCCTCCTCCCTTTCCACCTTGCCGCCCAATCGCCCCAATTCACGGCCTGGTCGCTGGAAGCCGGTCTGCCGCAGTCGCAGGTGTACGCCATGTGCGAAGACCTGCATGGATACCTGTGGATCGGTACGCAGGGCGGCGGTGTATGCCGCTTCGACGGGATGGGCTTTGAGGTGTTTACCATGCAGGAAGGGCTGCCGTCCAATTTTATTTCGGCGCTTTATGAGGATCAGTCGGGGCGCATTTGGGTGGGCGCCAACGAAGGTGCTGCCGTGTGGGATGGGCGGCAATTTCAAAAAATAGCCTTTCCGGAGCCGCTTACCGTGTATGCTTTTTTACAAACAGAAACGGAGCACCTGCTACTGGGTACCAGCAGAGGCGTCTGGCAGTACACCTTCAAAACACGGCAACTTGCCAAAATACCCCTGCATCCGCTGCTCGACAAAACACCTGTGTATTGCCTCCAGTATGCTGCGCAAAAGCGCACCGTGTGGCTCGGAACGCTTCAGGGACTATGGTATTTTCCTTTGCAAAACAGGCAAGCCTCCCAGTTTAATAAAAAAGCCGGGATTGCCGTATTGCCGGTAGCCGCCATTACACAAACAGATGATTTCTTGTGGGCTTCACAAACCGGAGGGCCCTTGCTGGGCATCGACCGGGATCGTCAAACCCTGAAAACCACCCAGCCATTGCCGCCGGTAGGCAGTGTCACCTGCCTGCTCGGAGATACCGACCAATCGCTGTGGATTGGCACCCTCACGCTTGGGCTCCTGCACCTGCAACCGGGCAACGACTCGTCTGCCACCCAACTCACCGAAGCCGACGGCCTGCCACACAACCACCTGCGGGTTTTGCTGCGCGACCATGCCGGACGCATGTGGATCGGCACTTCCGGTGGCGGTTTTGCCTGCATGGTGGCGCAGGCTTTCCGGCGCTACGACCGCGACGACGGGCTGCCCGGCAACCGCATTTACGCCGTACATGAAACCCGTGCGGGTGAAATCTGGATGGCCGTTTCACAAAATGGACTGGCGCGTATCGATTCGCTGGGGCGGGTACATCGTTTTGCAGCCGACAGCAGTTACCTGCAAGGTGTGAAATGCCGCACCATCGGCTCCGATCCGTCCGGCAATATCTGGGTCGGCACCGAAGGCAAGGGCGCCCTCGTGATGATGCCCGGCCGCTGGCGGCTTTTCCGAAAAGATAATGGTATGCTGCCTTCCGACTGGGTGCAGAAAATAGTGTGCCATCCCGACGGTACCGTATGGCTGGCTACAGGCCTCGGCGTCGTATCGTTGAAATGGAATGCGGCCGACAGCACTTTTTCAAAACGCTGGTACGATGCGGAAGAGGGCGTACCGCCGGGCACTATTACGGCCTTGCAGATGGACGCGCAAAACACCGTGTGGTTTGGTACGCAATACGGTAAAATCGGCCGCATCCGAAACGGCGCTGTGGAGGTAATAACTGCCAACCTGCCCAATGTGCCCATAACAGCGATTGTGTTCGATGCAAGCGGCCAGTGCCGTATTGGCACCAAAGGAGCAGGTGTTTTCACCGCAGACCCGCGAAAAAACAACGTTTTCACGGCGCTGTCGACACCGGCGCCTTTGTCGTCTCAGAATATATACCTACTGGCATTCGACCGGTCCGGCCGTTTGTGGGCGGGCACGGAAACGGGTGTAGATCAAATCGAAGAGGAAAAGGGTAGCGTAACAGCCGTCCATCATTTTGGCAAACAAGAAGGTTTTTCGGGCATCGAAACCTGTCAGGACGCAGCCTTGTGCGACCGAAGCGGACGTATGTGGTTTGGCACTATGAACGGCCTGATGCGTTACATTCCCAACGCCACTACCCGCAAAAGTGCGCCACCGGTATTGCATTTCGAGCAGGTGTCGCTGTTTTACAAGCCCATTACGGAAACAAAATACGGCGCCGAAGCGGCCCTCTTGTTCAATGGCACGGAAGGTGGCCTGCCCCTGCCCTGGAACCAGAATCACCTGAGTTTTTCCTTCCGGGCCATCGAACTGATGCACAGCGAGCCGCTGCAATACCGCTGGCGGCTGGAAGGCCCGGATGCCGACTGGTCGCCCTGGTCAGAGCAAACACAGGTCAACTACGCCAACCTTGCGCCCGGCACTTATCGCTTGTGGATACAGGCTGGTAGTGGCCCCGATGCCTTGAGTCCACCGATGTCGGCTGCCTTTACCATTCGCAAGCCGTTTTGGGAATCCTGGTATTTCCGGCTGGCGGCCCTGCTACTCCTGGGCGCGGGTGTGTATGCAGGCGTACGCACCTACGTGGGAGGTATTCGGGAAGAAGAACATCGTCGCCGCGAACAACTGGAAATGCAAAACCGGTTGCTACAACTCGAACAGAAAGCGCTGCAACTCCAGATGAACCCGCATTTTATTTTTAATGCGCTCAACAGCATTCAGTCGCTCATCGCCACCCGCGACTACGAAGTGGCGCGGCAGGAAATCAACCGCTTTGCCAAACTGATGCGGGGTATTCTCAACAATTCCCGGAAGGCATCCATCACCTTGCAAGAGGAAATAGATACCCTGGAACAATACCTGTCGGTGGAGCAGTTTTGCCAGCAAAACCCTTTTACATTTGCTATACATGTGGCTGAAAACATCGATACCGGGTTCATCGATATTCCGCCGATGCTCTTGCAACCTTTTGTAGAAAATGCGGTGGTGCATGGCGTGTCGCACCTGAATTATCCGGGGCATATCGATCTGTTTTTCGAACTTGTCGGCGAAATGCTGGTGTGCCGCATCACCGACAATGGCGCCGGCCGCGAACAGGCAGCCCTGCTGCGAGAAGCCCGTAAACCCGGCCACCAGTCGATTGCTGTTTCTGTTACCCAGGAACGCCTCGCTGCTATTGGGGGAAAAATACAATATCGTGATTTGCAACAAGGCACAGAAGTAGCCATCGAAGTGCCCGTCGGGAAAGAATAACCGCCCCCAAAAACTGTTTTAAACCCGCCCCAACCCTTAACTTTAACACCTCTCACTCTCTCACTTCTCACCTCTCACTTCTCACCTCTTGACTGCACTCATCGTTGAAGACATGCCCCAGGCCGTCGCGCTGCTCGAAGCCGACCTCGCTGCCCACTGCCCCGAAGTGCAGGTGGTCGGGGTGGCGCATTCGGTGGTAAGCGCTGCCAAATTTTTGCGGCAGCAGCAGCCCGACCTGATTTTTCTGGATATTTTGCTGGGCGACGGCACAGGCTTCGATCTGCTGGAAATATTTCCGGGTCTGCATGCGCGGATCATTTTTGTGACGGCATCCGATGAGTTTGCCTTGCGCGCATTTCGGTATGCAGCGGTCGATTACCTCCTCAAACCCATTGAACCTGAACAACTCAAAAGCGCCGTGCAGCGCGCCCGCATTCAGATGGCTGGCGCCCGGGAGAGCCTCAGCGTGTTGCAGGAAGCCATTTCCAAACCTGATACATTGCCCTCGCGTATTTCGCTGCACACCCAGGAACGCATCCTGGTGGTAGAGGTAGATCAGATTGTGCGTTGTGAAGCCGACGACAACAACACGCGTTTTCTGCTGTCGAGTGGCGAAAAGGTATTCGTCACCCGCACCCTCAAGCACTTCGAACAACTGCTCGAAGCGCATGATTTTATTCGGGTGCACCAGTCGCACCTGGTCAATTTCAGGTATGTGCGCGGACTTGAGAAAAAAGAAGGCGGCTATTTGCTGCTCAAAAACGGAGAAATGATTCCCGTGTCGGTACGGAAAAAAGCGGAAGTGCTGGCACGACTGACCGGAGGATAACTTACCGCCGTCATTTCCCATTGAAATACTATTTTTACCCTTGTTCGGCCCACACTACCCGACAAGGAACTTTTTATGAAAAAAATACTTCTCCTGTGCGTCAGCCTGTGCCTGACTACGGCGCTGCAGGCACAAAAAGCAACATGGAAACCTCTGTTTGATGGTAAAACCCTCAAAGGCTGGAACCAGAAAAATGGCCAGGCCAAATACACCGTGGAAAACGGCCAGATCGTGGGCACGGTCGTTGCCAACACACCTAGTTCGTTTTTGTGTACCAATGAGGAATACGGCGATTTCATCCTCGAACTCGACCTGAAAGTGGACGAAGGCATGAACTCGGGCGTACAGTTCAGAAGCCTCTCCAAACCGGATTACAGAGACGGCCACGTGCATGGCTATCAAATGGAAGTAGACCCCACGGCCCGCGCCTGGTCGGGTGGCATCTACGACGAAAGCCGCCGCGAATGGCTGTATATTCCCAACATCAACCCGGCAGGGAAACGTGCTTTTCGCCGCGGCCAGTGGAACAAATACCGCATCGAGGCCATCGGCCCGGTCATCCGAACCTGGATCAACGGCATCCCTGTGTCCTGCCTGATCGACGACATGACAGCCCGTGGGTTTATAGCCTTGCAGGTGCATGCCATTTATGCCGACATGAAAGAAGGCATGAAAATCCGCTGGAAAAACATCCGCATACAAACCGAAGCCTTGACGCCCAGCCCGCCCGACAAAACGCCGGTGGTCAACCTGATCCCCAACAACCTGTCGGCACAGGAAAAAGCCCAAGGCTTTCAATTGCTGTTCAATGGCAAAGACTTCAGCGGCTGGCGTGGCGTCCACGAAGACCGAATGCCCGAAAAGCACTGGTCGGTGGTAGATGGCGAAATACGCGTGAGCGCTTCCGATGGTTCCGAAACCGGGAACGACATCGTGACGACGGAGCAATACGGCGCTTTTGAAATGGTATTCGATTTTCAACTGTCGGAAGGCGCCAACTCCGGCGTGAAATATTTTGTCAACGAACAATTTGAAACCGGCGGCAAATCTGGCATTGGGCTCGAATACCAACTCCTCGACGACGAACGCCACCCCGACGCCAAAATGGGCGTGGTAGGCAACAGAACCCTGGCCAGTTTGTACGACCTCATTCCTTCGGA
>JAEUUT010000297.1 GCA_016787415.1 Saprospiraceae bacterium | reverse complement strand
TATAAAGCAAGCAAAAATCAACATCGATCCCTTGTATCATTTCATGTGTATACCATGCGTATCCAGCCGCCGAAGGCGGGCAAATCCGTAAAAATCAAAAAGAAGTGGCCGCAAGGCCACTAAAAAATCTGTTTAAATCCGTTTCATCCGCGTTCCCATCCTTCTAAAAGGGGCGTAGCCGAACAAATTCTTCATACAACCCTAACTTAGAGTGGACAATTAAGTATGATTTGAAAAATTGTCCACGCTAAGTCGGCCATGCTTTTAATCTTTTATTAATCCACAAAATCCTGTTCCAACTCCAAACCATTCCTACTTTTACCCGCTCTCCACCCATTTCAAAAAAACGCCATGGATTCGAGAAGGGATTTTCTGAAAAAAGCAGCCATTTTATCCACAGGTGCAGGCCTGATGAACAGTCTGCCGCCTGCCATTCAAAAAGCGCTCTCCATCAATCCTGCCCTGGGGAGCACGTTCTGGGATGCCGAACACGTGGTGATCCTGATGCAGGAAAACCGTTCGTTCGACCACTGCTTCGGCGCACTGGAGGGCGTGCGGGGGTTCAATGACCCACGCGCCATTCGCCAGCCCAACGGCAACAAAGTTTGGCTCCAGTCCGATGCGCAAGGCAATACCTTCGCTCCTTTCCGGCTCGATATGAAAGGCTCTAATGCCACCTGGATATATTCGCTGCCGCATGCCTGGGAAGACCAGAGCGGCGCCCGCAACCACGGCTGGCACGACCGCTGGCTGCACTGGAAACAAACGGGCCTGGATGGATACCAACACATTCCCCTTACACTGGGCTATTATAACCGCGAAGACATTCCGTTTTACTACGCCCTGGCCGATGCTTTTACAGTGTGCGACCAGCATTTCTGTTCCTCCCTGACCGGCACCACACCCAATCGCCTGTACTTGTGGAGCGGCACCGTGCGGGAAAAACCCGATTTTCAGTCGAAGGCCAATGTCAAAAACGAGGACGTGGACTATGAAAAATGGGCGCGCTGGAAGTCTTTCCCCGAACGACTCGAAGAGCAAGGCATTTCCTGGCGGATATACCAGAATGAAATCAGCGTGCCATCCGGTCTGGAAGGCGAACACGACGCCTTGCTGGCCAATTTTACCGACAACCCGATCGAATGGTTTGAGCAGTACAAGGTCAAATTTCATCCGGAATACCGCCAGTACCTGCTGAAAATTCAGAAGAAAATACCGTTTGAAATAGCCGAATTGGAAGCACAATTGGCTGTACTCACAGGAGATGATCTGGAAAATACCCAACGAAAACTCGCACGCAAAAAAGAATTTTATGACGGGCTCCTGCGCGATCTTGACCTGTACACGCCGGAAAATTTCGAAAAACTTAGCCCATTTCAGAAAAAAATCCACCAGAAAGCCTTCACCAACAACCGCAACGACCCCGACTACCGCTCCCTCGCTGCTTTTGAATACGATGAAAACGGAGCGCAGCGTAGCCTGAACCTGCCCAAAGGTGACCTGTTGTATCAGTTCAGGAAAGACGTACAAACAGGCAATTTACCCACAGTGTCATGGCTGGTGGCGCCCGAAAAATTTTCCGACCACCCCGACGCCCCCTGGTACGGCGCCTGGTATGTATCGGAAGCACTCGACATCCTGACGCAAAACCCGGAGGTATGGAAAAAGACCGTTTTTATCCTGACGTACGATGAAAACGACGGGCTGTTCGACCACGTTCCGCCTTTTGTAGCGCCCCACCCGGATCGGCCGGAAACGGGCAAGGCATCGGCAGGCATCGACCTGTCGGTGGAACAAGTGAACATACAGCACGAACGAAAACGCGCCTACAAAAACCCTGAAAAACAGGCCGTAGAAGGCCCCATCGGGCTTGGTTACCGCGTCCCCATGGTGATCGCTTCGCCCTGGAGCCGGGGCGGGCGGGTATGTTCGGAGGTGTTCGACCATACCTCGGTATTGCAGTTTCTGGAAACGTTTTTGAGCAAAAAGACAAAAAAAGAGATCCGGGAAACCAATATTTCGGAATGGCGGCGCACCGTTTGCGGCGACCTGAGTTCGGTGTTTCAGCCCTACAACGGCGAGCAGATCAGCCTGCCCGAATTTATTGACAAAACACCTTTTATCAAGAGCATTCATCAGGCGAAATTTCAGGACAAACCTGCTGGCTTCAAAAAATTCAGTGCAGGCGAAATAGAGCAGATCAATAACAATACCTCCGGGTTCGACTGGGGCGCCCGGCAAGGGAAAGGCATGCGAAAATCGCGCCCTTTGCCTTACGAACTATACGTGGAAGGCACGGCGAACAAGAAAAAAATGGCCCTTCAACTAAAGGCCGGAAATGAAGTATTTGCTGAAAAATCGAGCGGCAGCCCCTTTATCGTGTACACCTCCCGGCCTTATCGGCAACAATGGGCCGCGCCCCGACACTACGCCGTCAAGCCCGGCGACACCCTCAGCGACACCTGGGAATTGGATCAGTTTGAAGGCGGACAATACCACCTGGAAGTATATGGCCCCAATGGCTTTTACCGCGCGCTCATCGGAAATGCCGACACTCAGGGCCTGGAAACAACCCTGAATTATGAAATGGCAAACGGCGCTCCCACAGGCAATATCCTGCTCACACTACACAACAATACGAACAGAAAAAGGGCTTTCCATCTCCGCTATATGGCGTATGATTTGCATTCCCTAAACCTGCTGGTCGACAAAAAAAGCAGCCAAACCCTTTTTATCAACCTCGCTGCCAGCCATTTCTGGTACGATTTGAGCATCCGGGTAGAAGGTGTCGCCGGTTTTGAACGGCGCTATGCCGGTCGCGTGGAAACCGGCATAGAAGGGATGAGCGACCCGGCGATGGCCGGGTTAGGGTAAGAAACCGTCTGAAAACCCTTACCGGACTGAAAATCGCACCTTTTGCCGCTTTTGCCATTTGTTAACACCCCTCCTACTACCCGTTCCAGCATCTGCCCATACTTTTGCAGCGCTATGATGGAATTACGGCAACTGCTATATCCATTGGTGTTTCTACTGGCCTATGGGAGTCACGCTCGTTTGGAAGCGAACCCGGGCTCGTCCCTCTGCACGAACAACGACCGTATCGAGCAGGAGGATATTGCTGTTTTTATTGACAACGCGGATCTTTCCGATCAGTT
>JAEUUT010000178.1 GCA_016787415.1 Saprospiraceae bacterium | reverse complement strand
CCATGCCTCCGGTGAAGGCCGCGACCGAACGGAGGCCGACATGATGAACTGCTTCCAAAACAGTGAAAATCAAGGCCAGGCAGAGGAAAATTCTACCTGGATTAAATTTGAAATTGCCAAAAGCGGGCAAATGACTTTTGCTATTACACCACACCGCATTACCGACGATATAGACTGGGTAGTGTATCGGTTATCGGCTTCAGGAGACTGTGCATCGAAGAAGGTGGTACGCTGTATGGCTGCCGGCGACACAGAGTCTCTTGGGCTGAGTAGCCCTTGTATGGGAGAAACCGGGCTGCGATGGGGAGAAGCCGACGACAGTGAAAATGCCGGCTGCGATGATCCCGGCGATAATGCATGGCTCGCGCCGCTGAAAGTCAGCAAGGGCGAGAAATACATGATCCTGATTAGCAATGTAACGTCCAAAGGCCCCGGATTCAGCATACGTTTTGGCGGCACCGCTATGCTCCCTTGCGACAAGGAAAAAGAAAAAGAGCCAATAGCGAAATCAAAAACCGTTACCAAAAACCCCAAACCACCCAAAAAAGAAGTAAAACCAACGCCCGACCCGCCACCGCCCGCAATGATTGGAGGCAGAAAAGTACATGTTGGCGATGAACTGAAAGTGAAAAGCCGCACCATCAAGATTAAAGTCTGGGATAGCCAGGTGGAAGATGGCGACATCATTTCCATTTATATGGATGAAGTCAAGGTGATCAATCGTGTTTACCTGCGGCTGAAACCACAGGAATTCGATATTCAAATCCCGTCCGGGAGAGTGCATTACCTGACCGTTTATGCTGACGATTTCGGTAAAGCAGAGCCAAACAGTGCCAAGGTTTCCATATTTGACGGGACAAGTGAGCAAATCATCGACCTGGTGGCAGGCAGAAGTTCGCAGGAAAGTGTAAAACTTGTGAGCGAGTAAACTTTGACGCACAAGTTTGGTTTATGTGCCTATATGAAAGGATTTCGATTCTCTGAATACAAACCCGATCCCGATCAAAGCACTTTTGACCGTTTGTTCAAAATATTTCAGGAGTTGATGCTGTACACCTCCGGCGATGTGTCGGAAGCGCTTGCATGGCTCAATGAACTGGACCGCGAGTACAAACTCACTACTGACGACTACGGAATGGGCGATTTTATCCGCGACCTGGAAGAACGCGGATACATTCGGCGCGACGGCGACGGACAGGGCGGCGTGGGCCCTACTTCCAAACTGGAAATCAGCCTGCGACAAAAAAGCCTCGACGATATTTTCGGCGAACTGAAAAAAGCAAAAAGCGGCCGGCACAACACCTCCACAATCGGCCGCGGCGATGAATTCACCTCCGATGTCAAGCCCTACGAATTTGGCGACAGCCTGGAAAACCTGGCGGTGTCCAACTCGCTCAAAAATGCCTATATCAACCACGGTATCGAGGAGTTCAACCTGACACAGGAAGACCTGGAAGTACATGAAACGTATTTTCAGAGCCAGATGTCTTCCGTACTGATGATCGACATCTCGCATTCCATGATCTTGTATGGAGAAGACCGGATTACGCCGGCTAAAAAGGTGGCGCTGGCGTTGGCCGAATTTATTCAAACCAGGTACCCGAAAGATACGCTCGATATTCTGGTGTTCGGCGACGATGCATGGCCTATCGAACTGAAAGATGTTCCGTACCTGCAAGTCGGCGAATACCACACCAACACAGTGGCGGGGCTCGAACTGGCGCTCGATATTCTGAAAAAGCGCCGCAACCCGAACAAGCAGATTTTCATGATTACGGATGGAAAACCAACCTGCCTCAAAATCGGCAAACGGTATTACAAAAACTCTTTCGGGCTGGATCGGAAAATTGTCAACCGCTGCCTCAACCTGGCGATGCGATGCAAAAAATTAGACGTGCCTATCACGACATTTATGATTGCCCGCGACCCGTATCTGGTGCGTTTTGTAGAGGCATTTACAGAAACCAACAAGGGAAAGGCCTTTTATTCCTCGCTGGAAGGCCTGGGCTCGTTTGTGCTGGAAAACTACAAAAAGAAAAAGCGGAAGTAGGGTAATTGCGCTACAAAAAATAAGATTCTGAACCAGGCTGGGCCATTACCTTTGCGCCATGTACATCCTGCTTATATCCATCGTCATCGGCTTGTTTGTAGCCATGTTATTTGTCAACCTGTACTTTCGGGCGAAAGTGTTCAAGTTGTACGGCGTGTTGGTGCGCAACAAAGTGGAATTCGGCGCAGCCCATATTTTTAACCGGGAAAAACTGGAAAAAGAAATCCTGCCTCGTTACCCCCAATTCAAAAACGAAATTGAAGGTTTTGTACGCCATATGCGGTATTCCATCCGCATGGCCAGCATTTTGCTGTTGCTGATAACGGTTTTTGGAGCGATACTGATGTATTTTAGAGAGGTATAAACTGAACTTGTTCTCTATACGCTTTGTGTCCCTTGTGCCCTTCGTGGTAAAAAATTTTAACACGAAGGACACAAAGGACCGCACAGAGGACACTATGCGTAGCGTAGACGAAGCAAAACCGGGCACACTACTTCTTCTTGCCTGGTTTGGCAGGCGCTGCAGGTTTGACAGGCGCTGGCGGCTCGTTCTCCGCGAGACGATTTGGATCTTCCACAGAACCGCTACGGTAAAACCAGAACAAGCCACCGACCAGCAATAACAGCGTAAGCAGCGACGCTCCCATGGCAATTTTTTCACCAAGGTAGTACGACTTCGGTTCGAAGCGCATCTCCAGTTTCATGTTTTGTCCGGCAGGCAGGCGCATGGCGCGAAGCAGGTAGTTTGCTTTGATAAAATCAGGCGCGGGCTGGCCGTTCAGGTAACATTTCCAGCCTTTATCTGCGGGATAGTAAATTTCTGAGAATACGGCTAATTGCTCTGTTTTGGCAGAATATTCGTATTCCATTTTGTCCGGATGGTAATGGCTCAAACGAATAAAATTGCTGCTATCTGTCTGAATTTGAAGGCCTTGCAAAGAAGCGGCAAAAGCCTGTTGCACCACAGCAGTATCTTTCGGATTCAATCGATGTAAAGCATTAAATTCTGCATCTGCGGTAGGCACTACATCAAAGTGTTTGACGAACCATGCATTGCCGCACACCTCGGGGTTCGGAATTACATCACCTTTCTGTCCTACAATGTATTTCCCGTTGAGCATCCCCACAATGTGCAGGTTGTTGGCAATGTCTTTTGTCAGGAATGTATCTACTACTTCCTGGAAGCGCTGGAGTTTGGCAGCATGATAGCCGCTCAGGCTCTTGTGGAAATAAGAAGTAGTGGCATTGAATGGAATGCCGCCGCGCGACAGGTCGAGCACCCGATAGTCCGGATCCGTATCCTGTTTGATTTTAAGGTCAAATGCTTCCGGTTGAGGCGGAGCCGTAGCCGAACGTTTGCTTTCGAATTTATCCGAAGAAATGGTACGGGCGCATACGAGCCAGTGATCGGCCAATGACAACAATGCTACTGAAATAACCGTGATGCCTGCCTTCATTCTGCCTTGCAAGTACAACCAGATCAAACCGGCGGCAGCCAACACAAAGGCCAATGAGCGGAAAACATCGCCCCGAAGCAAGGAGGCGCGGTCTTTTTGAAGGGCACTCATCAAGTCGGGCAGTTGGGCCAGCGCACTGTCGTTCGGGCCTGCATCAGGAGCGCATACAAACGCCATCAGTGCAAGCAGCACCGTAGCGCCTGTGGCTATCGTCAGGGCGCGTTTTTTACGCTCAAGTGCAATATCCGGGTCGCATAATTTCTGAAGCCCGATGGCCGCTAATGCAGCAAAGCAGAGTTGTCCCATACCCAAAGCCATGGAGACCGCCCTGAATTTGTTGAACATCGGCAGGGTATCGTACAAAATATCATTCAGGAAAAAGTTTTTGCCCCAGGCCAGCGTAACCATGAAAAGTCCGCCTGCCAACATCCACCATTTGCTGCTGCCTGGCGCCAGAAAAGCCCCCAGAAAGAACAGAAAACACACAATAGCGCCAAAGTAAATGGCTGTGCCGACAAATGGCTGGTCTCCTGCATACATCAGACCGGCGGTTTGTTGGGCGGCCTGTTGCGGGCTCATTTGCTGGCTGTATTTGCGCGAAAGGGTTTTGTACAGTTCGGTGTTTCGGAAAGATTCATTGGAGCCGCCACCGGAAGCATGCGGCACCAGCAGGGTCATCGACTCACACACGCCGTAACTCCAACCGAAGAGGTAATCCTTATCAAGGCCGTCGCCTTTCGACGATTTATTGCTCAATTCGGATTTGCCGCGGATCGTTTCCTTCCCATATTCGTACGTAGGCCAGATGCGCGACAGGTTGCTGGCAAACCCGATGGCAATGGCCAGGCCGGTAGCCACCAGCGCTTTGCCCCAATTGGCGAATGCCTTGTGGCGGAAAGCATCTATCAATTGAGTGAGGAAATAAATGCCAGACACGAGCAGTGTGTAGTAGGTAATCTGCACGTGGTTGGCGTTCAGTTGCATGGCAATAAACAACGCCGTTATTGCCGATCCCAATATTATTCTTCCATTAAATGCAAGCGCCAGGCCAGCAAACACACCCGGCGCCAGGGCCAAAGCAGCCATTTTTGTGGAGTGGCCCGCTTCCAGAATATCGACATTGTAAGATGTTATCCCAAACGCCACCGCTCCAAAAACGGCCACCCTCCAGTCCAACTTCAATACGCTCAGGAAGAAGTACATACAGAACATGGCTACAAAAACCTGCGCCCAAATGGTCGTAATATCTGTCCACAAAAACAGGGTTTTGTAAATAGGCGTGGTCAGGTTTCCTTTCACAGGAGCGTAAATCTGGAAAGCAGGCATACCGCCGAACGCGCTATTGGTCCACAACGGCGCCTTGCCCTCTTTTTTCAGATAATCCTGAATTTCCGTTTGCATACCACGCGCCTTGTCGTTGTCCGACTGAGGCAGCACCTTCCCACTAAAGGCATTGGGAGCAAAAAATATGGCTGATACCAACATCAGCAGGGCAATCGCGATCAGGTGCGGGATAAATTTTTTAAAATCCATGTTAGACAAGGAATCGTTTATTGGTCAATTTCAGTTGAGCGGCGAAGGTAGAGAGTATGCCTTGTATTCGGCAAATTCCGTTTAAGAATGTTGTCTAGTTGTATTTCTTTAAAAAATCATGCAATACAGTAGCCGGAATTTCGTGCCCGCCGTCGAAGGATTGTTCATCGAAGTCGATGCCGTTTTTTTCTTCTACTTCGTGCAGCAGTGAAATCCGGTCGGGCGTCAGAAACGGATCAGAAGTCCCATACAATAAATACAGGTTTTTATCGGACAAATAGTCTTTTTTCTCCTGATAATCAAGGTCTTCCGGTGGTAGTCCTGCCCACAGCAGCAGGTCATGGAAACGGGGTTTGCGCGCCATCAGCCAGCGACAAACAGTGGCTGTTCCTTGTGAAAACCCCAGCAATACAATGCGGACATCCGCTGGAAGCAACGGCACATAATGATCGTACAAGCGCTGGAGATATTCGGCATAATCATCAATTTCATCCTGCCTGTAATGCCGCGTCATCCAGTTGGCTACCACTGGGCCGGAAAAGCCTTTGCGGTAAAAATGGTTCATGCCTTCTGGTGCGACAACCAGTGTTTGGCCATTGTTCAACTGTTCAAAATCTTTGAGAAATTCATCGGCCAGTTGTGCATAACCGTGGCAAACCAGCCAGAACTGGCGAATGTGGCTTCCAGGCTCGCCCATCGTATAATAGTGTGCCGTGCGTTCTACACGAATGTTGTGGTGTTGTATTGGAATCATTTTTGCTTGAATTGCAGCGAAAGGTAGCGCGATGTTGCCCATTTATGGCAAACAGCGACAAGTTTTTCCACTTCCGGAATGTATTTCAAGCGGAAGCAGATAATTTTACAGGATCATCCATTGAACATATTTCTTGAAACCCATGCCGAATCATCGACACTTTCTTGCTGTTATCCTATTTGTATTCCTTATACTGCCTCATCTGACCCATGCCTGTGGCTACAGTTTTATTGGTGAGTGCTCCACGAGTATACATTTGCGCATCAACAACACACTCGACAGTTTTAATGTAGCAGAATGTTCTTTTGGCAAAAATTTTTCAGGTCTGAACCTCGGCAATATCCAATCCCTCAACCTCGCCAAAGCAACCGCCATTACCTGGGAAAGTTGCGATAACAATGTGACGGGTGTAGCGCTGTATTACCGCGTGTATGAGCAGGGAATGCCTTCGGGCGGCTGGAATTCGCTTAATATGCCCGAAAATTACAACACCCTGGTGGGGCCATACACGGCACGCTACAGAAGTCAGTTTTCCAATATCAATCTGGCTACCGGACTGACTCCGGGAAAAATATATACCCTGGAGGTTTACTACCTGGCTCAGGTGGATACCCTGGGAAACGATTTTGTGCCGGAAACGACCATGACGCAGAATAACAACGGGCTTAACTACAAGTTGACGTTCACGTATGGAGGCGCTTCCGCTCCGCCATTTACGGTGGTCAATACCCAACTGGTCAATGAAAAATGCCCGGGCGACAGCACCGGTATTGCCGGAGTGACCGTTTACGGCAACCAGAGCAACCTGTTTTATCAGTGGTCAAACGTCAACAACAATTTCCATACGCTGTATGAACTAACATCCGGCACCTATACAGTTACGGTTTCCGGCATAAACGGATATACACAATCGCAGACCATGATCGTCAGTCACCCGGCTCCGATTGTTATTACGTTTGCCAACGTACAAAGCGTTATATGCGGCAACACCCCCGGCTCGGCGAGTGCGGTGGTGAATGGCGGCATCCCGCCTTATCAATTTTTATGGGAAACGGGCGAACCGGATTCCATCGCGTCCATACCGCTGCCGGGGCCCTGGCATATCTCTGTTACCGATGCAAATGGCTGCCAAACATCCAGTGTTATCCAGATAGGCGGAAGCAGTATCCTGGAGCGTTCCATAGGAAGAACTATTTGCCAGGGAGATTCATATGTGCTTGGTGGACAAACATTTAGCGCTGCGGGCAACTATCAGGTGCTGGTGGATGGAAATGGCGCCTGCGATACCTTGTTCTCCCTGGCGCTGTCTGTACTAAATCCGGGTGTCGTTTTGAACGACCTGCCTACTAGTGAAGACATAACCTGCCTACACCCTACCCTTACGCTTTGTGTGCCGGTTCAACCGGCCATGACGTATGAATGGAAAAGGTTAAATACCGTGGTTTCGAATGCCGCCTGCCTGACGATCAACGCGGGCGATCTGTATACCCTGACTGCAACGTTGGCACAATCCGGCCAGACCTGCGCTGCAAGTGCCCAGGTATTGGTGAATAGCCATCTCGCCGCGCCTCAGGTGTCGGTTTCGGGTGCTGCGGTTTATCTCGATTGCGCCAGTACCCATGCCGAGGTGGTGTTGACAGCCACAACGGATGCCGTTGAACCCACATTCGCCTGGACTCAGAATGGCAATTTGATTTCCGTTGCGGATACATGTAAGATTATCGTAGATAATCCACTCAATTTCAATGCACCAAGTATATTGGTAACAGACATATATGGCTGCCAGGGTACCAGCGGCAGCGTCAATATTCTGATACAACAGCACCCGGGAGCTCCCGATGCATTCCCTGCGGTAACACCTGCCTCTGGCCCAAATACTTCGGATGGCAAGATAGAGGTGATCATCACAGGGGGCGATCCGCCTTATGCCATTTACTGGCAAACAGGCGCTACCACCCCTGTTATCTCAGGTTTGCTTCCTGGCCAATATTGTTATACGGTAACGGATGCCGCAGGATGCGCTACAACGGGGTGTGTGGCAGTCGATTATACCATTGGCACCTCTGAACCGGTAACAGATGGAAACATCATTTTCCCCAATCCGGCGATGGCAGGAGGCATGATCGAATGGAAAGGTGTGGAAAATTCCACGCAAGACCCTGTTTTGATCGAGTGTATAGATATGCAGGGAAAAATTTGCTGGAAAACAAACCAAAGAGCCGTTTCTTCAAGTATATTTATACAGTTACCATCTGATGTGCAGCCAGGGTATTATGTGTTGCGGGGTGTAGCGGGTAGACAGGTGGTCATCAAAACATTGTGCGTATTCTGAAAGTTGTAAATATTTTCAAAATAAGAACATACAACATACGAAACGGGCGATTCAGGCAGTTTATTCAGCGCCGCAAAAAAACATAACCATTTTCTGTTTGCTACATGTGTTACCTGCCAAACAGAAAACCGTCTACAGTGCGCTTTCGAAAAGTGCGTATGCTGTCTACCGATTTCAGCAGAAAATCAGGACAACGCTACCTTTCGTTCCGATTTTCACTACTTTTGCGGCTCCAATTCCATGATTTCTTCAATACGTTTACAATTCACACAAAATTTCCTAAAACATGAGCAAAAAACTATTTCTCTTTTCGGCCCTGCTGTTTGGTATGACCATCG
>JAEUUT010000269.1 GCA_016787415.1 Saprospiraceae bacterium | reverse complement strand
ACTTCACTGCTGTAGAATATTGCTGTGAGGATTCGGGAAGTGGAACGTATGGAAGTAAACCTCAGTTATTTATCTGTTAGTTATAGGTTATTCGTTATCAGTTATCTGTGGTGGTTAAGAGACCTTTTATACATATCCTGGGCATCCCATTTTGTGTGGCCAAGGATATGTATAACCGGTCTCTTAACCACCCCTGATAACTGATAACGAATAACCGATAACTAACCGATAACTAACTGAGTTGGGCTCGTTCCGCTTTCTTCAACGTCTTAACCACCTGCTCATAACTGTGGTCGATCAGGTGGCGCAGCATACGATCGTCGAGGCTGCCTTCGAAGTCGACAGTGTTCCAGTGTACTTTGTTCATGTGGTAACCAGGCTGAATTTCTGGGTGTTGCTCCCGAAGTTCAACACCGTAGTCGGGTTCTGCCTTTAAATTGACGGTGAATCGCTCGCCATCCAGACCGGTGATGGCAAATATTTTACCCAGCACTTTCATGCAAAGGGTCATTTCATCGAAAGGGAAATCTTCGAACGTACCTTTTTTGGCAAGGCAGTATTCCCGAAACTGTTCGATATCCATGGTAAAAAGGTTTAAAACAAGCCGTGCAGTTCGGCCTGCACCATTTCCAGCACCTTTCCGGAGTCCACTTTATTGCTCAGAAAATCGATCTGGTCTACATTGATAACCAGGAGTTTTCCTTCCTTGTAATTGCCAATCCAGTTTTCGTACCGCTCGTTCAGGCGCTTCAGGTAGTCGATGCTGATGCTACCTTCATAGTCGCGGCCGCGCATCTGGATATGTTCTACCAGGGTAGGAATGCTGGCTTTCAGGTAAATAAGCAGGTCGGGCGCTTTGATTTGCGAAACAATCGACTGGAACAAGGTCAGGTAATTTTCAAAATCTCGGCGTTCCATCAGGCCCATATCAGCCAGGTTTGGGGCAAAAATGAAAGCGTCTTCATAAATCGTCCGATCCTGAATCACCGTCCGGTTGCCGTTGAGGATGCGCAACACTTGTTGATAACGGCTGGAAAGGAAGAACACCTGGAGGTTGAACGACCAGCGTTTCATGTCCAGATAGAAGTCCGAGAGGTATGGATTGCTTTCGGTATCTTCATAGTGTACTTCCCAGCCAAAATGGCGCGCCAGTATTTCGCAGAGGGTTGTTTTGCCGGCTCCGATATTGCCGGCAATGGCAACGTGTTTGATAATTGATTTATCTGATGGTAAGCCTTGGATCATTGCTGTACTTTTGTGCGCAGCGAAGGTAATTTGTTGCTGCATGGAGAGTCGCCATTTCTGAACAAAATTTATCCACATCGCAGAATAAAAATACCGTTCAGCGAGAGAATCGCCTCGTTGAACGGTCAACCGGTCACAAACTTCTATCCTTTTTTTATGCAAATCGATACTACCCTTATTTCACGTCTTGAAAAACTGTCGCGCCTGCAATTAGGCGATTCTGAACGGGAAAAACTGGCTGGCGACCTGCAACGCATCCTCGATATGGTCGATAAATTGCAATCGCTGGATACTTCTGAGGTGGAACCGCTGGTGTACCTGAGCGACACGCAAAACGTATTCCGGGAAGACCAGATCAGCGGCCAGTTGAGCACCGTTCAGGCACTTGAAAATGCGCCCGAGCAGAACGGACAGTTTTTTATGACGCCAAAAGTCATCGAATAAATCGAAAGACATGCGAAAACCAATTTACTGGATTTTGATAGTTGCCGTGGTGGCCATCCTGTTGTATTTCATTGTAGCACAATGGTTTCCACAAATGATAAAAGGTTTTACCGCCTTTTTGATCGGCATTTGCACGGCTGTTTTTGGCGTTTTTTTTAGAAAAAAACGAAATTGACATCGCTTGTTTCCAACCCGTCGGCTGATAACCGATAACTGACAACCACGAATATGCTCATTTCCATCAAAGACCTCAATAAAACCTATATCATGGGCTCCGAAAAAGTGGAAGCCCTCAAAACGGTTTCGCTCGATATTGCCAAAAACGAGTACGTGGCACTCATGGGCCCTTCCGGTAGCGGCAAATCCACTTTGATGAACCTGCTGGGTTGCCTCGACTCCCCTACCAGAGGCGAATACTGGCTGAATGGCACCGAGGTGAGCACTATGGACGATGGTGAACTGGCCGAAGTGCGCAACAAGGAGATCGGTTTTGTTTTCCAGACCTTCAACCTGCTGCCCCGCTTGTCGGCGCTCGAAAATGTTGCCCTGCCGCTGGTGTACGCGGGTTTCAACAAAGAAGAACGCCTGGAAAGAGCCAAACAGGTGCTGGAATCGGTGGGCCTTGGCGACCGTGTCAGCCACAAACCCAACGAACTTTCCGGCGGTCAGCGACAACGTGTAGCAGTAGCCCGCGCATTGGTCAATAACCCAGCCATTATCCTTGCCGACGAGCCGACGGGTAACCTGGATACCAAGACGTCGTACGAAATCATGGGCCTGTTCGAGCAAATTCACAAAGCAGGAAACACGGTTATTCTGGTAACCCACGAGCAGGATATTGCCATGCACGCGCACCGCATCGTCCGTCTGCGCGACGGGCTGATTGAAAGCGATCAGCCGAACAACGATATTCGTACCCTTGCAAGCCTGCCTTTGCCCGTGACAGAAGAATAAGAGCGTATTTGGAAATTTGCCGGACAAACGACTGCAAGGCCGGGCAAAAGCGCTAATTTTGCGCCCGCAATGCCCCGATACGGTTTGCATTCTGAATTTTGTCCCTAGCAAATAAGTCCATCGACGCATGAATTACAAGAAAAATATCCTGGAAACCATTGGAAATACCCCGCTTGTTAAACTGAACAACGTGGCGGCCGATATTCCGTCCCTGGTACTGGCCAAAGTGGAAACCTTCAACCCCGGGCATAGTATCAAAGACCGCATGGCGCTCAAAATGATCGATGATGCAGAAGCCCGCGGCGATTTGAAACCCGGCGGCACCATCATCGAATGCACTTCCGGCAATACTGGTATGGGCCTTGCCCTGGTAGGTTGTGTGCGCGGATACCGCTGTATTTTTACCACCACAGACAAACAAAGCAAGGAAAAAGTAGACCTGCTGAAAGCCGTAGGCGCCGAGGTGATCGTTTGTCCTACCAATGTTGAGCCGGAAGATCCGCGTTCGTATTATTCCGTGGCGCGCCGACTGAGCACCGAAATTCCCAATTCTTTTTGGTGCAATCAATACGACAACCTCTCCAACCGCCAGGCGCACTATGAAAGCACGGGCCCGGAAATATGGGAACAAACCGATGGAAAAATTACCCACCTGGTAGTCGGTGTCGGCACAGGCGGTACTGTAAGTGGAACGGCTCGTTACCTGAAAGAGAAAAATCCGAATATTCAGGTGTGGGGCGCCGACACGTATGGCTCGGTTTTCAAAAAATACCACGAAACCGGCGTTTTTGATCCAAAAGAAATCTATCCGTACATTACAGAAGGCATCGGAGAAGACATTCTCCCCAAAAATGTCGATTTTGGTCTGATCGATCTTTTTGAAAAAGTAAGCGACAAGGATGCTGCGCTGTGGGCGCGCCGTCTGGCCCGCGAAGAAGGTATTCTGCTCGGTTACTCTGCGGGTAGCGCTATGGGCGCCTTGTGGCAGTTGCGCGGCAAACTCAAAAAAGACGATGTCGTGGTGATGATCTTCCACGACCACGGCAGCCGCTATGTAGGTAAAATTTACAACGACGACTGGATGCGTGAGCGCGGTTTCCTGGAAGAGGAATTAAAGGTAAGCGATCTGATCACACGTAAAAAAGATCGTCGGTTCCTGGCAGCCCAGGTGTCGGATACCGTCCGCAGCGCCTTCAATCTGATGAAATCGCACGACATCAGCCAGTTGCCTGTGCAGGATGGAGAAAAAGTAGTAGGCTCCATCACCGAAACCCAGGTGCTGCATATTTTGCTGGAAAATCCGCTGCAAAATGCCGAAAGGCCGCTGCGGGAAGTGATGGGCGATGCATTCCCGATTGTGAAAGACACGCTTCCGATCAGCCAACTCAATCGGTATATCAGCAAGGATATTCCGGCGGTGATAGCGACGGATCGCTCTGGCGGGCTGCATATCGTAACGCAATATGATTTGATACAAGCAATCTGATTACGTTACGCTTTGTGTCCCTTGTGCAATCCTTTGTGCTCATAGTGTTTAAATTTTTAACACAAAGGAATGCACAAGGGACACAAAGCGTAACGTAATTACCCCCCGAACTCCACCAAAAACTTATTTTTCTTGCCGTTCTCCACCATCATGTACTTGCCGTGGAGCAGGTCGTTTTTACTGACGGTGGTATTGGGATCGGTAATTTTCACCTTGTTAATAGAAATAGCGTTGTTCTGAACCGCCTTTTTGGCTTCGCCGCGGCTTGTCAGAATATTGGTCAGGTCGCTGAGGAATTCAGGCAGGTTTTGCGGTTCGTCGAGGCTGGAAATGGCCAGTTTTGGAGAAGGAATTTCCTCCGCCACCTGGGCCAACAATGCCTCGCTCAATGCGCGCAACGTATCGGCGTCCGCTTTGGGGTCGAACAATAGTTTCGACACATTTTGTACCGCCTCAAATTCTTCATCTCCGTGAATACGGCGCGTCATTTCCTCGGCGAAAATGCGCTTGATGGTTTGCGGTGATTCATTGCTTTCCAGCGCTTCGATTTCTTCTTTGCTGCGCAGGGAGAAGTAGCGGAGGAATTTTGGCAAATCGCGGTCGTCGGCATTCAACCAGAACTGGTAGAAGCGGTATGGACTTGTTTGTGCCGGGTCGAGCCAGATATTACCGGATTCACTTTTCCCGAATTTGGTGCCGTCAGATTTTGTGAGCAAGGGCGTCGTTACGGCATAGACCTTGGCATCATCTATTTTGCGTGACAGTTCTACTCCAGCGGTGATATTGCCGTACTGGTCGGAGCCACCCATTTGCACGGTAATTCCATGTTCGCGGTGCAGGAGCGCAAAATCGTAGCCTTGCAGCAATTGGTAACTGAACTCGGTAAAGGAAATGCCCGTTTCACCTTCGATGCGTCGTTTTACACTTTCCTTCGACATCATGTAGTTGACCGTCAGGTACTTACCTACATCGCGCAGGAATACAAGCACGTTCATGTCTTTGTAAAAGTCGTAGTTGTTGACCAACAAAGCACGATTGGGCAGTTCGGGGTCGAAATTGAGAAACTTTTTCATTTGCACCATTTGTCGGGCAATGTTGTTGTCCAGTTCCTCGTAACTTTTCAGTTCCCGTTCCTTGTCTTTTCCGCTTGGGTCGCCAATACGCCCGGTAGCGCCGCCCATCAGTACAACAGGCTGGTGTCCGGCGCGTTGCAGGAAGGTCAGCAACATGATCTGAACGTAGTTGCCAATAGTCAGTGAAGTAGCCGTCGGGTCGAAGCCGATATAGGCCCGTACCCGGCGACTTTGCATGTGTTCTTCTATGCCAGGCGTTACGTCGTGAATCAGTCCGCGCCAGCGGAGTTCAGAAAGGAAATCCATATCAGATTTTTTTAGATTGCGGGCCGCAAAATTAGGCCAACATTCCAATTTGCCAAATGGTGGAGTTACGGGAAGGAACTCATTTTACCCAAACTATGTATTATTGCATGAATTTGAAACCATCAAACGAAAATGAACCAACCTTCTTCCTCTCGCATAACCTCACCGGATGTACTTCGCGGTTTTGTCATCGTGCTCATGGTACTGGATCATATCCGCGATTTTTTCGGCGCCACAGCATTCCAGCCGGAAGACCTCTCGCAAACATATCCGGCCTTGTTTTTCACCCGCTGGATTACGCATTTATGTGCCCCGATATTTGTTTTTCTGGCTGGTACCAGTGCCTGGTTGTATGGCGACAAAATAAAAAACACATCCGTCCTTAGCCGGTTTTTGCTGACACGTGGATTGTGGTTTGTGGCGCTTGAATTTTTGGTAGTCAACACGAGTTTGATGTTCGACTGGCCCTGGCACAAGGGATTTGTATTTGTACAGGTGCTTTGGGCTATCGGGGTGTCGATGATTGTGCTGGCGGCGCTGGTACGCTTGCCTTTACGCTGGATTTTGGGCATTGGCGCGATCCTAATTGTCGGGCACAACCTGCTGGACAGCATACGCCCTGAGTACTGGGGAGGTTTGGGTTGGCTGTGGAAAGTTTTGCACGTGGGAGGCTCCTATATTCCATTTACGGGATCGTTTGGCCTGGTGGTGGCCTATCCTTTGATTCCCTGGATTGGCGTCATGGCGTTGGGTTATGCTTTCGGGCCAGTGATGCGCTGGGCGCCTGCGGAAAGGCAGGCTTTTCTGTTGCGTTGGGGATTCGGCGTACTGGCGTTTTTTGTAGCACTGAGGGCTACCAACTGGTATGGCGATTTGCAGGACTGGTCGCCACAGGACAGGGGTGGCGTGTATTCGGTTTTGTCGTTTTTAAACGCCACCAAATACCCGCCCTCCCTCCTGTACCTGTGTATGACACTAGGGCTGGGCGCCCTGCTGCTTTGGTTGTTTGAGCGTTGGAAAGGCCCTGTTACATCATTTTTACAGGTTTTTGGGCAAGTACCGTTTTTCTTCTACATCATCCATTTTTCTTTGGTGCATCTGTTGTCGAAGTTGTATTACGGCTGGGAATATGATTTCTTTTTCAGTAGCCTGGATAGTTGGCCCAAAGATTATGTACACAACCTGGGGCTGGTCTATGCAGTATGGGCTGTGTTTATCGGATCGATGTATTTTGTGTGTCGCTGGTATGGCAATTACAAGTTTTCGCACACACATTGGTGGCTGAAGTATTTGTGATTACTTCTTGTACTCTTCGTAAGCGCTTCCTCCGGTGACTTTTTTGGTTTCATTCTGATTTAGGTCATTCACTTCTGCCCAGAGTATGACCAATCGATCATCGGCTGTCAGAACAAGTTTGTTGCTGGTAACCGATTCAACTTTCCGATAGATTTCGGTGTTGCCCCCGTCGGTGGCAGTAGAAAAAAAAGTCAGATCATTATTGGAATGTTCCAGGCGCCACATCCCGGTCGACTCAAATCCGACACCACGGGTTTTATATGAGCCCTCCGACTTATTACCAGTCGTTTTTTGGTAGACAAACTCCAGGTAATCCCCTTCTTTGATAGGTACGGTTTGATTGACGGTGCTTCCGTCGCTGAATTTAAGGGTGATTTTCATATTCACCGGCGTCCATTTCCCCTCCAGTTTGTGCGCCTGGGAAGCATTGGTATCCGTATTGCTTTCGGATTTATCGCAGGCACAGAATGCCAGGATATTGAAGAGAAAGAGAAAAGGAAGATATTTCATGGCTTTTTTGTTTTAAAAAATTAATAATCAATGTATTACAAGGGTTCGCACAGCGCTCTCACGCCCCGTAAACAGATACAGGAAGTAATTGCCGGAACAGAGATCTGCTACGATTATTTTACCGGCAAATGCCGTTTTTACGACTTTTCCATGGGCGTCTGTGAGAATCGCTACTGCATTATCCGGGAAAGGTGTCACTTGCAACACCTGAGAGGCTGGATTGGGAAATACTTCCACGTTAAAAGCAGGGGGCTCCTGTGTAGCCACTGATTGGTTCAGTCCTGTACCGATCGTACCGGGTGGCGGTGGCACTGTGAGCGGCGCTCCCTGTTCAAATTCATCTGCTCCAATATCCAGCGAACCCGAACGAGCAGCACCGTCGTAATCGCGAATACCAGGTACTGCTCGACCGGCGTCGCGTGCGGGGCTGGACGCACTCAGGTGGTACTGGGCATCCAGTCCCGGGTTGGTTTCGAGGCTTTGCTGGTCGAAACCGAAAGTAGACTTCCACTCATTAAAATTCAGTGCGGGGTAGTGCACATTGTCGTCAAATTGGGCGGGGCCTGCGGTTTTGTAGTAAATGTTGTTGTTCAACAGGTTGGCGCCGGCCAGCGCGCCATCTCGCACCTGCACCGTGTGGTCTTCTTCTCCATTTCCACTTTGATCGATAAAGATGTTGTTGAAAATCTGAATGTCGCGGCAAGGAGGAGTCGCTGTGTAATTATCGTTCACATACACTTCCGCGCTGGCAATGTGCAAGGGGGCGTGAAATGCCGGGCTGGCAGTTACCACCGTATTGTTGTACGCCTGACAATTGCGGGCGCCCCAGAGGCCGATGCCAGCGCCACCTGTTCCCAGAACAATGTTATTTCGCGCCACGCCATTCAGACATTCGTAATAGTCGGGATTGAAATTGGTATCGAAATAGTCGGCATCCGTGTAAAAACCGAGCAATATGCCACCTTCCCCGATGTTAACAAACAGGTTTTCTTCAATCAGGCAATTGCGGGCGCCGCCTTTGGCGTACACGCCGCTGGTAGAAATATCATGGAAGTAACATCCACGTACCAGCATGTTTGCCCCATTTACATTATCGATGCCTTCAGCATTCGGGCCGCCATTGTCTGGGCTGTTAAAAATACCGATACCGCTGTGGTGAATTTCACAATTCAGCACCTGAATATCATCACATCCGGGTTTTATTTTGATGCAGTCGCGACCTGTATGATGAATGCGGCAGTTTCGGATAGTAATGCCGCTGGCTCCATGGCGTTCGTTATCAGGCACGCCCCACTCCCAGTTCGTTTCGAAGGAAATTCCGTATAATGCGCCACCGACAATTTCCAGGTTTTCCAGCACACCGCCTTCCACATCCGGCTCGTCGTACCAAATGCAGGAGGTAATATCTTCCACATCTGTAGATGCCGTAATAACCGCCCATTCGCCAGGATAGGAACGAATCTTCAGATTGCTTTTGCCAATACGAATCTCATTACTGGTATAGTTCCCGTTGCGCAACAGGATTTCGTCACCGGATGCAGCCGCTTCTATGGCGGTGGGAATCGTTTTGAACGGCGAAGACAAAGTACCGGCATTATTGTCGTTCCCGGCGGGCGAAACATACCAGAGTGTTTGAGCAAAGGTTGCTGCCGAAGCAACGATCAACACCACCAGGCAAAGAACATATTTCATTGAATTGAATATTGAAAATGATGAAATTCAGTTTTTAAAAACAATTCACCCCCTCCCGCTCCATGCCATATACAGCATGAAACTGCCAAACAAGAGGACCAAAAGATTGGTAAACAACAACTGCCCACTGAAAATGTAACTGTCCTCCGGTTGGGTCGGCGAAAACACAACGGTCACCCGCTCATTCAAATCAAACTGGGAAAAAGAGAACATAGTGGCCAGGTTGCTTCTGCCATCGAGGGAATCTGCACTCGATTCCGAAACTGGGTAGCGATACACCGGTCGGCGCGCCTTTCTTTTTCCTTTGCGAACGCCGGTCGATTCACTTTGAACAGTGGGGGCATTCCTGCCTGCTAAAAAACCTGAAACACGGCCTTCTACGACGGTACCTGATGTGCGGTACCAGACCGTTTTAAACAAGGTTGTGCCAAATGTGTAAAAAATAAATGCAGCCACACCAACCAATAGTAGCCTGACAATGAATTTGAGCATAGAGAGTTGACTTTAGTACTTCAAAAATCAACAGGCATACACGCGCCTGCAAATCCGATGTATAAGCGGTCGTTCTCATTGTCCAAACGGTCGCACAATCCCCGATTTTCTTGTCACCTTTGTCTGTATGAATCGGATGGCATATCCTTTTATAGTTGCATGTATTCTGTGCTGCACAGATGGGTTGACACAGCCAGTTGAACCATATCAACTGACTCCATTTGGTGCACAGGATGGGCTACCTCACAATTCCATCCAGGCGCTGTGCCAGGATCGAAAAGGATACCTGTGGGTAGGAACCGAGGCCGGGTTATGCCGCTACAATGGTTATCGGTTCGAACATTTTCTGGAAGCCGATGGCCAACCGCTGGGACATATACGCACCCTGCTGGAAACGCCGGATGGAAC
>JAEUUT010000237.1 GCA_016787415.1 Saprospiraceae bacterium | reverse complement strand
CCTCAATTCTCCTTGTTTCGACTTCTCCAACCTGACAGACGATCCCGTCATTGAGTTTTCCGTGTTCTACAACACAGAAACCAGTTATGATGGTATGTTTCTGGAACTGTCGGTAGACGGCGGCACTACCTGGGAAAAAGTAGGCGCAATTGGAGAAGGCCAGAACTGGTACAATTTCACCAATACCATCCTCTCCCTTGGTGATGTGTGGGCCGGACTAGCGCCGACAGGGTGGTTGGTAGCACGCCACGGACTGCCCGGTACTGCCGGTGAAAGTGATGTGCGCCTGCGCTTCGGCTTCGCTTCCGATGGATCTGTTCAGTATGAAGGTGTTGGCATCGACGACATCCACATCTTTGTGCCGCTTGCCAACGACCTGGGGGTTTCTGCTATTCAGACCAGTGGTTTTGACAATGAATGCGGTGTAGAAGAGGATGAAGTTACCATGACCATTACCAATGCTGGTACTGATCCGCAAAGTTTCTATCAAGTGGGTTATTCCGTGAATGGCGGCGCTCCGGTGATAGAAAACGTTGGCGCAGTGGTGATTGGCCCTGACGAATCTTACAACTACACCTTTACAGTGCCTTTTGACAGCCGCAACGGTGAGTTCGATATCACCGCCTGGACGTTGTTGCTTGACGAGCAAAACCTGTCAAACGATACCCTGACTTACAGTATCACGCACGTGCCTCCTGCGCCAAATCCGCTGCCATTTACGGAAGATTTTGAAGCCGGGGCAGTTGCCATCAACGACTGGACCATTACTACAGGGTTTGTGAGCGTAACCAATGCCCACAACAACGTGTCGCAGGTACTTGCCATGAATATCTGGAGCAGCAGCCCTACGATGGATTACAATACGCCGCGCCTGGGCTATGTAGGCGCTTTGGATACCCTTCGGTTTGATTATCGTATGACGAACTACACCGGAGGTGGTACGGTTGCTACACCAATCGGGGATAATACCATTCAAGTACAGGTTTCTACCGACTGCGGATACACATACACTACCATTTACACGATCGACAATACCACGCACGTCGAACAAGTAACGCTGCAAAACGTGAAAGTACCGCTGTCTGCTTTTGAAGGTCAGGCTATCGTGTTGCGCTTCCTGGGCACCTGGGCTGCGGGCGACTTCTGGTTCGACCTCGACAACATCAACCTGGGCAACTGCGCATACGATATGCAACTCAGTGCTGTGGTAGAGCCATCTACAACAGGCGATAACGGTTCTGTGAAGGTAACCGTAGGCGCTACAGACAACCCACCCTACCAGTTCCTGTGGAACAATGGTGTTACTGCCGATTCTATTGCTAATGTAGCAGCGGGCACCTACAATGTGACGGTGACGGATGCCAACGGCTGTTCGGATGCCCTGCAGGTGATTGTAGGTAGCGTTTCGACCAATGACATTGAAGGTCTTTCGTCGCTTGCACTGCAACCGAACCCGACTTCCGGTAGCGCCCAAATCGTGGCGATCTTCGACCATGCAGTAGATGCACAGGTAGAAGTGGTGAATGTGCTGGGTCAGCGCGTGTGGGAAACCAGCGTGTCGCGCACCACCAGCGTTGCCGAAACGCTCGACCTGAACAATGCACCTGACGGGGTGTACCTCGTAAGGCTCACGGTAGACAGGCAAACGGTGACCAGAAAATTAGTGAAGAGCAGCAGGTAAGCCTTGCTGAAAATTCAGATACAATTAAAATTAAACAAGAGCCATCCCGGATTCGGGGTGGCTCTTGTCGTTGTAAGGGAGCCATCATTCGGAGAACGATGAAATCACGGCCTCGTCGCACTGCATAATCTTGATAGTCAATGTTTTGACTATCTGCATATTGTACCCTGCCGTTTTTGGCTGTGCCATAGTGTGTAGGCGAGACGACGATTGCCAAGCGAGAAGGTGATGGTAGCACGCGCTTTCAGCACGTCGGGACAGCGCCTTTTAAGGCGCATAATTTAACGTGAGTTTTGGATAGGGTTTGATTAGATAAAGGTTAAAAGGGTGCAAAATCGGGATTTGAATAAGGCCATCCCCACATAGGCTTGGCCGACTCTACTCAGGATAATATGCGGATAGTTAATATTATCCAGCCCCAAAACAAAAGCCCCGCTTTCGAGCATTTCGCTACAAAAACGGGGCTGAAAGAACTATTTCGGTCTTTTTTTACTTCTTCACCAGGGTTTTGAAAGCATCTTCATTGATCTGCACCGGATATGCCTGGCGCAGTTCGTCAATCCAGCGTTTCTCCAGATAATCCTGGTAATCGGCAACGGCATAACCGCGTGATTCCGACAGGCTTTTTGGAGTGGGTGGAACGATTTCCTCAATTTTCAGGAAATAGGAGGTTTTGGTGCCTGCGTCTGTTTTGACGCTGGTAACAGCGCCAGCCGACCAAAAGGCGCCGAGGTCTTTGTTTTTCCCTTTTTCGAAGAGTTTTTCCATGATATTCACCACCTCTTCTTTTTTATTGATCTTTTTCACCACCTCTGCCGAAGGCTTCTTGGAGGCCAGCGCGCGCACTTTTTCAGCCATTTTTGCATCGTCGGTTTTCAGGGTATAGATCGATACGCGGGCGCGCTCTTCCCATTTGTATTTATCGGCCAGGTTGGCTTTAAAATACTGGCTGAGGCCGGTAGAGTCGTTGTTGGCCTTGTCCCAGACGTTGATTTTAAGCGCTTCAAAGAGCAGGATACCTTCTTCGTATTCCCGCATGAGCGAATGGAAATCGGAGTATTTGGTATCGAGTTGATTTTCTTCAAACTGCATGGTCACTTCATCCGACCAGTTCTTGTACAGGCGCTGAATGGTTTCGTCCATGGGAAGTCCTACGCCACGCATACGGTCGCGACCGGTTTTCAGGCAGTAATCTTCAAAATCGGCTACGGTGTACACCTTATTATCATTGTATTTCAGCAGCACATCCTGGGGCTTGGACGGGTCGATTTTCCATTTGAAAGTAAGGAAAACGGTGTCGAGTTGTTTGGCTGCCCATTTGTTCAGCACCGCAGGATACTCCTGAAAGCGGCTTTCCTTTTTAATGCGGGCAATCATACTTTGCTTGGATATTTCGCTGCGGCTGTCGCGTTTGATCCGGTCGCCCAGGCCACGTTTAATACTTTCAAAGGTTCCGACAGGCCGGCGGCTGATGCGTTTGATAATGTGCCAGCCCAGGCTTGTCTCCACAGGAGCCGTGAAGTCGCCGTCTTTTTCCAGTGCGAAGGCGGCATCTTCAAAACTGCGCTGATAACGGTTGATCCCAAAAAAACCGATATAACCGCCTTTGGGTGCTGTCACCTTGTCTTCGGAATAGCGACCGGCTACATCATCCCAACTGGCGCCACTTTTCAGCAAGGCGTATACACTGTCGATGCGCATGCGCTGAATGCTGTTCTTTTCCGGTGCTTTGTCTTTTCTGACAAGAATTTGTGCCACTTCAACTTCGCCACGGGCAGGTCTGAAATCATTTACCTGAATAATATGGTAGCCGGAATTGGAGCGAATCGGGCCCACAATTGCGCCTTTTTGAGCCGAATAAATGGCTTTTTCCATTTCGTAGTAGCCGTCCGGGAGCATAGCCGTAACGAAACCCAGGTTGCCCCTGTTTTCTTTGGCAGATTTGTCGTCCGAACTGTCAGCGGCTACCTTTTCGAAAGCGACGCCACCTTTCACCAGTTTCAGGATGTTCATGGCCCGGTTGTAGGCGCGCAGAGAATCGGCGGCTTTTGCATTCCGGTCGCAGGTAATAAAGATGTGGCTGATATTCACGTCCTGTTGCATACGATCGTACGTTTCGCGGATGAGTTTTTCGTTCACTTCTTTGTCTACGAGATAGGAATTGGCCAATTGCCTGCGATATCCTTCCAGTTCGCTTTTCAAGGAACCGACAGTATCCAGTTTCATGTCACGGGCTTTCTGCACTTTCAGTTTGAACTTGACGTACAGATCCAGGTAATCGCGCAGGGAGGCTTCCGAAAAATCGGCCTTATCCTGATTGGTTTTGGTGTAGATGTACCTGAATTCGGAAACAGTGACGGGTTTGCCGTTTACTGTAAACAGAACAGGATCAGATGATTGGGCTGCCAATGGGGCAATGAACCACAGGATGAGGCAGGCCGAAGCCAGCAGATGTTTAAACATAATAGATGGAGACATGATTGTAGTCGGTTCCTGTTCCGGGCCACGTGCTGGGCGCCATAAGTCAGGAAGAGACTTGGTGAGATTCATGCTGGATAATGCAGGTTTTTACAAGGAAATGCAAAAAAACGGGTGCAAAATTAGAAAAGGGTAGTAAAAACGCCCGAAAGCCTTTTGTGTTTTCTCTTTATTAACAGGAATTTGATGAAAATGGACGGTAACACTGGGTTTGTGGACCATAAAACAAACATGATACATCCCGAATTTTGGTCAAGGCCAGGGTTCGGGATTGTATTTTTTGTAGGATATTTCCCATGGAGTAATTCCCCGCAGAACTCGCAGATTTACCCGCAGAATTCGGGGTAAGTGGCGGCCACAGGTTTATGGGAACTGGGTTAGGGACGTGATGGGATATCTGGGGGGGAATCTGGGGGT
>JAEUUT010000228.1 GCA_016787415.1 Saprospiraceae bacterium | reverse complement strand
ACTCCGTTATGCTTTTCTCCATCGAGCAACTTTCCCCTCTCTACGAAGCCGTTCAGTCGGGCGAGGTATTTCCGGATTCCAAGTTTTTTACAGATTGTACCCCCAAATCGACGCCGGAAGCCATCGTAGCGGCGTATGAAGCGGCGTGCCATGTGCCGGGCTTCGACCTGAAAGCATTCGTGTCAGCGCATTTCGATTTTCCGGTCGACCCCGATACAGGTTACCAGTCGGACAGCAGGCCGCTGCGCGAACACCTTGACCAACTCTGGAAGGTGCTGCAACGCGGGCCCGATGATGCGCAGGAAAGTACCCTCATCCCCTTGCCCGGGCGGTATATCGTGCCAGGCGGTCGTTTCCGTGAAGTGTATTACTGGGATAGTTATTTTACGATGCTGGGTCTGAAAGCATCGGGGCGGGTGGATTTGATCGAGGACATGGTAGACAATTTTGCCTGGCTGATTGATGAAATCGGGTTTATTCCCAATGGCAACCGAACCTATTACCTGGGGCGCTCCCAACCGCCGTTTTTCGCTCTCATGGTGCAGGTGCTGGCTTCCATAAAAGGGGAGAGTGTATTGCTGCACTACCGCCCCCAACTGGAAAAAGAATACGCATTCTGGATGGAAGGAGAAAACGGACTCGATGCCTCCAATACGGCGCATCGGCGCGTGGTGCAAATGCCCGACGGCTCCGTTTTAAACCGCTACTGGGACGACCGCGACACGCCCCGCCCGGAAGCCTATATCGAAGACGTACATGTGGCACAGCAAGCAGGCCGAGATGCTGCCACCGTGTACCGCCATATCAGGGCTGCCGCCGAATCGGGTTGGGATTTTAGCAGCCGCTGGTTTGCCGATGGAATGCAGATGAAAACGATAGAAACGACCGACCTGATTCCGGTCGACCTGAATTGCCTGTTGTATTTTCTGGAAAAAACGCTGCTTCAGATTCACCGGATGATGCCCGACCGCACCGCTACCGATGTGCTCAAGGAAAAAGCCCGCCGCCGCAAACACGCCATTCAGGCGTATTGCTGGGATGAATCTGCGGGTTTTTACAAGGATTACAATCATGTACGCGGCGCTATGTCGCCACAATTGACCTTAGCCGCCGTTTTTCCGCTCTTTTTCAACATTGCCGAACCAGATCAGGCCGCGTACGTAGCCGACAAATTGGAAGAAAGATTCCTGCATGTCGGCGGATTAGCCACCACGCTGGTGCGCTCCGGTCAGCAATGGGATGCCCCCAACGGCTGGGCGCCCCTGCAATGGATGGCCTATCAGGGGCTATTGCAATACGAACACAAGGAACTGGCTGACGAAATTCGCCGACGCTGGTGCGCCCTGGGTGAAAAAACCTATGCCGAAACAGGCAAAATGATGGAGAAATACAATGTCATGGACGAAAACCTGAAAGCGGGCGGCGGAGAATACCCCAACCAGGACGGGTTTGGCTGGACAAACGGGGTGTATCTGGCGATGCAAGGGTAATTATTGTTAAAGATACAATAACACCCCTACAGGTATCCGGGCATTTTATGAATCTTGTGAGGAAAACAATTCTTGCATGAATTTTCCATACCTACTCCTGCGTTTCCTCCCCTTTACCGCCTTTTTATTTTGTTCCTTCCTCACTTTTTCCCAACAGGCTTTGGTGAAAGGCGTGCTCGCCGAAACTGGCTCCAGCGCGCCGCTAGCCTACGCCAGTGTACGGCTCCTGCAACTGCCTGATAGTCAGGCCGTCAGTGGCGCCCTGACCGACGATAAAGGTCGCTTTCAAATCGGAGTCGCATACGGATCGTATGTGGCTGAAATCGAGTACATCGGTTTTGAGAATATCCGCACCGCATCGTTTACCCTGAGCAAAGAACACAACCAGCACGATCTGGGTACCTTGCACCTGGCTGCGTCTGCTCATTCGCTCGATGAAGTAGAGGTAACGGCGGAAAAAAGTACCATGTCGCTGTCGCTCGACAAAAAAATATTCAACGTCGGGAAAGACCTGGCCAATGCAGGCGGCAATGCGACCGACATTCTTACCAATATTCCTTCCGTATCGGTTGATCCCGAAGGAACCGTGAAACTGCGCGGCAGCGACAACGTGCGCATCCTGATTGACGGAAAACCTTCTGGGTTAGTCAGTTTTAAAGGTAGCAGCGGCTTGCAGCAGTTGCAGGCCAGCATGATCGAGCGGGTGGAAATTATCACCAACCCGTCGGCGCGTTACGAAGCGGAAGGCTCGGCAGGTATCATCAATATCGTTTTGAAAAAAGACCAGAAACAGGGTTTCAACGGCTCTGTAGAGGTTATTGCGGGCAATCCTACCAATTTCGGTGCAGCCGCCAACCTGAACTACCGCCACCGCAAAGTCAACTTTTTTATCAATTACGGCATTTCCTACCGCGATTCTCCGGGCGGCGGCTCCCTGTTGCAGAACCGCAGTTCGGGCGATACCACATATATTCTGCAACAAACCACGACGAGTGAATTTCAGGGTCTGAACAACAACGTCCGGGGCGGTATCGACTACTTTTTTAGTGAAAACAGCATTCTCACCGGCTCCATGCTCTGGCGTCGCAGTGACGCCCGTCGACTGACCGACATCCGCTACGAGGATTTTCTCTTTTCTCTCGATCAGCCGCTCGGATACACCCTGCGCCAGCAGGACGAAACGGAAGACGAACCCAACTCGGAGTACTCGCTGGTGTACAAACGCAAATTCGGTGGTGAAGGCCACGAACTCACGGCGGAGGCAAAATACCTCAATTACTGGGAACATTCCGATCAGTCGTTTCCGCAGCGCACCTTCGATGTAAACGGTGTGGAAGATGTGGGGAAAGCGCTTTTTCAAAAATCGCTCAATGACGAATACGAAAACCAGTACCTCTTGCAAGTCGATTATGTGCGCCCGATTGGCAAAGACGGCAAATTTGAAACCGGCCTGCGCAGTAGTTTCCGCGATATGGTGAACGATTACGTGGTGACGGAGAAAAATGTGGACGGCTCGTTTTCCACCGTGCCCGGACTCGATAACTATTTCATTTACAAGGAAAATATCAATGGCGCGTATGTGATTTATGGCAATAAACGCCGCAAGTTTTCCTGGCAGGCAGGTGTACGCGCCGAACACACCGATGTGAATACCATCCTGCGTGAAACCAATGAGGAGAACCCGCGCAATTACTTCAATTTTTTCCCCAGCCTGCACCTTACCTATGATCTCCCGCATAACAATGCCGTGCAGTGGAGTTACAGCCGCCGGGTGCGTCGGCCGGTGTACAACGATTTGAGTCCTTTTTCGACCTTTACCGACAGCCGGAATTTCTGGAGCGGCAACCCCGACCTCGACCCGGAATACAGCGACGTGGTCGAACTGGGCCATATCCTGTACTTGAACAAAGGCTCCCTGTCGTCGTCGGTCTATTTCCGGCACACGATCGATAAGATCGACCGTATTCGCCAACTGGACGCAGCGGGCAACGCCACCACGCGCCCTGAAAACCTGCGCGGGGAAAATGCGCTGGGCATAGAATTTACGTCCTCCTATTCGCCAAAAAAATGGTGGAAATTAGACTTGAACGCCAATTTTTTCCACGCTGAAATTGACGGCAGCAACATCGAATCGGCCTACAAAACCGCTACCTATTCGTGGTTTGCACGCAGTACCTCCAAATTCCTGTTTCCGAAAGATTTTGATTTTCAGATTCGCGGCAACTACGAAGCACCGCAAAAAACGACCCAGGGCAGCAGAAAAGCGCTTTACTTCTTCGATTTGGCTGCCAGCAAGGACGTGTTGAACAAAAAAGGCACCCTGACGCTCAATGTGTCCGACCTGTTCAATACCCGCAAGTGGCGCAGCATTACCGAAGGCGAAAATTTCCGTACGGAAAGCACTTTTCAATGGCGTCGCAGGCAGGTAAACCTGACGTTCAGTTACCGCATGAACCAGAGCAAAGCGGCAGCGAAAAAGATGGTAGAGGAGTAATAAATCGACCATCTGTTTACCCTGGCAGTTCACACACGCAGCATTTCAGGCATTGATACTTGACACCTCAACATGTTTCGAGGTATTAATTTCTTAACTCCTAAAAGTATCAATGATGAAACAACTAATGTATTGCGCCTTCCTGTTGGGAGGAATGGCGATGTTAACCAGTCTACCGGGATGCTGCACCCCCAATGCCATGCTGGGCTCACAACCCGTTGCCCTGCGTCCTCAGGAAACCAATATGTGGTGTTGGGCTGCCAGCGGTGAAATGTGTATGGATTTCCTGGGCACCAACGTCACCCAATGCGACCAGGCCAACAAACGTTTCGGGCGCACCGATTGCTGCAATAGTTCCGTTCCCTCGGACTGTGTCAATGGCGGATGGCCTGAATTTGCCAAGTATGATTTTACTTTTAATACCACCAGCAATACCGCCCTGAGTTGGGATGCCTTGAAAACGCAGATTTATTGTTTCAAAAAACCCTTTGCTTTTGCCTGGCACTGGAATGGAGGTGGCGGGCACATGATGGTAGTAACCGGATACGCTCAGGTGGGTTCCACTCGTTATGTAGCCATCAACGATCCGTGGGCGCCCAACAGAGGCGACCAGCGTTTTATTACCTATGAGGAATTTGTTAGTGGCTCTGATCATACGCATTGGGACGACTACTATAATATCACTAAAAAATAACCACCTCAAAAAAGATTTGCCATGAAAATTCAACAATTTCTGCTTCCATTCTTCCTTTGTCTGGCACTGACTGCGCAGGCTCAAAACAACCAAAGGGAAGAAGCCGCAAACAAGGCCTTACAGGATTACAAACAACTGGCCACGCTGAGTGCTTTCCCTCCATCTGACCGAATTTCGGCCAGTTCGCTCGAAAAAGCCACTTTAGGGCAGCGTATCGATCATCAAATAATCGGTCTGGAAGACCTGCGCGCCTACAAAAATACCAGCGACCCCAAATCCATCATTCGCCCCATAAATCGCGCTACATACCCGGTACTGGATGCCAATGGTATGGTGATCACCTCCATTGAGGTAGAACAGATAAATGGTAAATGGCAAACTGCTCAGTTGGGGAATCGCTCTTATGTGCAACTGTTTGAGGATGTGCGCAAAGCCAACGGACTAAAAAATACCGAGGTGAGTCTGGTAAGGGTGCCTGGTTTCAATGTGTACTTTATGGCAAGGGAACAAAATGGCCGACTTGATTTTTCCTTGCTGAACGAGACTCCGATGGCTGATATTTCTCCACGACAATTCATCGATGCCCGTACAGCACTCGATCGCCTGGTACCTGCTGCACAGAAATACAACGGATTGCCCTGGTAGCAAATTTGTTGCTGCGCCTAAGAGCATGTTGAGATTTCTCTTGCCGGGCTGCAAACGAAAAATTTTATTTGCAGTTTCGTTAAATTTCTCGCCGGATAGCCCGCATCCGACTGCGAAATTTGCCTCGCTGGAAATAAAATTTTCCTGTTTTCGCCTCGGCAGGGAAATCTCAGCATGCTATAAAAACTGGCCTGTTCCACTTCTATGTGGAATAGGCCAGTTTTTGTTTGTAGCCTGCTGAGGCTTTTCAGAACCCGCCTAAAAATCCCCATCATGCGCTTACATTTGCTCAAAAATGTACCTTCCTCCCATTTATGAAAAAAATACTGCTGTTCTCCGTTTTGCTGTCGGCTATTTTCACCATGTCCCATGCCCAGCAAGTTGTTCGCCTGTATCCCGGCGTTGCACCCGGCTCCGAAAACTGGAAATACCCCGAGCGCACCGACACGATGCCCCAACAGAACGTCATCTGGACGAGCAATGTAAAAGACCCTACGCTCACCATTTTCAAAGCACCGCGCCCGAATGGCGTGGCGGTGATTGTATGCCCGGGTGGCGCCTTTCGCGGCCTGGCAGTTGGCCACGAAGGCTACGATGTGGCCGCCTGGCTCAATGAACGCGGCATTACCGCTTTGATGCTCAAATACCGCGTACTGAACGGCGGTATGGAAGCCGATCCCGAATTTCCGAATGATATGCAAACCCTGAATTTTGCCCGTATTGACTCCGTAAACATGCCGATAGTGCCGCTGGCCGTAGCCGACGGGCAGGAAGCGGTGCGCTACGCCCGCAGGCATGCCGCCGAACTGGGCATCGACGCCGACCGTATCGGTATGATCGGCTTTTCGGCAGGCGGAACACTCGTAGCCTCGGTAGCGCAGACGTATGATGCCGAAAGCCGCCCCGATTTTATCGCACCCATTTATGCCTACACGGGCGCTGTGCTGGGTGGCGCCGTACGCGCCCATGCGCCACCAATGTTCCTGGCCTATGCTGCCGACGACGCCATTGCTGCTGGAAACCCCGACCTGTATCGCAAATGGCAGGCAGCAGGTGTTCCTGCGGAAATGCACGTGTACGCGAGTGGCGGCCACGGTTTCGGATTGCGGACACAGGGACTGCCGTCGGATATGTGGGCCAAGGAGTTCGAATCCTGGCTCTGGATGCAGAATTTAACCACCACCAAACAGAATGCTCAGTTGCGTTCGCGATTTGAACGCGCCCAAATAGCAAACTGGAAAGAACAAGGAGAAAAACGTATGCAAGAAGACTGGCCCTGGCTCGGGCGGTACGCAGCCGACAACCGCGCCCTGCCCAAACTGAAACCCGGCGAAAAGCGCGTGGTGTTCATGGGCAATTCCATCACAGAATTCTGGTCGACCACCGATTCGGCCTATTTTGCCGGAAAACCCTACGTCAACCGCGGTATCAGCGGGCAAACCACCCCGCAAATGCTGCTGCGTTTCCGGCAGGATGTGATCGACCTGAAACCTGCCGTGGTGGTTATCAAAGCGGGTATCAATGACATTGCCGAAAACACCGGCCCGATTTCGCTGGAGACCGTGGCCGGCAACATCGCCTCGATGGCAGAACTTGCCAAAGCAAACGGTATCCGCGTCATCTTGTGCTCCGTGCTGCCTGCTTACGATTTTCCCTGGAACCCTGGCATGAAACCTGCCGACAAGGTGCTGCAACTCAATGCCATGATTAAAAAATACGCGCAGAAAAACGATTGCATTTGGGTCGATTACCACTCGGCCATGAAAGACGCGCGCAACGGTCTGCCTGTCGAACTGGCCGATGACGGCGTACACCCTTCGCTGGCTGGCTACAAGATCATGGAAAAAATGATCGACAAGGCGATTGCGGAAGCGCTGAAATAGGGGCGGCTAAGTGTTTTTGGGTTTTGGTGTTTTTGTGTTTTGGAGGGCTTCGGGCTTGGCATTTGAAAAAGTCAATTCCGATATAAACAAATGCCAAGCCCGAAGCCCTCCAAAACACAAAAACACCAAAACACCAAAACACATAAAAAACACATAAAAAACACATAAAATCATTTACCATGAATAAATTAACCATTACCCTTCTCTTTTCTCTGGTTTTGAACGCCGCTTTCGCACAATTGCGTACCGGCGAAAAAGTAGCCGTTACCAGCACTGAATCTGGTCAGGTGCGCGGCTACATCAACAACGGCATCAACACCTTCAAAGGCATTCCGTATGCCCAGGCCGCGCGTTTTATGCCGCCGCAAAAACCGGCGCCCTGGACAGGTGTGCGTAGTTCGATGACCTACGGCCCCGTGTGCCCGCTGATCGACCCGACGACATCTGTTTCTGATGAAATTGAGTTTGTATTCAACCATAACTGGGGCTACCCCAACGAAAACTGCCTGGTACTGAATGTGTGGACGCCCGGTCTGAACGACGGCAAAAAACGCCCGGTACTGTTCTGGATTCACGGCGGCGGCTTCACAGCCGGTTCTTCGCAGGAACTGCCTTCCTATGATGGCGAAAACCTGAGCAAAAAAGGCGACATGGTGGTCGTTTCCATCAATCACCGGCTCAATATTTTAGGCTTTCTTGACCTGTCGGCCTACGGCGGCAAGTACAAACAGTCGGCCAACCTCAGCATTCTCGACATGGTGGCGGCGCTGGAATGGGTGAAAACGAACATCTCCAATTTTGGTGGCGACCCCAACAACGTAACCATTTCCGGTCAGTCTGGCGGTGGCGCCAAAGTGAATACGCTCATGGCCATGCCTTCGGCGAAAGGGCTGTTCCACAAAGCCATCAACCAGAGCGGCTCGTTCCGCACGGCCATGCTGGAGAAAACGGAAACACAGGCGATTGCCGCCGAGGTACTGAAAACGCTGGGCCTGAAACCCGAACAGGTGGATTCTCTGCAAACCATCCCGTACCCGCAACTAGCCGCAGCGGGCAAAAAAGCCCTGAAAACCATCGAAGCCCAAATGAAAGCGGAAGGGAAACCTGTTATTGGTTTCGGACTGAGTTGGGGGCCCAGCCGCGACGGTGAGGTGCTACCATACCAGTTGTTCTCCAATGAAGCGATGGAACTCTCGAAAAACATCCCGCTGATGCTGGGCACCACCAAAAACGAGTTTTTCTCCTCGCTCATGGCCGGCCTTACCAATGGCACGCAGGAACAGGTCAACGAGTTTATCAAAAAACAATACGGCGACAAAGCCGATGCCTACACTGCTGCGGTGAAAAAGGCCTGGCCGCTGGATACCAAACCTTCCGACCTGATCGACATCGACACGCGTTTCCGGCCCGGCGCCGTGGTGCAGGCCAACCTGAAATCGTCGGTAGCGGGCGGCGCGCCGGTGTACATGTACCTGTTTACCTGGCAATCGCCTGTGCTGGATGGCAAATACAAGGCCCTGCACTGTATGGAACTGCCATTTATGTTCAACAACATCGGCCGTTGCAAGGAAATGACGGGTGGCGGCAGACAAGCGGAAGTACTGGCGGCAAAAATGAGCCAGTCCTGGATCAATTTCGCCCGTACCGGCAATCCAAACCATCCGGGGCTGCCGCGCTGGCAGGCGTACAATACGCGCAATACGCCCACGATGTACTTCGACAACCAGTGTGTGGTGAAATCGCAGCAGGATAAGGATTTGATGGAGTTGGTGGCGCCGTAGGGATTTGGATGAGCCGTTCGGCTTCGCCTCACGGGAATTTAACTTTGGATCGGGCGGATTAAGCGGATTTTATGGATTTTAAGTGGCCTGACGGCCACTTGGTTTGATTTATTCTGTTGTGATAAACGAGTTCATCGAACACAGAAACATCAAAAAACAATCAATTTAGTGGCCGACAGGCCACTTAAAATCCATAAAATCCGCTTTATCCGTCCAATCCAAAGTCCTTTTTTAGTGAGGCGAAGCCGAACGGTATATCCATATGAAAATCTCCCCTCGCCTTCGCCATCTCCCGACAAACCCCCGCCTTCACCCGCCTTCTCTCCTCCAATCCTCCCAAATTTGCCCCCAAAAAACATCCATGCGCCAAACGATTTCCGCCTTCCTGATTGTACTCGCTTTTGCACCCCGCCTCCTCTTTTCCCAACTGCTTTTTGACGGCGTCGAAACCCTGCACATGCAGGATACAGGTATGCTGACGGCCGGTGCGCTCGACCTGGCCGGCCATTTTTATACGGCTTCTACGGTCAATGTAAAAATGCAGCCCGGAGAAACGGGCATTGCCGGGCTGTTCCCCGCGGGCGACCCCGTGCTGAGCAAATATGCGCCTGATGGCACCCTGCTCTGGCGCCGCGAATTCCCGGGCAATGTGGCCCGCATTTGCGACATGATCGTTACCCCCGATCAGCAACTGATCGTCACCGGCGGCTACGTCGATTCATTCCGCCTCGCGCCAGGCTGGGTGCTGCCAGGCGATTTCTGGAATTCCAGTTTTTTTATCGCCAGGATCGATGAAGAAGGGCAAATCCTCTGGATACACACCGACGTGAGCGACTTGCCGGAAGACCGCATCGGCTGGACCATGACCGCCAGCGCCAGCGAAGTGTTTGTGTCGGGCATGTACGATGGTATTTATTCCAGCCTGCGTCGCTATGGGTTTGATGGAACCTTACAGGCTGAAATGGTCGTCGACATCCGCACCATCAGCCAGATGTCGCTCGATGAGGAAGGCCGCCTGTATGCCGTGGGAACGGCTTCTCCGGGCGCTTTTTTCAACAATATGACGGTGCCGGAACCGGATCCGTTTACGGGTTACGTCAACTACATCGCCCGGCTGGATACGGCTTTTCAGGTGCAATGGATACGCGTACACAAATACATCACTTTCGATGAGCATCCCAAGGGTGCGGTGTTCAACGGTCGCCCGCTGCTTCTTTCCAATGATTTTGAGGAAGATCAAGGGGTGGCGCCTGCCTATCGCCTTAAAACCTACTCTGCGGAAGGCGACCTGTTGCGTTCCGATTCGGTTCGGGGCAATGCGCTGATTCCGGACTACTTGCATTTTTACATGAAACCGTTTTGCGACCAACTGTTGCTGGAATACCCGACGCCAGAAGGGTTTGCTGTTAAATCCTATGGTGCTGATTATCAGGACACGGTGCTGCTGGAAGGCTCCAACGGTTTTTTCTATGATTCGTATCCTTTTATTTGCAGCAATGCCGAAAAGGCCGTTTTTGGTTCCAATTTCAGGAACGCGCAGTTCAGCATCGGCACGACGGTGCTGCACAACGACAACCTGCCCTGGCCCAGGCAGTTCGCCCTTCATTTTTCATGCGAAAATACTTCGACCGGAACCGACGCGCCGGCAGAGGTGGCCGGCTGGCAGTTATTTCCCAATCCTGCTACGTCCGAAGTTTACCTGAAAAATTCCCGTACAGCACAACCATTCCCTGTTGAAATAGAACTGATGGACGTCACCGGAAAAATATACCGGAAAGGCCGGACGCAGGTCGGAACGGGTATTTCGCTCGAACATATTCCAAACGGCATGTATTTGCTACACATTCAAAATCAGCACGAAAGTATTCTGTTAAAAGGAATAAAGCAGTAGTTAGACCATCTGTCGGCGATTAGCGAAAAGGCGCCTACATTCCTGCCAGCATTCATTTGTACCTCGTCGTTGTGAAAATATCTCCCGCCGATTCGGCGGATATTTGTTCACCATAAAACATGACGAGGCCAATGAAAAATGTGTACATTACTTGTCTGTTCCTGCTGGCAGGAACCTCCCTTTTTGCCCAACTTTCCGTAGGCGACGTGCGCCAGACCTGGCTCACGCGCCAGGGCACCATCGAAGAAGCGGTGCTATCCGTTCGTACCAAAGGGATTTATGCGGAATGTGGGCTGTATCTCACCTTTTCAGCCCGCGGCGTTACATTTAATACCAACGGCGACTCGCTGGAAGTGGTGCTCACGTTTTCGCTGCCGGATGGAGCCGCGGTACACGACTCCTGGCTTTGGCTGGGCGAAAACGACATCATCCAGGCGCATATTCTGGATCGGTGGACGGCAGCCACGATTTATGAAGGTATTGTTCACCGCCGCCGCGACCCCTCTATTTTGTATAAAAATTCGGCCACACAGTACCAACTGCGCGTGTTTCCGATGGACAATGAAGGCACCCGGAAAGTGAAAATAACCTGGTTGCAGCCCATATCCCTGTTGCGCAACAAAAGCGTGTTGTCGTTGCCGACGAGCATTTTAAAAACCTCCAAAAATCCGGTAGACCTGCAATTGCTGGTGTGGTCGGATGATCGCTTTGGGCCGCCTAATTACGATGCGTCCACTACTTCGGTATTTGAAACGGTGTCAGATTCCACAGGCGGTCAGTTTTACCGATCAACCCTGACGCCGACGATGTATGCCAATGAAATCAACCTGCAATTCGAGTCGCCATTGCGCGACGGATACTACCTGGGCGCTTTTGAAGACGGCGACGAAAAGTTTTACCAACTGGCTGTTTCGCCAGGTGTGTTTATTCCCGGCGAAGACCATCGAAAAGTAGCGGTCTTGCTTGATTATACTACGGGCACCAATGCGCCTTCCATTGCACAAGTGCTGGAAAAAGCAAAAATTGCCATGCTCAACAACCTGTCGCCCAAAGACTCTTTCAACCTGTTTTTTTCCAATTTTAACATAGGAAAATTTGCCGACCACTGGGTTCCGGCGCATCCCGATTCTATTATTCAGGCATTTGCGTCGCTCAACAACCCGCTGTCTACTTACAGTAACTTGCAACCCTTGATGTCGGCGGGTATCAACTGGATACAGGAAGTGGGCGCCGGTGGAGAAATTATGCTCGCGTCCAATTCAACCCAATATTCGAGCCTTTCTGCCGCCAATGCATTGTTGCAGGATTTGCTGGCAACCATCAACACCGACATACATTTCTTTACACTGGATTTCAACGAAAGTGTTACCACCTATTTTTATGCAAATGGCACGTATTACTACGCGAATTCTTATCTGCTCAACCTGCTTGCCATCGAAACGGGCGGGTATTATGTAAAAACCTTCCAGACGCAGTCGCTTTCCAGGGCGTTTGACTCCATTTTTTCAAATTTGGGAGAATTGGTGGAAACATTCAGTATGGAACCCGACGCCGAGAACGGGTTTTGCTATGGGCGTTATCAGGTCGGCGGCAGTGGAAACCTGATCAACTTGCGGCGGCCTTATGTGCAAATCGGGAAATATGTAGGAAATGCGCCATTTCAACTGGAAATTGACGGTGTTTTTCACGGCCAGCCCTGGCTGAATGAACTGACGATCCCGGATTCGGAAATCCAGGCTTCCGACTCTCTGGTACGGGAAATGTGGTACGGACGCCATATTCAGGGCCTGGAGTCTGAAGTGGCTACCACCTCGTCCATCAATACCATTCTTTTCAATAGCCTTTCCGAACGCGTGTTGTCCAAATACACCGCTTTCCTGTGTCTAGAAGAAGCGTCCTGGCTATGCGACGACTGCGAGGATGAAACGCAATTTACCGGCACGGAAGACCTGGCCGCAGCAGATTCCATCTTGACGGCATATCCTAACCCCTTTGTGTCGCGCACCCATATCAGCATTCGTCCCACTGGCATACACGATCCGCGTGCTTCTTTTGAAATATACGACCTGCGTGGCCGTCTTGTGCGCCGTTTCGAACTGGGCGATTTTTCCGGAGAAAAACGCCTGGAATGGGATGGAAACACACTGGAAGGCAGTTCGGCCGCGCCAGGCTTGTATGTAGGAATATTGCATCAGGGCAATCGGCAAAGGGTGATCAAATTAGTGAAAATGGATCGGCCGTAACGTCATTGATGACCTGTTTAACAGGAGGCTGTATCATAAAAATTTTGGGCACAGGCAACATGGAGCGTCGGGGCGCCGTCTTTGTTGACGTTGATGTGTTTTTGTGTTTTGGGGTTTTTGTGTTTTGGAGGGCTTCGCGCTTGGCATTTGGAGTTATGTATCTGACCATTTCAAATGCCGAGCGCGAGGCCCTCCAAAACACAAAAACCCCAAAACACAAAAACACTTTACAAAACCATACCTTTGCTGCATGAAGCGCCTCTTCATCTGGATATTGATCTTACAATTTGCTACCGGCCACAACATGCTGGAAGAGGCGCTGCGTTTGCCCATGCTGCTGGATCATTATCGGCAGCATCAGGAGGAAACGCCGGGTTTGTCGTTTGGCGCTTTTCTGAAAGACCATTATGTAAATCTGCAGCACCAGCATCAATGCGATGCACATGCCCAGTTGCCGCTGCATTGCTCGCATGGCGCGCTGGCAGATTCTACGCTGCCTTGTCCGTTGCCGGCTGTTTTTCCTCCTGATGGAGAAAATTTATCATCTACTGCGGGAGTGCCTGTCGACAATTCCCAGTTGCCTTCCGGCGATTATGAATCTGGCCTGTTCCGCCCTCCGATAGCGTAATAGCCTTACTTCAGGCCCCTCTCCGGGCCTATTCTTACATTTTTCAGGCTATTTTTTGTGTTGCCATGCACTGCTTTCGAGCAGGCACATACGTGCATTCCAGGCAACACGTACGCTACCTCTTTCATAATATGTTTCAAAAGATAATTGCTTTTTCGCTCCACAACAAACCGCTTGTGGGCCTGATGGTATTGGCTTTGATGCTGGCGGGTATTTGGTCGTTCAGCCGCCTGCCCATCGATGCCGTACCGGATATCACCAACAACCAGGCGCAGGTACTCACTGTATGTCCCACGCTGGCCACGCAGGAAGTGGAACAATACGTGACGGCGCCCATCGAAAATGCCGTGCGAAACCTACCCGGTGTGTTGGAATTGCGTTCCATTTCGCGTTTCGGGTTGAGCGTGATTACGGTCGTTTTCAAGGAAGATATGGATACCTACCAGGCCCGTACCCTGCTCAACGAGAAATTACAGACCGTGGAAATTCCGAACGGGGCTGGTCGCCCCGAACTGGCGCCTATTTCTACCGGTCTGGGTGAAATTTTGCATTACCGCATCGAACCCAAACGAGGCTATGAAGGGAAATACTCGGCCATGGAATTGCGGAATATCCAGGACTGGATTATCAAAAAACAACTCGCCGGTATTCCCGGAGTAGTGGAAATCAACAGTTTCGGCGGCTATTTGCAACAATTCGAAGTAGCCGTCACACCCGAGCGGCTGCGCGCTGCCGGTGTGAGCATCTCCGAAGTGTATGGCGCGCTCGAACAGGCGAACGAAAACACCGGCGGCGCCTATATTGAAAAAAATGCCTCTGCGTATTTTATCAGAAGTGAAGGGATTGTAAAAAGCCTGGATGACATACGCAGCATTTCCGTGCGGCCCAACCTGCATGGCGGCGGCCTGAAAATCGGCGACGTAGCCGATGTCCGGCTGGGCCATGCACTGCGCTACGGCGCGGTGTCGCACAATGGCCAGGGCGAAATTGTACTCGGGATCGTGATGATGCTCAAAGGAGAAAATGCCGCTCAGGTGATTCGCCGGGTAAAAGACCGTCTGGCGGAAATTACCCCCAGTTTGCCCGAAGGCATACAGGTGACAACTTTCCTCGATCGCGAGAAATTTGTCAACCGCACCGTCAGCACTGTGCAGAAAAACCTGATTGAAGGCGCCCTGATTGTAGTATTTGTGCTGGTGCTGCTGGTAGGCAATCTGCGCGCCGGGTTTATCATTGCCTCCGTCATTCCGCTATCGATGCTGTTTGCCATTACGATCATGCAAATGACGGGCCTGACCGCCAACCTGATGTCGCTGGGCGCTATCGACTTTGGATTAATCGTAGACGGCGCGGTGATTATCGTAGAGGCTACCCTGCACCACTTGCGGCATTTTGCCCTGCACAAGCGCCACGGCGAGGAAATGTCGGTGCAACTGACACGAACGGAAATGGACGACAGCGTGCGCACATCTGCGCAGGGAATCATTCGTTCGTCGGTGTTTGGCGTGTTTATTATCTTGATCGTGTACCTGCCAATTTTGTCGCTGGAAGGCATCGAGGGTAAAATGTTCAAGCCCATGGCGCTGACTGTGTCTTATGCCTTGCTTGGCGCCTTGCTGCTCTCACTCACGTATGTTCCCGTGGCGTCTGCGCTTTTCCTGAAACGCAACATCAACCTGCGCTATACCTTTGCCGACCGCTTGATGGCGCGTATCCAACGGGTATACACGCCTGTTTTGAGGGCAGCCTTGCAAGTGCCCCGCATTGTACTGGGACTTACCCTTGCTTTTTTTGTATTCGCCATTGCGGTATTCATGCGGTTGGGCGGCGAGTTTTTGCCTACGCTCGACGAAGGCGACATCATGATGCACGGTTTTTGCAAGCCTGGTACATCGCTTACACAAACCATTGCCAGCCACGACCTGGCTCAAAAAGTAATCCTGGAAAATTTCCCGGACGAGGTAGAACAAGTCATTTCCAAAATTGGTACGGCGGAAATTCCAACCGACCCCATGGCGCCAGAAACGGCTGATAACCTCATTTTGCTGAAAGATAAATCACAGTGGACGCGCACGCATTCCAAAAACGAACTGGTGGAAATGATTTCCGAAAAAGTGCGGGAGGTGCCCGGCATGGCATTTGAATTTACGCAGCCGATCAAAATGCGTTTCGACGAAATGATGACCGGCGTACGCTCGGATATTGCCATCAAGGTTTTTGGCACTAACATGGACTCGCTGGCTGCCATTGGCGACCGCAGCAGCCGGCTGATTCGGGATGTGCCGGGCGTGACCGACCTCAAGGTGGAGCAGGTGGAAGGTTTGCCTCAGATTGCCGTTGTGTATGATTATCAACGACTTGCGCGGTATGGCCTGCGGGTGAAACAGGTAAACGACGCCTTGCGCTCGGCCTTTGCAGGCGCAGTGGCTGGAACGGTATACGATGAGGGCCGCAAGTTCGACCTTGTGCTCCGCTTCGATAATTCGGGCGAGCAACGCCGCGACCTCGCCGATGTGCAACAACTGCCTATCACTACCTCGGAGGGTTCATTTGTGCCGCTGAGCGAAGTGGCTACTGTGGAATATCGCCTGGGTGCTGCACAAATCAGTCGCGATAATGCGCAGCGCCGCATTGTAGTAGGCGCCAATGTGCGCGGCCGCGACGTGGAAAGCGCGATTACCGACATTCAAAAAATCCTGTCGGAAAAACTCCAACTGCCCACTGGTTATGTAGTCACCTATGGCGGTCAGTTTGAAAACCTGCAGGCTGCCAAAGCGCGGCTGGCAGTGGCTGTGCCGCTGGCGCTGGGCCTCATTCTGGCGCTGCTGTATTTTGCATTTAACTCCCTGAAAGAGAGCCTGTTGATCTTTTCAGCCATTCCCATGTCGGCCATTGGCGGCGTCTTTGCGCTGTGGATGCGGGGGATGCCGTTTTCCATTTCAGCGGGCGTTGGCTTTATTGCCTTGTTCGGGGTGGCGGTATTGAACGGGATCGTTCTCATCGCCTATTTCAACGAACTGGAAAAAGAAGGCCGAAAACAGGTGTATGAACGCATCATGCTGGGGGCTTCCGTCCGTTTGCGGCCGGTACTGATGACGGCGGCTGTGGCCTCGCTGGGCTTTTTGCCTATGGCATTGTCTACGGGCGCAGGTGCAGAAGTACAACAGCCACTGGCAACGGTGGTCATCGGCGGACTCGTGACGAGCACTTTGCTGACGCTGGTGGTATTGCCGGTGCTGTATGCAATATTTTTCAGGGATAAAACTGCCTAAACTTAATTAAAAATGCTTTTATTTCAAAGATATACAACGAGGGTCTTTTTAGTTGTCCTCGTTTGCTTAACCGGGCTTCCAGCGCTGCTTTTGGCGCAGCGAACCATCACAGAAGCCGAAGCCCTTCAGATTGTCCGGGAGCGGCATCCGGCTGTTCAGGCTGCCGATGCGTCCATCCGAAGCGCACAAACCCTACAGTCGGGCGCTTCGCGCACCTGGGAGTCGGCGGAGATTTACCACAACATTGCTGCCGACCCTGATTTAGGTATGTTTGGCACCTCCACGTTCGGAGTGACGCAGGCGTTCCCCTCCGGCAGACAAACGCGTGCCAACCGACTTTTGCATACGCAGCAAACTGCTTTGCATCAAGCCGAGCGCAGCCTGGTGCAACACCAACTGACCCGCGAAGTGCGCGATATTTTCCAGCACTTGAGTTACCTGGATGAAAAACGGAAGTTGCTCGGCTCGCTCGACAGCCTGTACCAGCAGACTGCCCGTGTGGCAGAAAGCCGGTATAAAAATGGCGAAGTGGCTGCTGATGAACGCTTGTCTATCCACGATCAGTCGACCCGCATTCGGCTCGACCTGGAAACGATCAGCCACGAAACCACGTTCGACCGGGAGGTGCTGGCGCAGTTTCTGGGCGAAAACGAGCCTTTGACGCCGGTGATCGCACCTTTCGAGCGCCGCACGTTTAGTCTGGCCGATACCGCCCGCATCCGGCAGGGCGCTTATGCCATGGTAGATGCCGGGAAAGCCGCCGTTTCGGAAGCGATGACCGGGGTGGAAAAAGCCCGACGGGCGCCCTTGTTTACCGCGGGCATCAATGCGCAGTACCTGGCCAATGGCGCGCTTTATCCGGGCTACGCGGTGGGCGTGCGGCTTCCATTGGCTGCGCAAAGCCTGCGCGCCCGTTCTTCGGCGTCGATGGCCGCCGCCGAGGCCGCGCGTTTTCAGGCAGAAGCCACCGTCAGAAGCCAGCAAATGGAACTGGCTCACCTGCTTCATGAAGTGGAGAAATACGAGATACTGCTCGAATACTACCAAAAAGAAGGTCGGCAACTGGCCAAGGAACTGCGCCGCAGCGCATTTCAGCGATATACTGCTGGCGAGTCGGATTTCAGTGAACTGGTGCAGTCAGCCGACCGCGCCCTTCGCATTGAAATGGAATACCTGGAGAATCTGCACATGTTGAACCGGACAGTACTGGAGATTGAAATGTTGTTCTGATTTTTTTCATCTGAACGTCGGCAGGGTTTCAAACCCTGCCGACGTTGAAACCCTGCCGACGTTTGGCAACATACATTTAAAATTACCTTTTATGAAATATATCATTTTCCTGCTGACAGCCCTGATCTCCTTTGCTGCCTGCAACAACAATACCATTGAAACGACCACCGAAGAACATGCCACACATTCCGGTATGATCCACCTGAGTGCCGACCAAATCAAACGCTCAGGTGTTGCCTGGAGTGCCATGGAGCAAAAAAACATCAATGCCATATTACCGCTGACAGGTGAACTGCGCATCCAGCCGGAAAACAAAGCGATGGTGAGCGCGCCAGCCGATGGATTTATCACCAGCCTGCATGTGCGCCTCAACGAATCCGTTAAAAAGGGCGCTGTTATTGCCACCCTGCGCAAGTCCGATCTGCTCGACCTGCAACAGTCGTATCTGGAAACCCGCGACCGCATCAATTTCCTTCAAACCGAATATACGCGCTACAATGCTTTGCGGGCCGACGATGCCACAGCAGCAAAGAACGTTCAGAAGGCACAGTCGGAACTCAAGGCAGCCATTACCACTGGCGAAATGCTGGCCGCCAAACTGAAACTCTACGGCATTGATAATCAAAACCTTACGACGGCTAATGTGCGTTCTGAACTGACCATTGTTGCGCCGCTGTCGGGTGTAGTAACCGATGTCCACCTGAGCAGTGGTAGTGCAGTGCAGGCTGGCGCGCCTATTTGTGAAATGGCCGACTTTACGGCCCTGCATGCCGATTTGTTTGTGTTTGAAAAAGATATGCTGAAAGTGAAACCCGGGCAAAAAGTGGCCATCTCGTTTCCCGGCGCGCCCGACAAAAGTGTAACAGCCACCCTGTTCAGCGTCGATCGTACACTCGATCCCGAGAAAAATGCCGTTCGTGCGCATGCCCGCATCGATAATAGTGCAGGCTTGAACCTCGTCGATGGCGCCTATTGCGATGCACGGCTTTCACTGGAAGCTGCTGCTCCCACACCTGCTGTTCCTTCTGATGCGATCGTACGCGAAGGCCTCGAAGAATTTATCGTCCTGCTTGACCACGAGCAGGATGGCGACGCTTTTTTCAAACCTGTAAAAGTGCAGGCGCTGGGTTCCGAAAACGGATTTACGGCTTTCCGCACCGAAACGCCCTTGCCTGCACAGGCTGTGGTGGTGCAAAAAGGGGCGTATTTCGTGTGGTCGCAAGGGAAAGTGGAAGAGTTTGGGGAAGAACATTGACTATCGTAAGTCCTGAGTCCTAAGTCCTGAGTCCTAAGTCCGTAGAGTACACCTTTGTACCCTTGGTATTTCTAATAACCAATACCAAGGGTACAAAGGTGTACTCTACGGACTTAGGACTCAGGACTTAGGACTCAGGACTTTAATATGGATATTTCCCTTTCCACTGTTCCCGCAACAACGCCCGGGTGCGCTCTTCGGCGGGGTTGTTTCCGGGTTCGTACAGGATAGTGCCGTCGATGGCTTCCGGGAGGTTGTCCTGTTGCACAAAATTGCCCTGAAAATCGTGGGCGTATTGATAGCCGGAGCCGTAGTTGAGTTCTTTCATCAACTTGGTAGGAGCATTGCGCAGGTGCAGCGGAACGGGCAGGCTGCCGGTTTGTTTGACGAGTTGCAGGGCCTGGTTGATAGCCATGTACGACGCATTGCTTTTGGGCGAGGTAGCCAGGTACACGGCGCACTGAGAAAGGATGATGCGTGCCTCCGGCATCCCAATCATCCTAATAGCATCCATGGTAGTGGTAGCGAGCAGGAGGGCGTTGGGGTTGGCCATGCCGATGTCTTCAGAAGCCAGAATAATCATTCGCCGGGCGATAAACTCGATGTCTTCACCGCCGTCGAGCATACGTGCCAGCCAGTACACGGCCGCATTGGGGTCGCTGCCACGCATGCTTTTTATAAAAGCGGAAATGATGTCGTAGTGTTGCTCGCCGGTTTTGTCGTACAGGGCAGCATTTTGCTGAATGAGATCGCGAACCAGGTCGTTGGTGACCACAAGTGGTTTGCCGGCAGCCATTTCTGGCGCACTGAAATTGGCAATCAATTCGAGTGCATTGAGCAGCCTGCGCGCATCGCCGCCGGAATAGAGCAGCATAGCGTCGTATTCCTGAATTTGAATTGGCTGGCTTTTCAGGAAACTGTCTTCAGCGAGCGCCCGGTCGATCAGCCCGATCAATTCGTCTTTGCTGAGGTGTTGCAGCACATACACCTGGCAGCGCGACAACAGGGCCGGGATCACTTCGAAGGAAGGATTTTCGGTGGTAGCGCCGATGAGCGTTACAACGCCCTTTTCCACCGCGCCCAGCAGTGCATCCTGTTGACTTTTGGAAAAACGATGGATCTCGTCGATGAACAAAATAGCGCCTTTTTGCTGAAAAAGGTTTTGCTTTTCAGCGCTTTCTATGGCATCCCGAATGTCTTTTACCCCGGCATTGATAGCGGATAACTGAAAAAATGGTTTTTGCAGGAGTTTGGCGATGAGTTGCGCCAGCGTCGTTTTGCCTACTCCCGGCGGCCCCCAAAGGATAAATGACGGGATTTTGCCACGTTCGATCGCTTGCCGCAATACGGCGCCTTCTCCTACGAGGTGTTGTTGACCTACATAGGTATCGAGCGATTGGGGGCGCATGCGTTCAGCGAGCGGAGTCATCGGGCAAAGTTATTCGTTATTTGTTATCTGTTATTGGTTATCCGTTATCTGTTATCCGTTATCAGGGTGGTAATCATACATCCCTCGATATTTTTGGAATTGCTGATAGAGTAGCCAAATATATTAATGGATGTATGATTACCACCCTGATAACGGATAACAGATAACGGATAACCAATAACAGATAACTGATAACTTTGCGGCATGAAAACGCAATTCCTTCTCCTTCTCTGCCTGCTCCTTTTTGTTGCTTTGCTGTCGTTCTGCAAATCGTCGGCGCCAGTGACCAATGCACCCAAACCCGGCGAACAATACAACCCGGAAAACGAGCCACCACTGGTATCGACACTGACCATTCCGATCAACATTTCGGTAGATGAACTGACGCGTTCTTTGAACACAAAATTGTCGGGGCGGGCTTTGTATGAAGACTACTCCTACACCGACAATGGCAACGACGGGCTCATGATGAATGCCTGGAAAAGCCAGGATATTCGGCTGTTTTTTAGCGGGAACACCATTAAATACCGCATTCCGCTCAAACTCTGGCTGAAAAAAGAACTGGTGCTGGGCACGGCCGCAGAGGCCGAAGGCGAACTGGCGCTGAATTTCAAAACCACGTTTAGCGTCAACCCCGATTGGAGCCTGAGCACCCAGACCGAAGTGGAATACCACGAATGGATTCAGAGCCCCTACCTTAAAACCGGTCTGGGCAATATGAGTGTGGAAACGCTGGCTAACCTGGGCCTGAATCGAAGCAAAAAAATGCTGGCGCAAACGCTCGATCAGTACGTCAAACAACAAATCACCCTGCGCCCCTATGTGCAGGATGCCTGGACGGCATTGCAGGAACCCGTGCTGCTGGATTCGCTGTATGAAATGTGGGTGAAAACTACGCCGACGGGCATTGCCATGACGCCTATTACGACGTACAACAATGCCATCCGCGCCAAAATTGCTGTGGAATGCCTCAATGACGTGAGTTTTGGGAAGAAACCGGCGTTTCGGGAAAATTCCAACCTGCCCAATCTTCGCCTGATCAACGATGCCCCCGACGATTACCAGGTGCGCATCGCCACCGATGTACCCTTTCCGGAAGCCGAACGCCTGGCCAAAAACATGATGGTCGGGCAGGTGTTCGAATCCGGAAAAAAGAAGGTGAAGGTGGAAGATATTCAGTTGTGGGGCAACAATGACAAAGTGGTGGTCAATTCAAAACTGAGCGGCTCTTTCAATGGCAATATTTACTTTATCGGGCGGCCGGAATTTAATCCGCAGAAAAACCAGATTGAAGTAAAAGACCTTGATTTTCACGTAGATACAAAGAGTTTCCTGCTGCGCAGCGCTTCCTGGATTTTTCAGGGCACCATCAAAAACCAGATGAAAAAAGCCATGACGTTTCCAATGGAAGAAAACATCCGGGAACTGAAAGCATCGGTGCAGGAATCGCTCAATTACTACGAAATTCAGCCCGGCGTGGTGCTTACAGGTACGGTCGATTCGGTGACGGTGGAAAACACGCGCGTTACACCCAGCAGTATTCGTGTCAACCTCTTTTCAAAAGGCAAGGTGAATGTCGATGTGAAGGGCTTGTAAGTCATGGTGTTCTACACCTGCGCCATTTTCCACACTGCCCAAACGGCCAGCAATGCCACCAGCAGGCTGAGTACGAACAAGAGCATACGCCCCCAGCGGTACTGCTGCTCTGCATTGGCCTCGGTAACAGGCGTCAGGTAATTGAACTGATGGGGCACCTTCGCCAGTAGCCCTAGTACCACAAAAATGATCGTTGCAATAATGGGCATGGCAAAAATGTACCCTTTTTCGCCATAGCCATCCGGCTCACCCGCGAAATTAAAATGGATCGGAATGGTATCCGGCAGCGTATTGTGGTACAGGATAGACAGTGTCCAGGCGATGATTAAAACGCCTACGGCGGCCAGTTGCACCATTGCTTCACGGAGCGTATAGGGGAGTTTTAAAACGGGTCTGTTGTTCATAATGATTTCATTATCATTGTTTTATCCGAGCAGGCGGCGGTGGTAATTCACCTGCCCCAGGTGGTAATCGAGGTGGCCGTACAGGTGCAGGAGCATATAGTCCGTTTTCAGGATTTCGCCTCGTTTTTCTTCCGGGTAGTCATTTTGGAAATCGCTTTCTGTCAGGCTTCCCAGGGCTTGTTTTACTACCGCGATGGTGGCATCAATTTGTGCATTTAATTCCAAACGCGGGATGTTTTTCAACGAAAACTCATCGTCGCGATGGCGAACGTAACCCGTTTTTCCCAATACGGCTCCGATAAAATGGTTGAGGTTGCCCAGCAGGTGCAGGCATAAATTGCCGGCCGAATTGCTGATGCCATCGGCTACTACCCAAATCCGGGTTTCGTCGGTGTACAGGTTGATTTCTTCGCGGAGTTTGCGCAAGTCGCGTTCGAAGAGGGCGATGAGGGCGGGCTGGAGCATGGTAGAGGTGAGAGGTGAGAGGTGAGAAGTGAGAATGCGTAGCGTGTACGGCGGGTTGTGGATTGGCGGTAAAAGTATTGGGAAATTTTGGGTGCTGCTGGAAATTTTGGATGGGGTAATGTTTGGGTCAAAATTGTTTGTATGTGCGGTAGTGGAATTTTGAAACATTTGGGTACGCCCGGCATTTGCAATTGCCGCGGCATTCGAATTCCCAGGGCGTTGCCCTGGGCTATTTTATACGCCCTTTCAGGGCTATTTGTAGCACATATGTGAAATGTCTGGGGTTGATTCGAACAAATGCCCTGAAAGCGCAGGTGTAATCTAAATCGGCTCTCACCTCTCACCTCTCACCTCTCACCTCTCACTTCTCTCTTCATACCCACTTCGCCGTGCTGCCTTCCGCTGCAAATTGTATTTCCAGCAAATGCGGGAAAAAATCCTTGAGGCTGTCGATGTGCGAAACGATGTAGATTTGACGGAATTGTTCCTGTAAATAATTGAGCGCCAGCATCATTTCCAGGCGGCGTTCTTCGTCCTGGCTGCCAAAAATCTCGTCGAAAGCGAGGAATTCAAGGCGGTGTTCGGAGCCGCTGAGTTCCATAATGGCTTTGGTGATGGCGATGCGCAGGCAAAAATTGGCCAGGTCGACTTCGCCACCGGAAAACCGGTCGATGGGGTAGAAAATACCGCCGTCGGCAATGGCGAAATCAAAATTTTCATCGACGCGGATGCTTTCATATTTGCCTTTGGTAATGCGGCTGAACAGGTCGCTGGCTTCGCGGCTGATACCGGGGCTTACTTTTTCGAGGATTTCAGTTTTGAAGAGTTGGAGCATTTCCGCCAGTTTCCGCAGCAGTTCCATGTCTTCGAGTTTGCCACTTATTTGCGCCTGAATCTGCTCGTTGGCGGCAATTTTTTCCCGGTTTCGTTGCAGATCGCTCTCCATTTCGATGACAGATTGATGGAGTGTGCGTACGGCGGCCGATTGCGCATTGTACTGTTCGCTGAAAGTGGTAAGGGCACGTTTGGCGGTTTCGTAGCGTTCGGGGTCGTATCCAAGCGTATCAATTTCGGCCTGCCGTGCTGCGATTTGCTCCTGCACGTCGGCGATGTTGCGCGCGGTGTGTTGCAGGGAAGTTTCCACCGAAGGGCGTTCGCGGCGCAGGTAAGCGTCATTGTTGAGAAACTCGCGGTGGCGCGGTTCCATGTCAGCCAGTTTGGTTTTGAGCGTCCGGTAGGCTACCTCGTCGAAATGCACCTCGCCGATTTCCCGGAGGATGGCGCTATCGGCCACCATTTTTTCTTCGAGGTGTTGCAATTGCGTGCTTTCTGCCTGGAGTTGGCGTTTGATTTCGAGCAGGCGCGATTGTTCTTTGATCAGGTTTTCGGCTTCGGAGCGGAGGGCTTGCTGGCGATTTTTGAGGGAAATTCCCGCTTCCGTTACCGTTTTTTTGGCTGCATCGAATTTGTGTAACTCATTGGTTTGCAGCACATCAATTTCGGATTTCAGTTCGGCCAGGGCGCGTTCGTAACCTTCCAGCAAAGGCTGGAGGCATGTCGGGCAGCGGCCTTCTTTTCCCAGCGATTGCAGGCTGGTCACCTTCTCGCTGCGCTCTTTGATGCGGATACGGAATTCAGCGATCTGGGCGTCGTAATGGCGCAATTCGCTGCGTTTTTCCTCCATTTCCGTTTCCAGCGAGGTTACGAGTTGCTCCTTTTCGCTGAGGGCAGCGCTCACTTCAGGCAGGCGTGCCAGCGCCTGTTCCAGTGCTGCAATTTTTTGTTTTTGCGCAACTATTTTTTCCTGGTCTTCTGCAATGCGATGGCTGCGCGCTTCCCGGTTAATATGTCGTTGTTGCTCTTTTTCAAGCGTTTCGAGGGCTTTTTTATCGGTTTCATGGGAAGCAAATTCAGGACGCTGGGCATCGATACGGGTTTGTTGTTGTTCGAGGTCGATACTTTTTTGCCGCAGTGTTTCCTGCTGGGAAAGCAGGCCTGTGAGGCGCTCCTGCAATTGCCCGAGTGCATGTCGAAGTGCATTGAATCGTTGCAAACGCTGCTCTTCGGCTTCAAATTTTTGCTTTTCAGCCGTGTATTGTTGTTCACTGGCACGCAACTGGTCCGATTCCTTTTTCAGGCCCGCCTGCTGCATTTTCAGAAGTTTGCTTTGGCTGGAAATGTTTTCCTGTAACGATTTCAGCGTTTCCTCCGACAACAAATTCTGTCGTTGTCCGGTCATCTGGCTGCCCAGGTCGCGGATGTCGGAGTTCACGCGGCCCTGAATATCGTCGAGGGTATCGAGACCGAGCATACGGCGCACCATACGTTTGCGGGTTTCTCCTGAACTGTCGGACAGTTCACTGAGTTCTTTCTGGCCTGAAAACACGGAGCGTTTGAAGGCGTCGCGTTCCATGTGCAGGATAATGGCCAGTTCGTCGTTGACGGCCGTCACGCCTTTGGCAATGAGTTGGTCGTTTTTGTAGAGTTCGGCGCCTACGGCCAGGGCTTTGCCCCGGAATTCGCGTTTTACGCGGTACCTGATTTCTCCGATGCTGAAATCGAGCGTCAGTTCTACCGTGGCTTTACTGTCGACAAAAGCCGAGCGGACAAGCGATTTGCTGCTGTCGTCTTTTCCGAACAGGCAATACAGAATGGCTTCAAAAATGGTGGATTTGCCTGCGCCGTTTTTGCCGATAATCCCCACCAGTCCTTCCCTGAAATCCAGCGTCAGGGAAGCGTACTGCTTGTAATTGAGGAGATGTAAGGTGTTGAGAATCATTGCTCTTTGCTTTGGAAATAGTGCCCGGCTTTTTCGATGAGTCGGGCCGCCAGGGCTTCGTCTTCCGTGTATTTGCTGCGCAGGTAATCGTTAAAAATCTTATCGAGGCTGTCAAACTGACTGGCTTCGATGCCTTGCACAAAGCCACGGTCGTTCCAGGTTCTTCTTTTGGGCAATATCTGGAATGCCTGCGGGAACATTTGTTTCAGGCGGAGGTTGCCAAGTTCGAGGGTTTGCTCGGTGCGGATGTCGTAAAAAGACAGCGACAGGATGGCGTTTTCGGTGTCATTTTCCTGTCGGAACTGTTCAAGTTGGAGTTCCAGTTCGGCGACAGACAATTCGTGGCAGTCGTTCATTTCCAGGCGTAGCCAGGGGCGGGTCGAAACGGACTCGAACGATACATGACACGTCTGGTCGGGCTGAATATCGAGCCGCAGAAACCCTTTTTCCACGCCAATTTCCGTATCGCTCAGGCGTTCTACGCTGCCTGCATACCAGGCGCAGGGATGCACGTCGATGGCCTGGTAATTGTGCCAGTGGCCAAGGGCGATGTACTGGAATTGAGCGAGTTTTGATTCAAATTCGGCTGGAAAAACCTGCTCGCCGTATTCTTCCATCAGGAAACGTTTGCCCAGCGAGGTGTGCAGCATGAGGATATTGAATTTATCCGGCACTGCTTGCATGCCTTCCAATGCGCTCATTAACAGCCGATTGTCGTTGATATGCGGCACGCCGTGTATGGTCACCTGATCGAATGTTACCTGCTCGTATTGATCGCCAAAAAAGGGATACACGCCGTCGATGGTTCGCAAAGCGCGCAGGATGGGGCTGTTGTAAATCGTTTTGGGCGTTTCGTGGTTGCCGGCGATGACCACCAGCGGAATGCCGGCCCGGGAAAGCCTGCGCAATTGCTCCAGTCCGAAGGTAAGCGCCCGGTTGGACGGGCTGGGCCGGTGGAAAAAGTCGCCGGAGTGAATGACTGCTTCCGGCCGAAGTTCCACAATTCGGTCGATCACCCGTTCGAAAGCATCGTACACATCCTGCTCGCGGGCATTGATGCCATCGCTGCTGACGCGGTCGTATGCCTGGTACCCCAGGTGGGTGTCGGAAAAATGGATAAGCATGTTACAGGGGAATTGCTTTTGAGATGTTGGGGTAATTTTTTTCACTTTGGGTGAAAAAAATTACCCCAACATCTCAAAAGCAATTTACAGTTTTGGATGGCGAAGTTATGCATTTTCTCACCTCTCTCACCTCTCACTCTCTCACTCTCTCACCTCTCACTCTCTCACCTCTCACTCTCACTCTCACTCTCTCACTCTCTCACCTCTCTCACCTCTCACTCTCCTGCAATACTCCACATAATCCTGCTTTGGCGGGTCAGTGAGGCCGAGGTTTCGGGCGATGGTAACAATTTGTCCGCGGTGGTAGGTGCCGTGTTGCATACAGTGCTGGATAATTTCTGTGGTAAATTGCCGGTACACTTTTCCTCCGGTATGCGTGTATTCAATTTTTTGGGAGAAATATTCAGGGTTTTGGCTGGCGATGAAATCTCGAAATTCGGCTGAGTTTTGTATCAGTCCTTCCATCAATTCCAGGTTATTTCCCTGGAAAGTAGCGCTCAGGAAGGAGTCAGGAGAGTGGCCTTGCAGGCGTTGCAGCCACACATCCTGCGCCGACCAGATGTGCAGCAGCGTTTCGCGGAGGCTGGGAAAACTGGAGGGGAAAGGTTGGTCGAGTAACTCCAAAGGCTTGGTTTTCAGCCAGTTGGTATTGAGTTCGTTGGCCCAGTGATTGAAAGCGACGTAGTCTTTCATCAGGAAATCGAGTGTCATATTCGTTCGTTTTGGTATGAAACAATTGGCTCGATAACAATGGCATCAGGCTTGTCGTTCCAGCACGGCTATATAAAATCCGTCGTAGCCTTCGTCTTGCGGCAAAATTCTTTTTTCTTCCAGTAATCGGAAATTTTTCCCGGCTTCGCTTTCCAGAAACTGTTGCACCTGCTCCTGATTTTCGGAAGGTAAAATGCTACAAGTGGCGTACACCATTCTGCCGCCTGTTTTGGTGATTGGGCTGTATGATTGGAGGATGTCCTGCTGGGTGGCGCGTAGTTGATCGATTTGTTCGGGTGTCAGTTTCCACTTCGTATCGGGGTTGCGGCGCAGCACGCCGAGTCCGCTACAAGGCACGTCGAGCAGCAGCCGGTCGGCTGTGTTGTAAAGGCGTTTGATGGTTTTGCGGCTTTCGATGGGGCGCGTTTCTATGTTGGTAGCGCCGGCTCGGCGGGCACGCAGGCGCAGTTCGTCGAGTTTCCAGGCGAAGGTATCGAGGGCGATCAGGCTACCCTTGTTTTGGAGCAAGGCAGAGAGGTGCAGCGTTTTGCCACCGCCACCGGCACAGGCATCCACTACACGCATACCTGGTTGTGGGGCCAGGGCTTGGGCCACGAGTTGGCTGCTGTAATCCTGCACTTCGAACCAGCCTTTTTTGAACAAAGGGCTTTTGAAAATATTTTGCCGCTGGCCGAGCACGAGGGCGTCGTTGTTGCCCACTGTTTTGGTTTCAATGCCTTCTTCCTGAAGCGCCTGTTGCAATGCTGCGCGCGTGGTTTTCAGCGTATTGGCACGGAGTACCACCTGGGCGGGACGGTTGAGCCAGTGCAGGGTTTTATCCCATTGTTCGGGGAGTTGTGCGGCAGCCATTTCGTCCAGCCATTGCGGGATACTTTCCCTGACGGCGCGGTGTTGCTGCGCTTCTTTGGCCCGGGCTTCCAGGTCTTTGATTTTCAGGGTTTTAAATTCATTCCAGTCGGGTAGTTGGCCTGTTTTCAGGTAAAAATGAATCCCGATCATTTGCCAAAAATCGGCCTCTGTACGCGGTGTTTTTCCAAGTACAGCGCTGTAATAGCGATAGTATCGCAACACGTCGTAAGTGGTTTCTGCGATAAAAGCCCGGTCGCGGCTTCCGGCTTTGGGATTGCTTTTCAGCAGTTGTTCGATGACTTTGTCGGCATGCCTGTTTTCAAAAAAAATGCTGTTCAATGCCTGCGCTACTGCACGCACCAACAAAGGGTGAAGCCTGGAATGGGATGTTTCTTTCAAGGTGGTGATGAATTGTAGGGGGCAAAGATAGGGTAAAGTCGTAAGTCCTGAGTCCTGAGTCCTAAGTCCGTAGAGTACACGTTGATACTCATGGAATTGTTTAGTTGAGTGGCCAAAAGTATAAACGTGTACGCTACGGACTTAGGACTTAGGACTCAGGACTCAGGACTTTCAATTATCTTTGTACATGCAATTTCGCCAAGCCATCATCACCATCGACGGACAAACCCATTTGCTGACACCGGGAAAATCGAATTCCTTCGATGCCTTTTTTGCCGATGTGCAAGCAAATCCAATTTGGGGCGAGCACATTCAGAAAGAGGGAATGCAGTATGTGGTTTTTTTGCACCCCAAACAGGATGTGGTGGTGCAATGCCTTGAAATTCAATTTGATACACCCTTTTCTGCTGTCGCTCGTTTTTTTGCAAACGGGTTTTCGTCCTGGAGTGAAAGCCACTGGTTGCCGCTGAATGCGCAGATGCCACGCTTGCGCAGGGTAGGGCAGCAGTACTATGGTTATGAAGGCGACGAACGATTTTCGAGCATACCTGCGGGCAAAGGACGTCTGCATTCCTGGTCGTACACGGTGCTCAGTGAAGGGCCTGAAATATGTACTTTGCTGGGGTCGCTCAACGAGCGTACAGGCTTTACCCTGTTTTTATACGATCATGCCAGGGGTGTACTTACTGTGCGCAAAGACCTGGAAAACCTGAGCCTGTCGCACTCATTTCCTGCTTTGGATGTTGCTATATTTAATGGCAAAGAAGAAGATGTGTATGCTGCCTGGTTTCAGATGATGGGAAGAAATGACAAAGCAACAACGCGTAGCGTGGCAAAAGGCTGGACAAGCGAGGGGCACAAGCCTCTGAGTGATGCCGTTTTGCAGGAAAACCTGGATGCTTTTGCAGAGACACTCCAACATGGAAGTGAGCATGAGAATGGGCCTGCGACCAATTTTTTTCTGATAGCCGATGGTTGGCAACAATCGGCAGGCGACTGGTTGTCGGTACAGCCTGGAATAACAGCAGATTTGGGCAAATGGGCCTGGGAAATCAAACAAAAAGGCTTGATTCCGGCTATTTGGCTCGCACCGTTTGTTGCAGCCACCTCTTCTGATATAGTAAAAAAACATCCGGATTGGTTACTTAAAGATGTAAAAAACAAACCAATTCGAGCAGGCAGAAGCCGCCAGGACGGCGCATGGATGTATGCACTCGATTTTTACCATTCGAGTGTACAATCCTGGCTGGCCGGCGTATTTCACATGCTGTCAGAAAAGTGGCAATTTGAACAGTTTCACCTCGACTATTTGTATGCCGCCTGTCTGGCGCCGCCGTCCGGAAAAACACGCGGACAGGTGATGCATGATGCCTTGTTATTCCTGAAAGAATTGCTGGGCGGCAAACGGCTTGTCGCTGCTGCAGTACCACTCGGCACTGCGCTGGAACTGGCAGATGTTTGCCGCCTGGGTCGTTCGGAAGCGCCCGTTTGGGAAGATCGTCTTTCCGTTTGGTTGCGCCGTCGCCAGCGACCGGGCGCGCTTGCCACCCTGCGCAATGTGTTGCATCACTGGCGCATGCAAGGCATTTGGATAGATCCGGGGCCCTGCTATCTGGGAATTCAACACAAAAAACTGACTCCTTTTCAACAACAAACCGTGTTGATTGTCAATGTATTACTCGGAAATATGCTCTACACTTCCGATGCATTGAAACAATGGATTTCCGAAGAAATGACAGAATACACCGAGGCCATGGCCTTGTGCGACAGCCGCGTACAGTCGGTGTCGGAGTTGGAAACGGATTTATTTGCCATCCACTTTGAACATCGAGGCGACCGCTTTACGGCTTATTGTAACCTGAGCGGACAAAAGCGCCGGATTCCGCTGATGGAACTGGAGGCGTATGAGACGATTGTACTGGGAAACACGGATTTCGCGGAGTAGAGACGGATTTTCACGGTTTCGACGGTGAAGAAAGAACAGATTGTCCTTTTAACCCAATCCAATCCGTGAAAATCCGTCTCTACTCCGCGAAATCCGTGTTTCTCAGAACCAATAATTCACCCCCGCATTTACCCCAATCGTCGTAATCGAAGGCAATTGCTTCCCTGCATTGTTTTTTCTCGGAAATTCCCCGGCCAGCGAAGGCTCCAGCACCCAGGAGAAATGTTTGGCAGAGCGATACTCAAGTCCGGCAGATAACTGATATCCCAAGAATATTTTACCGGATGAAGCCAGGCGAAGCGAATAGGCATTAGCGCCCTGGCCGGGCCGTAACAAAGTGTTTTCGGAAGAGCGCGCGACGATATCCAGTTGTCTGTTCAAAATAACATTGCCCAGCAAGCCTGCCTTGAAAACAGTTTGAAGTCTGTTTTTTCCCAGCGTAGCCGTGGCAAGCAGCGGAATGCGCAGCATGCTCGTCTGTTCGCGGGCCGTCACCTGAATGCGCACAGGTTCCGATTCGGGAAGTGTGGCAGCAGGATCTACTTGCTCCATCCGGAGTGTGACTTCCATACTGCCACTGTAGGTATCCAGATCGTAGTCGAAATCATATCCACGCTCCTGCGCGCCGGAATACAGGCGGCCATTCATTACCCTGAAACGGGCGGTATGCGTGGTGTTGCGTTCCACGGTGCGGTATCCGATACCGCTTTCAAAACCCCAGATGCCGCTCCCTTTCCGGCCGAATTTCAACCAATAATCGGCCGAAAAACTGGTGCTTACCTGTGTGCTCACCAGCCGTGGCCGCAAGCCGGCAGGGCGTTCGGGGCCCGTTTTTTCTACCAGTAATACAGGGGTGCTTTGTATTCCGACGTACCAGTGGACAGCATGCTTTCCTGGTGATGGAACAGGCCGGATAGTGGGTGTGGTAAAGAAATGCAGGTAGGGAAGCGAAGGAGTGTTGATAATATTAATTGGGGGTAACTCTTTGATTTTCAACGAGTAATAAGAGGTGGAGTCAGATGCAGGAGTCGTGGAGGCAATAGGGGTTTGTGGCAAAGTTGTCACTAGATTAGATGGTGTTGCCATATCTGAAGATAACCTCATGGGCAACCCGGCTGTCGGAGTATTGGGCTGCTGCCCGCTTGTTTGTTGCTTGCGTTGAATAGAAGGTGAAGCGGTCTTTGTGATTGATTCAAGAGGCTGCACGGCGTCCGATATGTGTTGGCTGAGTGGAGAGGCGGCGCCTGTTTTCGGTGGCAGTCCTACTGAGTTGTGTTGCATTTTTGAATCATGCACATCATTATTCCTGCCCATGGATGGGGCAGGGTAGGGGGAGGAAGAGGAGATCACTTCTGTTTCATGGGGCTGTTGTTGCACGGCCAGTTCCCGAATCCTGTTTTCATAGTACAGGTGGTTGCACACCAGTGCCGACAGCAGCAGCAAGATGGTAGCAGCCACAGCCATGCGACGCCAGAAAACGCGCAGGCCAAATCTCGGGGCCGCAGGCGCCTCCTCAAGCGGCAGCGCGCCTTCTACCCGTTCCCACATATCGGCAGCAGGCCATTCTTCATAATCCTCGAAAGACTTTTTGACGTAGTCGTCGAGGCGGTCGTCGTGTATATTTTTCTCCATGATTATCAAGATGTTAGACTGCTTTCCAGCATTTTTCTGAAACAGGCTTTCGCGCGTAGCAACTGCGACTTGGATGTGCCAACGGAAATGCCGAGTATTTCTGCAATTTCCGGGTGTGAATACCCTTCCAGTACGTGCAGGTTGAAGATGGTGCGAAAACCGGCGGGTAGTTGTTGTAAAATCCGGATCATATTCCTGGCCGGTGGTTCATTGCCGAGGAACGGCTCCGGGCTGTCGTCGGCTACATCGTATTGGTCGAGTTCGAAAGTCAGCGGATTTCTTTTTTGTTTTTTCAAATGCTGCAAGGCCGTATTTACAAAAACCTTGCGTAGCCAGCCTTCAAAAGGGCCGTCGCCAGTGTATTGGTGCAGGTCGCGAAAGGCTTTGACAAATCCCTCCTGCAATACGTCTTCCGCATCTTCCCGGCTGTGCGTATAGCGCAGGCAGAGTGCGAACATCTTCCCCTTGAAGCGTTCGAAAAATTGCTTTTGAGCGAGGCGGTCGCCGCGCATACAAGCGGAAAGATCGGATTGGTGCATGCGGTTAAGCAGGTGATTCAATAATGGTTAGGTTATTCCAGACTGCCAGGGGTTGCATGGAGCAGAAAAAAATGTACGCAAAAAAAAATTTATTTTCCGACATGCAACCCCTGGCTCAAAAAGCGACCTAAACGGTCAAAATCACTTTCAAAATTTAATGTTATGACCAAATCCTTCAAAGTACTGGCGATGTCTGTAATTGTTATTACCGCCTTCTTTTTTGCCTGCAACAAAGCCGAAGAAATTATTGCTACCACCACTTCGGATGCCGTAGACCAGGAACTGTACGCTGTGCAGGAGCGCGGCGGGCTGGGCCGTTTCGGCTGTTACGAACTCGTGTTTCCTGTTTCATTTACCTTGCCCGACAGCAGCGTGGTGACGGTGAATTCCTATCAGGAAATCGTGGATGCCCTGCACGCTTACTTCGATGCCAACGGTACAGGCGGTGGCAACGACCATGGTCACGGTCATGGCGGCGCTTTTCGTCCGCGCCTCGATTTTGTGTACCCCATTTCTGTGGTATCAGAAGATGGTGAAGTTATTACGGTGAATAACCAGGATGAGTTGCGTGCGCTGCGTGCTGAATGTGGTGGTAGTTTTGGTCACCATGGCCCGGCAGGCCACTGCCAGCAGGGTTTGTCCTGCTTCGAAATCGTGTTCCCGATCACCATCGAGTTTCCTGATAGCACCACTGCTTCGGCAGGTAGCCGCCAGGAGTTGCACCAGTTGATCCACGACTGGCGCCAGGCCAATCCGGGTGTACAAGGGCGGCCACATATGGTGTTCCCGATTACGGTGCAGATGACCGCCGACAGTTCACTCGTGACCGTCAACAGCCGCGATGAACTGCGCGCCCTGAAAGAAAGTTGCGAATAACCTGATGGAGTAAGATTGTTGCGTCAATAACTACAAAGAGGGATGTGCGGAAATTGCAATGTGCTGTTTTTCAGTATATTGTGAGTCCTGCACAGCCCTCTGCGTGTTTTACAGGAGAAGAAGAGCGTACTTGATAAATGTCATAAAAAGAAAGGAAGGACGTGTTATTTTTGCGTGTAAAATTTTCGTTTTATGGAAGCATACGGCGCTATTCTGAACCTGGTTGTCCCCATTTTTTTCCTGCTCTTTTTTATCGAGTGGGCCGTCGAATGGTATCAAGGCAAAAATGTAATTCGTTCGCTGGACAGCGTATCCAGTTTCAGTTCCGGAATCACGAATGTGGTAAAAGACGTACTGGGCCTGAGCATTGGTATTATAAGTTACAACTGGCTGGTAGAACACCTGGCGGTGATGCATGTGCAGGCTACCTGGGCGGTGTACCTGATTGCATTTATTGCGGTTGATTTTCAGGGATACTGGGTGCATCGCTGGTCGCATGAAATCAATTTTTTGTGGAATCGGCACATCATCCACCACAGCAGCGAGGAATACAACCTGTCCTGTGCGCTCCGGCAGTCGGTTTCCACCATTATCAATTATTTTACGGTATTGCTGATACCTGCGGCTTTGTTCGGCGTGCCGGTAGAAGTCATCGCAGTGGTAGGCCCCATCCATTTATTCCTGCAATACTGGTACCATACCCGTCTGATTGGAAAACTGGGATGGCTGGAATACCTGATTGTGACGCCTTCACAACACCGGGTGCATCACGCCATCAATGCCGAGTATATGGATCGCAATTATGGGCAGGTGTTCAATATCTGGGATCGGATGTTTGGCACTTTTCAGGAAGAAATGCCCGAGGTGGAGCCGGTATATGGCGTTACGAGACCCGTAAGAACCTGGAATCCCATTAAAATCAATTTTCAGCATGCCTGGTTGCTGGCGCAGGATGCCTGGCGTACGAGCAACTGGTACGACAAGGTGCGTGTCTGGTTTATGCCGACGGGCTGGCGTCCGGCCGATGTGGTGGAAAAATACCCGGTGTACAAAATCACGGATGTGTATCACTTTGAAAAATACAATACCCCGGCTACCACGCTTTTTAAAGTGTGGGCCTGGGTGCAACTTTTCTTCCACTATTTCCTACTGATCTACTTTTTTGCCTACATCGGTGAAATTGGCAGTCCAGGGGTGTTTTACTACGGGGCTTTCATTTTTGCCGGGGTGTTTGCCTACACCGAGTTGATGGATCGCAGCCGGTATGCGGTGTATTATGAAATTGCCAAGTCGCTGATCGGGCTTATCATGATCTGGAGTATGAAAGGCGACTGGTTTGGGTCAAATATGCACCTGGGCGTGTGGTATGTGTGGGTGGTAGGGTTTCACCAGGTGTTTTCGGTGGTGATGTCGGTGGTGTTGTCTGAATCGGATTAGTCGGTTTTCTCGGAGATGCTCCCGCAGATTTCCGTAGAGTGGTTTCCCGCAGATTTACGCAGAATACACGCAGAATTCGCAGAACGTAGCGTACACAATAAAATTATTGAAAATAGTAGGTGTACGCTACGTTCTGCGAATTCTGCGTGTATTCTGCGCGATCTGCGGGAAATTACTCTACGGAAATCTGCGGGAAACCGCTCTACGACAAAAAAAATCCCGAATTCCGGCGCAGGCCAAAATTCGGGACATGGTATAAACGTGGAGAAAATTTATTTCTCTGTCGTGAACACTTTGAGTTCTTTGATGCGGGCTTTTTTACCAACCAGTCCGCGCAGGTAGTACAGGCGGGCGCGGCGTACTTTACCACGTTTCACCACCGAAATACCAGCGATGTTGGGGTTGGTGATGGAGAAAATACGCTCCACACCTACGCCATGCGACATTTTACGAACGGTGAAGGATTTGGTCAGGCCATGTCCTTTGATCTGGATCACATCGCCGCGGTAATCTTGTTCGCGGGTTTTGTCGCCTTCCACAATCTTATAGGTAACGATAATGGTATCGCCGGTTCTAAAATCCGGAAATTGTGGCTTTTGCAGCAATTGGCCATGTATGAACTGTATGGCTTCCAACTCTTTCATTATCAGGAGTATTTTGTATCTTTCAAAATTAGGAGGCGCAAAGGTAACTCAACCCAGGCCGAAAAAACAAATTATGTTTGGAATTTTTGCAGAAAAGTTTTGAAAGGCTATGGAACAAGCCAGACGATTTGGTGTTTAGACCCAGGGATGTACGAAGGATTTGTTCGGCTACGCCCCTTTTAGAGGGATGGGAACACGGATTAAGCGGATAAAGCGGATTAAAACTGATTTTTAGTGGCCTTGCGGCCACTCCTTCCTGATTTTTACGGATTTGCCCGCCTTAGGCGGGACGTATATCGAATCAATCTTTTATAAAGCAAGCAAAAATCAACATCGATACCTTATATCATTTCATGTGTATACCATGCGTATCCACCCGCCGGAGGCGGTCAAGTCTGTAAAAATCAAAAAAAGGTGGCCGCAAGGCCACTAAAAATCAGTTTTAATCCGCTTTATCCGCTTAATCCGTGTTCCCATCCCTCTAAAAGGGGCGTAGCCGAACAAATCCTTCGTACATACTCTTAGACCCCCTGTTGCAATCTTCGCCCCCTCGACATTTCCCATGCTACACCATCACTCTACTTTCATTGTGAAGTGATTAACAAAATAAGTGTTGCGACATTTGAAATGAATACACTTATCTTTGCACCGCAATTGTTTCCTCCACACAAGTAAGAAACAAACTCTCTTTCACCGTTTTACACAAATTAGCACACATGAAAAAATTCTTTTTCCTTCCAGTTCTGATGGTTATGCTGATGTCGGCATACGCGCCTGCAACCTACACTGTAGACACCAATTCCAGCGTGATCGTATGGACGGGCTACAAAGTAACGGGCAAACACACGGGCACCGTTAAAATCAAAAACGGCAACCTGACACTCGACAACGGCGTACTGACTGGCGGTTCTTTTGATATTGATATGACTTCGATCAAAGACACAGACCTGGAAGGCGAATGGGCTGAGAAACTGGTAGGCCACCTGAAAAGCGACGACTTTTTTGGCGTTGCCGCACACCCTACATCCAAATTTGTGATCACTCGTGCTATCCCGCAGGACTCCAAAGGCAACTACAAAATCATTGGTAACCTGACAATTAAAGAGACTACCAAAGAAGTGAAATTCCTTGCTAATGTAGCAGAGGCTGCCGGCGCAATAACTGCCAGCGGTAAAATCACGGTTGACCGTTCGGAATACAACGTTAAATACGGTTCCGGTTCTTTCTTCGACGGCCTGGGCGACAAAACCATCTATGACGAATTTGACCTGCAAGTAAATCTGGTTGCCAAGAAATAAGGTGTGACCTGAAATTTTTTTTGCGTCTGACTGCCCAGCGGGTTATCCCGTTGGGCTGTTTTGTTATCAGTTATCAGTTATTGGTTATTAGGGGTGGTAAGGAGACCGTCTGTACATTTGTGTGGCACCCATTTTTGTGTGGCGAAGCAAATGTACAGACGGTCTCCTTACCACCCCTAATAACCAGTAACTGATAACTGATAACAAAATTGGCCTTACCTTTGCATCCTTGTGCACGAATATTTGTTTTTCCGCGTTAGAGGGGCGAAGGGAAATGTTCTTTCCATATATTCGTAGCTCTAACCTGCATCTTTTGAAAATAAAAATACCCAATATGCTCCGTCCTGTTTCAATGTTTGCACTGGTGGCCGGCATGCTCAGCCTGAGCGCCTACCGTGCTGCTGAACCGAGGTTTGGTGAGCAACCTTTCCCGGTTAATACGACTGTTGCACGGTTTTTTCTTTCCGGCGAGCGTTTGTTTGCCGGCGTATCTGAAGAAGAGGAAACGACCGAACCCGATACCGTACTGGACATGCGCATTCTGATGATGAATTACAGTGCGTATGACAATGTGTATCCGGAAAAGGCCAGGCAGATGATTCAGAAAAATTTCCCCATGTCATCCGTTTCCGAATTTTGGGAAGGCAGCGTGTCTGACCTTGGATCTCAACTCGCCTCAAGCGATGCTGTGGTGGCATCCTATCCGGCCGGAGGCAACACAGAAAACCTGAAGTTGTACGGTAAAGAACTGAGCAAATTTGTGCGCCGCGGAGGCATGGTCATCTTTACAGGTACCGATCAGTACACAATTTTACAAGACTTTGGGCTGCTCGATATCGATTTTGGATATTTTTGCAAATCGCCCGGTGTACACTTGTCCACCCCCGAACATCCGGTACTGGCCGGCACCTCCGAAGATTTCACCATGCAGAACTATGCTTACCCACTGGATATTTCCGACCCGGCCTTTGTTTCTCTTGCCGACGTAAAGGGCTATCCTGTAATGGGTTACAAACCTCTTGGTAAAGGCTATATAGTATACCTGGGTTTTGAATACTATTTCGACGAGCGAGAATCTACCCAAATGCTGCTTAATGCACTCCGTTGGTCGATGCAGGAAAAATTGCCGGTAGTAGATAAAGAGCCTGATACCGAATCCTCCGGTACAACAGCCTTGGTATTAAAGCATACGGAAGAGATACTGTATGCAGGTACTGGCTCCTCCAAAAACGACCAGTTCGACCTTCATATATATCCGAACCCCTATGTAAGCAAAGCCACGCTTGATATCGAACTTAAAAAGGGAACCACGCTTTCTGTAGAAATGGTGGACGAAAACGGTCGGCTGGCTGCCTTGTTGCTACCACGCAAAAACCTGGGGCCAGGCTTTTATCGGTTTGAACTTCCCAATGTAGCGCCGGGTACCTATTTGGTTCAATGCAAGACCAGCGAGACTACTATTACACGCAGGGTTGTGAAAACCGCTGCCAATTAACGAACGTCGTTAAAATGGCATTTGCGGATAATATTTGAAAAAATGTACCGTGTGTTTTTGCTTTTTTGATGGCAAGTCATACTTTTGCACCCAAGATTTACTGAATACGAGTGTCTCACTCATTGGACCAAAAACCATTATTCAGTATACTATGTTGATTTTCAATTATTTGTAAAATCAATCTTTAATCTCCCCTCCTAATTTCACATTTCTTCTTCCTGGCGCTCGGGCTTCGGGCCTGTGCATTTTAAATGGCTTGTACTGCCATTTAACTCTTTGTCTTAAACCATGCGGGTCTCGGCAATTGCCGAAGTATCTCCGCATTCTTTTTTTCGCGCTTCCAGTTTTAATAATTTTTTGACCCGGCATTATTGAGATACTGTCGGGTTCCCCAATATTTCCCTGCGTGCAACGGCATGACAGAGGAGCAATATCTTATTGCGCAAAAAACAAACACTTAGTAAAAACAAACACTATGTTAAACGTCTACACCGCGTTTGCCCAAGCTCTTTATTCATCGGTAAATTCTGTTCAAACCATGAACCCCGGCGGTTCTGAAAAGCAACAGATTCAGGCATTTTCAATTCCGGCTTTTATAAAAACTGGAAGTGTATTTGCCATGCTTACCCTGTTAGGAGCCGTGTCCATTCAAGCACAGGACTCCTGGCAGCCTGTTTGGGGCATGGATGAAGCCGATCAGTCGATGGCCTTGGCCTACAACGTTCGGAAAGACGTTTACTCCGGAAACAGTATCTCTGCTGTATGGCATGGAAACAGGCGAAAAATGCCTGACATGCAGCAATGTAACCAGCGGGGGGACTATTGGTAGTAGTCAAACTATCAATACAGGCGACACGCCGGCTACTCTTACCAATGTGACCACCCCTTCCGGTGGTACGGGCGCCATAGAATATATGTGGCTATACAGCACCAATATCCCTTGCCCCGGCATCGGCGATGCTGCCTGGCAATTGGTTTCCGGCGCTTCATCGGCTACCTACAGCCCTGGGCCGCTTACCCAAAGCACGTGCTTTATGCGTTGCTCACGTCGGGCCGGTTGCGCTAACTGGGATGGTGAATCCAATGCGGTAACCATCACAGTAACAGCACAGTGCTCCTGCCCTGGCAACCTGATTACCAACCCCAGTTTCGAAAATGGTACCACCGGCTGGGGCTGGTGGGGTGGCAACCTTCAAGTAGGTACCTACGCGGCTGTGTGCGGCGCCAACTCCGGCCAGTTCCAGGTGTATGGTTCTGATGGTGGTGTTTATCAGGACAAAACGGGTATCGCTCCAGGTACTGGTCTGAACATCTCCGTATATGCAGGTGTACACCAACCGGGCTACTATGCTCAGGTAGGCGTACAGTTTTATACCAGCAACTGGACGTACATCTCCGAGGTGTCGACGGAGGTGAACAGCCAGTTGCCTACGATGTCACTGTATACGCTGACGGCTACCGTTCCTCCCGGCACCTATTATGTACGCTACCTTGGCTGGGCCAACGGCGACTGGCTGAAACAGGATGGTATTTGTATGACGACCGAAACCTGTACGGCGAACGTTACGAGTTTGTTCTTTAATGACCTGACGGGTACCAATGACATTGCCATCACAAACGGCGGTACGTACTCTTATGATGACATTGTGAGCAACTACAACCTGGAAGCCAATATCACAGGTACATTTGAAAGTGTGGTATTTACCATCACTGGCGCACAATCTTCTACCAACACGGAGAACACTGCTCCCTGGAATGCAACGCTATCTCCCAATACCGGCACTTACAATGTAAATGTAAAGGTGTATAAACAGGACGGAGGACAGGGCGCCCTTTGCGATGAGGAGAACTTTACGTTTTATGTCGTCAAATGTTACAACCTGACCAGTGGCGGTACCATTGGAAGTAGCCAGACGATATGCAGCGGCTCAACACCTGCAGCGTTCACCAATGTTACCACCCCTTCCGGCGGATCGGGGACGATACAATATCAATGGTATCAGAGTACGGCAATACCCTGCCCAGCGGCTAGTTCCGCTTCCTGGACGGCCATTTCCGGCGCCACCAGCGCTACCTATGCGCCAGGAGCACTTACGCAAACTACCTGCTTCCTGCGCAAGGCACGGCGTCTGGGTTGTAGCAGCGATGTGGCTTCCAACTCCATTACCATTACGGTCAATCCGAAACCGGTGATGGAATGCGAAAGCAACGTCAACAATGCAGGCTGGGTTACCGAAACAGACTGTAGTGTAACGGTATGCGCAGGCAGCCATGTTCAACTCAGCGTCAATCCGAATGTGAGCACGGTCAACTGGACCGGCCCGAACGGATTCACCGCTACAGGGATGAACGACATCGTGGTGTCTACCAGCATCACTTCCACCCAGGCGGGCAACTATGTGGCCACGCTGACGGATGCCAACGGATGCTCTGCCACGAAAACCATCACGGTGGTTGTCAATCCCGCGCCGACGGCTTCCATTTCCGGTACGACTACCATTTGCAATGGAGGTAGTACCACGCTGACTGCCAGTGGCGGCGGCACTTATTCCTGGAACACAGGCGCTACAACGGCTGCTCTTCCGGTGAGCCCGACCACCACTACAACATATACGGTGACCGTAACGGGCGCCAACGGTTGCACGGCCTCGGCTACCAAAACAGTGACGGTAAATGCCCAGCCCAATGCAGCCATTTCAGGTACCACCACTGTATGTACAGGCGGTAGTACTACCCTCACGGCCAGCGGCGGCGGCACTTATCTCTGGAGCACAGGAGTTACAACGGCTTCGATTACCGTTTCTCCTGCCGGCAATACCACCTATACTGTAACGGTGACGGGTGCTAATGGCTGTACCAAATCTGCCAGCGCCACAGTCACAGTTTCCAGCAAACCCACCCCGGCCATCACAGGCACCAATATCGTTTGCTCCGGTTCTTCCACTACGCTGACTGCGTCGGGAGGAACTTCGTATTTGTGGAGCACCGGCGCTACCACGGCGGCCGTGACGGTAACCCCAAGTGTGCAAACCATTTATACCGTAACAGTTACCAATGCCGCAGGTTGTACGGCAACTGCCATGGAAGCAGTTCAGGTCAACAACTGTAACACACCATGTTATACGCGTACACCTTCCAACTCCACTCAGTGTGGCGGCACCCTATACGGTTTCTATGCGGTTAATCTTGTAAATGGAGACGGATCCACAGGTGACGAGTATTACTCCTTGTCAGGTGGCAACTTCCAGGAATACTCCGACGGCACCGCATTGTTTACCGGTACCGTTACCAATACACAGGGCTCGCAGTTCAGCCTGAATATGTATTTCTCCGGCAGAACCACCACGACGCCTTCCGGCAGCCCGCATGCGCCCAACTGTGCTTACACCCCCAGCACCACAGACTACTATTACTATACGTCTACAACCGGCGTACTGAACGGCTTGGGCAACCTGGCTGGCGCACAGGCTACATTTGTACGCATGGGCCCATCTTTCCAGGTGGGTACCGGCGCCAACGGCAACCAGAATATTTATGGCGCATCGGGTTGGCTGTCTGTAGTCGATCTTGTTAGCCAGCCTACCAATACGGCATACACCATTGCAAACGGAGGCCAATATGACATCAATATCAATTTGACAGGCAGTTCCTGCATTCCGTGTCTGAACCTGCCACCAACGGCTTCTATCAGTGGCAATGGTTCTGTGTGCACTGCACAAAGCACTACACTGACTGCTACCGGCGGCGGTACTTACCTGTGGTCTAACGGCGCAACTACTGCGTCTATCACAGTTACACCGGCTGGCACTACCACTTATACCGTTACAGTAACCGGCGCCCTGGGTTGCACGGCTACTTCCACCAAAACAGTAACGGTGCTGACGCCTCCCACGGCTACGGCTACCGCAACGCCTTCCACGATTTGTGCAGGCCAAAGCAGCACGATCACTGCTACGGGCGGCGGTACCTACCAGTGGAATACAGGTGCAACAACAGCATCCATCACAGTAAGCCCGAGTACGACAACCACTTATACAGTTACGGTAACTGCTGCAAATGGCTGTACCAAAACGGCTACGGCTACGGTTACTGTCAATCCAGTGCCAACACCAACAGCGAGTGCTTTCCCTTCGACCATTTGTGCAGGCCAAAGCACACAATTATCTGTATCAGGAGGGCAGACATATCTATGGAGCACAGGTGCTACCAGTGCGACGGTTATTGTGTCTCCAACAATTACAACCACATACACTGTTACGGCGACTAATGCCAGTGGCTGTACTGCCTCCACTACGACCACTGTGATTGTTTTGCCTGCTCCTAATGCAACAGCCACTGCTAATCCCAGCACGGTATGTGAAGGATTCAGTAGTACCCTCACAGCAACTGGAGGCGGTACGTATTTGTGGAGCACGGGTGCTACCTCAGCAACCATCGTTGTTACACCAAATGCTGCCAATACCACTTACACTGTAACCGTAACAGGGGTGAACGGCTGTACCAAAACAGCCACTACGACGGTATTAATGTTTAAGCCACCTACTATTAATGCAAGTGCTTCTCCATCAACTATTTGTGTTGGGCAAAGCACAACAGTGAGCGTTACTGGTACCGGAACATACTTGTGGAATACCGGGGCTACAACGTCGTCTATTACCGTAAGCCCGGCTACTACCACTACCTATTCGGTGACAGTAACCGGAAGCAATGGTTGTTCTGCTGTGGCTTCGACAACTGTAACAGTCAACCCACTTCCCAATGCAACGGCTACGCCAAATCCATCTTCTATCTGTTACCTGCAGAGCAGTACAATTACGGCTACCGGCGGCGGTACCTACCTGTGGAACACCGGCGCAACGACGGCTTCCATCACAGTAAGCCCGCTTTCTACTACGACATACACAGTGACAGTAACGGGCGCCAACGGCTGTACCAAAACGGCTACTGCTACAGTAAATGTTGCACTGTTGCCAACTGTTACGGCCACGGCTTCTCCTGCTACTATTTGTGTAGGTCAAAGCAGCACGATCACGGCTACGGGCGGCGGTACATATCTGTGGAGCAATGGTGCTACCACTGCATCTATAACGGTCAGCCCATCCACCACTACTACCTATACGGTGACCGTTACCAGCGGTGTGGGATGTATCAATATAGCAACGGCAACAGTGACGGTCAATCCTTTGCCTACCGTAACTGTTACGCCAAGTCCGGCTACCATTTGTGACGGTCAAAGCAGCACGATCACCGCTACCGGCGGCGGCACTTACCTGTGGAACACAGGCGCTACTACTGCTACAATCACTGTAAGCCCAACAACAACAACAACTTATACTGTTACAGTGACAGGTACCAATGGTTGTACCAAATCAGCCACTGCTACTGTTACGGTAAATCCATTGCCGAACGCCACTGCAAGCGCTTCTCCTGCCACCATTTGTGTAGGCCAGAGCAGCACTATTACAGCAGCCGGCGGCGGTACTTACCTGTGGAACACAGGTGCAACAACCGCTTCCATTACGGTAAGCCCTGTTGCTACTACTACGTATACAGTAACTGTAACGAGTGCCAGCGGTTGTACAAAAACGGCTACGGCGACAGTGACGGTGAATCCGCTGCCTACTGTGACGGCTACTCCAAGCCCGGCTACTATTTGCGACGGCCAGAGCAGCACGATCACGGCCACTGGTGGCGGTACTTACCTGTGGAATACAGGCGCTACCACAGCAGCCATCACAGTAAGTCCAACAACGACAACTACATACACAGTTACTGTTACGAATGCCAATGGTTGTACCGCTTCTGCTACGGCTACAGTAACGGTAAACCCGCTTCCGAATGCAACCGCCAGCGCTTCTCCTGCTACCATTTGTGTGGGCCAGAGCAGCACCGTTACTGCTACAGGTGGTGGTACTTACCTGTGGAATACAGGTGCAACAACGGCAGCCATTACGGTAAGCCCAGTCGCTACCACAACTTACACTGTTACCGTAACGGGCGCCAACGGCTGTACAAAAACCGCTACTGCTACTGTTACCGTAAATCCGCTCCCGAACGCAACAGCAACGCCGAGCCCGGCTACTATCTGTTCCGGTCTGAGCAGCACGATTACGGCTACAGGTGGCGGCACCTACCTGTGGAATACGGGCGCTACGACGGCGACTATTACCGTAAGTCCAACAACAACAACAACGTATACCGTTACAGTAACCGGCACGAACGGCTGTACAAAAACTGCTACTGCCACGGTAACTGTAAATCCGACGCCATCTGTGACGGCAAATGCTACGCCTTCCACCATTTGTGTAGGTCAGAGCAGCACCCTGAACGCTACCGGCGGCGGCACCTATTCCTGGAATACAGGTGCTTCTACGGCTTCTATTACAGTAAGCCCGGTTGCCACTACTACCTACTCGGTAACGGTAACACTTGCTGCCGGTTGCTCCGCTACCGCTACAACAACTGTAACGGTCAATCCGCTTCCAAACGCTACGGCGACGCCAAGCCCTGCTACCATTTGTGATGGACAGAGCAGCACCATCACGGCTACCGGCGGCGGCACGTACCTGTGGAATACTGGCGCAACGACGGCTGCGATTACCGTAAGCCCAACAACAACAACAACTTACACAGTTACAGTAACTGGTGCGAACGGTTGTACCAAATCTGCTACTGCTACTGTGACGGTAAATCCGTTGCCAAATGCTACGGCTACTGCTTCTCCTGCTACCATTTGTGTAGGCCAAAGCAGCACGATTACTGCTACCGGCGGCGGCACATATCTGTGGAATACAGGCGCAACAACGGCTGCTATTACCGTAAGCCCTGTTGCAACTACTACCTATACTGTTACAGTAACCGGCGCCAACGGCTGTACCAAAACGGCTACGGCTACCGTTACGGTGAACCCGCTTCCAACTGTAACGGCTACACCAAGTCCGGCCACAATTTGTGATGGCCAAAGCAGCACGATCACTGCTACCGGCGGCGGTACTTACCTGTGGAACACAGGCGCAACCACCGCAGCCATCACGGTAAACCCGACCACGACCACGACATACACGGTAACCGTTACCAATGCCAATGGCTGCACCGCTTCTGCTACGGCTACTGTGACGGTGAATCCGCTGCCGAATGCAACAGCCAGCGCTTCTCCTGCCACTATTTGTGTAGGCCAAAGCAGCACGATCACGGCTAGCGGCGGTGGTACCTACCTGTGGAATACAGGTGCTACGACGGCTGCAATCACCGTAAGCCCTGTTGCGACAACCACGTACACGGTCACAGTTACCAGCGCAAGCGGTTGTACCAAAACGGCCACGGCCACAGTCACGGTGAACCCGCTGCCAAATGCCACGGCTACACCGGTTCCGGCTACCATTTGCGATGGCCAGAGCAGCACCATCACTGCTACCGGCGGCGGTACTTATCTGTGGAATACCGGCGCAACAACGGCTTCCATCACGGTATCTCCTTCTATTACAACAACTTACACAGTTACGGTAACCGGCACGAACGGTTGTACTAAAACTGCTACTGCCACGGTCACGGTGAACCCGCTGCCAAATGCAACAGCCAGCGCTTCGCCAGCCACCATTTGTGCAGGCCAGAGTACAACAATCACGGCTACTGGCGGGGGTACCTACCTGTGGAACACAGGTGCTACCACGGCTACTATTACCGTAAGTCCTTCTTCTACAACCACTTATACTGTTGTAGTAACGGGTGCTAATGGCTGTACCAAATCGGCTACTGCTACCGTTACCGTAAATCCGTTGCCCAATGCTACCGCAATGGGTGCAAGTGGGTGTATCGGCAGCATGGTTACGATCTCCGCTACCGGCGGTGGTACGTACCTGTGGCCAACTGGTGAAACGACTTCTTCCATTTCAGTGGTAATGCCCGGTGCACCGGCTGTTTACCGCGTAACAGTTACCAGCGCGCAAGGCTGTACTTCTACTGCCGATGCTGCCCTGACCCCATTGTTCCCGCCCACGGCTTCTATTACTGGAAATACTGCCATTTGCAACGGTTTCAGCACCGTTCTGACGGCTTCCGGCAACGGCACATACGCCTGGAATACAGGTGCGTCGACTGCTGCCATTACGGTATCTCCGATAGTTACAACTACCTATACAGTAACGGTTACTGCTTCTAATGGCTGTACCAAAACCGCTACGTCTACGGTTGTTGTGACCAACTGTCCCTCCATTAATATGACGAAATCATTTGTAAGCGCTGTTCCAACGGGCAACGGCACTTACAACGTGACCTATCAGGTAGTGGTTACCAACTCCGGTACCGGAAGTGGTTCTTACAACCTGAAAGACACGCCTTCGTTCGACAATGACATCACGATCAACAGCGGTTCGTATAGCGGTCAGGCCAGCGGTTCCATGAACACCACCGGCACAACGACGCTGGCAACCAATGCTACCATCGCAGCCGGTGCTACGCACACCTATAATGTGGTGTTCAACGTAACGCTGAACCTGGCACCAGGCTCACCGGATGGTGGCGACAACATATACACGCCATGTGCAGTACCAGGCAACGGCCCGGGCAGTAGCCCGAACCAGGGTCTGTACAACAAGGCTGAAATCGACACCAATAATGACAATATCACCGACATTACGGATGATGCTTGTGGCGACCTGCCGAACCTGACCATGGCGAAGAACTTTGTAAGCGCTACACAAAACGCAAACGGTTCTTATACAGTTAATTACACCATCACAGTCAGCAACAACGGCGGCGCAACAGGTTCTTACACCCTGAAAGACACGCCTTCGTTCGACAACGACGTGACGATCAACAGCGGTACTTACAGCGGTCAGGCCAGCGGTTCTATGAACACGACCGGCACGACGACACTTGCTGCAGGCGCTTCCATCGCTGCTGGTGCTACGCACACCTACAACGTATCGTTCAATGTAACGCTGAACCTGGCTCCAGGCTCAGCGGACGGCGGCGACAACGTGTACACGCCATGTTCGGTACCGGGCAACGGTCCGGGCAGCAGCCCGAACCAGGGCCTGTACAACCGCGCACTGCTGGATACAGACAACGACGGCGACACCGACATCACGGATGATGCTTGCGGCGACCTGCCGAACGTAAACATGGTGAAAAACTTCGTCAGTGCAGTTCCAACTGGCAATGGTACGTACAATGTGACCTACACCATCGTTGTAAATAACAACGGCGGTACTTCAGGCTCTTACACGCTGAAAGACACGCCATTGTTCGACAACGACATCACAATCAACAGCGGTTCGTACAGCGGTCAGGCCAGCGGTTCCATGAACACCACAGGCACAACAACCCTGGCAACTGCCGCTTCGATTGCAGCAGGTGCTACGCATACGTACACCGTTGTATTCAACGTCACGCTGAACCTGGCTCCAGGCTCGCCGGACGGTGGCGACAACATTTACACGGCATGTTCCGTACCGGGCAACGGCCCTGGCAGCAGCCCGAACCAGGGTCTGTACAACCGTTCTACTTTGGATACGAACAACGACGGCACGGCAGAAATTACTGACGATGCTTGCGGCGACCTGCCAAACCTGAACATGGCGAAGAACTTCGTCAGCGCTACGGTGAATGCAAACGGTTCATTTACCGTTAATTACACCATCACAGTTAGCAACAACGGCGGTGCAGCAGGTTCTTACACCCTGAAAGACACGCCATCGTTCGACAACGACGTGACGATCAACAGCGGTACATACAGCGGTCAGGCCAGCGGTTCTATGAACACGACTGGCTCGACGACCCTGGCAACTGCCGCTTCCATCGCAGCGGGTGCTACACATACCTACAACGTATCGTTCAACGTCACGCTGAACCTGGCACCAGGCTCACTGGACGGCGGCGACAACGTGTACACCGCATGCTCTGTACCAGGCAATGGCCCAGGTAGCAGCCCGAACCAGGGCCTGTACAACCGTGCTACTTTGGATACGGATAACGACGGCGACACGGACATTACGGATGACGCCTGCGGCGACCTGCCCAACCTGAATCTTGTGAAGAACTTCGTGAGCGCTACACAAAACGCAAACGGTTCTTACACAGTTACATACACGATCACAGTAAATAACAACGGTGGTGCAGCAGGTTCCTACACGCTGAAAGACACACCTTCGTTCGACAATGACATCACGATCAACAGCGGTACGTACAGCGGTCAGGCCAGCGGTTCTATGAACACCACGGGCACGACCACAATGGGCACCAACGTTGCAATTGCAGCAGGCGCCACACACACCTACAACGTATCGTTCAACGTAACGCTGAACCTGGCACCTGGCTCACTGGATGGTGGCGACAACGTGTACACGCCTTGCGCAGTACCAGGCAATGGCCCGGGCAGCAGCCCGAACCAGGGTCTGTACAACAAGGCTACGCTGGATACCAACAACGATGGTACGGCTGATCTCACCGATGACGCTTGCGGCGACCTGCCAAACGTGAACATGGTGAAAAACTTCGTGAGCGCAGTTCCAACCGGCAACGGTACGTACAATGTAACCTACACGATCGTAGTCAACAACAACGGCGGCACTTCCGGTTCTTACACACTGAAAGACACGCCATTGTTCGACAACGACATCACGATCAACAGCGGTTCGTACAGCGGTCAGGCCAGCGGTTCTATGAACACGACCGGCACGACAACATTGGCTACGAGCGCAGCAATTGCAGCAGGTGCTTCGCATACGTACACCGTGGTATTCAACGTCACGCTGAACCTGGCTCCAGGTTCGCCGGACGGTGGCGACAATGTGTACACGGCATGTTCTGTACCGGGCAACGGCCCTGGCAGCAGCCCGAACCAGGGCCTGTACAACCGTTCGACTTTGGATACGAACAATGACGGCACGCCGGAAATTACCGATGACGCCTGCGGCGACCTGCCAAACCTGAACATGGCGAAGAACTTCGTGAGCGCTACACAAAACGCAAACGGTTCTTACACAGTTAATTATACCATTACTGTCAGCAACAATGGCGGTGCAGCAGGTTCTTACACGCTGAAAGACACGCCATCGTTCGACAACGACGTAACGATCAACAGCGGTACATACAGTGGCCAAGCCAGCGGTTCTATGAACACGACCGGCACGACGACCCTGGCAACTGCCGCTTCCATCGCAGCGGGCGCCACACATACCTACAACGTATCGTTCAACGTAACGCTGAACCTGGCTCCTGGCTCACCGGACGGTGGCGACAACGTGTACACCGCATGCTCTGTACCGGGCAACGGCCCAGGTAGCAGCCCGAACCAGGGCTTGTACAACCGTGCTACTTTGGATACGGACAACGACGGCGACACGGACATCACGGATGACGCCTGCGGCGACCTGCCAAACCTGAACCTCGTGAAGAACTTCGTGAGCGCTACGCAAAATGCAAACGGTTCTTATACAGTTACTTACACCATCACAGTAAATAATAACGGCGGTGCACCAGGTTCTTACACGCTGAAAGACACGCCTTCGTTTGACAACGACGTGACGATCAACAGCGGTTCGTACAGCGGTCAAGCCAGTGGTTCTATGAACACCACGGGCACGACCACAATGGGTACCAACGTTGCAATTGCAGCCGGCGCCACACACACCTACAACGTATCGTTCAACGTCACGCTGAACCTGACTCCTGGCTCACTGGATGGTGGCGACAACGTGTACACGCCTTGCGCAGTACCAGGCAATGGCCCGGGCAGCAGCCCGAACCAGGGTCTGTACAACAAGGCTACGCTGGATACCAACAACGATGGTACGGCTGACCTCACCGATGACGCTTGCGGCGACCTGCCAAACGTGAACATGGTGAAAAACTTCGTGAGCGCAGTTCCAACCGGCAACGGTACGTACAATGTAACCTACACGATCGTAGTCAACAACAACGGCGGTACTTCCGGTTCTTACACGCTGAAAGACACGCCATTGTTCGACAACGACATCACGATCAACAGCGGTTCGTACAGCGGTCAGGCCAGCGGTTCTATGAATACCACGGGCACCACAACATTGGCTACTAACTCAGCGATTGCAGCGGGCGCTACACACACGTACACCGTTGTATTCAACGTAACGCTGAACCTGGCTCCAGGCTCACCAGACGGTGGCGACAATGTGTACACGGCATGTTCTGTACCGGGCAACGGCCCTGGCAGCAGCCCGAACCAGGGCCTGTACAACCGTTCGACGTTGGATACAAACAACGACGGCACGCCGGAAATCACCGACGATGCCTGCGGCGACCTGCCAAACCTGAACATGGCGAAGAACTTCGTGAGCGCTACACAAAACGCAAACGGTTCTTATACAGTTAATTATACCATTACAGTCAGCAACAACGGCGGTGCTGCAGGTTCTTACACGCTGAAAGACACGCCATCGTTCGACAACGACGTAACGATCAACAGCGGTACATACAGTGGCCAGGCCAGCGGTTCTATGAACACGACCGGCTCGACGACCCTGGCAACTGCCGCTTCCATTGCAGCGGGCGCTACACATACCTACAACGTATCGTTTAACGTATCACTGAACCTGGCTCCTGGCTCACCGGACGGCGGCGACAACGTGTACACCGCATGCGCTGTTCCAGGCAACGGCCCAGGCAGCAGCCCGAACCAGGGCCTGTACAACCGCGCTACTTTGGATACGGATAACGACGGCGACACCGACATCACGGATGACGCTTGCGGTGACCTGCCGAACGTAAATATGGTGAAAAACTTTGTCAGTGCAGTTCCAACTGGCAACGGCACCTTCAATGTGACCTACACCATTGTAGTCAGCAACAACGGCGGTGCAGCAGGCTCCTACACGCTGAAAGACACGCCGATGTTCGACAACGACGTGACGATCAACAGCGGTTCGTACAGTGGTCAGGCCAGCGGTTCCATGCTGACCAGTGGTACAACGACGCTGGCAACTGCCGCTCCGATTGCAGCAGGCGCTTCACATACCTACACCGTAGTATTCAATGTAAGCCTGAACCTCGCTCCGGGTTCGCCAGATGGTGGTGACAACATTTACACTGCTTGCTCGGTACCGGGCAATGGCCCGGGCAGTAGCCCGAACCAGGGTCTGTACAACCGTTCGACTTTGGATACAAACAACGACGGCACGGCAGAAATCACCGACGACGCTTGCGGCGACCTGCCGAACCTGACGATGCACAAGGATTTCGTTTCTGCTACCGTTAAACCGGACGGCACCTACGACGTTACGTACAACATCTTCGTAACCAATACCGGTGGCGCTTCCGCCACTTATACGCTGAAAGACAGCCATGCGTTCGACAACGACATTACTGTTATTGGTGGTAGTTACAACGGCGGCCTTATTTGCTGCGGTACGTTCTTCAATACCTTCACGGGCGATCCAGGTGTACTTACACTTATCAGCAATACGTCGCTTGTTGGCGGAGGAACAGATGTGTTCTCTATTACTTATAACGTAAGTCTGAACCTGGCTCCAGGCTCCACAGACGGCGGCGACAATATTTACACGCCTTGCGCTGTGCCTGGCAACGGCCCGGGTAGCAGCCCGAACCAGGGCCTCTACAACAAGGCTTTGCTGGATGCAGATAATGATGGTGATACTGACATCACAGACGATGCTTGCGGCGATCTGCCAAACATCGGAATGGTGAAAAACTTTGTAAGTGCTGTCCCAACAGGTAACGGTACCTTCAATGTAACATACACCATTGTAGTAACAAACAATGGCGGTGCAACGGGCGCTTATGGCCTGAAAGACACGCCAATGTTCGACAACGACATCACGATCAACAGCGGTTCGTACAGCGGTCAGGCCAGTGGTTCCATGAACACCACCGGTACAACGACCCTGGCTACCAACGCAGCCATCGCAGCTGGTGCTTCGCACACCTACACAGTTGTATTCAACGTCACGCTGAACCTGGCTCCAGGCTCGCCAGACGGTGGCGACAATGTGTACACGGCATGCTCCGTACCAGGCAATGGCCCGGGCAGCAGCCCGAACCAGGGTTTGTACAACCGCGCCCTGCTCGATACGAACAACGACGGTAACACAGACATCACCGACGATGCCTGCGGCGACCTGCCGAACCTGAACATGGTGAAAAACTTTGTAAGCGCTGTTGCCAATGCAAATGGCACGTACACAGTTACTTACAATGTTGTAGTCAACAACAATGGCGGTGCTGCCGGCTCCTACACTTTGAAAGACACGCCGATGTTCGACAACGACGTGACGATCAACAGCGGCTCTTACAGCGGCCAGGCCAGCGGTTCCATGAATACCACAGGCACAACGACGCTGGCAACTGCCGCTACGATTGCAGCGGGTGCTACGCATACATACACTGTTGTATTTAATGTAAGTCTCAACCTCACTCCGGGTTCACCGGACGGTGGCGACAATATTTACACGGCTTGCTCGGTACCGGGCAACGGCCCGGGCAGCAGCCCGAACCAGGGTCTGTACAACCGCTCTACACTGGATTCCGATAACGATGGCGACACCGACATCACTGACGATGCCTGCGGCGACCTGCCAGCAGCCGAAATCGGCGACTTCGTTTGGGAAGACCAGGATGCAGACGGCGTACAGGATGCTGGTGAGCCGGGTATTCCGGGTGTAACCGTGACGCTTACTGGTACTACCAATGGCGGTTCGCCGGTTAACCTGACTACTACTACGGACGGAACGGGTCATTACCTGTTCTCGCACCTGGAAGCAGGTACCTATAAAATCACCTTCGGCACACCTGCCGGTGGTTATACGTTGACAACGCAGGATCTCGGCGGCGACGACGCCAAAGACAGCGATGCTGCTCCGGGTACTTTGATGACTATCAACGAAGTGCTGCTGCCTGCAGAATCCAACCTGACCTATGACGCTGGTTTCTACAAACCGGCCGCTATTGGCGACTTTGTGTGGGTAGATACGGATGCAGACGGCGTACAGGATGCTGGTGAACCTGGTATTCCAAACGTTCGCGTAACCCTGAATGGTACAGCAGGTGATGGTACACCGGTGGTGCAGACTCAATTCACCAATGGATCCGGCCTTTACCTGTTCTCTAACCTGAAACCAGGTACCTACTTCGTCAACTTCGGTACGCCTGCTGGCGGTTATGTTCCAACAGGCAAAGACCTGGGCGGCGACGACACCAAAGACTCCGATGCGGACGTCATAACTGGCTCCACCATCAATGAAGTGCTGGTTTCCGGTGAAACCAACCTGACTTACGACGCAGGTTTCTACATTCCTGCTTCTATTGGCGACTATGTATGGAATGATACCGACCTCGATGGCGTACAAGACGGCACAGAAACAGGTATCTTTAATGTACTGGTAACTTTGACGGGTACTACCGGCGATGGTCAGTTGATCAACCAGACGACCACGACCAACAGCAGTGGTTTCTATCTCTTCCCGAACCTCGAACCGGGTACCTACAAACTGACATTTGGCCAGCCTTCCGGGTACTTCGTGTCTCCGCTGGATCAGGGTGGCGACGATACTAAAGACAGCGACATCAATCCGGCTACGCTGATGACGGTCAATGAAGTGCTCACTTCCGGTGAGAACAACCTGACCTACGACGCAGGCTTCTACCTGCCGCAACCAAGCATCAACCTGGAGAAATACGTGAATGGTCAGGATGCTGACAACGCACCTGGAGTGATCCTGCTTGTTCCGGATGTTGCTCCAACGGTGACGTTTACATTTACCGTAACCAATACCGGTAACCTGCCACTGCAAAACGTGGTAGTAACCGACAACGTGCTGGGTGCTATCTGCACAATCCCGAACCTGGCAGCAGGCGCTTCTCAAACCTGCACCGCTACGGCAACGGCAATGCGCGGCCTGCACACCAATATCGCAACGGTAACCGGCCAGCCTTACAACCCGGACAACAACACTCCGGTAGGCCCGCCGCTCGACGACACAGACCCGGGTAACTACACAGGCGTATTTATCAATATGGATAAAACCGCTGATAAAACGGAGGTTTGTGCCGGTGAACTCGTGAAATATACCCTGACCACCCGCATGCTGGGTGGTACAACAGGTATTCAGATCCGCAATGTGAAAGCCATGGACAACAACGTGGTGGGTAACATGACTTGCCAGGGCCTCAACTGGTCGGGCGGCGATCTGAACAACAACTGCTACATCGACTTTATCGACAACAACAACGATGGCAATTCCGATGAGGAATTCATGTGGATGTACACCATGCCAATCAACCAGACGACTACCAATATCGCCAACGATATGGGTGAAGTATGGTATGTAGATCCAATTACCAACGTGGCTACGTTTATCGGAAATGTAGGCAATACAGATCAGGTAACTGTTTCCGTAAGTTCTAACAAGTGCGCTGAAATCGGCGACTTCGTTTGGGAAGACATCGACGCCGACGGCGTACAGGACAATACTGAACTGGGCATTGCCAATGTGCCGGTAACCCTCACGGGTACCACCATCGACGGTGTGAGTGTAACGCAGAACACCACGACCAATGGCACAGGATTCTACCTGTTCAGCAGTCTGGTGCCAGGTACTTACAAAATCACCTTTGGCACACCGGTAGGCGGTTATGTACTTACTCCACAGGATCAGGGCGGCAACGACGCAAAAGACAGCGACGCTGCTCCTGGCACGCAAATGACTGTAAATGAAGTACTTACTGCAGGTGAATCGAACCTGACGTACGACGCAGGTTTCTACAAACCGGCTTCTTTGGGCGACTATGTATGGGAAGATACCGACAACGACGGCGTACAGGATGGTACTGAAACGGGTATTCCAAACGTTACGGTAACCCTCACGGGCACTACCGGCAGCGGTACACCTGTGAACCTGACTACTACTACCAACGGTGCAGGTGAATACCATTTCAACAACCTGCAACCGGGCACCTACGTCGTTACATTCACTCAACCGACCGGCTACACACCATCTCCGGTGGATCAGGGCGGCGACGATACGAAAGACAGCGATGCCAGCCCGGTAACAGGCCAGGCGCCTCCGGTAACGCTTGTAAGCGGCCAGAGCAACCAAACCATCGATGCCGGTTTCGACATCGACTGCCTCTATGATCCGCTGGTACTCGGCACTTCTGTTACCAATATCCTTTGCAATGGTAACAGCACTGGCGCCATCGACCTGACCGTAAGCGGCGGCCATCCGGCCTATTCTTACCTGTGGTCGAACGGCGCTACAACGCAAGACCTGTCTGGTCGCCCTGCTGGCGCTTATACAGTAACGGTAACGGACATCAAAGGCTGTACGAAAACAACTGCGGCTACCATCATCGAACCACCTGCTATTGTGCTGACTACGAGCGTTATCAACGTTCCATGTAACGGTGGCAATACCGGCGCGATCGATCTGACGGTAACCGGCGGCACACCTGGCTACACTTACCTGTGGTCAAATGGCGCTACCACGCAGGACATCACTGGCCTGTCAGCAGGCACCTATACAGTGACGGTAACCGATGCGAACAACTGCACGAAAGTGACTTCTGCAACGGTGAACGAATCTAGTTCGCTCGTGGCAACCACTACTGTAGTAAACGTTCTTTGCAACGGTGGCAACAACGGTTCCATCGACCTGACCGTCAGCGGCGGCACACCAGGCTATACTTACCAGTGGTCTAACGGCGCTACTACGCAGGACATCAGTGGCCTGACAGCCGGTACGTATTCCGTAACGATCACCGATGCCAACGGTTGTGTGAAAACAACTTCCGCTACGGTAACAGAACCGCCGGTTCTGACGGCTTCTGCGACACCGACCAACGTAACCTGCTATGGCTTGTCCAACGGCTCTGTCAACCTGACGGTTGGCGGCGGCACGCCAGGCTACACCTTCCTGTGGTCGAATGGCGCTACCACCGAAGACCTCACAGGTCGCCCGGCCGGTACCTACACGGTTACAGTTACGGATACGCATGGTTGCACGAAAACAACTACAGTTACCATCAGCCAGCCGGAAGAAATCACCATTGCATTCTCCGTGGTGAACCTGGCTTGCAATGGCGGCAATAACGGAGCCATCGACATGACGGTAATGGGCGGTACATCGCCATACACCTACCAGTGGTCGACTGGCGCTACGACCGAAGACATCAGCAACCTGATTTCTAAAACATACACGATTACAGTAACAGATGCCAATGGCTGTACAAAAGCCGTGAGCATCCTGCTGACACAACCTCCGCCAATCAACCCGACAGTAGCAGTAACGCATGTTACCTGCAACGGCGGCAGCAATGGCGCGGTAGACCTGAGCGTAACCGGCGGCACGGGTGCTTACTCTTACCTCTGGTCGAACGGTACTACTACCCAGGACCTGAATGGGGTAGTGGCTGGTACGTACACGGTAACGGTAACGGATGCTAATTTCTGTACCAAAACGGCTACGGCTACGATCAACGAACCACCTGCAATCGTTCCGACCGTTGTGGTGACGGATGTATTGTGCAATGGCGGTAACAACGGCGCAATTGACCTTTCTGTAACGGGCGGTACACCAGGCTACACCTACCAGTGGTCTAGCGGCGCTACCACGCAGGATATCAGCGGTCGCACAGCCGGTACCTACACGGTGACTATTACCGACCTGAATGGTTGTACTAAAACGGCTACGGCTACGATCAACGAACCGCCAGCGATTACTGCCACAGCAGTTCCAACCAACGTGACCTGCTACGGTATGTCGAACGGTTCTGTCAACCTCACCGTCAGCGGCGGCACGCCGGGCTACACCTACCTGTGGTCGAACGGTGCCACGACGGAAGATATTACAGGTCGAACCGCTGGTACTTACACCGTAACAATCACAGATTCGCATGGCTGTACCAAAACGGCTACTGCTACGATTACACAACCGGATGATATTGCTATCGGCTTCTCTGTCATGAACCTGTCTTGTAACGGCGGTTCGGATGGCTCCATCGACGTAACGGTAATTGGTGGCACACAGCCATACACTTATCAGTGGTCGACAGGCGCAACGACGGAAGACATCAGCAACCTCGTTTCCGCAACATACACGATTACGGTAACGGATGCCAATGGCTGTACCAAAGCCGTGAGCATTCTGCCAACACAACCACCTGCACTGAACCCGACTGTAGTAGTTACCAATGTAACCTGCAACGGTGGCAGTGATGGTGCAGTCGACCTGACTGTGACAGGTGGCACGGGTGCTATTTCTTACCTGTGGTCAAATGGCGCTACTTCGCAAGACTTGAACGGTGTTGTGGCCGGTATTTACACAGTAACTGTGACCGATGCAAACAACTGTACCAAAACAGCCACGGCCACGGTAACCGAGCCGCCGGCACTCGTGCTGGGTACTCAGGTAACCAACGTATTGTGTAATGGTGGCAGCAATGGCGCAATCGACCTGACAGTTTCAGGTGGTACGCCAGGCTACACCTACCTGTGGTCGAATGGCGCAACGACGCAAGACCTGACAGGCCGCACGGCTGGTACATACACCGTTACGGTAACGGATTCTCATGGTTGTACCAAATCGACTTCGGCTACGATCACCGAACCGCCTGTAATTGCGCTGAGCACAACCGTGATCAACGTATTGTGCAACGGTGGCAACAACGGAGCCATCGACCTGACAGTAACGGGCGGTACGCCAGGCTACACTTACCTGTGGTCGAATGGCGCTACCACACAAGACCTGACTGGTCGCACTGCCGGTACCTACACGGTAACGGTAACGGATGCCAACGGTTGTACCAAATCGACTTCGGCTACGATCAGCCAGCCGACCCCGGTTGTACTGTCTACCACAGTTGTAAATGTTACCTGCAACGGCGCCAGCACCGGTGCAGTCGACCTGACGGTTTCGGGTGGTACACCTGGCTACACATACGTGTGGTCGAATGGCGCCACTACGCAAGACCTGACGGGCCTCTCGGCAGGTACCTACACTGTAACGGTAACAGACGCCAATGGCTGTACCAAAACGACTTCGGCAACAGTAAATGAAACGACGCCGATCGTTCTGTCCACAACACCTGTCCATGTACTGTGCAACGGTGGTAACAATGGTGCTATCGACCTGACTGTAGGCGGCGGAACACCTGCTTACACCTACCTGTGGTCGAACGGCGCTACTACCCAGGACCTGGGTACACTGACGGCAGGCACCTATACCGTAACAGTAACTGATGCCAACGGCTGTACCAAATCTGCTACGGCTACAGTGAATGAACCGCCTGCTCTCACAGCTACGGCAGTTCCGACACATGTTACTTGCTTCGGTTTGGCAAATGGCTCTATCGACCTGACTGTAGGCGGCGGCTCTCCAGGCTACACCTACCTGTGGTCGAACGGCGCTACCACGCAAGATCTGACAGGCCGTACAGCCGGTACGTACTCTGTAACTATTACGGATACGCATGGCTGTACTCAGACGGCTACGGCCACCATCACGCAGCCGAACGATATTTCCGTATTGTTCTCTGTAGTGAACCTGGCCTGCTATGGCGGCAACAATGGCGCTATCGACCTGACAGTTTCGGGTGGTACGCCAGCGTACACCTACATGTGGTCTAACAATGCAACGACGGAAGACATCAGCAACCTGACTTCCAGCGTATATACCGTAACGGTAACCGATGCCAACAGTTGCACCAAAGTGGTGAGCATTCTGTTGACTCAACCACCGCAAATCGCGCTGAACACCCTGGTAACCAACGTTACCTGCAATGGTGGCAGCAATGGCAAAATAGACTTGACGGCTACCGGCGGTACCGGCGTCCTTTCGTACCTGTGGTCGAACGGCACTACAACACAAGACCTGAACGGTGTTGTGGCCGGTACTTACACCGTGACCGTAACAGATGCCAATAACTGTACTAAAACGACCAGCGCAACCATCACCGAGCCGCCAGCCCTCGTGCTGACCCCTGTGGTGACCAATGTACTGTGCAATGGTGGCAACAACGGGGCTATCGACCTCAGCGTTTCTGGTGGTACACCGGGCTACTCTTACCTGTGGTCTACAGGCGCTACTACCCAGGATATTTCGGGTCGTACGGCTGGCACTTACACGGTAACGGTAACAGATGCCAACGGTTGTACCAAAACAACCAGCGCCACCATCACTGAACCACCGGCTCTGACGGCTTCGGCTGTTCCGACGCCTGCGTCCTGCGCAGGTGCTGCTGACGGAGCTATCGACCTCACAGTGGGCGGCGGTACGCAACCGTACGTTTACCTCTGGTCGAACGGCGCTACCACGCAAGACCTGACGGGCCTCACGGCTGGTACTTACACGGTGACCGTAACGGATGCCAACGGCTGTACCAAAACAGCCAGCGCAACCATTATTGAACCAAGCATCAATGTGGTAAGTGCAGTACCATCGCTTTGTGACCCGGCCAACAACACATATTCTGTGGTGGTAACCGTTACCTGGACCAACGCGCCTACCAACCAGATCACCGTGACAACCTCTCAAGGCGGTTCGGCTACGATCAGCATTGCCCAGGGCTCTTCCGGCACACAATCGGCAACGATCACCGGCCTGATCTCCAACGGCGTGGCTGACGTGGATGTTACAGCAGCATTTAATGCAAACTGCTCTAAAACATACCTCGATGCATACGATGCTCCGATGAGTTGTATCCCGGCTGAAATCGGCAACTTCGTATGGAATGACCTCGACGGCGACGGCGTGCAAGACTCCGGCGAACCAGGCATCTCGAACGTTCCGGTTACACTCACGGGTGTTACACAACTCGGCGCTCCGGTCAACCTGACAACCAGCACCGGCCCGAACGGTGAATACCTGTTCCCGAACCTCGTTCCGGGTACTTACAAGGTGACCTTCGGACAACCAGCCGGATTTGTGCCAACTGCACAGGATCAGGGCGGTAACGACGAAACAGACAGCGACATCAACCCTGTAACATTGATGACGCCGAATGAAGTACTCACACCGGGTGAATCCAACCTGACGTATGATGCTGGCTTCTTCCAGCCTGCTTCTATCGGCGACTTCGTATGGCATGACCTCGATGGCGACGGTGTGCAGGACTTTGGCGAGCCAGGCATCCAGGGTGTATTGGTGACTTTGACGGGTACTACCGGCGACGGCGCCCCTGTCAACCAGACTATGACCACCGGCCCGAACGGCCAGTACTCGTTCACCAACCTCGAACCGGGTACCTACAAACTGACCTTCGGTACGCCTGTAGGTGGTTTCGTTCCAAGCACACCAGACCTCGGTGGCAACGACGCAACCGACAGCGACGCCGATCAGGTGACTTTGATGACCGTAACAGAAACGTTGACTTCCGGCGAAAATAACCCGAATTACGACGCCGGCTTCTACCAGCCTGCTTCTATCGGCGACTTCGTGTGGAATGACCTCGACGGCGATGGCGTACAGGACTTCGGTGAACCGGGTATCCCGGGTGTGACAGTTACCCTGACCGGTACCACCGGCGATGGCCAGCCTGTCAACCAGACTATGACCACCGGCCCGAACGGCCAGTACTCGTTCACCAACCTCGAACCGGGTACCTACAAACTGACCTTCGGACAGCCTGCAGGCTACACGACGACGACACCTGATCAGGGTGGCAATGACGCAACCGACAGTGATGTAAACCCGCTGACGCTGATGACGCCAAACGAGGTGCTCACTTCCGGCGAAAACAACCCGAACTACGACGCTGGCTTCTTCCAGTCTGCTGAAATCGGCAACTTTGTTTGGGAAGACCTCGACGGCGACGGCGTTCAGGACTTCGGCGAACCGGGCATCCCGGGTGTAACAGTTACGCTCACAGGCACCACCGGCGACGGACAGCCAGTGAACTTGACTACAACAACCAATGGCTCAGGCCTGTACCTGTTCTCGGGCCTCGAACCGGGCACATACAAACTGACCTTCGGTACACCTGTAGGTGGTTACGTCCTGACGAGCCTCGATCTCGGCGGCAATGATGAGACGGACAGCGACGCTATGCCTGGTTCACAAATGACGGTAAATGAAGTGCTGACGGCAGGAGAGTCGAACCTGACATACGACGCAGGCTTCTTCAAACCTGCCGCACTTGGCGACTTCGTTTGGGAAGACCTTGATGGCGACGGTGTTCAGGATTCTGGCGAACCAGGTATCCAGGGCGTAACAGTTACGTTGACAGGTACTACCGGCGATGGCCAGGCAGTAAACCTGACTACTACTACCAACTCGAACGGTGAATACCATTTCACCAACCTCGAGCCGGGTAACTATGTGGTGACCTTCACTACACCGAACGGATACGACAATACCGACCAGAACCAAGGTGGCGATGACACAATCGATTCGGATGCCAATCCAACTACTGGTCAGTCCGATGTTGTAAACCTGACCAGCGGTGAAACGGATAACACGATCGACGCAGGCTTCGGCCGCTACGACTTGGCACTGGAAAAAGACCTTGCTTCCGGTACACCTGGTCCGTTTGCTCCGGGCGCCAATGTCGACTTCGTGATTACTGTTACCAACCAGGGTGGCTTGCCAGCGCACAACGTAATCGTAACGGATCGCCCGCAAACGGGTCTGACCATCGTCGGATTCGATGCCAACGGCAGTAGCGTGATCAACAACGGCAACGGCACGTACACCATTCCGGTATTGCTGGAAGGTCAGACCGTTTCCTTCATCGTGAAGACGAAGATCAATAGCAATTACACGGGCCTGACGCTCACCAACGAAGCCGAAATTACCACCGACGACGGCGACGATGTGGACTCTACGCCTAACAACGATGTTCCGACCGAAGACGATCAGGATGATGAAACCATTCCAATTCAGCATACTCCGTCTATCGATATAGAGAAATACACCAATGGTCAGGATGCAGATAATGCCCCGGGTGTCATCATTCTGGTGCCAAATGTGGCTCCAATCGTGACCTGGACGTATACGGTAACCAATACGGGTACGCTCGACCTGACCAACGTGGTAGTAACCGACGACAAGGAAGGTATCATCTGTACCATTCCGTACCTGGCAGCAGGCGCTTCTCAAACCTGCACCAAAACAGGCACCGCCATGCGCGGCATGTACCACAACCTGGGTTCCGTAAGTGGCCAGCCGGTTGATAACAATGGTACGCCGGTAGGTACGCCTGTAACGGATAACGACCCGTCGAACTACACAGGTGTGTTTATCAACATGGATAAATCAGCCGACAAAACGGAAATCTGTGCCGGTGAAGAAGTTACCTACACGCTCATCACACGCATGTTGGGTGGCGCACCAGGTATCGAAATCCGTAACGTAGTGGCAATGGATAACAACATGCCAGGATCCTTTGTCTGCAACGGCCAATACTGGGTGACTTGCGCACAAAACGGCAACAGCCTCTGCGACCTCGACGGCGACTGCAAAATCGACTTTGTTGACAACAACAATGATGGCGTCACCGAAGAAGAATTCAAATGGCAGTACACCACAGTGATCAACCAGACCACCGTGAATATTGCCAACGATATGGGTGAAGTATGGTATGTCGATCCAATTACAGGTACCGAAACCTTCATCGGTAATGTAGGCAACAATGACCAGGTAACTGTAACTGTTAACCCTACTCGTTGCGCTGAAATCGGCGACTTCGTATGGAACGACCTCGATGGCGACGGCGTTCAGGACGGCGGCGAACCGGGTATTGCAAATGTGCCTGTTACCCTCAACGGTACGAACATCGACGGCAATACAGTGATGCTGAATACCACCACCAACGGAACGGGCTTCTACCTGTTCTCGGGTCTGGTACCAGGTACTTATACCGTTACGTTCGGCACACCTGCTGGCGGCTATATCCTGACTGCTCCAAATCAGGGCGGCGATGATACGAAAGACAGTGATGCAGCACCTGGCACACAACAAACACCGGCAGAAACGCTGGTGGCTGGCGAGTCTAACCTCACCTACGACGCTGGCTTCTTCCTGCCAGCATCTATCGGCGACTTCGTATGGAATGACCTCGATGGTGATGGCGTTCAGGACGCTGGCGAACCAGGTATCGAAGGTGTGCCAGTTACATTGACAGGTACTACCGGCGACGGTACCCCTGTCAACCTGACCACGACGACCGGCCCGAACGGAGAGTACTCGTTCACAGGCCTCGAACCAGGTACGTATAAACTGACATTCGGCACACCTGCCGGCTATACACCAACCTTGCAAGATCAGGGCGGTGACGATACGGAGGACAGCGACATTAACCCTGCTACACTGATGACGGGAACTGAAACGCTCACTTCCGGTGAGAACAACACGACCTACGACGCAGGCTTCCAGGGCAATGCCACGATTGGCGACTTCGTATGGTACGACCTCGACCATGACGGTGTACAGGACTTGGGCGAACCAGGCATCCCGAATATTACAGTTACCCTCACAGGTACTACTGTAAACGGTATTCCTGTAAACCTGACTGATATTACGGATGGCAACGGTGGATACCTGTTCACCAACCTGAACCCAGGCACCTACAAAGTAACCTTCTCCTCTCCGGGAGCCAACTTCTTTGTATCGCCTGCGGATCAGACCAACGACAACAACGACAGCGACGCCAATCCGACTACCCTGATGTCACCAGTAGAAACCCTCACGCCGGGTGAGAACAACCTCACCATCGACGCTGGTTTCTTTGTGAACATTACAATTGATAAACTGGTAGTGGATGTATCCTGCTTCGGCGCTCAGAACGGCTCTATCGACCTGACAGTAACAGGCGGCACCAGCCCGTACACCTTCCTGTGGTCGAACAACGCCACGACGGAAGACCTGACAAACCTGGCTCCGGGCACTTACACCGTAACAGTAACCGACGTGCATGGATTTACCGCCAGCACAACGGCCATCGTAACGCAGCCGCTTGCACTGACGACCAGCACGACGCCAGTCAACGTTACCTGCTTCGGCAGTAGCAACGGTTCTATCGATCTTACGGTAAATGGTGGCACTCCAGGCTACACTTACATTTGGTCGAATGGCGCTACTACCGAGGACCTGAGCAATATTCCTGCAGGCACGTACACCGTAACCATCAAGGACTCGCACAATTGCAGCACGACTACGCAGGCAACGATCACGCAGCCGGAAATTCTGAACCCGTCTGTTAGCATCACCAACATTACCTGCAACGGCTACAACAATGGCGTGATCAACCTGACGGTAACGGGCGGAACAGCACCTTACACGTACCTCTGGACGAACGGTACTACAACGGAAGACATCAGCAGCCTCGCTCCTGGAACATACACTGTGACAGTAACGGATGCACACAACTGCGTAACGTCTACCTCGACGATCATCTCCGAACCACCGGTGCTCCAACTGGGCGTATCGACAGAAACACCGTCCTGCAATGGTAGCAACTCTGGCGCTGTTGACCTGAGTGTAATGGGTGGAACACCTTCTTACACTTATCTCTGGAATACGGGCGCTACTTCGCAGGATCTGTTGAATGTAACAGCGGGTGTTTACACCGTAACAGTAACAGATGCGAACGGATGCACGAAGTCTATCACGGCTACTGTAGGCGATGTGGATGCACTCAGCGTGACTCGCACAGTAACCAATGTGAAATGCTTCGGCGGCAACGATGGTGCAATCAATGCAACCGTAACAGGCGGTACCCTGCCTTACACCTTCACGTGGTCGAACGGCGCTAATACCGAAGACCTCCTCAATGTGGTGGCTGGTACCTACACCCTGACAGTGGTAGATGCACACAGTTGTACGGCAACGACAACGGCGACAATTTCACAGCCGACGCTCCTGAATGTGAGCGCGACCGTGACGCCGGTGAACTGCTTCGGCGGCAACGATGGCGCGATCAACCTGACCGTTTCAGGTGGTACGCCGGGTTACACCTTCACATGGTCGAACGGCGAAACAACGGAAGACGTATTCAACCTTGTTGCTGGTGAATACACCGTGACAGTACGCGACGCCAACGCTTGTGCTCAGGTTATCACTCGTTTCGTGATCCAGCCAACGGATATCGTCCTGGATACGAACGTGACAGATGCGGCTTGCAATGATGCTTCTAATGGAGCCATCGACCTGCTTGTGAGCGGCGGCACCCCAGGCTACACTTACCTGTGGTCGAACGGCGCCACCACGCAAGACCTGAACGGTCTGTCGGCAGGCACGTACACAGTAACTGTTACGGATAGCCACAATTGCACCAAAACAATCAGTGCAACAGTGGATGAACCAACAGCCATCGACCTGGATTACACCAGCACGGATGTTTCCTGCAATGGCGGCAACAATGGATCGATCAACCTCACCGTCAGCGGCGGCACGCCAGGCTACACTTACCTGTGGTCGAATGGCGCTACAACCCAGGATATTTCAGGCCTGACAGCCGGTATCTACACGGTGACGGTAACAGATTCTCACGGTTGTGTGGCAACTACGACGGCTACAGTTTCTGAAAATACCAGCCTGGTAGCAATGACCCAAGTGGAAAATGCAGTGTGCAACGGTAGCAATACCGGCGCTATCTTCCTCACCGTAGATGGCGGCACTCCAAACTACACTTACCAGTGGTCGAATGGCGCAGTAACACAAAACCTGAACAATGTTGGTGCGGGTACTTACACCGTAACAGTGACGGATGCACTCGGCTGTAAAGTGTTCAAAACAGCCACGGTGGGTCAACCGGCAGTGCTGACGCCAACGGCAGTTGTAACCAACGTTTCCTGCAATGGCGGTCAAAACGGTGTGATCAATATCAGCGTGACAGGTGGTACGCCAGGATATACCTTCCAGTGGTCAACAGGTGAAACCACCGAAGACCTCAACGGTATCAGCGCCGGAACGTACACCGTAACTGTAACGGATTCGCACGGCTGTACCGCAGTGCTTACCCGCACGGTGACGCAGCCTACTGCGCTCAACCCGACGGTAGCATCTACCAACGTGAACTGCTTCGGTGGCAACAACGGTGCAATTGATCTGACCGTAACAGGCGGCACTCCGACGTACACTTATCAGTGGTCGACAGGTGCAAGTACGCAAGACCTCTCTGGTCTGACCGCGGGTACTTACACCGTTACCATTACAGATGCAAACGGTTGTACGGCAGTGCGCGAACGCGAAATTCTGCAACCCGACCCGATCGACATCCAGGCTGAAACAGAACCTGTTACTGCCTGCAATGGTGGCAACGATGGCGCTATCACCCTGACAGTATCGGGCGGCACACCTGCTTACATCTACGACTGGGCTGACCTGTCTGGAAATAACAATGTGAAAAACCGCAGCAACCTGACGGCTGGTAACTACACCGTTACCGTAACCGATTCTAAAGGCTGCACGGCAGTGAAAGTGGTGACCGTAACGCAAATTTCGGGTATCGAACTGACGGCTACGCCGACACCTACGTACTGCGAAGGCAATGCAAACGGTTCCATCAATCTTGAAGTAACGGGCGGCGCGCCATCTTACACCTTCCACTGGTCGAACAATGCCAGCACTCAGAACCTGAGTGGACTGGTAGCCGGTAACTACTCTGTTACGGTAACCGACCAGGATGGTTGTACAGCAGTAACCAGTGCAACAGTAACCGATCCTGTTATCTACCTGAGCACCAACGTGACACCTGTTTCCTGCCGCAACGGCAACGACGGTGCAGTTGACCTCATCGTAGATGGCGGTACTCCTGGTTACACCTACCACTGGTCGAATGGCGCGAGCACACAGGACATCAGCGGCCTGACGGCAGGTACCTACTTCGTAACGGTTACGGATGCACATGGTTGCTCCAAAACGCGTACGGCTGTAGTGACCCAGCCAACGGCACTGGCACTCACCATCGTACCATCTCCGGTTTCCTGCAACGGCGGCCTGAATGGTGGTGTGAACCTGTCAGTAACGGGCGGTACGCCAGATTACACTTACCTGTGGTCGAATGCCGCAACGACGCAAGACCTGAACAATGTTGCTTCCGGTACATATTTCGTAACGGTAACGGATGCCAACGGTTGTACGGCTACTACGTCAGCAACGGTTGCACAACCGCCTGTAATGACGCTTACGGCTGCTCCGACCGGCCCTGCTTGTATCAATACGAACAATGCAGGCATCATCCTGACAGTGACAGGTGGCACACCGAACTACACCTACTTGTGGTCGAACGGTAGTGTGCTGAAAAACCCGGTTAACCTGGGCGCAGGCACCTACACTGTAACAGTAACCGACGCAAACGGCTGTACGGGCACTACTTCGGCAACCATCGTTACATCACCTGAAATTGTGCTGACGACCGATGTGACGGATGTACTGTGTAATGGTGGTAATACCGGTTCGATCAACCTGACCGTATCGGGTGGAGTACCAGTATTTACCTACAACTGGTCGCACATCGCCGGTACAAATAATCCGGAAGATGTGAGTGGCCTGGCTGCAGGCACCTACACGGTAACAGTAACCGATGCCAACACGTGCACGAAAACCATTTCGGCAACAGTGGCACAACCGCCAGCAATCACACTCACTGCTACGACGGTGAAAGTAACCTGCAATGGTGGCAACAATGGCTCGATCAACCTGACCGTTGCCGGTGGCACGCCAGGTTACACCTACCAGTGGTCGAACGGCACTTCTTCGGAAGACCTGAACAACCTGACGGCAGGAAACTACACTGTGACCGTAACGGATACGAAAGGATGTACCAAAACACTTGTAGTAAATGTGACACAACCGACGGCACTACAGGCGTTTATCTCAGTAGCGCCTGCTGGTTGCCAAAGCGCACTCGGCGGCCTGTCAGGAACTGCCAGCGGTGGTACGCCTGCTTACACCTTCCAGTGGTCAAATGGCGCTCAAACACCGGGTATCTTCAACGTAGTACCAGGCACATACACGGTAACGGCTACCGATGCCAACGGATGTACAGCAGTGAAAACGGCTGTTCTCCCGAACGTACAACCGCTTACCCTGTCGGCTACGGTCACTCCGATCAATTGCCCCGGCGGTTCCGATGGCGCCATTAACCTGACAGTTTCCGGTGGTACTGGCCAATACCAGTACGCATGGACGGCTTCGGGCGGTTACTTCGAAGATACGCAGGACATCAACGGACTGTCTGCTAAAACGTACACAGTAGTGGTTACAGACCTGAATACGTTCTGTACGGCCACCCTGTTTAGAATACTTGGAAATCCGCCGGCGATCAACCTGACAACGGCTGTTACACCTGCAGGATGCAATGGCGCCAACGGTACGATCAACCTGACGGTTACCGGCGGTACGCCAGGCTACTCTTACCAGTGGTCGAACAGTGCAGGCACGCAGGACATCACCAACCTGGCAGCAGGTGTGTACACTGTAACGGTGACGGATTCCAAAGGATGTACCAAATCTACTACGGCAACCGTACAGGGTGGTGGCAACTTGTCTGCTACCGCAACTTCGACGCCGGCAGCATGCGGTGCTACCAACGGTACCATCACAGTGGATGTAACAGGTGGCACAGCGCCATACACATGGTCGGGTGCTGGAAACGGAACTTCTCAGACAGAACCGTTTACCATCAGCGGCCTGGCAGGTGGCAACTACAACATCACGATCACGGATGCTACCGGTTGTGCAACCAGTGTAAGTGTGAATGTTCAGCAATCGAATGGTTTCACAGCGACCGCAACCACAACCTCTGCTACCTGCTTCGGCGGGCACGACGGAACGATCACGGTGGATGTTGCTGGTGGCGTGCCAAACTACTCGTACAACTGGACTGGTAACAATACAACAGGCAGCGGCGGCCCGATCAATGGCGAACCATTTACCATCACCGGTCTTGCAGCAGGCAACTACTGTGTAACGGTGACCAATGGCAACGGCTGTACGGCTACTGTATGTGCTACGGTAGGCCAACCGGCTCAGTTCACCATTACGGCCAGCACGTCACCTGCTACCTGTGTGACCAGCAATGGCACCATCGTAGTGGATGTAACGGGCGGCGGTGCGGCTCCTTACACCTGGGCAGGTGCCGGAACGGGCTCTTCGTTCAGCGAACCGTTCACGATCTCCGGCCTTGCAGGTGGTCAGTACTGCATCACCGTAACAAATGCAAACGGTTGTACGGCAGTGGCTTGCGTAACTGTAACCCAAACGGGCGGCATTACGGCAACCTCTACTACAACACCAGCAACCTGCGGCGATGACAACGGCACGATCACTGTAGATGTAACAGGCGGAACAACACCATACAGTTACAACTGGACTGCAGGCGCTACAACTGGCAGCGGCAGCGGCATCACCAGCGAACCGTTTACCATCAGCAACCTGATGGCTGGCGCATACTCGCTGACGATCACCAGCGGTAATGGCTGTACTACCGTTACTACGGCGACGATTACCCAAACGTCGGGCATCACGGCTACGGCTACGCCAACAGCCGCAGGATGCAACGGCCAACCAGGCAAAATCACCGTAACGGTTGTAAATGGCTCTGCCAACTATACGTACAACTGGAGCGGCCCGTCTTCGGGCACCAGCACCAGCACGACGCCATCGTTCATGATCACGAACCTGCAACCAGGCTCGTACAATGTGACGGTGAAAGACGGTAACAACTGTATGGCAATGGTAACAGTGGTTGTTCCGCAGGGTCAGAACCTGACGGCAACAGCAACGGCTACGCCTGCTACCTGCAATGCTTCGAACGGTACCATCACGGTAGATGTGAATGGCGGTACTGCACCGTTCTCCTGGACGGGCGCCGGAAACGGCACCGCTCAGACGGAACCATTCACTGTATCCAGCCTTGCGCCGGGTAACTACTGTGTCACCGTAACCGATGCAAATGGCTGTACGGCTGTCGCTTGCGCAAATGTTTCCAGCACCGGCTCGATTTCCATCACGGCAACGGTTGTTCCGACGCCTTGCGGTATCACTGCCAGCACGGTTCAAATGAATGTAAGCGGTGGTACACAACCATACAGTTACAACTGGACTAATACGACAACTGGTGCGAGTGGACAACTCGGCGGCATCAATATGCCGGCATTTGTCATCACAAACCTCGCAGCAGGTACGATCAATATTACTGTAACGGATGCCAACGGCTGCTCGGCAACGACTACCGTAACCGTAACCCAGTTCCAGGCACTGACCATCAGCGCCACAGCAACTGGCCCGGGTTGTGGTAACAATACCGGCACAGCCACCATCGACGTCCTGACCGGCGGCAACTCCGGCCCGTACTCGTACAACTGGTCGAATGGAACGGCTACCGGCAACGGTACGGCTCAAACTGAACCGTTTACCGTAACAGGCCTCGCACCGGGTATCTACAACTTCACAGTGACCAACGCCTCTGGCTGCTCGGCTACTACCACCGTGGTAGTGCCTCCTGGTGGCGGCGGATCGATCTCGCTGATTACCAAACACGTATGCGCTCCGACTTGCGCAGGCAACAACGGTCAGTTTGGTATCTCGGTAGTAGGTGGCTCGGCGCCGTACACATTCTCCTGGACTGGTCCGGTGAGCGGTGGTCCGGTTACGATGGATACGGTGAAAATTATGAACCTCGTTCCAGGTACATACACCATCACGGTAACAACTGCCGGTGGTTGCTCCGCCACGACGACGGCTGTTATGCTGCCTCCGACCGAAATGTTTGTAGCAGCAGTACCAACCTGCGCTACGGTATGCGGCGGCAACGACGGCAAGATCACAGTAGGGGTGCTCTTCGGTACGCCGAACTACACCTACCAGTGGACCAACGGCGAGGAAAGTGGCACCGGCACGGCTACCACCGATGAATTCGTGATCGGCGGCCTGACGGAAGGCACGTACTCCATCACCGTCACAGGCAGCGATGGTTGTTCGAAAGTGGTGACAACGCAGGTAGTGCCGATCAGTTCGATCGTGGCTACAGCAGTTGCATCCGGTGCGGTAGGTTGCGACGGCGCTTCTAATGGAAGCATCATCGTGAATGTATCTACCGGCAGCGGCCCATACACATACGTATGGAGCAACGGTGTGGCCAACGGAACCGGCAACGCTTCCGGTAACATGTTCACCATCAGCGACCTGCCAGTTGGAACATACAGCATCACCATCACGGATGCCAGTGGCTGCACAGGCTCGACAGGCGTTTCGATCGGTGGCAACATCGGTGGTGTGGTATTCAACGACTACAATACCGACGGCTTTATGGCTGCCAACGAACCGGGTCTCGACAGCGTACTGGTTTACCTGTACGAATGCAACAACCCGATTCCGGTAGATTCTATCTGGACGGACGAAAATGGCGCTTACGTATTCCCGGCTCTCGGACACTTCCCGTACCGCGTTGAATTTGTACCAGTTGTCGATTCTTGCTGGATCAAACCTGCCTTCGCAGGTATCCAAAGCGGAACAACCGTTCAGTTCATCGAATCGGCAAACTGCAATGTGAAAGTTGGCTTCTTCTACCCAGGCGACTACTGCCAGAATGCACCTGATATTGCATTCTCCTGCTTCGCTCAGGGTAAAACAGACGAGGTTACTTCTACCGTACTCGGCCTGGTGCCATACGAAGCCATCGACCGCACAGAGATATTCGGTAACATCCACGCCAACGAACTCGTTGGTTCGGTATACGGCCTGGCTTACGACCGCTCGCGCCACTACATCTACGCGTCGGCGTTCCTGAAACGCCACGTAGGTCTGGGTGAACTCGGTCTGGGCGGCATTTACCGCATCGACTACACCGATACCATCAACCCGATCACTGTACCGCTCTACACGGTTCCAAATGTGGGTGATGTGGTTCGCCCTGGCGACCTCAGCGCTCCGAACGTACCGAGTATGGATGCGGATGCATTCGGCAAGGTAGGTAAAGTGGGCCTCGGCGATATCGACCTGAGCGATGATGAAAATACCTTGTGGACGATCAACCTGTTCAACCGCACACTGGTTCGTGTCGATAATATTCTGACGAATCCGACTTCTACGGAACTGACGATTACTTCGGCGCCAACCTGCGATCACGGGGTGTTCCGCCCGCTGGGTGTGAAAGCATACCGCAACAAGATTTATGTAGGTGGTGTATGTACAGGTGAGAATAATGGTGGTACTTCCATGGATCTTACCGCATCCATCCACGAATACAATGTGAAAACAGGTACCTGGAAAATGATCCTCAACTGGGATCTCCATGCACCGACGTACAACCACGGCGACATCGTGGGCAGCGTGAACCAGAACCTGGCACAATGCCGCGAATGGGAAACCTGGGTAGATGTGTACACCGAACGCAACCTGGTGGCCAACACCGGCTCCGGCGAACCTTCTTCGATCTTCAATGGCAACTTTGAAATCGTGGGTGGCGGCCCGACCGGCGCTGAATTCCGCTGCCGTGGTCAGGCGCTGATCTCCGACATCGAGATTACCCGCGAAGGCATGATGGTGATTGCCATGATGGACCGCACCGGTCACCAGTTCGGTTACCGCCAGCACCGTCCAACAACGGTAGATGGCAACCCGATCTCGGCCAGCCCGGGTGGCGACATCATCGCTGCTTATCCGATCAATGGCGTGTGGACGCTGGAAAACAACGGCACGGTTCCTGGATTGAACCGCACCAGCCTCTTCGGCCCGAACTCCAATGACGGCCTCGGCGGCGGTGAGTTCTTCTACGACAACACGCGCTTTACGCACCTGGATGCCGACTGTGGCGGTCTGTTGTATGTTCCTGGCGAAGACGAACTGCTGGGCGCTATCAACAACCCGAACACTTCGGAATACAACTTCGGTGGCGGTATCGTGTACTACGACCTGCAAATGGGTAACACCACGCGCAACGACCTGACCCTGCTCGACCCGACTGCCAACACCGTTGGTATCGGTATGGCAAACAGTATCGGCGACCTGGAAGCGCTTTGCAACCCGGCTCCGATCCAGATCGGTAACTACGTGTGGAACGACCTCAACGGCGATGGCGTGCAGGATGCCTGCGAAGATCCAATCCCGGGTGTGAACGTAAGTCTGTACAACGCTACCACGAACGCACTGCTGGCCTGGACAACGACCAATACCAAAGGTGAATACTACTTCACCGGTATCGGTACACCAGGTGAAAACTGGGTGTCTACACCTGGATTCGACAGCCTCGTTTCGCTGACCGCTTACCAGATCGTGTTCGGCACCAACGGTACCAGCAACCAGTTCAATACGACCACAGGTAAACTGACGATCAACGGCACAGAATACGAACTGACCCTTGCCAATGTGGGCGCCGGATGGCACCCAGACTGGAACGATTCCGATGCTACCATCGCCGACGCACAAGGCAAACCGTGGAACGACTTCCCGGCTATTGCCTACACGACCGGTATGGCAGGTTGCAGCGACCACACACTGGATGCAGGCTTTGTCTCCGACAACCTCGCCAGCCTGGAAGCATGCGCCATCGAACCAGGTTCGAGCCTCGGACAGTTTGATCTGACAGAAGCCGACAGCCAGGTAGACCCAAGCGGCACCGCAACGGTAACCTACCACCCGACAGCAGCCCTCGCTCAAAGCGGCCAGGCCAGCCTCTCCAGCCCGTACACAGGCGCCGATAACTCGCAGGTATTTGCCCGCGTCGTATCGACCAGCGGTGGTGTAGTGGTAGTGCCGGTATCGCTGAATGTGAACCCGCTGCCGGTAGCGCACGTAGCACAACTGAAAGTTTGCCCGGATGTATTCGATGGCATGATGGGTACCTTCACCCTCAGCAACGCGAATGCACAGGTAACAGACGGTGTGGCTGGTCTGACAGTAACGTACCACGATTCTCAATCGGAAGCAGCAGCAGGTACGAATCCGCTGCCGAATACTTACAACTCCGCAACCGGATACATCTGGGCGCGCGTTGAAAATGCTTCGGGTTGCTACGATGTAGACTTGGTACAACTGAATGTACTTTCCAGCCCAGGTGTAGCCCTGCATGTGATCGACAATACCTGCACAGGTGCAAACGAAGGTGCTGTGATTGCTGAAATCACCGACGGCCCAGCCAACTACAAGTTCGTTTGGTCGACCGGTCTCACAACCGGCCCGAGCGCGAACTCCGGTTCAGCAATCCAGAACCTGAACGCAGGATTGTACACGGTAACTGTGACAGATGGTAACGGCTGTACCGTAACCAGCATCGCTGAAGTCATCGACGCTGTACCGTTCTCGATCATCCCGATCCCGAACTACGGCCCGGTTAATGCCGGCACCGTCATCGGCCCGATCGTACTGCAAACAACCACATGGGGCGCCGACTTCAGTTGGGCAGGCGGTGCATCCGTCGGCCTGGCAAATGGAACGGCTACCAGCCTCTTCCCGATCATCCTGCCATTCACCACAACGGTGGGTGCTGCAACAGTGACGGTAACGGCTACCATGGGTGCTTGCTCCGATACGGAAGAGTTTACAGTAAGTGTGCTGAACAATGTGAACGACGACAATGCTTCCGTAGCAGGTGCGCTCGTAACGGAAACTGGCGAAATGGTCGAATCCGGATATGTAGAACTGCAAGGTCAAATGCCTGAACATCCAAATGTGGAGGCTATTTACCTGACGGAAGACGATGGCCACTACATGTTCGACCATGCATTGCCGCTGGGCTCCGACTACACGCTGACGCCAACCAAAGACGATAACCCGTCGAATGGTGTCACAACGTACGACCTGGTGCTGCTGGAAAAACACATCCTGGCTACCGAACTGCTCGATTCGCCGTACAAAATGATCGCTGCCGACGCTAACCGCTCCGGCTCTATCACGACCTTCGACGTCATCGAACTGCGCAAACTGATCCTCGGTATTTACACCGAACTTCCGAACAACACTTCCTGGCGCTTTGTGGATCAGGATTATGTGTTCCCGGAACCGACCAATCCGTTTGCTTCGCAGTTCCCTGAAAACAAATCGATCCAGGGTATTGCCGAACACCACATGGCTGACGACTTTATCGGGGTGAAAATTGGCGACGTAAACAATTCCGCGCTGCCAAACAGCCTGATGAATGTAGAAGAACGTTCGAACGGTATGCTGCTCTTCGATGTGGACGACCGCATGGTAAATGCCGGTGAAATCTTCACCGCTTCCTTCACGACGGCCGATCAGGTGAAAGGTTATCAGTTTACGCTGAACACCGGCAACCTCGAAGTGCTCGACATCCTGCCGGGCGACCAGATGGATGCTACTAACTTTGCGGTATTCGCTGCACAACACGCAGTGACCACCAGTTGGAGCGCCGATGGCAACGCCACCTTCTCGATCCGCTTCCGCGCTACCAAAGCAGGCCGCCTCAGCGACATGCTGGAAGTATCGGGCAGCATCACGAAGGCAGAAGCATACGGACGCAATGGCGACAAGATGCAGGTTGGATTCCGCTTCCACGAGAAAGACGGATCACTCACCCTTGCATCGCAACACTTCGAACTGTACCAGAACCAGCCGAACCCGTTCATCGACCACACGGTAGTTCGTTTCTTCCTGCCGGAAGCCACTACTGCTACCCTGACGGTCTTCGATGAAACTGGCCGCATGCTGTTCACACAGAAAGGCGATTACGCAAAAGGATACAACGCTGTCACACTCGATGGCCGCGACCTGAACGCCAATGGCCTGCTGTACTACAAAGTGTCTACTTCTACTGATTCTGCAACGCGTACTATGATTCAGACTAGAAACTAATCCCGTGAACGTATTTTGATGGAATTATGGCCCGCTCCGGTTTTACCGGGGCGGGTTTTTTTTAAGTCCTAAGTCCTGAGTCCACTGTCCTAAGTCCTGAATCCACAGTCCTGAGTCCTGAGTCGCAGTCCACAGTCAGTAAAAATTTTTGTGTCCTTGCCTTTTTTGCCCCTTGCCTTTTTCACCTCTTCAAAAACTTTTGCCTGCCAAATCAGTTTGGAGCATTGTTCATCATTTACCGCAATTCAAAAGGACGATGTTTTTCTTGTTCATATTCTTGTTGCTGGGGTTTGTTACCTATTTTTACCTGCAACAACCCAAATTTGGCCGCTTGCCTGCCGGAGAACGCCTGAAAAAAACACAGGCGTCGCCCAATTTCCGAAATGGTTCATTCCAAAACCGGAGCCACACCCCGAATTTTACCGATGGTGGCAACGTAGTGCGGATTCTTCGGCAAATGCTCTTTGAAAAAAGCCCTTCGGCAAAACCGCCCGGGCCGCTTCCTTCCCGCAAAACCGACCTGCAAAACCTGCCTCCTGATGAAAATGTGCTGGTCTGGTTCGGTCATTCCTCCTATTTCCTGCAAGTAGATGGCAAACGTTTTCTGGTCGATCCGGTGATGAGCGGGGCCGCTTCGCCTTTTCGTTTTACCATGCCTGCATTCCCTGGCTCGGATATTTACACGGTGGCGGAACTGCCTCCCATTGATTACCTGTTACTCTCGCACGACCATTGGGATCACCTGGATCACACCACGATCGTGGAATTGAAACCTAAAGTTGGGAAAGTCGTTTGTAGCCTGGGTACAGGCGCGCACCTCGAACGCTGGGGATACGACATGGATAGGGTAGTGGAACTGGACTGGAACGAGGCGCTTGTGCTGGAAGAAGGTTTTACCGTACATACAGCGCCCGGGCGGCATTTTTCTGGCCGATCTCTGTGGCGAAACCGGGTGTTGTGGATGGCGTTTATTTTACAAACGCCTTCGCTACATCTGTTTTTGGGGGGCGACAGCGGTTATGACGCACATTTTGCAGAAATTGGCGAGCAATTCGGGCCATTTGACCTCGCATTGCTGGAATGTGGCCAGTACAATCGATACTGGAAACACATTCACCTGATGCCCGAAGAAACTGTTCAGGCGGCTATCGACCTGAAAAGCAGGCGCCTGATGCCTGTGCACTGGGGAAAATTTGACTTGTCGATGCATGCCTGGGATGAGTCGATCGAGCGGGCTTCAAAAGCCGCAGAAGCAGCAGGCATGCCGCTGGTGCACCCGATGATCGGCGAAAAAGTAGTATTGGATAGCACCCACCAGACTTTTGATCGATGGTGGCTCAATGTTTCCTGAAAACCCAACGCGTTCTAAAACTGACAACCCATGCTCGGAATCGATCACTTCTTCGCTTTTCTTTTTGCCGGGATTCTCCTCAACCTCACGCCCGGTTCCGACACCATGTACGTGCTCGGCCGCAGCATTTCTCAAGGAAAAAAAGCGGGCATTTATTCTGCCCTGGGTATTGGAGCGGGCTGCATCGTGCATATTTTGCTGGCTACTTTTGGCCTGTCGATCATCATTTGGGAATCACGACTGCTGTTCGACATCATCAAATACCTGGGCGCGGCTTATTTGTTTTACCTCGGTGTGCGCATGTGGCTGGAAAAGTCGGGCAATACATTTGAAGTGACCCAAACCGACGATCACCTCAACCTGAAACAGGTCTTCTTTTCTGGCGCAGTTACCAATATATTGAACCCTAAAGTCGCTATTTTTTTCATTGCCTTTCTGCCGCAGTTTGTACGCCCTGATTATCCGCATCCGGCCCTGCCATTCTTTATCCTGGGTTGCACTTTCAATTTTACGGGCGTGCTCTGGCTCATGTTTCTGGCCGTTTTCGCCTCGTCCATGACCTCGAAAATCAAGGAAAACTTCCGGTTCAAGACCTTGATTGACCGAATTACGGGCGCGGTGTTCATATTGCTTGGCGTAAAACTGGCCTTGCAACGGCAGTGATGAAACTTGCACACGCTATGCTTTGTATCCTTTAGCGGTGTGTGCATCATGACAATACCCTTTGGCCGAAAATGTCCGATTCTTGTCTTTCATCGCATCTGTTTTTTCCTGCACCTTTGTCGGAAATACCACGCCACTATGCCCACAAAATTCGTTTTTCTGGTAATGCCGCAAATTCACCTGATGGACATGACAGGCCCCGATCAGGTATTACTGGAGGCCATCGGTTTTGGAGCGGACTGGGAAATCGAATATTGCTCTTTTACAACGGACATTGTAGCCTCGACGGGACTGCCGCTGGGTAAAATGCAGCATTTCAGCAAAATACAATGGAACCCCGGCGATTTTCTGATCGTGCCGGGCGCCAACGTGTCGTATATCATGGGTAGCGGCCAGATAAAGGCTCAAACGGAAATGCTGACCTGGATACGACAATCACACGCACAAGGCGTGCTGGTGTGCAGCATTTGCGCAGGCGCGTTTGTCCTGGCATTGAGCGGCTTGCTGAATGACAGAATCTGTACCACGCACTGGAAGCGTACACAGGAATTGCAGGCGTCTTTTCCACGTGTGCAAGTGCTTGAAAATGTACTGTTTACCGAGCAGGACGGCATCTACACCAGCGCCGGGCTGGCTGCGGGCATCGACCTGGCACTGCACCTCGTAGAGCGCCTGAAAGGTGAATATTTTGCCTGTCAGGTGGCCCGAGAAATGGTCATCTACACCCGCCGCAATGGCAATCAGTCGCAACAAAGCGCCCATTTCCAATACCGCAACCACATTCATACCGGCATTCATGCCGTGCAGGACTGGCTGCACGAACACCTCGATCAGAAAAAATCGCTTGGCGACCTGGCGCGTATTGCCTGCATGAGCGAACGCAATTTTACCCGCATTTTCAAACGCGAAACGGGCCTCACGGTAAAAGACTATGTCACGCTGCTCCGACGGGAATCCATCAAAAAACTGCTGCAACAACCCGACCTGACCCGCACCCGAATGGCGCGCGCCTGCGGCCTCGACAGCGAACGACAACTCAGCCGACTGCTGAAAACAATGTAGCAGGCTATGAAAACAAATTTTTTAAACAATTGTAAATCAAATCTTTATCATGCGCAGATCAGACATTAACCCCATGCCGGAATACTTCGATCGCTACATCCTCATGAACGACGACGTGGAAGTATGCCAGGCTATTCAAAACAGCCTGGATGAAATGGCGCAATTCCCGCTCGAAAAATGGAAAGCCATGGGCGATTATGTGTACGCGCCGGGTAAATGGACGGTCCGCGACATCCTCCAGCACCTCATCGATACCGAGCGCGTTTTTTGCTATCGCGCCCTGGCTGCTGCCCGCGGCGAGCAACAAAAATTCCCCTCTTTCGATGAGGATTCCTATGCCGCCCATACCAATGCCAACCAGCGCCCGCTGGAAGATTTGCTGGAAGAAATGCGCATCTCCCGCCGTTCGTTTTTGGCGCTTTTTCAATCATTTACGCCCGAAATGCTCCAGCGCAAGTGCCAGGGCTTCAAAGGTGAATACTCTGTGCTGTCGATGGGATTTATCATTGCCGGGCACCAGCGCTGGCACATGCGGGTGCTGGAAGAGCGGTATTATTGAGAGGCAAGGGGGATAAAATCATCCTGAATTTTTAAGGTCATTTTGTTCGGCTACGCCTGGTGCACGTAATAGGAACGCGGATGAAACGGATTGGGCGGATTAAAACGGATTTTTTAAGACTTCGCCTTATCCACCCCGTACCACAACAGCAGCAGCAACACCGGCATGGCTGCCAGCACCAGTCCCGCAGTAGGCCGCTTGAATACAAACCGCGCCAACGGCGCCGCCACCACGCATACCAGCATCAGCGCGGGCGCCCAGGCCATCGGGTTGTTGTTCGTGAAACTGCGGCGAAAATCACCGGCAATGACCAGGATGACGCTGATGAGGAGATCAAAAATCCATAAAAGCCAGAAAAGGAGTGTCATGGGTGGGGGAGGGGAGGCAGGTTAGTCTTCTTTAGGCTCATCCCGGGTGTGTTTTTCGTAGAGGGTACCGCGCCAGTCGGCTCCTTGGAGCATTTGGGTTTGTTTTTTCTATTGAATGGCGAAAGATATTCCAAATCCACCACAACCTGATAGCATTTTGATGCAAAGCACCATCAGGCATGCCAAGGGCTGTTCAGGCGGTACCACGCGCTTTAGCGCGTCGGGAAGAGGCCCTTTAGGGCCGACCAGCATATTTCAGGTAAAAAAAGTCCTGAAGGACTTTTTTCCCGACGCGCTAAAGCGCGTGGTACCGCCTGAATAACCCTTGGCATCGCAAGGATATATACCCAGGCACCTCACTCACTCCGCAGCGCCTTCACCGGGTTCGCTACCGCCGCCCTTACCGTTTGCCCTGCCACTGTCAGAAAGGCCACCAGCGCCGCCAGCGCGCCTGCCACCACAAACAGGTACCAGGGGATGGCAATCCGATAGGCAAAATCCGTCAGCCATTTTTCCATGGCCCACCACGCAATGGGGGAGGCGATCAGCAGGGCAATGGCCACCAGTTGCAAAAACTCCTTGCTGAGCAGCCGCACCACGGAGGGCACCGAAGCACCCAGCACTTTGCGCACGCCAATTTCCTTGCGGCGCTGGCGCACCGTAAAATCCACTAGTCCGAACAGTCCGAAACAAGCCAGCACGATGGTAATGCCTGCAAAATCGGCGCAGAGTTGCATCATGCGGCCTTCCTGTTCGTAGAAGTCGCGCAGGTCTTCGTTCAGGAAGGAGTAATCGAAGGCTTTTTCCGGAAAAAACTCTCGCCACGCGCGCTCGATGTCGGCAATAACGGCCTGCGTTTGTCGCGTTTTCAAGCGAATAGCAAAAGCCGTGAAAGAGCCGGGCGATACATCCAGAATGACCGGATTGAGGGCCGACTGCAGCCCGGACGTGTTGAAGTTGTTCACCACTCCGATTACCTTGCCTTTTTTGGCGCCACTTTTTATCTCCTGCCCGATGGCCTCGTCGGCAGAAGCCCAGCCAAGTGTTTTGAGGGCCATTTCATTCAGGATAAAACTGTTGATATGATCCGAACCGAAAGATTTGTCGAAATCGCGGCCGGCCAGCATTTTCAGCCGGAAGGTTTCGGCAAAGTCGTAGTCGACCGAAATACTGGCCAAAAACACGTTGTCTTCTGCCCTGACTTTACTGGTCGTCACCGGAAAAAATGGCGCTGAAAAACCGGGCATCGACGAGGCAATCGTCACTTCCCCGATGCCTGAATTTTGCATCAACAGGTCGTCGAACGCATTCATACGACTGCGCAGCGTAGAGTCGCCGGGCGAGAAAACGGTGTTCATATTGGCGCTCGACAGCGGCACTGTGATAATTTGCTCCGCATCAAAACCCTTGGGCAGATTCTGCCAGTAGCGCATTTGCGACAGCATGATGAGGGTGCCGCACAGCAGCGCAATGCTGACAGCAAACTGTATGGTTATCAGGGATTTGCGCAGCAATTGCCCCTGGCGACCTGCGCCCACGGGACTGTTTTTCTGAAACACTTCCACCGGCTTGAAACGGCTGGCAAATGCGGCCGGGTAAATGCCTGCGAGCAACCCTGTTACCACAAAAATGCCAACGTACAGCAGCGTTTGCGGCCAGTCGTGTAGCAGGTGGTAGGTGATGAATTTGTCGTTTTGCGCATTGAACAGCGGGATCAGCGCAAACAGCAGCCCCATAGCCGGTACAAAAGCCATAAAACTCAGCAGCATCGTTTCGGTAAGAAACTGCCCCACCAGCGCCGGGCGACGCGCGCCCAGCGCCTTGCGCACGGCCACCTCTTTGGTGCGGTCGAGGTACACCGCCGTCGACAGGTTGACGAAATTGATAACGGCAATCAGCAAAATCAGAAAACCCACAATGCCGAACACGCGCAGGTACTGCGGGTTGGAGGTAGCCGATACTTCGTCGGCAATAGCACTGTGCAGGTGAATATCACGCACGGGGAACAGGCTAAAAAACTGCTTTTCAGAATATTCTGGTATGCCGAATTTTTTGATAAACGCCGGAAATGCCGCATTCACCGGCTCCGGCGACATGCCTGGCTTGAGCGTCACGTAGGTGAAATTGTAGGAAGCCAGCCAGTTGTTGGTCATGGCATTGCGCACGTTGGGCCGGGCCGAGGCAGGCTCCACATCGGGAATGTTGCGGAAAGGCATCAGCATGTCGACACGCAGGTGCGACTGACGGGGCATGCGGCGCACGATGCCTGTGACGGTGAAAGTGGCTTCGTTGGCTACGCGCAATTGCCGCCCCATCGCCTCGGCGGTGCCAAACAGGCGCAGCGCCGTTTCGTCGGACAAAACCATGGAAAATGGTGCATCGAGCGCCGTTTTCGGGTCGCCATGCATAAAATCGAACCCCAGCACGTCCTGCACGGTGCTGTCTGCAAAATATGTTTCCGACACTTCGAACTGCCGGTCGCTCTGTGGTTCGCGCACGCTGATGCTGCGCCCATACAACCGAGCCACAGATTCTACCTGCGGAAAATAATCGGGCATAGCCGGGCCGATGGGCGCAGGTACCCGATTGATGTCGAGCGGCTCACCGGCAAAGTCGATGTGGTAATTGACACGGTAAAGGCGCTCGCCTTTTGGAAAAAAAGTATCAAAATGGCGCTCGTAACGCAGGTAGGCAATAATCAGAAAACAACAGGCCATCCCTACCGACATCCCGATCAGGTTGATCAGCGTGTATTTTCTGTTTTTCCGAAGATTTCTGAACGCGAGGGAAAGATAATTCTGCTGCATGGAGTGGATTTGTTCGTTGTTCAGGTGTGTACTAAAGAAAACAGGTCATTTTTTGGCGGGCGTAATTTTCAGGTTGGCAAAATCGGCTTCCGTCGGGTCGCCCACCCACAGTCCCAGTCCGCCGTGGGTTGTATCGGTCAGTTTTTCCACGACGAGACTGGGTTCGGCGGAGTCGTTTACATACACGCTGATGGTTTTTCCCAGAATCACCATTTTGGCATGAAACCATTCGTCCGGCTCCGGCACAGGCGTCACGGGATGCTCGTACTGGTTGGGGTGTTCGGCGCGCAGTTTTTGCCAGGTGTATTTGGGCCACGAAATGTACTGAACCGATCGCAGCCGGCGAAATACCTCCGCATTTTTGAAGTTAAACGGCCGGAAATAAACGACATCGTACGTGCTGTCGTTCTGGATGTGAAAGGCAATGCCGACAAAACAGCGTTGCAATTCATCGCGGCCGCGCACATCAAACTCAATGGTTCCTTCGGAAAAATCGTAGTCTTTCAATTGAAGCACAGCCACGGGTTCGTCAAACCAGAAGGATACGCCGTTTTTTGAATTGTCGGTCAGGTTTTTGGCATCCCGGCCGTGTAGTTCCCATACATTTCTGTTCTGTAAATCGGGAACAAATGTCTGCGCGGGCAACTGTTGGCACAGCAGCAAAAAGAGGATAGCAACGTATTTCATAGCACCTGAAAAATGGAGAATTACATGGATGGTTTTACTGAAACAAAATACCTGTCTATCAACAACTTGTACGTGGTTTTTTGACCAACGTACGCCTCCAAACTCCATTCCACCACTCTAAACCCTTCAATGTGCCCACCTTGCGCCCGGTCGCCATCCCCCCCCCCCAGGGCGTTGCCCTGGGCTATTGTATACGCCCTTTCAGGGCTGGACACCACTCACTACTCACTACTCACTACTCACTACTCACCACTCACTACTCTCTTTTTAACGCCCGCACCGGATTTGCCAGCGCTGCCCGCATGGCCTGCCCTGCGACGGTCAGAAATGCAATGCCCACTGCTACGAGCCCTGCCAGTGCGAACATCCACCATTTCAGGTCGATATGGTAGGCAAAATCCTGTAGCCAGTTGTGCATGAAATACCAGGCCAACGGCACGGCCAGCACCAAGGAAATGGCCACCAGGCGCAGGAAATCGCCTGACAGCAGGCGCACCAGTGAACCAACAGAAGCGCCCAGCACCTTGCGGATGCCGATTTCGCGGGTGCGTTGTTCGGCCATAAAGGCTGCGAGCCCGAACAGCCCGAGGCAGGCAATAAAAATGGCAAACCCCGCAAATGCGCCCAAAATGCCGCCGATACGCCGCTCGGATGCATATTGCAGGTTAAACTCGTCATCGAGAAAGCGATAATTGAAAGGTTGCGAAGGCAAATAGCCCTTAAACAAGGTGTTTAAAGCCGACAGTGTTTTTTCCACATCTGCCTGTTTCGACAAGCGCAAGGCCATGGTGCCGCTGCCTTTCCCAATGGTCATTACCATCGGGCCGATGTTTTCGTGCAGGCTTTCGTAGTGGAAATTTTTCACGACACCTACTACTTCCAGGCTGACAGTATGGTTCTCCTGCGGATTGTCGAAGGTGGTGATGCGGCGCCCAACGGCATCCGTCCAGCCAAAGGCTTTCATCGCGGCCTCGTTTACCACACACACGGCCGAATCCGTTTTTAAGGCCGCGTCGAACCAACGGCCGCTGTGCATTTGAAGGCCCAGCGCCGACAGGTAGTCAAAATCGACTTCCCACCACTGGTTTGCAATGGCCGAGGTGGCGGCATCTGCACCAGCGGGTGTGAAGGGCGTGTTGTTGCGACTGGAAGGGGTAGGGAAGTAGTCGACGCACGACACCTGTTCGATGCCGGGTATTTGCAGGAGTTGTTGCTTGAAATCGAGCGTTTTGCCTTGCAGCCACCAGGTGTTGCGCAGCATGACGATCTTTTCTTTTTCCCAGCCGAGTTTTTTATTTTGAATAAATGACAATTGCTGCTGAACGACCAGTACCGAAATAATCAGCGCAATGGACGTGAAAAACTGAAATACCACCAGGCTGCTTCTGAGCCGTGCTGACCCTTGCCCGCTGCTCGACAAGGTGCCTTTCAGGGTATCCAGCGGCCGGAAAGCCGACAGGAAAAATGCCGGATAACTGCCCGACACCAGCGCCGTTACGAATGCCAGTCCTGCCAGTGTGCTCATCATGGGCAGGTCGGCTAAAGAAAAGGCAATGTCTTTGTCGGCAAATGCATTAAAACCTGGCAACGCAGCATACACCGCTCCAATACCCAGCACAAATGACACCAGCGTGAGGAGCAGGCTCTCCGTCAGAAACTGCCGCACCAAGAGGCTGCGATTCGAGCCCAATGCCTTGCGTACACCTACCTCGCGCGCACGACCTGCCGAACGCGCCGTGCTCAGGTTCATAAAATTGACGCAGGCCAATAGTAAAACCATCAGGGCGACAATGCCGAATATCCAGATGTATTTGACATCGGAGTTGGCTTCGTGCTCGCCATTGCGGTCGCTGAATAGATGAAGTTCCTGCACGTTTTGCAGGCTGTATCGCATAAAATCGCCCGCGCCTTCAAATGCGGAAAGGGTTCCGCCGGTAATGCGATCGAACTGTGGGCGAAGGTATTTTTCTTTCATTTCGGCAAAATATGCCGGAAACTGTGCAGCAGAAACGCCCGGCCGCAGCAGCAGGTAGGTCTGAAAATTGTTCGACAACCACACATCCTGGCTCCCTTCTTCGATGGTCGACATAGAGAAAAGGAAATCGTAGTGCATGTGCGACTGCGCCGGCATGTCCTTCATCACGCCCGTGACGCGCCGGTCGATGTATTCGTTGATGCGCAGGGTGCGCCCCACGATACCAGTAGTGGCGCCGAAGTATTTCTGCGCCATTTTTTCGGAAATCACCATGGTATTGGGCTCCACCAGCGCTGTTTTAGGGTCGCCTTCCAGCAGCGGAAATGAAAATACGCGGAAAAAACTGCTGTCAACATACGTGTTATTGCCTTCCTCGATGGCTTCGGTACCTTTTCTGACGCTGATAAAACCCCATTGCCGAAAACGACAGAAGTCTTCCACTGCCGGGTAGTCGCGCACAAAAGTGGGGCCCATTGGCGCCGGTGTGACTGCCATCAACTGCTCCTGACCGCCTACCCGCGCATCGTAATTGATGCGGTAAATGCGATCGGCGTTTTCATGGAAACGATCAAACGACATTTCATCACGAATGTAAAGGCCGATAAGCATGGTAACCGCCAGCCCGGCGCTGAGTCCGCCAATGTTGAGCAGGGAAAACGTACGGTTTTTGAGCAGGTTGCGGAACGCGATGGTAAGGTGATTTTTCAGCATGATTATTCCGTTTTTAAAGATTTGACAGGGTTGGCAGCGGCGGCGCGGATGGCCTGAAAACTCACTGTCAGCAGTGTGACGAGCAGGGCGCCCAAGCCGGCGGCGACAAAAATCTGCCACGACAATTCGACACGGTATTCATAGTTGAGCAGCCATTCCCGCATGAATGCGTAGGCTACCGGAGCGCCGATGATAAATGCAAGTATGGTGAGCAGAATAAAATCGAAGGAAATGAGCCGCCAAATGCTCCCAATGCCTGCACCCAGCACTTTGCGTACCCCGATTTCCTTGGTGCGCTGTTCGGCCATAAAAGCCGCCAGCCCGAAAATACCCAGCAGGCTGATAAATACTGCCATGAAGGAAAATGCGGTGGTGAGCCGTGCGATGCGTTCTTCACGCCAGAATTTCTGATCGAATTCGTTGTCTACGAATTTGATATTGAAATTGCCGGAAGGATCATAGCGTTTCAGCACATCTTCCACTTTGGCAATCGACTCGACAGCACTCATGTCAGGATTCAGCCTGATATTCATGAAAGACATGTTGCCAGGCCTGCTTGTAAAAACGCTGGGTTTTACAGGCTCGTAAGGCGAATCCAGGATGAAATTTTTGGCTACCCCGATAACGAGATAGTTTTTACCCTGGTAGCCAATTATTTCATTTACCGGATGTTGTAGCCCCATTAGTTTTACGGCTGCTTCATTGAGGATCATGGTCGAGGTATCGGTAGGAAATGTGCGGGAAAAATCGCGCCCTTTCAGCATTTTCCAGCCAATGGTGCTTCCAAATTCGGGCGTGACGCACATCGTAATAAAGTCTTCCTTCAAGTTGGCAGGTTTCCCTTTCCACTGAAACCCCGAACTGTTGAACCAAAATCCGGTTACCGGTGCGTCCGATTCGGCCATTTCCACTACCGCGCCCGAGTCGTGCAAATCCTGCCGCATCGCATGGAAATGCCCTTTCAAGGCTGGGGAGCGTTTTTGTATTTGTATCAGCCCGGAAGTGTCATAACCGATAGGCCGTTCTTTGGCAAATTGTACCTGCCTAGCAATGACGATTGTGGAAATAATCAGAGCCAGGGAAATGCTGAACTGAAAAACGACGAGTGCTTTTCGGGAAAACACTTCGCGGCGACCCGAACGGAATTTCCCTTTCAGGATATGAACTGGCTTGAATGACGACAGATACAAAGCCGGGTAACTGCCTGCAATCAGCCCCGTGAGCAACCAAAAAGCGACCATTGGAATCCAGAAAATCGGGTTGCTCCAGTGAAAAGCCAGGTCTTTTTCGGCAATTTTGTTGAAAGCAGGCAATACCAGTTCGGCCAACATAGCCCCAAGCGCTCCCGCAAATAGTACGATCACAAACGCCTCGGTATAAAACTGCCCGATTAGTTGGCTCCGCAAAGAACCGATCGATTTTCGCACGCCGATTTCCCGCGCCCTGTTTTCCGACCGCGCTGTACTCAAGTTCATAAAATTGATGGCCGCCAGCAGCAACACAAAAACGCCCGTCAGGCCAAAAATCCAGAGCGTCTGCATGCCAACACCTATGGCGACACCATTTTTAAATTCCGGGTAGAAATGCCATTTGGAAAGCGCGTGGAGGAATATTTCGGGCTTCGATTCGTCTTTGGTGGCTGTATAAACGGCATTTTTGATAAGTGCCGATACCGCTGCCATGTCGGCCTGCGGCGCCAGTTTTACATAGATCGGAAATGAATTTTCGGCCCAGTTTGCCCGCGACTCGCGCACCCAATCTTCCATTTGTGCGAAGGTTTCAAAAGAGCCGTAAAACGATACTGCCCGGAAATTGGAGTTGCGCGGAATGTTTTTGTACACACCCGCTACTTTTAGGTCGATGCGGTTGTCGATTCGGATAATCTTGTCGATAGGGTCGTCCTGTCCGAACAGGTTTTTGCTCACGGATTCGCTGATCAACAGCGAAGTAGGATCGAGCGGGAATTGTACGGAGCCCTTCACCACCTGCAAATCCAGAATTTCCTGCCCGCCAGGCTCCATGAAGTAACCACGTTTGATGATGCTTTTTTCGCCGTATTGCAACACCTTTTCCCCCCCGAAAGAGGACGTTACTACCTGGTCGAAGTACGCGCCGTAATCTTCCCGGAGTTTGACAGCCAGGGGAATACAATTGGACTCCTCGGTATTGATCGTGCCGTTGTAATACCTGTTTTTTTGAATAATGGCAATCCTGTCGAGGTTGTGATGATAGCCGTTAAAGGAAAGTTCATCATACATCCACAACCCGATCAACAGTGCTACTGCCATGCCAGTGCCCAGACCGGCGATGTTCAGAATGGCGTACAGTTTGTTTTTCCGCAGGTTGCGTAATGCGATTTTGATATAATTTCCGAACATAATTTCCTTATTTATTCATCATTCATCATTCATCATTCATCATTCATCATTCACTCCTCAACGACTTCACCGGATTCGTCAGCGCAGCCTTCACCGCCTGTCCGGCCACGGTCAGAAAAGCAATGACGACTGCTACCACACCTGCTAAAGCAAACATCCACCATTTAATATCGATGCGGTAGGCAAAATCCTGTAGCCACTTGTGCAGTCCCCACCAGGCCAGCGGCGACGCGATGACAATGGCTATGAGTACCAGTTTGATAAAATCCCTGGCCAGCAACCCCGTAATGCCTGCCACGCTGGCGCCTAGCACCTTGCGGATGCCAATTTCCTTGGTACGGCGTTCGGCGGCAAAGGCAGCCAGGCCGAACAGCCCCAGACAGGAAATAAGAATGGCAATGCCCGTAAAACTGCCGACCAGTCCCGCCATTTGGCGGTCGACTTTGTAGTTTTTCTGAAAATCATCGTCGAGAAACGTGTATTCCAGCGGCTCGCCGGGCACCAGGCGTCTCCACATTTTTTCAACATCACTGAGCAGCCCCGGCAAGTCGCTGTTGCTGCGCGCACGGGCGATCAGGTAGTTGTATTGCGGGCTGGTACTGAGTTCGAAAGAAAATGGCTGAATGGGTTCGTGCAGGTTTTCAAAATGAAAATCGCGCAGTACTCCGATGATTTCATAGCGATATTGCTGCCCCTGCCATTCAAACAGCACCGTTTCGCCAATGGCTGCCTGCGGAGAGGCGAACCCGTATTTTTTTACGGCCGTTTCATTGACGACCAATTTAAAGGAAGTGTCGGATGGAAATTCCGCCGAGAACATACGACCTGCTACGGGCTGAAAATCAAGCGTTTGCAAAAAATCCACATCCACGCGGTTGCGGCGGGTCGTCACAGATTCTTCTACGCTCTGTCCTTCCCTCCGAAATCCGGAATCGGAAGCATTCATGATACCCGGATAAAACCAGGATGCCCCGGCGCGGACTACTCGGCTGTCGGCAGCCAGTTCGGCTTTCAGGGCAGGGTAGGCGCTCACAGCCGCTTTGCTCGACAAGGGCAGCACGATCTGCTGGTCTTTTTGGAACCCGAGGTTGGTAGATTGCAGGAATTTCATTTGCTCACTGATCACCAGCGAGGCCAGAATCAAACCAGCCGAAATGACAAACTGAAAAACAACCAGCCCTTTGCGCAAAAAGGCTGCCGACAGGCTGTTGGCAAACCTGCCTTTCAGCACTTCTACCGGCCTGAACGACGAGAGGTAAAACGCCGGATACATGCCTGCTGCCAGCCCTGTGAGCAGTGCCAGCAGGAAAAACGAAGCGAACAGGGCTGGGTGGCTGGTCAGCGAAAGCCGGAGTTCCTGATCGGCCAGTTTGTTGAAAAACGGCAAGGCGACCCAGGCGAGCCCCAGCGCCAGCACAAATGCAATCATGGAAATCAGCAGGGATTCGCCCAAAAACTGCCGCACGAGGCTGCCCTTGCTGGCGCCTACCGATTTGCGTACGCCTACCTCGCTGGCGCGCCGCGCCGAGCGGGCCGTGCTCAGGTTCATAAAATTGACGCAGGCAATGAGCAAGGTGAACAGCGCAATGGAGCCGAGCAGGTACAGGTAAATTCTGCTGCCGGAAATAACGCCCGTGCCCGTTTTGCCTACGTTCGACAGGTGCACATCCGGCACGGCGGTCAAAAACTGTTTTTTACGAAAACCGCGCTCCGCCAGGTCTTTCGCCATGTGTGTGTCCACAAAAGCAGGCAATTTGGCTTCCAGCGCTTTCCCGTCGGCCCCCGGGCGCAGGCGCAGGTAGGTGGAAAACATATTGTTGGTAGCCAGGTTGGTCGTGGTTTTTACAAACTCGCCCAACTCACCCGAATACAGCGACATAAAGAAATGGCCGTCCATTTCCGTGGGCGCTGTGGGCTGTTTGAATACGCCAGTGATGCGAAAATCCAGGTCGCCGCCCTCAAACCAGCCATTGCTAATCCGAAGGATGTGACCTGTGGCGGGTTCGCGGCCGAACAGTTTCGCCGCCAGTTCGTCGGATATGACCACTGTAGCCGGCTCACTCAGAGCCTTTGTCGGATTGCCTTCCACAAATTCATAGGTGAACAGATCGAAGTACGTAGAATCGGCAAAATATCCCTTGGGCTCGCTGATTGCCTTTTGAATCGTACCGTTTTCAACAGACTGAATCAGGGTTTTGTCGTGTTCGAATACATTCTGGATACGAGCGGTCTGTACGATTTCCGGAAATTCGTTTTTCAAGGCCGCTGCCAGAGGCGAAGGCGTATTGTAGGTGACGTGGTCTTCGCTGTTCGGTTCGCCGGGTTTGATAAACGTAGTACCCACTTTGTACAGGTCATAGGCATGTTCGTGGTGCTGATCGTAGTGTGTCTGTTCAAAAATAAACAGGGAAATCAGCATGCAGCAGGTCAGGCCGACCGACAGGCCAAAGATGTTGACTGCTGAAAAAAATTTGTTTTTACGCAGGTTGCGAAAAGCCAGCAAAAGGTAGTTTCTAAACATATCGGTAAAATTGTTTAAGAGCATGTTGAGATTTCTCTGCCGAGGCGAAAACAGGAAAATTTTATTTCCAGCGAGGCAAATTTCGCAGTCGGATGCGGGCTATCCGGCGAGAAATTTAACGAAACTGCAAATAAAATTTTTCGTTTGCAGCTCGGCAAGAGAAATCTCAACATGCTCTAAAAGGTCATTCATTTCGAAGCGACTGTACGGGGTTAGCCAGGGCTGATTTTACACTTTGAAACCCGACCGTAACAAATGCAATACCCAACGCGACCACACCCGACACCACAAACATCCACCATTGTATTTCAATGCGATAAGCAAAATCTGTCAGCCATTGCTGCATGAAATACCAGGCCAGTGGAGCGGCGATTAATATGGCCAGCAGTACCAGTTTCAAGAAATCGCTCGCCAGCAGGCTGGTGATACCCGTCACGGAAGCGCCCAGCACTTTTCGGATACCAATTTCCTTGGTTCGCAACATGGTGGTGTAGGAGGCAAGACCGAACAGACCCAGGCAGGCGATCAGGATGGTCAGCAGGGTGAAAAAGCCGAGGATATTGCCAAATCGGATGTCTGCGAGGTACAACTTTTGAAAATTATCTTCTACAAAGGCATATTTGAACACATTTCCAGGGAAAAACTCGAGGTAGGTTTTCTGAATGAGCGCCAGCGTCTGATCCAACTGTTCGCCGGCAAGCCGCAGCGAAATCTTGTTGGACGTGCTGTAAGACGGCACAAATACAAGCGGTTCGATGGCGTGGTGCAATGATTTTTGGTGAAAATCGGGCAATACACCCACGATGTGCCAGTTGTGATCCCAAAAGCGCAGGGTTTTGCCAAGTGCTGCATCATTGGAAGCATAGCCAAACATTTTGACAGCAGATTCGCTGAGAACGATGCTTTCCAGTTTCTCCCACTCAGGCGAGTGGTCTGTTCGGAGGAAAAACCTGCCCGCCAAGGGTTTCAGCCCATACGTTTCGGCATAGTTGAAGTCGGCGTTGATAAAACCGCAGGTGTAATTCTGATTGGCATCGGCTTCTCCTACTTTATTGATCTGAAACACCCTGCCCAGAAACGGGTCGCCTGGCGCTCTGTTCGACGAAGCGGCGGCTTTGATGCCGGCATGTGCCGTCAGGGCAGTTTTCATGGCATTCACCTTGCTGATGTAGGTGCTGTCCCATTGCGTCATGCGCGGCGGGTCGATGGTAATCACATGGTCGAGGTGAATACCCAGATCCTGCCGGTTCATGTACCGGATTTGTTGCGTCACGAGCCAGGTGGCGGTAATGAGGGCAATAGATGCCGTAAACTGAAATACCACCAGTCCTTTGCGCAGGCCTCCGCCGCCAAGTTGTTTCTGGAAAAAACCTTTCAGAATGCCTGCTACCGGCGATGCCGACAGCAACCAGGCCGGGTAAACGCCAGAAACGAGTACCCCCAGCACCAGAAGGCCTGCCAAAACAGGCCAAAGCAGGTGGTTGCCTCCCGAAAATACCTGCAACGCCTCGGGCTCCAGATCGAAATTATTGGCAAACCAGGGCTTGATCAATTGCACTAGCGGAAATGCCAGTGCCAGGGCTGTCAGGTTCACCAGCAAAGCCTCGGTCATAAATTGGCCGATCAGTTGGCTCCTGTCTGCGCCGATTGCCTTGCGCACGCCTACCTCCCGCGCCCGTTCCATGGCCCGCACCGAGGAAAGATTGACATAATTGATCCATGCAATCACCAGAATAAAAAAAGCGACAATCAGGAGCGACCACACAGCCCGGCCGTTTACAGTTTCTCCGATTTCGTATTCCAGATCACGGGAGTACAAATGCGCGTCTTTCAGCGCTTGCAAACTGAAAATTTCCTCACTGCCCGACTCTTTGCTGCGCTGAAAATACCGCTCGCTGAACGCCGGAAATTTGGCCTCCAGCGCGGCAGCATCAGCGCCGGGTTTCAGTTCGAGGAAATGCCAGAAATCAGACCAGTTCCAACTCTCAAAGGCTTCCTTGCCGCGCTCCTGAATGAGGTGGGAAAACGCACCCAGTACCCTGAATTTCAACAGCGAGTTGTGCGGCACATCATCCAGTACGGCCGACACCCGGAAAACCGTGCCTTGGGCGCCCACAAGCAATTCCTTGCCAATAATCGCCTGGTAATCGCCTTTGGCCCAGGGGAAATAGGCGTCGGCAACCGAGCGTGTAATCACCATTTCATCGGGCAGCCCCAACAACTGAGTGCCATTTTTTGCCAGCACCGGAAAATCGAATATTTCCAGAAAATGCTCGTCTGCCCAAAGGAATCCTTCCTGCTCTTCCAGTTTTTCGCCAACACGGATAAAAACATCTCCGCCGGCCATCAGACGGGTATGATTGGCTACTTCCGGAAAATCGCGGCCCATGGCGTCGCCAATGGTCGGATACGTAATGGTGCCTTTCTGAATGCGTTTGCCTTCCTGAATTCGTTCGTTGACGACACGGTAAATCCGATCAGCCTTGCTATGAAAATGATCGAAACTCAGTTCATAACCAACATATTGAAGCAAAAGCATGCAGGCGCTCATACCGGCAGCCAGCCCGCCGATGAGGATGACAGACTGGCCCTTGTTTTTCCAAAGGCTGCGAAAGGCAATTTTCAGGTAATTGGTCAGCATAGTACGTTATTGGTTATTCGTTATCAGTATATTGGTTTAAATAACGGATAAACGATGGTTATTCACTCGCTTCGCAGGGACTTGACTGGATTCGCCAGCGCTGCCCGAATTGCCTGATAACTGACCGTCAGCAATGCAATCAGCAATGTGCCCAGGCCTGTTCCAATAAAAACCCATACGGATATGTCCATCCGGTATTCGTATTGCTGCAACCAGCCGTAGAGGTAATAATAGGCAATCGGCGCTGCAATCAAACATGCCATCAGCACCAGACTGGTGAATTCTTTTGATAACAGGTACCATACGCTAAAAACGGTGGCTCCCATCACTTTCCGTACGCCGATTTCTTTGGTGCGTTGCACTGTGACGTATGAAGCCAGCCCGAATAAGCCTACAATACTGAGGAGGATTGCCAGCAGTGCAAAGAAAGAGGCCAGTTTTCCGATACGTTCCTCCGTGGAGAATTTCGCGCTGTATGCCTCGTCTACAAAGGTGTAATCGAAAGGAGCGCCGGGATTGTGCAAGCCAAAAACCGCTGCGATTTTCGGCAGTGCCTCATGGGCGCTCATTGAAGGATTTATTTTCAGCGTAATCACTTTGGCCCATTGGTAATCCAGCAAAAAAACGGTGGGCGTGACGGGTTTGAAAGGTGATTCCATGATCATATCCCGAATCACCCCGATCACCTTGTAGGAAGTGCTTCCCCATTTCATGGTCAATCCAATGGGGTGCTGAATACCCATGTAGCGTACGGCTGTTTCGTTGATCACGAGGCCCAGGCTATCCGTGGAAAAATCTCTCGAAAAATCGCGGCCTTCGGTGAATTGCCAACCGACTGTTTTTCCATAATCATGCGTCACCGCGATGGTGCCGAAGTTAGCGTTAAAATCCGGGTCTTTGCCCTCCCATTCGAGACTGGTATTAGAATTTACATCGGTTGTAGGACTGGAAGCGGTCGACATCTCCGCTACTGCGCCGCTACCAAGCAAATCGTTTTTCAGTGCGCGATAATGGGCCAGCAATTCAGAAGTATTAATGGGCACGGAGATCAAACCTTGCCGGCTATAGCCGATCGGGCGATTTTTGGCAAACTGAATTTGCTGGTAAACGAGTATAGTGCCTATAATAAGCGCCACAGATGCTGTAAACTGCACCATTACGAGGGCTTTTCTTGGAATGGCCGCAAAACGCCCTGCCTTGAATGTGCCTTTTAATACGCGGAGAGGTTTGAACGAAGATAAATACAGTGCCGGGTAACTTCCCGCCAGCAGTGCTGTGACGAAGCAAAACCCCAAACCGGACAACCAGAATAAAGGCTGGCTCCACCAGATGTGCAACTGCTTGTCAGCGATGTCATTGAACCACGGCAAAGTGATCTGCACCAACAAGAGTGATACTACAAAAGCAAATATTGAAAGCAGAAGAGATTCGCTGTAAAACTGGCCGATCAAATGTTCGCGCCCCGAGCCGATGGCTTTGCGGATACCTACTTCCCGTGCACGTTTTTCTGATTGGGCTGTACTCAGATTCATAAAATTGATACAGGCCAGCAGCAATACAAAAAAACCAATCAACGTGAACAACCAGACATACTGAATCCGACCGGATGCCGGTTTGCCGTCGCTGCCCCAGGCGGTATACAAATGCCACTGTTCCATAGGATGCAGGAATGCCTTCTTCTCCGCTCTGGCTGCCTGTACGGAGTGGCTAGAGATGACATTTTCTATTTTTGAAGCCACTTTCTCAAAATCAGTATGGGGAGCGATCTGGACGAGTACCTGCCAGGAATTATTGTTCCAGTCCGTGTTGTTGCGCGCATCGCTTGCCGACGACTCGGTAGAAACGTATAATTCCCAAGGCGCCACAAATGCCATCTCCCTGAACTCGGAATTGGCAGGCAAGTCTTCATATACGCCGGCTACCCTCACATCCAGTTTATGGTCGATTTTTACCGTTTTTCCCAGCGGGTCGGCATCGCCAAAGAGGTTTTTTGACGCGGATGCTGAGAGGAGAATAGCCGAATGTTCCTTTAATCCGGACTGTAAACCGCTGATCATGTTCAGCCCCAGCATTTCGGGGCCTTCCGGACTTAAAAAGTTGCCGTTTACGGTAAATTTGTTTTCCCCGGAAGCCAGAATATGCGCTCCGGTCCAGGACGACATCACGACGTGGCTAAAATTCTCCGCAAAGGTATTCCGGAGTTCCTCGCCCAGCGGAATTGGCAGGTAACCACTGGTAAAAGGCTCGCCGTTGGCGTTTCCAGTCACATAAACTTGTGCGATCCTGTCAGAATTTTTATGGTATTGGTTGTACGTTATTTCATCCCACACCCAAAGCCCGATGAGCATGGCAACAGCCATACCTGTGGAAAGCCCGCCGATGTTGATGGCGGTATAGATTTTGTTTTTTACAAGACCCCGGAATGCGATTTTGAAATAACTCGACAGCATAATTGTATTTTGAAGGTAGATAACCGGTGGTTTCACCGCCGCTCCACAGACAAATTATTGTCGGCGTGAAAGATGCGGTCGACCGTTTTTAGTTGGTCAACTAATACGCCATTTTTGTATATGGTTGATAGTTAGGGAATTGCGTGCTATTTTTTAAAAATAAAATGTCCGAAGCCGAACGGGGGTGTTCGCTTCCGGACGAAAATACTGCCTGAACCAGGAGTCAGGGTTTGCTTACGGGCATTGAAAAGGCAAGTAGATAAATCGACAAGGCTGACCGCTTAAATTAGAAAATTGCCTCCCTTGAATAGAGTCCGTCTGAATAAAAAAATATGCATTCGATTCAAGCCTTCTCTTTTCAAAAATATTTACTTTCGGCGCTCCAATCGGAGGCGTTGGAGGGTAGCCGCAAAAGAGCGCGTGCCGCCAAAAACTACTAACCAATAACTAACACCAAACTATGACGCTTGGTATTTTGAAAGAGAGTGGCGACGAAAATCGGGTCGCCATCACGCCCGATGCCATTCCGGGACTGTTGAAATTGGGTTTTCAAAACGTATGGGTAGAACGCGGCGCAGGTGAAAAGGCATCTTTTGATGATGCCGCCTTTGAAAAACAAGGGGCGCAAGTGGCCGATCAGGATGGCGTTTTAAAACAGGCCTCCGTTCTTGTATCTATTCAGGCTCCTGCCAAATCCGTATTGGGCAAACTTAAAACCGGTCAGATCCTGATCGGACAATTCAACCCGCTTGCACAACATGCCATGGTGGAAGATATGCTCAAAGCGGGCGTATCTGCTTTCAGCCTCGATCTGGCGCCGCGCTCAACAAGGGCACAGGCGCTCGATGTTTTGTCTTCGATGGCTACTGTTGCGGGTTACAAGGCTGTGCTGACCGCTGCCAACCTATTGCCCACTTTTTTCCCGATGAGTATGACCGCTGCCGGTACCATCAAACCGGCTAAAGTACTCATACTCGGCGCAGGAGTAGCCGGTCTTCAGTCCATTGCTACGGCACGCCGCCTCGGCGCAGTAGTAGAAGCCTTCGACGTGCGGGCTGCTGCCAAAGAAGAGGTGCTCAGCCTGGGCGCTAAATTCGTGGAAGTAGAAGGCGCCCGCGACGACAAAGCAGCCGGCGGGTACGCCGTGGAGCAAACCGAAGAATTCAAGCAACGACAGGCGCAACTCATCCACGACCACGCTGCGGCTGCGGATGTGATCATTTGCACTGCTCAGATACCGGGCCGCAAGGCGCCTGTGCTGCTCCGCAAGGAAACGGTGGCTGCCATGAAACCCGGTGCAGTGATCGTCGATATGGCGGCATCTAGCGGCGGCAACTGCGAAGCCACGGAAAACGGGCAAACTATTCGCTATCAAGGAGTTACCATTGTTGGAGATTCCAACCTGGCGGCTTCCATGCCGAAAGATGCCAGCGTGATGTTTGGCAAAAATGTCATCAACTTCATCAAACTGATCGCGATTAAAGGCGAATTGAACCTCAATTTCAGCGACGATATCGTGGCGGCTACCTGTATTGCCCACAACGGCGAGGTGGTCAGTGAACGGTTGAAACAAGTGATGCAAACCGCCTGATTTTCCGACTTAACCAAACACATTCAACTATCTAATTTCCATGGCAGATTTTTTTCTACAGCACCAGGAAATCATTTACATCGTAATTCTGTCCATTTTGCTGGGCATCGAAGTGATTTCCAATGTGCCTGCAATCCTGCATACCCCCCTTATGTCGGGCGCCAATGCCATCCACGGGGTGGTGATTATCGGCGCTATTATCGTGATGGGGCATGCACATTCCGACGATTACCTGGCGCTGATACTGGGATTCCTGGCCGTTTTGCTCGGCACGCTCAATGTGGTAGGCGGTTTTGTCGTCACCAATCGTATGCTGGAAATGTTTAAGAAAAAGAAGTAATCCTACAATGTCTAAATTCCTACTCGAACTATCTTATCTGATAGGCTCCATCACCTTTATTCTCGGCCTCAAGATGCTGGCCAGCCCCGACCGCGCCCGCAAGGGCAACCTGGTGGCAGCGGCAGGTATGGCGCTTGCTATTGCCGGTACCATATTATTTCATGAAAAAGAAGGCGCTCCCATCGGCAACATTCCGTGGATTCTGGCGGCCATGGGCATCGGCACCGTAGTAGGCTGGCTGATGGCTATGAAGGTGAAAATGACAGCCATGCCACAAATGGTTTCTTTTTTCAATGGTATGGGTGGCGCTTGTGCGGCCATCATTTCGCTCGTAGAATACCACAGCCACCCAGAAGGCTCGGCAGGGTATCTGCTCATCGTATTCCTCGGACTGGTCATCGGTACCGTGTCGTTTAGCGGCAGTATCGTGGCGTACGGCAAACTGGATGAAAAAATCAAAGACCTGGGAGGTCGTTACCTGACGTATCTCAATCTGGCCTTGCTGGCGCTGATCGCCGTGGTGACTGCCATGTCGGTACTTACTCCGGAAACTTTTGGCCATTCAGCGCTCTGGATTCTCCTTGGTCTTTCATTCCTCTATGGCGTGTTGTTCGTGATGCCTATTGGCGGCGCGGATATGCCTGTCGTGATTTCGCTGCTCAACTCCTTTACAGGTATGGCAGCGGCTTTCGGCGGTTTCTTGTATGGCAACCAGGTGATGCTCACCGGCGGTATTCTCGTCGGTTCGGCGGGTACCATCCTCACGGTGCTGATGTGCAAGGCCATGAACCGCTCGTTGCTCAATGTAATTATCGGTTCTTTTGGAGGCTCCGCTTCCAGCAAGGCTGCCTCGGGCGACCAGACGGTGCGCGAAATCACCCTGACCGATACGGCCATTTTGTGCGCCTATGCTGGAAAGGTGTGCATCGTACCGGGTTATGGCCTGGCGGTGGCACAGGCGCAGCACATCTGCCATGAACTGGAGAAAAAACTGGAAGAAAAAGGGGTGGAAGTCATCTATGCCATTCACCCCGTAGCAGGCCGTATGCCGGGCCACATGAACGTATTGCTCGCAGAAGCCGACGTACCATACCCGAAATTGGTGGAAATGGAAGAGGCCAACCCAGGCATGTCCAACACCGATGTGGTGATCGTAGTAGGCGCCAACGACGTGGTGAACCCAGCCGCAGAAAACGACCCGGGCAGCCCCATTTACGGCATGCCGGTACTGAAAGTGTGGGACGCCAAAAGCACCATCGTACTCAAACGCAGTATGCGTGCAGGTTATGCAGGTATCGAAAACGAACTGTTTTTCCTGCCCAAAACGAAGATGTTGTTCGGAGACGCAAAGGACACCTTGCAAAAACTCGTCGGCGAACTCAAAGACTTGTAACTATCCGATACTTCTCGGTATATCGACCCGAATTCTTTCCGACCGGAAGGGATTCGGGTTTTTTTATTCCATTTTTCTATCAAATTCAATCAAAAAGTAGATATTTAACCAGAAAAACGATTACTCACTCACTCTCAATCCAAAAAGACAACATGAACAAATTCAACCTGATTTCTGCTTTGCTGCTCAGCAGCGCCTCCTGCCTGTGGGCACAATCAGCGCCTGCTTTCGACTGGGTAAAACCCGTCTTCGGCGCCACCCCGACATCACCCCTTCAAGCCGCCATTACCGATCTGGAAACCGACCCATTCGGCAATACTTACATCACAGGCGAGTTTGTAGGCCAACTCAACTTCGGTTCGGGCGTTTCTCTTAGTGGCAATGGAAGCGACCCTACGCTTTTTCTGGCAAAATATGGCTACGATGGCACACCCCTCTGGGCTAAAAAAGGCTCGCCAGCCAGCCCGGCGGATGCGAACACCTTTCATCATGCCTCCAAAATCGCCACGGATGGCGCCGGAGGTGTCTATTGGTGTGGCGATTACGTTTCCAATTCAGTTGATTTTGGTAACAATGTGATCGTCACACGTAGTTGCGCGAATGCTTGTCAGGAAGGATTTCTACTCAAATTTGACCCTTCCGGCAATCTTGTATTTCAGAAAAACATCCGCGCCAAACTTGGCGAACAATTGCACCTGGCCGGCGTGGCTGCCGATTCCTTGGGCCGCCACTACCTCACAGGTTCTTACACCGGAACCGAGTTGTGGCTGCAAGGCGGTGGCAATATCGGCGGACTCACCACGCAGGGTTTTTTCCTGGCGGCTTACTATCCCAATGGAAACAGCAACTGGATTGGTTTCCCGGCCGATAATACACTGGTGCCAACCACTCAGGCAATAGAGGTATCGCCTGACGGTGAGCGGATCGCAATGTCGGGCCACCATGGCGCAGGCATGATTAATTTTGGCAACGGTGCAATCGTCAACAGCGCTGCCACAGAAAATCGGTTTGTATTGGTGTATACGGCTGCTGGTCAGCCCTCCTACATACACTCCGTCAATTCCGATCCATTTGTGGAAATATTCGACATCGCAGTCGGCCCAGCCTACAATGTGTTTGCTGCGTGTACATTTTCAGGCACACTGAAAGACAAATCAGGCAATACTTTGCACACCTCGTCCTCTGAACGAACCTCGGCCTTGTTATTGATGTCGCCGGATGGCTCTACGGGTGTGGGGAATATTATCCCTCATACCACAGCGGCACTTCCAGCCAACACCCTGACCCTGGGGCCTCCCAATTCTCTTTTTATGGGCGGATTATCCGGTGAGCAATTGTCGGTACCCAACCTGGGCTCCCTGAACAACAATGGATGCCTCGATGCTGTCATCGTGGGCAATGGAGGCGGGTTGCCTTCCCCCATTTTTGGCAATGTCGGTGGCAGCGGCTGTGAACGCATCGACAATATCTATTTCGGCTCTATGATGGCGCCCGATGGGGAAGGCAATATGATCGTGGGCGGCGTTTTTGAAAATGGCGGCTCTTTCGGCTCCGAGAATTACAACGGCAACGGATTGTGGCTGGCTAAAATGTACACAGGAGTGGTCGCCACGGATGAGCCGGGACTGTTCGGCGGCATTTCCATCCGTCCAAATCCTTCCGGCGGGCTGGTTCAAATTGCTTTTCCGGACGATACGTTCGGACAATGCCGCATTTATGCTGCAACGGGCAAAATGATGATGGATGCTGCGATACAGTCAAATCTGTCCTTGCAGGTAGAAAACTGGCCTTCCGGGTTGTATCTCGTGGAGTGTCAGGATAGGCAAGGGAAAATCTTCCGGGAAAAGTTGATGGTGCAGCATTGACGCTCACATAAAAAAACATGAGTCATCCCGAATTTTTCGGCCTGAAACAGATTGATTACAATAGCGTTATTTTCCGCAGAGTATTTTCCCGCAGATTATACCGTAGAGTAGTTTCCCGCAGAACTCGCAGAATACACGCAGATTTCCGCAGAACGTAGCGTACACCTGCTTTTCTAATAATGTGTACTCTACGTTCTGCGGAAATCTGCGTGTATTCTGCGAGTTCTGCGGGAAATTACTCTACGGGAATTAATCTCTGCGGGAAATAGCCACAAAAAAATCCCGAATCCTGGCCTTGACCAAAATTCGGGATGAGTCACCTTGTAATTACATCGCCACCCACTTACTCTTGCTCTTTCCGCTGGCGATTACTTTTTCAATAAATTTCATGCCGCGCACGCCATCCTGCACACTGGGAAAATCCTTATAAACCGGATCGGGCTCCTTGCCTTCCAGGCGGGCGCGCACACAGTAGGCAAAATTGCGATAGATATTGGCAAAAGCCTCCAGGTATCCTTCCGGGTGACCGCCCGGGATGCGCGTATGCGCCAGCGATTCCTGATACAACGGCGCGATACCGGTGCGGAAAATCTGTGTCTGCTTGTCGAGCCACTTGACAATCAGTGTATTAGGTTCCATTTGACGCCACTCCAGGCCACCTTTTTCACCATACACGCGGATGTTGAGGTTGTTTTCCTCGCCGGCAGAAATCTGGCTGGCATGCAGAATACCTTTTGCGCCATTGTTGAAATGTAGCAGTACATTGCCGTCGTCATCGAGCAGGCGACCGGGTACGAACGTGCTGATGTCGGCACAGAGTTCGGTGATGTGTAGTCCGGTGATGTACTCCGCCAGGTTTTCAGCGTGTGTACCGATGTCGCCCATAGCACCCGCGATGCCGCTGCGCTGCGGATCGGTACGCCAGGCGGCTTGTTTGGAGCCGGTGTCTTCGGCTTTCGTGCTGAGCCAGCCCTGCGGGTACTCGACCACTACTTTTCGGATTTTGCCGAGTTCACCATGGCGAATCATCTGGCGGGCCTGTTTCACCATCGGGTAGCCCGTATAGTTGTGCGTGAGGGCAAATAGGAGTCCGGTTTTTTCTACAATTTTTTCCAGCGCGAGGGCTTCTTTCATATTGAAGGCCAACGGTTTGTCGCAAATGACATGGAAGCCGTTTTCGAGGGCCATTTTTGCTGGCGCGAAGTGCACGTGGTTGGGCGTTACGATGCTGACAATCTGCATGCGTTTTTCAGGTTTGAGCCTTTTTTCGGCTTTGATCATTTCCTGAAAAGTGCCGTAGCAGCGTTCGGGCGGCAGGCACAACTGGGCGCCCGATGCGCGGGAGCGTTCGGGGTCGCTGCTGAAAGCGCCGCAAACGAGTTCAATTTCGCCATCGAGGGCGGCAGCCATGCGGTGTACGGCGCCGATAAAGGCGCCCGCGCCGCCGCCGACCATACCCATGCGTATTTTTTGTTTCATCTTTTTGATATCGGTTGACTGTGATCTGTAGATGTTGGTTTTTACAGGCCGCTAAAATCGAATAAACTTCTTGAGCCTGCGCTATCGGGCATAAAAAATTCCCGAACACCCATCAGGTATTCGGGAATGATTTATTCAACGAGATAAACGAGGCTGCTTATTTGACGCCAAAATCCTTGCGGATTTTGTTGAGCGCCGAACCGGCATGTACCCACTCGATCTGTTGGTCATTGTACGTGTGATTGACCGCAAATTGCTCCTGCGTACCGTCGCTGTGGTGCAGCACGATGGTCAGTTGGCGACCCGGTGCGAACGACTGAAAACCGAGGATGCTCACCTGGTCGTCCTGACGCACCTTGTCGTAGTCGGCCGGATTGGCAAAAGTCAGCGCCAGCATACCCTGTTTTTTCAGGTTGGTCTGGTGAATGCGCGCAAAGGATTTTACCACCACTGCTTTCACACCGAGGTAGCGTGGTTCCATAGCGGCGTGTTCGCGGCTGGAGCCTTCGCCGAGGTTTTCTTCCCCGAAAATGATGGTGCTGATTCCTTTTTTCTGATACAGACGCGCCGAAGCAGGCACTTCCATGTACTGGCCCGATTCGAAGTTGAGCACCTTGTTGCGTTCGCCGTTGAAAGCGTTTTCAGCGCCGATGTAGCAGTTGTTGGAAATATTTTCCAGGTGACCGCGGTATTTGAGCCAGGGGCCGGCCATGGAAATGTGGTCGGTGGTACATTTGCCTTTTGCCTTGATCAGCACGCGCATGTTTTGCAGTTCGTCGTTCTGAATAGGTTTGAACGGCTTGAGCAGTTGCAGGCGTTCCGAGTTTTTATCTACGGCTACTTTGATAGCGCCTTTGGCCGGTGCGATGTAACCGGCGTCTTCCACAGCGAAACCTGCTTTGGGCAGTTCGATGCCTTTGGGCGGGTCGAGTTTGACGGATTCGCCTTTGCGGTTTATCAGCAGGCCTTTTTTCGGGTTGAAAGTCAGGTCGCCGGCGATGGCGAATGCGGTTACGATTTCGGGTGATGCCACGAATGCGTGGGTATTCGGGTTGCCATCATTCCGGCTGGTAAAGTTGCGGTTGAACGAGGTCATGATCGAGTTCGGGCGCTTCATGTCGTCCATGTGGCGTGCCCACTGACCGATGCAAGGGCCGCAGGCATTGGCCATTACCACGCCACCGATGTTGTTAAAATCGTCGAGCAGTCCGTCGCGGTGGGCGGTATAACGAATCAGTTCGGAACCCGGTGTGATGGTAAATTCTGCTTTTACCTCCAGGTTTTTCTCACGGGCCTGGCGTGCCACAGATGCAGCGCGGGTGAGGTCTTCATAACTGGAGTTGGTGCAGGAGCCGATGAGGCCCACTTCCAGTTTGGCCGGGTACTTGTTCTTTTTAACGGCAGCGGCAAATTTGGACAGCGGCCATGCCAGGTCGGGCGTAAATGGTCCGTTGATGTGCGGCTCCAGTTTCGACAGGTCGATTTCGATCACCTGGTCGAAATATTTCTCCGGATTGGCATAGCATTCGGCATCGCCGGTGAGGTAAGATGCTACCTTGTTGCACATATTGGCTACTTTGCTACGGCCGGTGGCTTTCAGGTAGCGCGCCATGCTTTTGTCGTAGCCGAATGTGGACGTGGTAGCGCCGATTTCGGCGCCCATATTACAAATGGTGCCTTTACCTGTAGCGCTCATGCTTTGTGCGCCAGGGCCGAAATATTCCACGATAGCGCCGGTACCACCTTTTACGGTCAGGATACCTGCTACTTTCAGGATCACGTCTTTGGGAGAAGCCCAGCCGCGCAGTTTGCCGGTGAGTTTTACGCCGATCAGTTTAGGCATTTGCAGTTCCCAGGCCATGCCGCTCATGGCGTCTACGGCGTCGGCGCCACCAACACCGATGGCTACCATACCGAGGCCGCCGGCGTTTACGGTGTGCGAGTCGGTACCGATCATCATACCGCCCGGGAAGGCGTAGTTTTCGAGTACGATCTGGTGAATGATACCTGCGCCCGGTTTCCAGAATCCGATGCCGTATTTCTGGGAAACGGTAGACAGAAAGTCGAATACTTCCTTGTTCTTGTTCAGGGCTACCACCATGTCTTTTTCAGCGCCTACTTCGGCGGTAATCAGGTGGTCGCAGTGAACAGTGCTGGGAACAGCCACTTTTTTGCGGCCGCAGGTCATGAACTGAAGCAGGGCCATTTGAGCCGTAGCATCCTGCATGGCAACACGGTCTACCTGAAAAAACACATAATCCGAACCGCGCTGGTAATCGGCCAGTGGGTTGTCGGAGTGCAAGTGAGCAAAGAGGATTTTTTCAGACAGCGTAAGCGGGCGTTTGAGTTTTGCTTTCGCTTCGTCTACACGGACGGGGAAATTCTTGTAGAATTCCCGGATCATTTTCAGGTCAAAGATCATCTTTCAAACAAAATAATGATTGAATCCCAAATTTTGCCAACGGCCATTATGCATACACCGAAAAAATCTGCGATTCAACAGGTGGAATGAAATTCATTAAAAAGTCGGCAAATGTAGTTGATTTACGCATGAAATCCGAAGGAGTTCCAATACAAAAGTTTGTGATACAGCCCGAATTTTCAGACGCGTCAAGCCACACTTACAGGATGGAACAATGGATGAAACGAATGTTTGCAGTTTAAAACAGTTTTTTTTTGAAAAACGCTGCAAAAGTGTCGCCTGTACGTCTTAAAACAAGGCTATTACGCTGCTTGTACAAGGGTTTTCAAATTATCTTTGGCCTTGTTTTAAAAATACAGAAAAATTTGAAGTAAACCCACGACATGAAAAACAACCCGAAGAAGGACCTTATCTTACATGCCGGAAGTGAGTGTTTTGCACGATATGGTTTTGATAAAACAACGCTTGACGATATCGGCCGCCGTGCCGGCCTCAACAAAGCCAGTTTGTATTACTATTTTAAAAACAAGGAAGAGATATTTGCGGCCGTATTTTTGTCGGATGCACAGGCTTTCGTGGCCGACCTGAAAACAAAAACGCAGGCATTTCCGGACGTTCGCCGCCAAATACGGTTTTTCCTGACCGAACGTATTCGGCGCGCACCGGAAGTGCAACACCTGACCTCCTTGCCACAAGATGCCCCTGTGCTGGCACAGGCACTAGAAACGGCGCAAGAAGAAATCAAGGCCCTTGAACTTGCTTTTTTGGTCGACTTGCTCAAAAGAGGGGTGGCTGCCAATATTTTTTCTTTTTCCGAACCTTCCGCTTCCATTGGAGAATGCCTCTTTGATCTTTCAGACGCCCTCAAACATGAAACCATATTTAAAGGCCGCCGACTGCAATCCCGCGACCAGGATTTTTCGAAAGCGGTGGAACGAATGGAACACGTATTAAAACTCATTTTAAAGTCCTAAGTCGTGAGTCCTAAGTCCGTAGTGTACACCTTGTTACCTTCGGCATTCCTGAATATCAATGCCAAGAGTAGTACGGTGTACGCTACGGACTTAGGACTCAGGACTCACGACTCAGGACTCTTTTCCACCATGAATCTATCTCTACTTCACAAAAATGCCCTAGTAGGCGGCGCCAGTGCCGGAATCGGCCGGGCGGTAGCAACTGAACTGGCGGCGCTTGGCGCCAACGTAACCCTGATGGCGCGTACGGAAAGTACGTTGCAAGAGGCAGTACGATCAATGGACACCAGCCAGGGGCAAGTACACGGCTATCTGGCGGTCGATTTTTCGAACAGTGCCGATTTGCAGCAAAAAGTACAGGCACTACTGGCGCAGCAGGAAATACACATCCTGGTGAACAACACTGGTGGCCCGCCCGGAGGCCCTATTACAGAGGCGACTGAGGCGGCATTTGTGCAGGCCTGGCACAATCATTTGTTGTGCAATCACTTATTGGCGCAGGCTGTGTTGCCCGGTATGAAAAATGTGGGATTTGGTCGCATCATTAACATCATCAGTACCTCGGTAAAGGAACCGCTCGACAACCTGGGCGTTTCCAATACCACGCGCTGGGCAGTGGCTGGCTGGGCAAAAACATGGGCCAATGAAACCGCGCAGTTTGGTATTACGGTGAATAATGTACTACCTGGCTACACGCTTACAGGGCGGCTGACAGAAATCATAGAAAAACGCGCTGCCGCTTCAGGACTTTCACAAGAGGCTGTAGAACAACAGTTTAAAAGCCATGTGCCGGCCCGACGTTTTGCTGCACCTGCCGAAGTGGCTGCGGCCGTGGCATTCCTGGCCAGCCCGGCGGCGGCATATATCAATGGCATCAACTTGCCGGTAGATGGCGGGAGGACGCGGAGTTTGTGAGGGAGGGGAGAATCAGGATTTTGAGGATTTAAAGGATTAGAAGGATTCCTACCTCGATGTCGAAATTCTTCCAATTAATTGAATACGCTACAAGTGGGTTTATTTCGAATCAAATTTTGTTAATTTCGACATCGAGGTAGGAATCCTTCTAATCCTTTAAATCCTCAAAATCCTGATTCATCCCCCAAACCACTTTCGCAAAAAAAATCCCGAATTTTTCACGAGTGAAAAATTCGGGATCGTTGTAGGCGCACCTGCTAAACCTTAGTTCGGGTGGAAACCGTAATTAGAAAGGATTTTATCTTTCAGTTCCTTGCGGGCGAAAAATATCCGGCTTTTTACGGTACCCAGCGGCAGTTCCAGTTCGTCAGCAATTTCCTGGTATTTGAATCCTTCGAAATGCATCAGGAAGGGCACGCGAATGCTGTCGTCGAGCGATGATACCATGGCATTCAGTTCTTTCAGCATAATTCCGCCTTCCGCTGCATTGTTGGTAGCATGGCTGCCGGAATTGAGGTAGTACTGGTTGTCGGTGGTATCCAGAATCGTATTGGACTTAACTTTTTTGCGGTAGTTGTTGATGAAGATGTTTTTCATGATCGTAAACATCCACGCTTTAAAGTTCGTGTCCGGCTGGAACTTATCGCGGTTGAACAAAGCACGATAAGCGGTCTCCTGATACAAGTCCTTGGCATCCTCCACATTCTTCGTCAGGTTATAGGCGAAGGAGTGTAGTAGCGTCGTCAACGTATTCAGTTTGGTATTGAATTCCATGGGTGTCATGGCTGCCTCCTTGTTTATTTAATTTGATGCCTCAAAGTTACAAACTTGTTTAACTCAATCCAAATACTAGTTCAACAAAAAAATGCTAATAATTAGCAAAATTAAATGTTGAAACACGGTTTTTGTTCGTAAAAAATTGACAATCAAATATTTATGTTATTTTGACAAAATCTACAAAAAAACATTTTTCAGTAAAATTTGAAAGATGTTTACAGTTTGTTCATTCAGTCTCAGGCTGTGTTTTTGAGTAAAAATGCCTCAAATTTGTGCTTTAAGACCAATGACAAGCACTTGTTCCGAATGAATGCATTCAAGATGAAGAAACGATTAAAAAAGTTGGTCGCTGCTCTGTCAGTTTACTATGACAAATGGGTAAGTGAGTGGGCAAGCATCTCTCAAAAGCCTGAAGTAAGTTCAGCAGCCCCAGGCTGGTTATTCTTCCTGTATGCCTTGCTGACTTTTTTTTTGCCGTGGTCTGTGGAAGTAACCTTGGGCGACATGGGACTGATCCGGCTTCCGTCGGAGGTGTTCACCATGGCAGCAGGCATAGGCCTGGTCTGGTATCTTTGGAAAAACGCCGGCGCCAGGAAATCGTTTTTCCCGACAGACAGCATTTCCCGGCTGGCACTGCTGTGGTGGTTGTGGCTGAGTGTCTGTGTGTTTTTTTCTTCGATGCCGCTGGTTTCTCTGAAATACTGGGTTGTGGAAACCGGACAGTTTTTTGTGTTTTTTATCGGACTTTCGGGTTTTAGCACCTGGCGGCTACGATTGCTGGCATTATTTACTATTTCGATGGCAGGCGTGGTCGTTTTTATAATGGGGCACCATGCGTTCTACCATTTTCGGGCCGACCAGTCTATGCTCGCGACGTTGCCTTTTTTCCCCGATCATACCCTGTATAGCGCCGTGCTGGTGATGTTGTTACCCATTGTGTGGATCGTATTCAGGCCACGTGTGGCCTGCTTTTTCACCATATTGTTTATTGCTGCTCTTATATTGGCTTCTTGCCGGGCGGCGTGGCTCTCTTTGGCACTTGCATTCGGATGTCTGGCGCCGGCGGTGTTTATGAAAAAAAGAAGTGTGGCAGGGCTGGTCTATGTTGCTGGTGCAGGGGTAATTGTAGCGCTACTTCCATTTTTTAAGGAAAAAATAGACAGGGATGTTTCTTCCCTCGAACGCCTCAATCGGTATGCCTGTGCCTGGCGCATGGCCGAACAGCGGCCACTCACGGGATGGGGGCCCGGAACGTTTCAATTTCAATACCTGTCTTTTCAGCAACCGGAAGAAATGACCCGCATTAGCATTACAGACCCAGCCCGGGACCTGCGGCCCGACCAGATGGGGCGTGGCGGCGGCGCGCATTCGGAGTACTTTCAGGCGCTGGCCGAAACGGGGTGGCCGGGGTTGTTGTGGCGGGCTCTACTTATCATAGCAGCAGCGGTTACGGGTATCCAAGCCTGGCATTCTGCACCTTCCAAGGAGCAACAATGGCTGGCACTGGCTGTTACTTTCGCCCTGCTTACATTTTTCATCCACGCCCTTTTCAACAATTTCTGGCACGACGGGCGGGTGGCGTGGCTGGTGTGGGGCCTACTGAGTCGTAAGTCCTGAGTCCTGAGTCCTAAGTCCGTAGAGTACACCTTACTACTCTTGGTATTGATATTCAGTAACGCCGAAGGTAATAAGGTGTACTCTACGGACTTAGGACTCAGGACTTAGGACTCACGACTTCCATCAGGGCCAGCCAACTCATCAGCCCCAATCCCGTTTCCAGTGCTTTTTCATCAATATCGAAAGTACTGGTGTGCAGGGCCGACTGGATGCCGCGCTCCGGATTGCTGGTGCCCAGCCGATAAAAACAGGCGGGCATGGCTTGCGCGAAATAAGAAAAATCTTCGGAGGTCATTCGGAGTGGCAGGTCGGCTACGCGGTCTTTCCCCAGCAATTCGATGGCCCATTTTTTTGCACGGGCGGTCAATTCCGGGTGGTTGTGCAATACTGGATAGCCCCGGACAATATTGAATTCGCAAGCGCCACCCATACTTTTGGCGATGCTTTCCGCCATTTTTTTCATGCGTTTGTGGGCTTCGTTCCGCCATTTCTCATTCATAGTGCGGAAAGTGCCCTCCAATTTTACTTCATTGGGGATGACATTGGTAGCGCCACCGGTTGAGTTGATTTTACCAAAAGTCAATACTGCCGGAATAGCCGGATCACAATAGCGGCTGATGATTTGCTGGAGAGCCAGCACGATCTGCGACGTGATGACGATTGGGTCAATACATTCGTGTGGCATAGCGCCATGCCCGCCTTTCCCTTTTACGGTGACAAACAATTCGTCGGAAGAAGCCATGTAGATACCGGCTCTGAATCCAACCATACCTGCACGGAGCGGCGGATGTACGTGCTGGGCAAAAATGCTTGCTGGTTTAGGCTTTTCCAGTACGCCGTCTTTGATCATAATGGATGCCCCGCCGGGGAGCCTTTCTTCGCCAGGTTGAAAAATACATTTGATACTGCCCTCAAATGAGTCGCGCAGGTCGTGCAGGATACGAGCCACACCGAGCAATGAAGCCGAATGAACATCGTGTCCGCATGCATGCATGACACCATTGTGCTGACTTTTATACGGCACATTGTTGGCTTCCTGTATCGGTAGCGCGTCCATATCGGCGCGCAACGCCACCACACGTTTATTGGGCTGGCGGCCTTTTACAAGGGCAACAATGCCATGCCCGCCCACGCCCTGCCGATGCTCGATGCCCGCATCGCGCAGTTGTGCGGCGATGTAACGGCTGGTTTCTATTTCTTCGAACGACAATTCCGGGTGTTGGTGCAGGTATCGGCGCTGCTCGATGCTGTACGGGTGGTATTGGCGGGCAAGTTCCAGTATGCGTTCTTTAATATCCATGGTTCTATCAGATGAAGGCGTCGGTGTTCAGGCGGATTTTTTTTGTCGTGCGTGCTGGACAAAACGATTCACGGAATGATGACAAATCCATATATGCCGAAGTTCTCCGGCAAACAGGATGAATAACCCCAGCACAAGCAGTACATTATGTGCCTGCTGTACGCGTGCATGGTATTCGCTGAAAAAAGGGGCTACTACAAATATTTCAATGGCAATAAAGAGGGCTGTAAAAAGCAAAATCCCCACCCCCAGTGCGCGTATACGCATGAGCCAGACAGGTTTTTGGCACAACAGACATTTTTTCCACAGTTTTTGTGCCGGTAGGGTATTCTCGGGAGTGATTTTGACAAATTCCATTAAAATGTGTTCGGCCGATTGGTACTCCTGTTCGTAGTACTGCGAAGTGGCTTTTGCCAGCAAGGTTCTGGTATACAGGTCTTCGCCGCCCCAGGTTTCCACATTCTGAATAATGATGGTTTCCAGCAGAAAATCACACATGACCAGGTGCTTGCGGTAGTCGCCAATTTCGTACAAGGCTTGTGTATAGGAAGCCAGGCAATCAAAATACTCCTCGAAATCGAGTTGATGAATATCCTGTTCGTAACGTTCATAATACCGCACAATACCATGAAAATCCACCGCTTCTATGGCCTTGAAGTTGCGGTAAATTTTGAGCCGGTATGCAGGTAAATAATTCATTTCGAGCCAGGAACCGTTGCAAAAGGATCAAATCTATACAATTCTTACAAAAAAGGGTTGTACTCTTTTTCATGCCTGATGGTGGTAGCAGGGCCGTGGCCAGGGTAAACCACCGTGTGATCGGGTAATGTAAACAATTGACTACGAATGCTTTGTAGCAAGGTTTCCATGTTGCCCCCAGGTAGGTCGGTGCGGCCGATACTTTCCATAAAAAGTACATCCCCAGCCAGTACGAATTCGGCTTCCTTGCAATAAAACGACAGGCTTGCCGGCGAGTGCCCGGGGGTAAAAAGAATATCGAATCGAGTGTTGCCAAACTGGACGGTATCGCCGCCTTGCAAAAATTTCCCAGGCATGGGCGATTCTTCGGCCCCGACGATGCCATACATCTGGCAGGTCATGGGAAAACGTTCCAGAAAAAAAACTTCCTCGGCGTGCGCTTCCAGCGTCAGGCCCCAGGTGCGTGCTGCGAATGCATTGCCAAAAACGTGGTCGAGGTGGCAATGCGTATTGATGAGCCGCACCGGCCGCAGGTTCTTTTCGCGGATAAAACCTGCCAGCGTCTGTCGTTCGGCTTCTGTAAAGCAACCCGGATCAAAAATGGCGCATTCGCCCGTGTCGTCGTATACTATATAGGTGTTTTCTGCAAACGGACTGAATTCAAAAGCCTGTACCTGCGTCATATTTTTTCATTTAAATAACCTGAAATCCGTGTACATACGGGTCGTCGTCGTCCAGCATAATCGTGTTGTACCCGGTTACCATCGCCCAGCCTTCAATGGATGGCCGAATGGCAGGCCGACCAGCCACGCTTGTTTCTTCCTCAATGCGGCCGATAAAACGGGAACCAATGATGCTTTCGTGTACAAATTCCTGCCCCGGGCGTAGTCGGCCCTGTACATACCACTGCGCCATGCGCGCGCTCGTGCCGGTGCCGCAGGGAGAGCGGTCGATGGCTTTGTCGCCATAAAAAACGGCATTTCTGGCCGTCGAACCTGCATCCAGGGGCTCGCCCGTCCACAAAATATGGCTCAAGCCCCGAATGGTAGGGTTGTCGGGATGCACAAATGAATGGCCTTCATTGATGCGTTCGCGCAGTGCCCGGCTCCAGGCAATCAGTTGCTCGGCCCGGAAATGTTGCAAGCCCTTAAAATTCGGCTGTGGATCTACAATTGCATAAAAATTGCCTCCATACGCTACATCTACCTGCAACATGCCAAGATCGGGGCATTCTACCTCGATTTTTTCGGCAGCCAGATACGCCGCGATATTGGTAAGCCTGACCGATTTCACCTTTTTACCTTCCTGCACATACTGTACGTTTATCAAGCCTGCGGGCGTTTCCACCCGCAATCGGCCCGGTGTTGCGGGCGACACCAGTCCCTGCTCAATGGCAATGGTGACTGTACCAATCAGTCCGTGGCCGCACATGGGCAGGCAGCCGCTGGTTTCGATAAACAACACCGCAATATCGTTGGCAGGATCGTGTGGCGGGTAAAGAATGCTGCCACTCATCATGTCATGCCCACGCGGCTCGAACATGAGGCCACGCCGAATCCAGTCGTATTCGCGCAGGAAATGCTGGCGTTTTTCACTCATATTGGCGCCTTCCAGCAAAGGGCCACCTCCGGCAACGAGTCGCACAGGATTGCCGCAGGTGTGGGCATCGATACAGAAAAAGGTTTTTACTGCCATGTTTTGTACATCAAAGGGCAAAAATACAAGCGGCAAGAGGCAAAATGCGCTAGTGGTGAACCAATTTAGCCGCTGATTTTTTAGAAGTTGTTTGAGTTAATTTTATCGGAGCAGAAAACCGTCTTTTGTCGGCATGCTGCGGCTATTTTCTCGGCAATAGCCTTCGGCTATTCCCTCCAAAATAAGCCTTGCCTGCCAACAAAATCCGCTCTTTCTGCCCTCGACAAATTAACTCAAACAACTTCTTAGAAACTAAGTTGATTCACCACTAATCACTAAAAATCAGGTGTCGCGCCCGCACAAACTCCGCATCCGGCGCCGCTTCCAGCAATAGGAGTTCGCCAGTATCCGGGTGTTGGACCGACAATTGCTGCGCATGCAACAACAAGCGGGTGATACCGAATTGTTCACGGAAATATTTGTTGTGTTTCACATCGCCGTGGCGTGGGTCGCCGATGATGGGGTGGCGCAGGTGGGCAAAATGCTTGCGAATCTGGTGCCGACGCCCCGTTTCGGGCATTACTTCCACCAGCGAAAAGCGTGCAGTGGGGTAGCGCAGGCCGATGGCCATGTCGCAGGTAACTTGCTGAATGCGTTTGTAATGCGTTACGGCATCCACCAGTCCTTTCCCTGATTCTTCGTCGGCCAGCGGATAATTTACGGTGTCTTGTTCCGGCACAAACCCGCGCACAATGGCGATGTATTTTTTGTCGAGCGACTTGTCCATAAACTGCACGCCCAGCGCCGCTGCTGCTTCTGTTGTTTTTCCAAACAGCAATACACCCGAAGTAGCGCGGTCGAGGCGATGCGCCGGGAAAAGTCGTTGCCCTATCTGGTCGCGCAACAATTGCAGCACAAACACTTTGTCTTCGCTCAGGCGGCTCCTGTGTACCAGTATTCCTGGTGGCTTATTAATGGCGATGATGTGTTCGTCGTCGTAGATGATTTCGAAAGGAAGCATGCTGCAAAGATAGAGAAGTCCTGAAGACAGTCCTGAGTCGTAAGTCCTAAGTCCTAAGTCCGTAGAGTACACGTTGTTACGCTTGGTAATCTATCATAACAAATTTCAAGAGTAACAACGTGTACTCTACGGACTTAGGACTCAGGACTTAGGACTCAGGACTTAAAAAACCCGGACAACTTTCGTCGCCCGGGCCTCCGTAGTTAAAATTCCTAACCTTTAAACTACTGAAATCTGTATCCAAATTCTTTGTTGGTTATCGGTTATCAGGGAGGGAGAATCAGGATTTTTGGGATTTTAAGGATTAGAAGGATGCTCAACGGGATGTCGAAATTCAACAGATTAATTCAAATTGATCTGTGGCATGTTTACGCTCTGATTTTATTAATTTCGACATCCAGTAGAGCATTCTTCTAATTCTTAAAATCCCATAAATCCTGATTCAACTCCCCCGATAACCAATAACAGATAACTGATAACCTTAAAACCGGTATCCCAGGCTCAGCGTCACCGTGCTGCCGTAGTTGATGCGCTGCATGATATTATCCTTGTCTTCGTTGTAGCGGTGGTTGGAGTCGTTGTCCTGGTAGTACAGGAAATACGGGCGCAGGATGTCGCTCCAGGTCAGTTTTACCTCTCCGCGGTCGCCGAAACGTTTGCTCAACTGGAAATCGAGCAGGTTGCGGTGGCGTTCGTACACATCGGCGTAGCCAACTGTGCCGACTTGCGCTACGCGATCGCCGATGACATTGTATACCAGTGTGGTAGCGAGGCCCCAGTCGGGCAACGTCCAGGTAACACCTGCATTGATGATGTAGGGCGACTGGCCTTGCAGGGCACGAGTGGTGTCGTACGAAGCGGTATTCGACAGGTCGATGGTAGAGCGGATGAGTGCGCCGTTGGCAAAAATCGTCAGGTTGTCGAGGCGTTCATCGATGAAAGCCAGGTTTTTGCGAATTTCCAGTTCAGCGCCGTAGTTGGTAGCGCCCGGCACGTTTTGGAAAGTAAAGGTGCGGGTACCGGCGCCCTGGCTGCTGAATGTAAATTCGATCGGGTTGTCGAATTTTTTATAGAACAGGCTGGCGCTGAACAACTGGTTCTGGCCCGGGTACAATTCGTAGCGCAGGTCGAGGTTTTTGATGGTACCGCGCGTCAGGGACGGATTGCCAATGATACCGGCATTCAGGTAGAAATCGTAGAAAGCGAATGGCGACAACTCGCGGAATTCAGGGCGTGTAACCGTTTGCGAGGCCGACAAACGCAGTTGGTGTTTGGCGTTAAATGCGTAGGTCAGGTTGATCGACGGCAGCCAGTCGGTTGATTTCAGGTCGACGTTCACCGCGTTTTGCGAGTAGTCGTAGGTGTTCATTTGCTGCTGGAAATTTTCCACCCGAACGCCCCAAGATGCGCGAAGTTTTTCACCAATTTTATTGTCGAACAGGATAAACGCGGCACTCAACTGCGAATGAGCCAGGTAGGCGTCGCTTTTGTTGGTGATTTCACCCATTACAAAACCGCGGTCGGTGATGTTGGAATCGGCAAAAATCCGGTCTTGTGGCAGCAACAGCAGGCTGCTGTTAAAACCGGCGGCCTTGCGCGTCCAGCCCATCACGCGGGCATCGAAACTGCGGTCTTTTTTCTGATACAATCCGCCGATTTTGATCGACTGTTTGTAGCCTTTCACAGCAAATGGCAAGGTGAAATCGGCATTGCCATTGTACACATCTTCGCCCAGATCGGAGTAGAAACGGCCGCTGCGGAAAGGGTCGGCCTGAATCGGCACAAACGCGCGGAAAGGCTCGCTTTCTTCGGCATCGAAATTTTTGGTGTAAAACATACGGCGCAGCGAAGGCACATTGCGCGAACTGCGGTTGTAGCCGCCGCCCCAGTTGAATTTAATGCCGCTGTCTGTGAGGGAATGTTCGCCGCTGAGGCGGGTTGTGAGCAAATGGTTTTCCGTGTATTCAATAGCCGTCGCACGGATATAGCGCTGTTGTTCGAAGTCGCTACCATCGCGTTGTGTGATGCTGTTGTCCGTATTGGTAGAGTAGGTGCCTTGCAGGGATATTTTATGCAGGTTGTTGATTCTCAACGAAGTGTTGAGCAGAGCGCCCCAGAGTACGTTGTTGCGGAATTGCTTGTCGTTGAACTCGAACAACTGGCTTTGTGTGTCGAAATCGTAGCGGTCAGCGTCTTGCAGGCGGTTGCTGTTGTTGTAGGAAATGCCGAACGTAGCGCCGAACTGCGTTTTTTCACTCAGGTCTTTCACCAGGCCACCTGCCAGTTGCACGCCCATGTTCGGGCGGGCGCTGCTACCTTCTGTGATGGCCCAGTCGTTGTCGAACAGTTTGGAATAACCGATTTTTTCCTGGCGGGTAGCGCCGATAAAAGCATCGGAAGCAGGGTAGCCCTGCGGCAGTGCGCGTGTGCCGTTGTCGAGGCCGAGCCAGTCGGTTTTACCGCCTGCGCTGGTCAGGTAAGGCTGGAAAGTGGTCACATTGTTGATGCCGCCACTTACATTTACACTGAGGTAATTGCGATCCGGAATGTCGCGGGTATTGATCAGGATAGCGCCTCCGGCAAATTCACCTGGCAGGTCGGCGCTGGCCGTTTTCATAATCATCAGGTTGTCGAGCATCGACGATGGGAAAAGATCGAACGAAAACGCCTTGCGATCGGGCTCTGTGCTGCTCAGCAGGGCGCCATTCAGCATGGCAATGTTGTAACGGTCGCTGAGGCCACGGATAATGGCAAATTTATTGTCCTGAATACTGGCGCCACTTACCCGACGAATCACATCGCTGGTCGTGCGGTCAGGCGTGCGTTTGATGCTCTCGGCACTAATGCCATCGGCAATTACCGGGCTTGTTTTTTGCAGGATCGTCAGCGCGCTCATGCTTTCGCGGCTGGCCTTGGCTACTACCACCACTTCCGAAATGGTGGTGCCTATTGAAGGTTCTTCCATGGCCACATCCACAGTAGCCGTTTCTGAAGATTTTACGAGAATGTCTTCAATGGTTTTGGCCTGATAACCGGTGTAGTTGATGGTAATTTTGTGTTGTCCGGGCTCCACGTTTCTGATGGTGAAAAAACCGTCGAGGTCGGTAACCGCTCCGCCTGCGCCCTCATCGAGGCGAATGGAAGCGCCGATCAGGCCCTCTGCCAGTTTGGCGTCAATGATTTTTCCGGAAATGCTACCCGTTTGGGCAGAAAGGAAAAGTGGAAGAAAGCACAGGAGTGCAAGGGGGAGGTTAGAAATTCGTTTCATGATCTTGGTACAGATTTTCGCCTGCAAAGGTCAGGCAGGCGCCCCCGGATGGACGAAAAAAGCAGTTTAAGTTAGGGTTAAGTTTTTTTATCCGTTGTCCCATCCTTCCATGACAGGGCAGGTTGACTACCTTTGCACATCATTCATTTTTTGCGGAAATGCCCAAATTCAACTCCATCAGCGATATACAGCGCGCCATTCGTTCGGGTAGCAGTACCTGCCGATCTATTGTAGAACATTATCTGGAAAATGCAGCAGCCAACAAGGCACTCAATGCCTACGTAGAAGTGTGGACAGAGGAAGCGCTGGAACGCGCCGACGCGCTCGACCGGAAATGGAAAGAAAATCCCGATTCCATGGGCAGGCTGTTTGGCGCAGTCATCAGCATCAAAGACAATATATGTTATGCGGGGCATGAGGTGACGGGCGCTGCAAAAATCCTGGAAGGCTTTCGGTCGCTGTATTCAGCCACGGCAGTGGAGCGCCTGTTGGCAGAAGATGCTATTCTGATTGGCCGTACCAATTGCGACCAGTTTGGCATGGGTTCCACCAACGAAAACTCGGTGTATGGCCCTGTACACAATGCCCTCGACCCGGAACGAATTCCCGGAGGCTCTTCCGGCGGAGCAGCCGTATCGGTACAGGCAGATACGTGTATTGCGGCGCTGGGTACGGATACCGGCGGCTCGGTGCGGCAACCCGCGGGTTTCTGTGGGTTGTGGGGGTTCAAACCTACTTACGGCCGCATTTCGCGGCATGGGTTGCTGGCGTACGGTTCCTCTTTCGATCAGGTAGGCGTGCTGGCGCACAATCCCGGCGATATTGCCTTGCTGCTGGAGATCATGCAAGGCCCCGACGATTTTGACAGCACTGCGCCAGTTTTGCCCGCCGAAAAATGGCCGGCTCCGGCAAAGGCCCGTATTGCCTTTTTCCCACAAACAGTAGACAATGACAGTGTGGATGCAGGCGTACGAGCCGTTACCCGACAGTACATCGACTCACTGCAAACGGCAGGGCACACGGTAGAACCGGTTGGTTTTGACCTGCTCGATTACATCATTCCGGCTTATTACGTGCTTACCACGGCCGAAGCCAGTTCTAATCTTTCGCGCTACGACGGCATACGCTATGGCTATCGAAGCCCCCATGCGCACAACCTGGAAGAAACCTATGTGCTCAGCCGGAGTGAAGGTTTTAGCGAGGAAGTGAAACGCCGCATCCTGCTCGGCACTTTTGTGCTTAGCAGCGGCTATTATGATGCTTACTACACCAAGGCGCAGCAGGCGCGCCGACTGATTCGCGACCGCATTCAGGCAATTTTCAAAGAATACGACTTTATTCTGTTGCCCGTTGCGCCGGATGTAGCGGGCCGTTTTGGCGAACAATCGGAAGATCCGGTAGCCATGTATCTGTCTGATATTTATACGGTGCTAGCCAATCTAGCGGGTATTCCGGCTATTTCCATTCCTGCGGGCCAACATCCTGATAATGGTATGCCGGTGGGGGTACAGTTGATGGCCGATGCGTGGAAAGAGGATGGATTGCTGGAATTTGCAGGGAAATAACAGGTTCCAAGCGGTTTACGAAATCCTGCTCCACACTTTCGCATCTTTTGCTTCTGATGCCAGGTGTTGTTTCAACCGGGCATGTTCCGGAGCTGCCAGCGCGGGGTCTTTTTCCAGAATATCAAGGGCAATGTCGCGGGCGGCGGAGAGTATTTGCCCGTCGCGGGCCAGATCGGCGAGGCGGAAATGCAGCATGCCGCTTTGCTGTGTGCCTTCAATATTGCCCGGCCCTCGGAGGCGCAGATCGACTTCGGCAATGACGAAGCCGTCGTTGGTTTCGCACATGGTTCGGATGCGTTCGCGGCCTTCTGTGCTGAGTTTGAAACTCGTGAGTAGCAGGCAGTACGACTGTTCGGCGCCACGGCCCACGCGGCCTCGCAACTGGTGCAATTGCGACAGCCCGAAGCGCTCGGCGTTTTCAATCACCATGACAGAGGCGTTGGGCACATTTACCCCCACTTCAATGACGGTAGTAGCTACCATGATCTGCGTTTCGCGTTTGATAAAGCGCTGCATTTCATAGTCTTTATCGGCGGCTTTCATTTTCCCATGCACGATAGAAATCTGGTATTCCGGCATAGGAAAATCGCGGCTGAGCGCTTCGAAACCTGACATGAGGTTTTGCAGATCCATCGTTTCCGTTTCCTCGATCATGGGATACACCACATACACCTGACGACCTTTTGCAATTTCCTCGCGCATGAATCCCTGCACGCGCAGGCGATGGTGTTCGGTGTAGTGTTTGGTGGTGATGGGTTTGCGGCCTGGCGGCAATTCGTCTATCACTGACACGTCGAGGTCACCGTAGAGCGTCATGGCCAGGGTGCGCGGAATGGGCGTGGCAGTCATCACAAGCACATGCGGCGGCCCTGCTGGGTTTTTGGCCCAAAGGCGGGCGCGTTGTTCCACGCCAAAACGGTGCTGCTCGTCGATAACACTGATACCGAGGTTTTTAAATTTCACCCAGTCTTCGATGAGCGCATGGGTGCCTACCACGATGTGCATATCGCCGGAAGCCAGTTGGGCCAGGATTGCTTCGCGCTTTTTGCCTTTTACTGTGCCCGACAAAAAGCCCACCTGAATGCCGAGATCGCCCACCAGTTCGCTGATATTGGCAAAATGCTGCTGGGCCAGTATCTCGGTAGGCGCCATCAGGGTAGCCTGAAATCCGTTGTCGATGGCCATGAGCATGGTCATCAGGGCCACCACGGTTTTGCCCGAGCCTACGTCGCCTTGCACCAGTCGGTTCATGTGCTTGCCGGAAGCCAGGTCGGAGCGGATTTCCTTGAGCACGCGCTTTTGGGCGCCGGTCAGTTCGAAGGGCAGTTTTTCCTGGAAAAAACGGTTGAAATACTCCCCGATTTTGCTGTATACAAAACCGCGCATGGTGTCTTTTCGGCGGGTTCTGATTTGCAGCAACCGCAATTGCAGGAAAAACAGTTCTTCGAATTTCAGTCGGCGGGTAGCGGCATCGAGTTCGGCGCGGTTTTCCGGAAAATGTATTTTGGACAATGCCTGCCAGCGCCCGATGAGTTTGTACTGTGCCAGCAGATAATCGGGCAGGTTTTCAGGCAATTCTGTCGGTGCAACCTGATCAATCAGGGCGCGCAGGAGTTTGCGCAGCCCTTTGGCATCCAGCCCTTTCTGGGTGAGTTTATCGGTGCTGGGGTAAACGGGATCATAGGTGCGGGCCGGTGCGCCGCCGTTTTCTGTGGCGGCGGTTTCTTCCATTTCGGGGTGGGTAATGTTGAAACGGCCGTTGAATTCATTGACCCGCCCGAATACCACATATTCCTTGCCCACTTGCAGCGATTTTTCGAGCCACTGTATGGCCTGAAACCACACCAGTTCCATGACGCCCGTTTCATCGCGCAGACTTCCTACCATACGGCGCGCCCGGCCTTCGCCCAGCGTTTCGAGTCGGCGGAGAATGCCTCGAATCTGCACTTGTTCGCCTTCGTTGTGGATGTCGCGAATGCGGTGAAACTGCGTCCGGTCGATGTAGCGGAACGGGAAGTGAAACAGCAGATCCCGGCAGGTAAAAATACCCAATTCCTTCTTAAGCACTTCGGCCCGCTGTGGGCCGACGCCTTTGAGGTATTCGATGTTGGAGTCGAGATTGGGCATGAAAATGGGTTGCCGGTTATCAGTTATCAGTTATCAGTTATCACCCCTGATAACAGATAACAGATAACCAATAACTAATGGCGAAAGTAAACCTTTTGTTTGAAATGCCATCTTGTCACAAACAAAAAGGGTCATCCTGCTGCTGCGGGACGACCCTTCTCATGGTACGTTTTGTTGTGTTGCGACGGCGCTTGTTAGCCGGCCGTTTGGCTACTGATCACATCGCGTGCGAACAGGATTTTAGGTTTCCAGTATTTGGAGGTTGAAATATTCTCTACGATAATACCGCGGCTGCAAGTGCTGTGTACGCACATGATGCCGTCTACGGTTTTTTCCACCACCATCGCTACGTGTTGGATATGGCCTTTACGACCGAAGAACACGAGGTCGCCTGGCAGCACTTCATCGAGAGAAATGCGTTTGCCCTGGCGCGATTGGGAAGAGGAGCAGGAAGACACTTTCATGTCGAATTCCTTCAGGATGTAACTGGTGAATCCGGAGCAGTCAAAACCGGTTTTAGGCGTGATGCCTGCGTAGCGGTAGCGAAGTCCCAGGAAATTCTGGGCATATCCGGTGATGTCGCAACGAAGTTGCATAGCCTCTGGGTCTTCGGCACGATCCGTCGGACGGCGGCCGATGCTCTTAAACGAAGAGCAGGCAATAACAACGAGCAGTAGGAGTGATACAAATGGACGAGTAAGCTGGCCTTGGGGTCGACTGGAAGGTTCAATTGTAATCATGTGTGTAAGTTTACAGTTCAAGTCAGGCAATGAATAAAAAACCTGAAATTCCCTATCAAAAGGGTTCACTGTGTGGTGAAGATTAAACTGGTTTCGGTGGGGGCCGAACGGGCTTCGTGGCTTGCTCGAAGGGGGAGGGTTCCCGGATGGAAAGGATTATAACGAAGCCTTAAAAAAAGGTTAAAACTGCTGCAAGCCGGTGGCAAAGGTAACAATGCATTTGAAAAAACAATGCTTTTGGAATAAAAAGTGGAAAAAAGTTACTCGTGCAACGTAAAAAAGTCTGCATCCTGCAAAAAAGGCAATTGTTGGCGGTATTGCTGCTGATCTGCCAATGATAGTTCGGCGGTATGGGCGCCTTCCTGCCCTGAAATTTGACAAATTACCTGTCCTCCAAAATCAATAATGGCGGAGTCACCGCTGTATTCCAGACCGGTTCCATCGGTTCCAAAAATATTTACACCAAGTGTAAACGATTGATTTTCAATGGCTCTTGCCATTAAAAGTGATTTCCAATGGTGCGAACGACGACTAGGCCAGTTGGCCACATAAATCAACAGGTCGTACGGCGAATTTTCTCTTGTTAAAGAATTGCTAATGCCGTTTCTGCTCCAGGCTGGGAAGCGTAAATCATAACAAATCAGCGGGCAAATTCGCCAGCCTTTCCATTCCACAATGAGGCGATTTTTTCCGGCAGCATAATGCTCGTTTTCTCCTGCCAGGCCGAATAAATGTCTTTTGTCATAGGTATCAAACTTTCCATCGGGCCGCATAAACACCAGGCGATTATAGTACTGACCGGCTTCGGTACAAATAAAACTTCCGACGACCGCTGCGCCCGTTTTTTCGGCTGTGCCGGCCAGCCATGCCATGGTCGGGCCTGTCATGGTTTCCGCCAGGTCGGTTGCCCGCATGGAAAAGCCGGTGGTAAACATTTCCGGCAACACGATCAGATCGGTTTTGCCAATGAGTTCGTCCGTTTTTCGGCCAAAATTGGCCCGGTTTTGTTCGGCATGCTCCCAAAAGAGGGAAGATTGAAGAATGGATACTTTCATAAGTCCGGAGTCCTGAGTCGTAAGTCCTGAGTCGACGGCGATCAGGTATTGGTTGGTCGAAAGGTACGATTGATTTTCAACATACACATTCTCCACGAACGATGCCCGACTCAGGACTTACGACTCCGGACTCAGGACTCTTATTTATCTTCGCCCCATGGATATTACACAACAAGGCTACGTTCGCTCCGAACTGACACCCGAAGGAGCCCTGCACATTATATTTTACCACCCCAACCACAACAGCCTGCCCAGTCGTTTGCTGGCAGAACTGGCTGCGGCATTCGAGGCTGCGGGCCGAAATGCCGCTGCCAAAATTGTGGTATTGCGCAGCGCCGAGCACAAGACATTTTGTGCAGGCGCCAGTTTCGACGAGTTGATGGCGATCAATGACTTCGAGACGGGAAAGGCGTTCTTTTCCGGTTTTGGAAATGTGATCAATGCCATGCGCAAATGCCCGAAAATCGTGGTGGGTCGTATTCATGGCAAATCCGTAGGCGGCGGGGTAGGGCTATCGGCTGCGACGGATTTTTGTATGGCATCACATTATGCTACTTTTCGGTTGAGTGAACTGGCGGTGGGTTTCGGCCCATTTGTCATCGGCCCGGCCGTGGAGCGCAAAGTCGGTGTGGCGGCATTTTCCCAACTGTCTCTTACACCTTCCGAATGGCAAACAGCCGAATGGGGCAAGGCCCACAACCTGTATCAGGAAGTGTTTGATACTGTAGAGCAACTGGACGCCTACCTCGACCATTTTTGCAAAAACCTGTGCTCCTACAGTCCGGAAGCGCTGGCCGAACTCAAAAAGGTATTCTGGCAGGGCACCGATCACTGGGATACATTGCTGCACGAACGTGCCGCTATCAGCGGCCGACTGGCGCTTACCTCGTTTTCGAAAGAGGCGATTGCGGCGTTTAAGAAAAGTTAGTTGGTTATCAGTTATCAGTTATCAGTTATCTGTTATCGGGGGTGATAAGGAGACCATCTGTACGTGTTATCAGTTATCGGTTATTAGTTATCAGGGGTGGTAAGGAGACCATTTGTACAATTGTTTAGCATGCCTTATCGAGTAGCCAATAAATTGTACAAATGGGTCTCCTTACCACCCCCGATAACAGATAACTGATAACCAATAACTAACTCATTTGGGTCACAAACTGATCAAACAAATACCGCGCATCGTGCGGGCCCGGGCTGGCTTCCGGGTGGTATTGTACGCTGAAGGCCGGATAGTTTTTCAGGCGAATACCTTCGATAGTCTGGTCGTTCAGATTGAGGTGCGTAGCCTCCACGATAGAAGGGCTGTCATAGACGGCTTGTTCGAGTACGCCAAAACCGTGGTTCTGGCTGGTGATTTCGGAGAGGCCGGTCACCAGATTTTTCACCGGGTGGTTGAGGCCGCGGTGGCCGTGGTGCAGTTTGTAGGTAGGCAGTCCGGCAGCCAGGGCCAGCAATTGTTGTCCTAGGCAAATGCCGAACAGCGGCTTTCCATCGGCCAGCATTTTCTTTACATTTTCCACCGCGTAAGGCATGGAGGAGGGGTCGCCGGGGCCGTTGGACAAAAAATAGCCGTGTGGGTTCCAGGCTTTTACTTCGCTGAAATCCGTTTTGGCGGGAAAAACTTTCAGGTAGCAGTCGCGTTCGTCGAAACAGCGCAGGATATTCTTTTTTACCCCATAATCCATCACGGCAATGCGGTATTTTGCATTTTCATCGCCGATAAAATAAGGCTCGCGGGTAGTGATGTGGCTGGAAAGTTCGAGCCCGGCCATGCCAGGAGTGGCAGCCAGTCGTTTTTTTAGTTCTTCCACATCGTCAGTTTCCGAAGAAATAATGCAGTTCTGGGCGCCCCGCTCGCGGATGTGCTGCACAATGGCGCGGGTGTCGAGGTCGTGAATAGCCACCAGCCCTTCCGCTTCGAAATAGTCCTGAATGCTCTGGTCGGCCACTTGCCGGCTAAATGGCACGTTAAAATTGCGGCAGATAAATCCGGCAATCTTGACGCTTTCACTCTCCACCTCATCCTTTTTAATACCATAATTGCCTATATGGACATTGGTAGCCACGAGCACCTGGCCGGTATAGGATGGGTCTGTAAAAATTTCCTGGTAACCGGTCATGCCGGTGTTGAAACAAATTTCACCGGTAGTTGTACCGATTTTGCCGGCTGCCTTGCCGTGAAACACGGTGCCGTCTTCGAGAAGGAGAATCGCTTTCAAGGTAAAAGATTGAATAATGAGAGCGGAACAATCTGTTGCGCTGAAACCGGGCGCAAAGGTCGGTTAATTAATGGGGTTTTCAAAGGGAAGGTGAAGGGATGAATCAGGATTGGCAGGATTTTAAGGATTAGAAGGATTCCCAACGAGATGTCGAAATTCCAATAATTAATTTCAATTGGTCCAGAAGGCTTATTTTCAGTCCAATTTTATTAATTTCGATATCTCGTCGGGAATCCTTCTAATCCTTCTTATCCTTAAAATCCTGATTCAACCTCCCCACCCCATACACCACCAGCCCTACGCCGAACCAGATAAAAAACCATTTCCAGTTGCTTTCCTGGATGCCCGTAAGCAGGTAGAGGCAGGACGTAAGCCCCATCAGGGGGATCATGGACAGGTTTTTCAAAAAAGTCAGCACTGCCAGGGCACCGCAAATCAGCCAAAACAGAATGGTGGGTACATGGCCGAACAGTGCGCTCCAATTAAAAATGGCAAATGCCACAAATCCACCCAGCACCAGTAAAGGGTACACGTATTTCCCGTTCCAGTAAGGCATATGAAACTGCCCGGGCGTCTTTTTCTTGCGCGGCAGGAATAATACGCCGGCACAAACAATCACAAAAGCAAACAAAGTACCTGTGCTCGTAAAATCGAGTACAAAGCGGCTGTTGCTCAACACGATCATGGAGCCCACCACCAGGCCCGTCATCAGCGTGGCAATATGCGGTGTTTTGTATTTGGGATGAATTTTTTGAAATGCAGCAGGCATCAGCCCGTCGCGGCTCATGCTCATCCAGATGCGCGGCTGGCCCATTTGCATCACCAGCATGACACTGCTCATGGCAATGACCGCACACACAGCAACAATGAACTGCATCCAGCCGATATTCAGGTTTTGCGGCTCAAAAATGAACGCCAGCGGGTCGTTTACATTCATAAAGCGGTCGTATGGCACTACGCCGGTGAGCGCCAGCGACAGCAGGATGTAAATAATGGTGCAAATTACCAGCGACAAAATCATACCGCGCGGCAGGTCGCGTTGCGGGTTTTTGCTTTCTTCTGCCAGAATACTCACGGCATCGAAGCCGATGTAGGCAAAAAAAACGCCACTCACCGCTTTCATCACGCCACTGAACTGATTGGGGAAAAAACTGTGTTCGCCTGCGGCATTCGGCGGCGTCCAGTTGTAAGTGAGTCCGTTATGGAAAATCAAATATCCGGTAATGAGCAGGATCAGGGCAATAATCGACAATTTCATCATCACCATTACATTGCTGAAATTGCGCGATTCGCGGATGCCGATGTACACTAGCCAGGTAATCAGTGCATTGATCACCAATGCAGGCAGGTCGACAATCAGGCGCAGGCCACCCACTTGCGGCGCCGACTCCCAGGCGCGTACGAGATCGGCGCGGCTGCTACCGGCTGCTTCGCTGTAACTACAGGTCAGAAATTCCGGCAAGGGTACATGCAGCCTCGACAACAACGAGGTGAAATAATCACTCCAGGAAAATGCCACGTACACATTTCCGATGGCGTATTCCATGAGCAATGCCCAGCCGATGATCCAGGCCACAATTTCACCCAGCGATGCGTATGCATAGGTGTAAGCACTGCCGGCCACCGGGATGCGGCTCGCAAAATCGGAGTAGCACAAGGCCGTGAAGGCACAGGCTATACCACATAATACGAATAATATCGATACGCCGGGGCCGCCGTTGTAAATGGCCGGGCCCAGCGCACTGAAACTTCCGGCGCCGATGATGGCTGCTATCCCGAAAAAAGTAAGGTCGCGCAGACTTAATACACGTTTGAGGCCATGCGCTTCATGATCTGCGCTTTTGTTGTAGGCATCCTGTAAAATGGAGTCGATTGTTTTCCTGCGAAAAAGGTTGTTCGGCATCTGTCTTTTCTTTTGAAACCCGACGCCGGGATATTCCGACGCCTGCATTCAAAAGTAGAAGCCGACCTATGCAGGGAAAAACCGCAAAAAGTCGATTTGGGGGAAAAGACCGGAAATTTGGGGGAATCTCTCACTTCTCACCTCTCACCTCTCACCTCTGTCAAGGATACGCCAGCAGCCCTCGCTTCAGCGCCGTCACCACAATTTTTATTTGCGATTGCCCGCTCAACTGAAACTCCCGGGCAATGGCGCCAATGCGGTCGTCGACCCCCTTGGCGCCGTTGGGAAAATCGGCAGGGTAGGCGGCTGCAATGGCCGTGGTTTTTTCACCCCGCACCAGGGCTTCCAGTATCATCCAGTCCTTGGGGCCCAGCAAGCGGTATTGTTCCCGGCCCGCCTGTACATCTGCGCTGACGGTGTCCGGCGCAGGCCGGCCGGGTTTGGCAGATGGTAGCATTTCTTTCCGGTTGATGCGTTTTAATTGCCAGGAATAAATCAGTACGAAATAGGAGATAATCAGCAGCGGTTTATAGGAAAATAGCAGCGTTTCATGCCACATTTTCAGAACGGGGTCGGACAGGCCGTTTTGTTTTGAAGAAACCAGTTGGAATACCTCGGCCAGCAGGGTAATAACAATGGGTACCCATGAAAGCACTGCGATTTCAACACTTTTGAGGCGTGTTTCCAGCAGGTAAAAAAAACTGAATCCGATGAAATACAAGGTGTACAGTGAAAATGCCAGGTCGGGTATCAGCATGGCAAAATCTGGCAAACCAACCGTGTGTACACAAACCGCAAGGCTACCTGTTACCAGCACCACCATGATAAAAACCGTCCAGATGGTGTGCCGGGTAGGAAAATAAGCACTGAACGATGGGGGCAGGTCTTCTTTGTCGAGATGCCGCAAAAAAAGCAGCAAAAACCCCGAATTAAGCGAAGAACACACACTGGTAGCCAGCAACTGCACAAAAGGCGCCTGCACCAGAGAAAACAAGCCCGACACCAACCAGCAGAGTATGGCCAGCGACAGAGCCAGCACGCCCAGGTCATACTGCTCGTTGCCCACTTGCCTGATGATGATATGCCACAATTGGAGCCAGCGAATGCGGTGGTAGCCAGCCAGGTTTTTCCAGATAAAAAACAGGATAGAGGCAGAAAAACCCGATACCAGAATCAGCCACCAGGTGTGTACCGGACTGGAACTCTGCCCGGAAATATCGGCACTGGGCGATGGATTTTGTAACGCGATGTTGCAGGAAAAACAAAACAACAACAACAACAACAACAAGAGACGCATAGACAAGCAGGTTTTCAATTAGCGGTAAAATTGGAACTTTTTATCTGTTTGGCCACATTCACAACCCCAACAAATAACACATCTGGCTGTTTTAAAAACTTCAAAACCTTATGACCCGTACATATTACACACCAAATATCCTTTTTACAATGCGCGTATTATTGTTTGCCATACTTGCCATTTTGACATCTTGCCGACCCAAAGCAGGACAGGTAGCCTCCTCCGCCCCCCCTGCCGAGGGCAACTCCCCTGCTACCAACCCATACTATTCCCGTTCCGACACTACTGTACTCCATGTGTCGGATGCGGAGTGGAAAAAAATTCTGCCCGACAGTATTTACCAGGTAGCCCGCGAAAAAGACACGGAATATGCTTTTACAGGCAAATACTGGAATTACACCGGCATCGGCACCTATTATTGTGCGGTTTGTGGCAATGCATTGTTTCGTTCGGACAGTAAATTTGCCAGCGAATGCGGCTGGCCGAGTTTTTTTGAAACCGTTCGCCCCAATAGCGTCGCTTATCAAGACGATCACTCCTACAACATGGAACGCGTAGAGGTGCTGTGCGGACGCTGCGGCAGCCACCTGGGTCACCTGTTCGACGATGGACCGCCACCCACAGGCAAGCGATTTTGCATGAATTCAGTTGTGCTGGATTTTGAACCGGATGTGTTGAGTGGAGGGTTGAATCAGGATTGGCAGGATTTTAAGGATTAGAAGGATGCCCATGGAAATCTCCTCCGTCGTCTATCCCCTCAACCGCACCGAATGGCGCGCCTGGCTCGAAGCCAACCACCAGTCACAAACGGAAGTGTGGGTGCGCACCTTCCGAAAAGCCTCCGGCATGCCTTGTATCACCTACGACGAACTGGTGGAAGAATGCCTGTGTTTCGGCTGGATAGACGGTGCTGTCAAGAAATACGATGAAGACAGCATGGTGCAGCGCACCACGCCACGAAGAAAAAAATCATTTTTATCCGAACTGAACCGCCAGCGCGTATGGAAATTGCAACGACAGGGCCTAATAATGCCTGCCGGTATTGCGGCCATCGAGTCGCAAATCGGCTCCCCCGACGACCCGCTACACATCCCCGACTGGGTGCTGGAACAATTGCAGGCCGAGGAATCAGTGTGGGCAACATTTCAGGCATTTCCGCACCATTATAAACGGCTCAAAATTGGCTGGATTGCCGAAGTCCGTGGCGCCAGTCGCCAGCCGGAAGCACAGAAAAGACTTAATTACTTGATCAAGATGACCCGACAGGGAAAAGTGTACGGGACGGCGCCATTCCAACCCTGACTTTTCAGCCTGAAATAGGCACTCTGGCAGTTTTTTCAGTTTTTTATGTCGTAAGCGGATTACTTTGCAAGAGTCAAACCGAAACCGACCCTGCGATGAAATACCGATTACTATTTACATTATGTGTGTATGCCTGTGTAGCCCACGCACAAAACTGGTTGCCCCTAACTCCTGCCGATCAATACAGTTTCAGACAATCTGATTCTCTGTTAATTTCCAATATCATTCAGGCCGACTCCCAGCAAATACTTCCCTCGGGCGACTTGTTACTTTTTCTAAACAAGGTTGTTATGAATTGTGACACTTGCGCGCTACAACCAGGAAAATTGGCCAATCAGGGGCAGTTTTTGCAAAAAACAGCCACGCGCAAGCAGGATAACAGCTGGATATTTTCCGGAAAAACTACGTTTGTCCTGTTTCCACTGGCCCAGCCAGGCGATACCTGGATATTTGACACTTTGCAAAACGTGAGTGCTACAGTGCAAGGCATCTTTCCATTCGATGTATTTGGCGAACAGGATTCCATCAAAACCATCCAGTTGTCGGACGGGCGGCAGATCATTCTCAGTAAGAACCACGGTCTGCTTCGCTTTCCCGATGGAAATGAAGGTGCTGCTTATCTGCTCACAGGTATTCCAACACGCAACCTGGGAGAAAATCTGCCAGACTGGAAGGCCCTGTACGATTTTAACTCAGGCGATATACTGGAATATGAAAGCAACATTTCCTGGGAACCCGGCACTGCCTCCAACCGCAATACCGTGGTGAAACGCCGTATTATTCAGCGTTCTACTGATGCGGATACACTGGTGTACACGGTCGAGACTTTTGTCCGGCATGTTTTACAATGGTCGGGGCCGCCGCTTCCTTCCTACAGCCACAGCATCGGGCAATGGCGCATCCATCCTGGTTTGGCGGAACCCTGGACAGTCGGCTATCCTGGGCAGTTTTTTCAAGTGCCCGATGTGCCCAATGGCGCCCAGGGCAGCCAAGTGCGCTGGCTGACCGACACCCTGTATGGGCTCAGTCATACGCTGGGCATCCTGAGTACTCCTTTTCAATGGGGCGGTTGTGCCTTATATGCGGCGCCCGATGGCGGCCAGGAACAGGTACTTGCCTGTGATCCCTGTGGTTCGGTGTTTTATCGCCAGCATGCCGTCGGGCTTGGGCTGGTGCGTCATGCAATTTCCTGTTTTGAAGTGTGGGACTATGGGGAGTTGCGGGCATGGGTAAAAAACGGCGATACCACCGGCATTATCACGCCGGATTCTTTTTTTCTGGTATCGGTAAAAAACGAACCGTTGGTATTACCCGTTGTGGTCATGCCCAATCCGAGTGCCGACTCCTGGCGCCTGTTTTTTCCGGAGCCGTTACTCGAAACACTCCAGTTCAGCCTGATTGATACTAATGGCAAGCTGCTTGCCAGTGATGTGATGCGCACAGGGCAATCCGAATACCGGCTGTCAGGCGAAAATTTACCTGCCGGCGTGTATTTGCTTCAAATCAGAAGTAAAAAAGGTACAAAAACCCTGCGGTTGATGCGGCAATAGCGTATGAATATTCGTTCATTTTTTGCAGCACCCTTACAACAACAACGTGCACGCCCCTGGTGGTACTGAAATTTGCAGTAGATATGTTGTTTACACAAATCAGGAATCCTGCCAAATAAAAAATCTTGCCTATTTTCGGCCCTGTGTAACCCTTCCAACTCATGGCGCCACAAAATTTGCAAGACCAACTTTTTGAATTAATTCTATCGCGCTACCCACGCCGCGCCGACGCAGTGGAGGATTTAGCCAATATTCTACACCTGGGAAAAGATCCGGTTTACCGCCGTTTACGGGGCGATACTTTTTTGTCGCCACAGGAACTCAGCACCCTCGCATTGCACTATCGAATATCCCTGGATGCACTCATTGTAGGTCCCAGCGACAATGTGATGTGCAATTTCAATGCATTTTCACAGAAAATATCTGATTTCTCGCAATATCTCACCGATTATATCACCACACTGGAGCAAATCCGAAGACTGCCCAATGTGCATTTCAATTATGCCACGGTAGAAATCCCGGTATTTACCTACAATTTCATACCGGAACTGATTTGTTTCAAACTGTACGTTTGGGGCAGAACTACCTGGAACCTCGAATTTTTGCGCGACAGACCATTTGATTTTCAATTGGTAACACAACCGGTAGTGCAACTTAGCCAAAAACTGCTCGATCACTATATCGCGCTCGACAGTACGGAGTTGTGGAGTGTGAATATCGTAGACAACACCCTGGCCCAGATTGAATACCACGTCTATTCTGGCGGTTTCCGCGATCCGCAAGAGGCAGTAACGCTTTGCGATCGACTCGTCGACTGGGCAACGCACATGAAAGCGCTGGCAGGGGCCGGCAAAAAATTCCGCATAGGCGAAAAACCGGAGCATGGAATGGGGCAATTGCATGTGTACCACAATGAAATGGTACACACCAATAATACGGCTATTGTGACGAGCGACATCGGGAAATTCGTATTTGCAGCCTTTTGCAACCCGAATTATATCAAAAGCACTGACCCTAAACTTTGCGACTATACCGACGACTGGTTCCGGAATGTGATCGCCAAATCCAGCCCACTTACCCAAACATCTGAAAAAACGCGCGACTGGTTTTTCCGCGAACTAACCCGCAAAATTGAGCGGGTAAAGCAGCGAATTTTGTTGCATATCGATGAAAATGCAATGTAAATACTGAAAATTTTAACGCAGGAGCCATTCCGAATATTGGTGAGAGCCAGCATTTGGGAACGGCTTTTCCGCAAAGTAATTTCCCGTAGAGTAATTTCCCGTAGAGTAATTTCCCGCAGAACTCGCAGAATACACGCAGATTTTCGCAGAACGTAGAGTACACCTACTATTTTCTGCTAATGTTATTGTGTACGCTACGTTCTGCGAATTCTGCGGGTAAATCTGCGAGTTCTGCGGGAAATTACTCTGCGGGAAAATCTGCACGCTCCATACATCATGCATTTTTGCCAGATAATGCCTGGACAGGGTCTGAAAAATCCGAAGCCAGCCATTTTTATTTTTGAAATTATTTTTAGGTTAGTCTAAATATTTTATACATTTGCATTGAAAATATTTTTCCGGAAAAAATACAGTAACCACTTTCCGCCATGACCATCACTACCGCAGAAGAAAATTACCTGAAAGCCATTTTCAAAATTGCCGAAAAAGAAGACAAGGCTGTGCTCACCAATTCTATCGCGGCAGCCATGAATACCGCTGCCGCTTCGGTGACCGATATGCTCAAACGACTGGCGGAAAAACATCTGATCAAATATGAGAAGTATCGCGGTGTGGAACTCACCGAAGAAGGCAATAGACTTGCTACCATATTGATCAGAAAACACCGGCTTTGGGAGGTTTTTCTGGTCGAAAAACTCGGATTTGCCTGGGATGAAGTACATGATCTGGCCGAACAACTCGAGCACGTACAAGGCGAGGCCCTGATTGATCGACTCGATAATTTCCTGGGACACCCCCGCTTCGACCCCCACGGCGATCCCATACCGGATGCACAAGGCCGCTGGACTTTCCGGCAGCAAGTGCGTGTATCGCTGCTGCAACCCGGCGAGAAAGGAATATTAACTGGTGTGGATGACCATGCTACACCTTTTTTGCAATACCTCGATCAAATCGGCGTAGCGCTCGGCATTGAACTGCTGCTCCTCCACCGTACCGAATACGATCAATCGGTGCAGGTACGCATCAGCGGAAAAACAGAAGTTACATTGAGCGAAAAGGTAGCGCAGAATTTGTTTGTGATTAGGGGCTGATAAATGTTGATGAGGGTTGATGAATGTTGATGAGGGTTGATATTCAGCCGCTCGATGAACGGGAAATCCTAACTTACCCCGAGCCGCCATTTATCAACCCTTTATCAACCCTCATCAACCCCTCATCAACCTTATCAACCAAAAAAAAACATCCATGCATCCAAATATACATCCCGAGCGTTCGCTCTCCGAGGTACACAGTACCGTAGAAACCAATGTAAAAGGTGGATTCTGGAGGCGCTTATTCGTTTTTTTAGGTCCGGCCTATCTCGTAAGTGTAGGCTACATGGATCCTGGCAACTGGGCCACCGACCTGGCTGGTGGTAGCCGTTTTGGGTATTCCCTGCTATGGGTATTACTCATGTCCAACCTCATAGCATTGCTGCTGCAAAGCATGTGCGCACGACTTGGCGTGGTAGCGCAGCGCGACCTGGCACAGGCATCTCGCGAACTCTACCATCCGGCAGCCAACATATTTAATTATGTACTGGCGGAAATTGCCATAGCCTCCTGCGACCTGGCAGAAGTATTGGGCATGGCCATCGGTTTGCAGTTGCTTTTTCACATACCGCTGATCTGGGGCGTAGGCTTGAGCGTGCTCGATGCATTTCTGATACTGTTTTTGATGCAACTGGGCATTCGGCGGCTGGAAGCCATCATTCTGGCCCTGATCCTGATTATCGGCGGCGCATTTGCCATTCAAATGGTACTTGCCAAACCGGATTTGAGCGAGGTCGCCTTCGGGTTTGTGCCTGGCATTCCCAATACTGAAGCGCTGTTTATTGCCATCGGCATCATTGGTGCAACGGTGATGCCCCACAATTTGTACCTGCATTCGGCGCTGGTACAATCCCGCAAGGTGGAACGCACAAGCGAAGGCCTGCGTCGCGCCATCCGGTTTAATGTAATTGATTCGGCCATTGCACTCAACCTCGCTTTGTTTGTCAATGCCGCTATCCTGATTCTGGCTGCCGCCGTTTTCCATAAAAACGGATACAATGGCGTGTCGGAAATACAGGATGCGCACCGCCTGCTGGAGCCATTGCTGGGAAAAAGTTATGCGCCGGCCCTTTTTGCCATCGCACTTATTGCTGCCGGGCAAAGCAGCACGGTAACGGGTACGCTGGCCGGGCAGATCGTCATGGAAGGCTACCTGCACCTGCGCATTGCCCCCTGGCTGCGCAGGCTCATCACACGCCTGCTTGCTGTGGTGCCTGCCATCGTGGTAATTGCCGTATTTGGAGAGTCCTCTACCGGCAACATGCTCGTGATGAGTCAGGTTATTCTGAGTATGCAACTGGGTTTTGCAATCATTCCGCTGCTGCATTACGTCAGCAGCCGCAAACGAATGGGCGATTATGCCATTGGTTTCTGGACAAAAGCAGGCGGCTGGTTGAGTGCAGCAGTGATCGTTGGTCTGAATGTACGCCTGGTGTATGAACAGGCGCACATCTGGCTGGCTGGTAGCGGTGAATACAAATGGGTGGTGGAATGGATTGTCATTCCAACGCTGCTGGGCATAGCAGGCATGCTGGTATATATCGTGCTGAGGCCGCTTGTGATCAATTTGCCCCGTTCCAAAACGCCCGTTCCACACGTCAATTTCAAAGCATTTGCACCATCACAGGAACCGGAATTTAAAGAAATCGCCGTAGCCGTCGACTTTTCCACCGCCGATCAGAAAACGCTGCAACATGCTTTGCATATCGGCGGAAAGAATGCCCGCTATTACCTGATTCATGCCGTTGAAACGGCAGGCGCATGGGTTCTGGGCAGCGATATTCAGGATTATGAAACCCATGCCGACTTTAAATACCTGGAAGAATACCGCCTTGCATTGACCGATCTGGGCTATAAGTGCGAGTCGGTCATCGGCTACGGCCTGGCCAAAAAGGCCATACCTAAACTGGTGATCGAAAAAAACGCCGACCTGCTGGTCATGGGCGCACACGGGCACCGGGCGCTGAAAGACCTGATTTTTGGCACCACCGTCGGAGCCGTACGGCATGCCGTGAACATTCCGGTGTTGATCGTGCGATAAAACACGCTTAAATGCGGCAGTTGACCTATTTTTGCGGCCGGCTTTTCAAAACTGCCGCATTATGCTCGATAAACTGCAAGCAATACGCGAAAAATATATTCACCTGGAAGAACAATTGTCTGACCCTTCCACCGCCTCCGATGTGGAAAAATCCAAACGGGTGAATAAAGAGTACAAGAAACTCCAGCCACTGGTGGAAACCGCCGCTCGCTACGAAAAAGCACTGGCCGATTTGGACAGCGCCCGCTCCGTTTTGGCTATGGAAAGCGACGCCGATATGCGCGAACTGGCGAAAGAAGAGATCGCCGAACTCGAACCTGTGTGTACCGCACTGGAAGACGAACTGAAAACCTTGCTTACCCCGAAAGACCCGGAGGACGAAAAGGATGTCATTTTTGAAATACGTTCAGGTACGGGTGGCGACGAGGCAGCGCTGTTTGCGGGCGACCTCTACCGCATGTACAGTCGATATTTCAACACCCAGGGCTGGGATGTGGAAGTGCTGGATGAAAGCCCCGGTACGGCTGGTGGTTATGCCAAATTAGTGCTGGAAGTGTCGGGCGACCATGTGTATGGCAAACTAAAATATGAATCGGGCGCCCACCGCGTGCAACGTATCCCCGAAACGGAAGCCAAAGGACGCGTACATACTTCTGCCGCTACGGTAGCCGTACTACCTAAAATGGAAGCGGAAGACATCAATATTCGCAAGGAAGACATCCGTACCGATGTGTTCCGGGCATCCGGCGCAGGCGGTCAGCACGTAAACCGAACGGAATCAGGTGTGCGTTTTACCCACCTTCCAACAGGCGCCGTAGCGGAAAGTACGGAAAGCCGCTCGCAGCATAAAAACCGGGAAATCGCCATGGGACGCCTCGTGCAGCAGATTCAGGAAGCCCAACTCCAGAAAGAAGCCTCCGCCCTGGCTTCCGCACGAAAAAGTATTGTAGGCTCCGGCGATCGCTCCGAAAAAATACGCACCTACAACTGGCCGCAAAACCGCGTGACCGACCACCGACTCGAAGGCGATAATAAAAATTTCAACCTGGATAAAGTAATTGAAGGCGATCTGGACGGCCTGATCGAGGCGCTGACCATTGCTGACAATGCGGCGAAAATGCAAGAATAATAAAGTCCTGAGTCGTAAGTCCTGAGTCCTGAGTCCGTAGAGTACACCTTGATACACTTGACATTATTTGTTAGAATAACCAAGGGAATGAAGGTGTACTCTACGGACTCAGGACTCAGGACCTACGACTCAGGACTGTTGTAATACGCAGTATTACAACAAATTATGGTTGTTCGGCTTCGGTGCGCTCTCCGAAGGCTGGTCGCTCAGCGGCGGGTGTTCTTCCAGGTTTTGTTCAGGCTGTTTTTCTTCCGGCGTAGTATCTTCCTGAATTTCCATATCCGAATCGGAAGAAGCGGGCGCTTCATCTTCATCCTGCTTTTCAGCATCTCCCCAGTTGAGTGCGGCGGGTTCGGGTGTTTCGTTTTGCACAAAACCATCGCGGAAAAAACGGCGCTGGAACAGCACGATGCACAATACGCCAATGGTAATGGACGCATCGGCCACATTAAATATAGGGCTGAAAAACAGGTACTGATCTCCACCCAGAACGGGCACCCATTCAGGGATATTTACCCAGGTCATCGGAAAATACAACATATCCACCACGCGGCCGTGCATAAATCCGTTGAACGGCAGTTCCTGGGTCATGCCATACCCTTGTCCGAAAGCCGTCAGTTCTGCCACACCGCCGTGGTATCCGGAGGCAGAAAAAATCAGAGCATAAAAAGCGCTGTCAATAATATTGCCCAGTGCGCCGGCCGTGATGAGTCCGATGCTGAGCGTAAATCCGAATGCTACCTCTGCTGCCAGCAGCACACGCAGGTACCAAATCAAGCCTGCCACCATGAGTACGCGAAACAAACTCAGCAGCAGTTTGCCGTATTCCCAGTCGAATGTGATGCCAAATGCCATGCCTTCATTTTCCACGAAGTGCAGGCGAGCCCAGTCGAGACCACCCATGAGCACATCTTCATTGTATTCGAAGTGTGTTTTGATATAAAACTTGGAAGCCTGGTCGATCAACAGCACCACGAAAATCAGCAGCGCAACGAAATATCCTTTTTTCAAGGGTAAAGGTATTTGTGTGAAAAAGTTTGCAAAGAAACGCCATTTACCTCAAACAGGTTGTGTTTTGGGCGCATTTCAGCGGGAAATCAGGAAAATTATTTACCGTCGAGTTGTTTGAGAAACCACTCGCGTTCGCTCAGCGGGTTGGTCGACATCACCAGTTCGCGGAATTTATCTTTTTGCTGTTTGGAGTAAATATTCAGGTGCAGCAGTTTTTTCATCAGGCTGACGAGATTTTTGTACGAAGCTTTGCGCGCCGGGTCGAGCGCTTCCTTGCGTTGCAGGTAAATGCGCAGGCTTTCCACCAGCGACTCGAACGCGTCGAGGTCGCTGCGTTCGTAGTAAATTTTCAACAACATGGTTTTGGCAATGATATTGAACAGCATGTCGTCGTATTCGAAGCGGGTGAGCAGTTGCTGGGCCTTGCTGTAGTCGCCTTTTTCAAAATACAAGCGTGAAAGGTTGAAATTGACAATACTGTCTTCCTCTTTTTCGAGCAGGTATTTCCTGAAATCAGCGATAAACTGTTCTGCCCAGGCAAACTCCTTGTTGCGCAGGGCGGCGCCCACGGCGTTGCCAAAAGTGTAGCGCGACAGTTGGTTGTTTTCCATGAGGTAGCCGGTTTCCAGACCCCTGCGATATAAATCGAACACCCGATGGGCAAACTCCTGCCGCCCCTGATTTACCTTGGGTACACAATAATTGATGGCCGCCACGTACAATGTGCGCATCTCGTAGGGGTCGAACAGGTGGGTGTTTTTTTGGATGAGGTCTTCAAATTCAAAATAGTATTTTTCTTCTTGCGGATTGGTAATTACCATATAGGCGTAATAGTACACAGCAATGGCAGGTTCTTCCAGCAGGTTTTGTTGTTCGCACTGCCGCAGCACCTCTTCCAGAATGCCTTCATCGTATTTTGCTGTTTTATACACCGTCTGGTGCGCTTTCATTGCGTAAGAAATGTGTAATTTTTCAGCAAAAAACCAACGTTCCATGGCTGAAGAGGTTTCTTGCAGATTGGCCGAAGCATTTTGCACGATGTTGGACTGTTGGCCGTAATCGTATTCAATCAAAAACTTGTAACGGAGGTACCGGTTGTCGCGCAGGGGTTGGTTTTCCAGCAGGTCTTTAGCGATTCTTAGAGACTGCCGATAGGCTTTATCCAGTTTCCTTTGCCTGTAAATACGCATCAGGGTGAGTTGGTACTGGATCTTTTCATTGTTGATTTCCGTAAAAACCATGTAATCCTCCACTGCTTTCAGCAAAAAGTACATCACTTGTCGCATGAACGCATCGTCATAGTCCTCACCCTTAAAAACGGCCGCCCAGGCGCGTTCTTTTTCTACCGATTCATCACCCTGCTGGAGGTTTTTGGTCAGGTAATCAAACAATCTTATTACATCCTGCCGCTGATTGTGGGAGGGAGATTGCAACCATTTATGCAGATCTCGAATCTCTTTTTTGCCAAGGGCGCGAATGAGTTCCAGCAATACACTTTTTTGCATAGACGTTATTGCTTATTTATTCAACAAAGTAACGGGAAATGCAACAAAGTGTTATGGTATTTTAAAAAGAATTTTGACAAAAATTTCATAAAACCAATCGAATTGATTGTTTTTTACAAAAATGAACGCTCAAAAAAATATTCAACAAATGCGATTTTTTGTCTTTACAACTCGACAAGTACCACTGCACTTTTGTACTGTCAATAGTAATTCACAGGAACGATCAATAATCCGAAAGCTCATGTACAAGTACCTTTTCACCTTTTCGATCATGCTTTTCGCCGGCCTGGCATCAGGCCAGGGTTGGGAACGTGTGTATGGTGGAAGCGGTCAGGATGCAGCAAACGGTGTGACACAAACGCCCGATGGCGGCTACATTATGACAGGTAGTTATAATGCCGACACGCGGGTGTACCTGTTGAAAACGGATGCCAATGGCGAATTGCAATGGTCTAAAACCTTCTTCGGTTCTCCGCTTGCCGCTGGCAATAAAGTAATAGTAACGCAAGATGGCGGATATGCCGTTGTCGGGTATGTAAAAGGTGAAGGCCCCGGCGGCGATAATATCTACGTCCTGAAAACCGATGCAGCAGGCACCCTTTTGTGGAAAAAACCGTTCGGAACCGGCCTCGACGACCGCGGTACCGACATCCTGGAACTCACCGATGGAAGCCTGGTCATTTCCGGTTATCAGGTAAATCCCAACGGCAAAGCCGATGTAGTGGTACTCAAACTCGATGGCGACGGCGCTCAGCAGTGGTATCAGGTGTATGGCCAGGCCGGTGTGAGCGAAAGAGGCATGAGCCTGACGCATACCAGCGACGGAAATATCATCGTAGCAGCCGAATCGCAGGTTACCATTTCCGACGATAAAAACATTTTCGTACTGCGTATCACAGATACGGATGGTACGCAACTGTGGAGCAATACTTACGGGCTAACGGACATCAATGGCGACCCGTCGACAGAAATTCCGCGCGGCGTAGTGTCCACGGCTGCCGGCGATCTGGTTCTGACCGGATTTACCAGTTCGGTGATCGGAGGCGCAGGATTCATCATGAAAATTGATGGCAGCGGCGCCAGCGATCCTTTGTGGACGCGGATTTTCCCGAACGCCGATTTCAATGATATAACCAATGGCGCCAGCAACAGCCTTTTTGTTTGCGGCAATAAAAGTGTAAACGGGCTCGACGACGTGTACGTGGTGCATACCGACGCAGACGGAACAGTAATCTGGGAGCCACGCATCGGTAAAGGTGGTTTCGATTCCGGGCTTGGTGTAGTAGCCACTGCCGACGGTGGCGCTGCCGTAGCAGGACGCAGCGAATTGTTTATCGGCCCAACCGCAGTATCTAGTGTTTATCTGGTGAAAATCGACGCCAACGGCCTCATTTTTACAAGTTATCTGGAAGGACATATTTTTAAGGACGACAACCAGAACTGCCTGAAAGACGACAATGAAGGCAATCAGGAAAACTGGATCGTAAAAGTGGAAAGTGGTGGTTTTGTACGCTATGCTGTAGCGCGTGAAGATGGTTCGTTCTCCATGGCCGTAGATACGGGTGTGTACGACATTACGCTCATTACGCCCAACAACTACTGGCAAACCTGCGAAGATGCCATTACGGTAACCATCCCGGAATTTTATGACACGGTAGTTGCGGAAATTCCGGTACAGGTAAAATCTGCCTGCCCCCGCAATGAAATAGACATTTCGACGCCCATTCTGCGTCGTTGCACTGAAAATACCTACACCGTCCGCTATTGCAACTCCGGTACGGTGACCTCCTCGAATACCTGGGTGGAAATGGACTTCGATCCGGCTTTCACTTCGGTGACGGGCGCTACGCCGATGGGCGACAACAAGTACCGATTCGATGTGGGCACGCTGCAAAATGGCAACTGTGGCAGTTTTGAGGTAAAAGCATTTCTGGGTTGCGACAATACCATCCCCGGAGGCACGTACTGCGTAACGGCGCACATTTACCCCGACTCGTTCTGCGATGTCAATACCAGCGAATGGGACGGCGCTATCATCGTAGCCCAAGGCGTGTGCGAGAACGACTCTGTGAAGATGATCCTGGCCAATATCGGCCCGGGCAGCATGGGTACTACGCTCGATTATGTCATCACAGAAGATGTAATCATGCTAACCGCGCCCGGAGATCCGAACTATGGTTTCCGACTGGATGCAGGCAAGGACACCCTGGTATGGAGCACCATTGCCAATGGCAGCACCTATCGTATCATCGCTCAGCAAAGCCCTGGTTATCCGGGCCTGAATATACCGACCGCGGCCGTGGAAGGCTGTCAATCAGATACAAGTACCTCGATAATTTCTACAGGCTTCTATACAATGTTCCCGGAAGGGGATCAGGACGCCTTTGTAGAGTCCGATTGCCAGGAAAGTTTTGAAACCGATTACCATCCCATAGCATTAAAAAGAGGTCATCCCAAAGGTTACAATGCAGAACATTTTGTAACACCTGACACCGATTTAGAATTTTTAATCCAGTTTGAAAACACCGGAACCGATGCAGTGCACGAAGTAGTCATTATCGACACGCTTTCTTCCGCACTCGACCCGGCAACAGTGTTTCCGGGTGCTGCCAGCCATCCCTACCAATTCGACATCTACGGAGAAGGCATTGTGCAGTTTACTCTTTCCAACATTAATCTTGCGCCGGGTAGCAGCGCAGGTGAAGGGTACGTGAAATTCCGTGTCAAGCAGCGTCCAAACCTGCCTTGTCACACTCAGATCCTCAACAGCGCTGCTATCTATTTTGATTTCGGTGCGCCCGAAATTTCTAATCAGACACTCCACACTGTTTGTCAACAGGACTCTTTTGTGATTGTAAAAAGCAAGGAAGTCTTTTTGCCGAATGCCGATTTACGCGTGTATCCCAACCCGGCAAAAGATGTGGTGAATTTTGAACTGTCAGGGGTAGAAGCCCGGCAATACTCCCTGCAGGTATACGATATCCAAGGCCGATTACTTGTGAATCAAACTTTTAATCAACCCACTTTCCGATTAGTCAGACCTCAGCTCCCGGCTGGAACCTTATTCTACTGGCTTGCCGCCGATGGCAAGCCAGTAGCCTCCGGGAAACTGCTCGTCCGATGACCGACATCCCAACGTTGTCTGTCCGAAACTTTCCGGTTTCGGACAGACCCCTAATCCCTTGACAATCCCACCGAGCACTACGAGGCCATCCCAACCAAGGATTACATTCATGAAACATAACCAGAAAGCAGCGGTACAAACGTGTACCGCTGCTTTTGTTTGTGGGGCAATAAAAACGTGTTCGGGATTTTATTGCAGGTCAATGATCTTGTCGGCTTCCCGAATGCCGCTCAAATACGCACCGTGGGCTGTAGAAAAATAATCGGGCTCGGTGTGTTCGCCTGCAAAAAAGAGTTTGTTGTCGACTTCGGCGGCCAGGTCGTCAAAATGACGTGGTTCGGCGCCCACCGCAAAATAGGAATAGGAACCGTACGTATTTTCATTGCTGTTCCATTTCGTGCGCAGCAGATGGGTCGGTTCGGGAATATTGCTTCCGTACATATCGCGCAGGTGCGTCATGATGTCATTTATTACCTGCGCATCCGACATGGATTCCGTCTGCCGGGCATAGTCGGCATAGGCAAAAGTCATGAGCGCATTCACTGAAGGATGCAATTTTTTTATATTGACAAAGTAGTTGAACTTGTCTTTTGCTTCAGGCGTGTAAATGAGGAAAAACGCATCATCCCAAAACGCTGTGTCCCAGGTCAGCAGGAATTTATTGACGCAATTCATGCCCACTTTTTGAATGGCGGTTTGTTTGGCCATGGGGAGGGTGGGGGCAAACTGAATGCTGTTGTTCTTTAACACCCCGAGCGGGGCCGTTACGACGACATAGTCGGCTTCGGTTACAGCGCCGCTGTGCGTTACGCGTACCTTGCTACCCGAATAATCCACTGCCGATACCCGCTGATTTAGTTGCACATCCAGTCCTGAAGCCAGAAACAAAGGGATGCTATCGTAGCCATTGGTAGCGATTTTTTCGATGCCGCCATATTCCTCGCCTTCATTGTAATACAGGGACGAAACCTTGTCGAGGTCGCCCAAATCGAAGGTGATATACGTGGAAAGAAAGAAGCGCCACAGCCTGCTGCTGGCGTATTGCGGGTATTGCTCGAAAAAAACAGTTTCAAAACTCTTGTTGGCAGTACCGTGGGCCGCAAGGGTGTCCAGAATGTCGTAGAGTTCGTTTTCTGTATTGGTAAAAAGCGTATCGCTGATGCCGATCCCTCCGATGTCGTATGCGGCGTAATTCGCATCCTCGGAAGGGCTGGTGGTCATACCTGCCTGTTGGGCCAGGTCGGTGATCGGGTTGCCGCTAATGCCGTGTATCCAACTGGCTCCTTCGTCGAATGCAATGCCCAGCGAGCGATTGGTGCGCAGGCGGCCGCCTACTTTGTCTTGCGCTTCCAGTATGGTAACGGTGAATCCTTTTTCCTTCAGTTTTTTGGCAGCAGCGAGGCCGGCGATTCCGGCGCCGATCACGACGACTGATTTGTCGATTGGCGTTGTTTCCTTGTCGCAGGCGGTCAGCAGGGATGGCGACAGGATGGCGATGCTGGCGCCTTTCAGGGTTTTTTTGATAAAAATTCTTCTTTTCATACGCGGGCGGTGATTGTTGTGGTCGCCGCGTCAAAGATGGGGGTTCGCGTTGAAAATGTAGTAAAGGGTGGGTAGGGTGAAAACTATATTTTCTCCAAAAGTAATTTTTGGGTTCGATAAAACCCTTCCAATAGTTGTTCTATCAGGTGTTCAAGAGGAACATTATTGGCCTCATAACATCAAGGGCTTCCACTTTAATATGGCCAAAATCAATCGAAAAGTTAGTAACAGATTCTCCGGCTTCTAATTTTCGAAGTGCTTCCGAAACAGATATTTTATGATTCGCCATTTTTTTTGTTTTTTAGTTTGTGAGACAAATAGATGCGTCTTTCATCCTGACTGGCTCGTAAAATTTCTATTTTGCCTCATCAATATGTTCTGCCGAGTAAAAATCATGGATCAATTTTTCTATGAGAATGTTTATCTCTATATTATTCTTCTGAAGCCATATTTGAATATTTTTTTCCAGTTCGATATCAATAGTTAGTTTTTCTTTAATGGTTTTATTAGGGTTAGTATTTGTTCTTACCCATTCATAGTCATCAAAGTCTGGATCATAGGCAATGTCTGAATCATCATATTCAATTACCTCCTCGGGTACCATTATACCTGCCTTGCCAAGTTTGAAAGCATCGAGTGCTTTGACTTTATCACCTTTCTTAAAGTCAATTGTTAACTTATCCATTTTTTCCCCGCTTCTTAACAGGGTTAGAGCCTCAGCCAAGGTCATTTTTTTACTGCTCATTATTTTCCTTATTTAACTTGTTTTCAAGGTAGTTGTTGATTTCATTTTTTCTTGCTTGTCTGGCAGATATTATCCTTATCAGTCCATATCTCACAGTGTAAACAACCGCCACTATGAAATGGATCACCTTTCCTATGGTAATCTCCCCCCAAAAAACCAAGCGGCTCGCCCCGGAATCCCTCCGAAGCGAGCCGCCCTACTATCAACCCTCATCAACATCTTCTCAATCAATTCTTCCCAACTGCCACCGTATTCCGGATCATATCCTGCATAATGCGGTATGACTCATACAGTTGGATGTCTTTTTTCTTGTCTTTCAGCCAGTCTTCGTTGCGGGCGATACGGGAAGTGTCGCTCTGGATTTGCGGAATATCGGCAGCCAGGTTTTCGATATTGAAGCCGTTAATCGGCTGGAACAGGTTGTCGAATTGTTCGGCTTCCATGTCCTGGCGTTTGTTCCAGGAGCGGTATTTCTCCTGCTGGAGCGGATACTGCGACTGATCTTTTTGTTTGCGCAGGCGAACGGCGTTGTCGCTCACTTTTTTGAATGTGTCGTCCGATTTCACGCGGGCTTCACTGTCCGATTTCAGTTTATCCAGGTTATTGATGCGGTAGGCGTTTTGTTTGAACGGTACAGCATCAATGGTGGTCGAGGCGAGCGGGTAGTCGTTTTCGCGTTCACCCAAATCGATAAAATTGTAGAAGTCGGGCAGCACGATGTCTGGCGTTACGCCGTCCAGTTGTGTGGTTTTGCCGGTGATGCGGTAAAACTTCTGGATGGTCAGTTTCATTTCACCCAGCGGCTTCACGGAGTCGTCGCCTGTAGCGTTGTCGAGGTCGACAAAGCGTTGTACAGTGCCTTTGCCATACGTGCCGGAAGAACCGACGATGACAGCGCGGCCGTAGTCCTGCATGGCAGCGGCGAGGATTTCGGAGGCCGAAGCGCTGAAACTGTTCACCATCACTACCAGCGGGCCGCCCCATTGTACGCGCGGGTCGTTGTCCGACATGATTTCAGGCGTTTTGGTGCGGCTTTTTACTTGTACGATGGGGCCGTTTTCGATAAACAGTCCCGACATCTGCACCACATCGCGGAGCGAGCCGCCGCCGTTGTTACGCAGGTCAAGGATAATACCTTTAGCGCCTTCTTTTTTCAGTTTTTCCACTTCTTTGGCTACGTCGGCAGCGCAGGAGGTAACGCCCTGCGGAGTGAAGTCGGCATAGAATTTCGGCAGGTAAATATAGCCCACTTTATCTTGCGGGTCGCCGCTGTTGAGCATCAGCGATTTGGCAAAACCTTCTTCCATAATCACCACGTCGCGGGTGATGGTGATGGTTTTTTCCATGCCATCGGCCTTGCGTACGGAGAGGGTCACTTTGGAACCTTTCGGGCCGCGAATTTTGCTGACCACGTCGTCGATTTCCCAGCCCATCACATCTACAGATTCGGCATCGGTAGTGCCTTGTGCTACTTTCAGGATCACGTCTTTGGGTTGCAGCGTACCTTCTTTCCAGGCCGGGCCGCCGGGTACAATTTCGGTAACGGTGGTTTTTTCGCCGTCGCTTTGCAGGCGAGCGCCGATGCCTTCGAGTTTGCCCGACATCTGGATGTCGAAGTTTTCTTTTTCACGCGGCGAGAAGTAGCCGGTGTGCGGATCAAACACGTTGGTAATGGCGTTCAGGTACACTTCCAGGCGGCGTGTGCGATCCATTTTCAGGATTTGCTTTTGCCGTTTTTCGTAGGTGTCGAGCACCTTTTTGCGCATGTCCTCTTCGAGTTGCGCGGTGGTTTTCTTTTCACCTTTGAAGTCGGCTTTTTCCTGTTTTTGTTCTTCCTCGACGATGCGGCTGAGCACTTCGAATTTCAGCCATTTTTCCCAGCGGCTGCGTAGTTCGGTATCGTCTTTTGCCCACTGGAGTTTGTCGCCTTCGGTTTCCAGCAGTTCATTTTTGCTGAAATCCATAGGTTTGGAAAGGATTTCCTGGTACCAGGCTTGTGTTTTGGGTAGGGCCTTGTCGAACAGTTGCAGCGAGAGGTTAAAAAACTCGAAGGTACCGGCATTGGCCTGGTCGTCGAGTTGCATCTCGTACGGTTTCAACAGGTTAATGTCGTCTTGTGTAAAGAGCCGTTTGCTGTTGTCGATGTCCTTCAGGTAAAGGGCATATACTTCTTTAGAGAACGCGTCGTCGATGGCTTTCGGCTGGAAGTGCAGGCGATCGAGGCCTTGCAACAGGGCGCGCATCAGCGCGGCTTCTTTCTGAGGGTTGGGTTCTGGCTGGCCGAAAGGACGGAGCGCTCCCGTAAATATCGCGAGGCCTGCAATGCCTACAAAGGAGAACAGCAGGATGGACGATTTTAATTTCATATCCAATAAGAATTTGTCAGGATCAAATTTGCCGAAAGGCTTGAAGGAATGGAACATCGCTCGTTAAATGCGTTTTTGAATGTACAAAGATAAGCCATGATGCGTGTGAAAAAGAGGATTAACAGGATGGTAACAGAGGGTTCTGTCCGTAATGACACTCAAAAACCTTCCGAGTAACGCCTGGCAGACAAAAGATCACAAATTTCATACAAATGCTGCCACTCCGTCGTATATTATGTGAAACAGCGTACAGAACGAAAAGAACGTTCGATTTCTGGCATTGTTTCCCTTTTTTTCTACGAACATACGAAAGAAACGGTTTTTGGTAAGTTTTTAAACGCCTAACTCGTGACTTTCTGACAAACAACAGTAAAAAAGCGCTCAACGTCGGCAGGGTTTGAAACCCTGCCGACGTTTGAAACCCTGCCGACGTTCCCTGCCGACATTTCAACTGCTGGGTATTTGGCATTACCTTTGTCGGAGTGGAGTACCGCACCCCGGTACTCCACCCAAACCGATTAATATAATACTATGGATTTCGGATACCTCCTGCGCATTTTGGCCCGCCGCAAGTGGCTGATTGCCGGCGCCATGCTCACGGCTGCCGTAGCCACTTTTATGCTGATTGGCTTGCGACCGGAAAAGTACAAGGCGAGTGTCATTCTCGCCACGGGCATTGTCAATTATAAGGGCATCAATTCAGATAATTCCGATGCTTTTGTGCAGCAATACCAGGTACAAAACGCATTTTCCAACCTCATAGAGTTTGTGTTGTCGCGGTCGAGCATGAAAATTCTGACCATTCACATGCTCAAGCACGACCTGTCGGCCAGCGCCAGCCAGCCGCAGCAACCCTTTCGGAAAGCCAACCCGAAATGGTCCCAATTCAGCCAGGAAGAGCAAAACGAGTTGATGGGTGAACTTGCCAAAATCAACCTCGACAGTATCAATGACCCTTCTTTCAGCCAGCAATTTGATTACCTGCTCGACAAAATTGCCCGCGCATACGGCTACGACCACGATGCCCTGCGCCGCAGCATCGATGTGAAACGAAAAGGCGAAACGGACTATCTATCGATCGACGTGGTGACAGAAAACCCGCAATTGTCGCAGTACATGGCCAATACATTTTCCAGCCGTTTTCTTGCGTACTACCACAATATTTCGGTGCGCGAAAAGCGGAAAAACGTGGAGACCTATTCCAAACTGGCGGCTGATAAAAAATTCATCGTCGACTCCATCAACAACGTCCGCTTCGAATACCTCAAAGCCAAAGGATTGCCCGTTTTGGGCAAACAAAGCGAGGAACTGGTGGGCCAGATTACCAAACTTGAAATAGAACGCCAGCGCGCCGATTCGCGCAAAAAAGCCGCTGCGGGCTCTGTAGAGCGAATTAAAAAATACGAAGACAACCGCGAATCGCGCGACGCCCGCGAAGTGCAGGCGCGTGTGGAAGAGAAAAACAACACCATCGATCAGATGGAACGTGTGCGCGAACTCACCCAGCGCAGCCTCGAAACCAAAGGCAAAGACGCCGATGTGGAAGCCGAACTGGCCGAAGCAAAAGCCGAACTCAACAACGCTGTGCGCAGTTCGGCGCGGGTGCAAGGCAAATTGCGCACCGACGAAGGCAAACGCACGCGCGAAGACCTGTATAAAGAACGTGTATCAACCGACCTCGACCGCATCGATGCCGAAGAAAACTACGACCGCCTGAACAGTGAAATCTGGAAACTCAAAGGCCAACTCGGCAGCATGGTGGTCAACGATGAAATTTCCAGCCGCATGGAAAAAGATGAAGAGCGGGCGCTGGAAGAATTCGATAAAGTAAATGGCGAACTCATCAATGCCAAACTCAACCTCGAAAATGCCGAAAACCCGTTGTCTGTTGTGGAAAACGCGCAATTGCCAGAATGGCCCGAACCCAATCGCCAGACGCTTATCAGCATTTTTGCGGCTATCGTAGTGGGCACCCTGACGATTATTGCCCTGTTCGTACTGGCTTATCTGGATAAAAGTTTGCAGTCGCCCGACCTATTCAAACGCTACACCAACCAGTTGCCACTACTGGGCTCCATCAGTGCCGTGCCGGTAAAAGGGCTGGATTTTGAAGAACTGTTTTCCGGTAAAAATGCAGCCAAACAGGTATCTGCTTTCCGAGAAGGGCTGCGAAAACTCCGTTCGGCACTGCTGCAAACACCCGACCGAACCTATCTTTTTGTGAGCCTGAAAGGCATGGAAGGCAAAACGTTTACCATGCATGCGCTGGCGCACTCGCTGGCTGCCAACCACAAAAAAGTGCTGATGCTCGATACCAATTTCAAGACGCCATTATCGGAAAAATACAGCGACAGCCCTACGCCCAACAGCGCCATGATCAACAAACTCATCCGTGAACACGGGTTTTCCAATGTTTTCCTGATGAAAAACCCTTCGGATGACCTGAAACAGGAACGCCGGGTGGATATTATTGGCAATGTGGGTATTCACAAAAGCCCTTCAGAAATTCTGGATGAGAAAAAATTCAGGCAACTTCTTTCAGCATTTGGGGAACACTACGACTACATTTTTATGGAAGCGGCTTCGCTCACGCAGTACTCCGATGCGTACGAACTGGTGCCTTTTGCCGAGAAGGTGATCGCCGTGTTCAATGCCAAATCGAGTATCGGACATGCCGACGCTGAAACGTTGGACAACCTACGCGATCTGCGCGAAAAATTTGCCGGGGCCATTCTGACCGAAGTGGATGCGCGCAATATGAATTGAGATGTCGGCAAATGCTCATTACTGGATTCGTTCAGGCTTTTTCACACTGCTGGAAAAAGGCGCTGCCCTGGTGTTCAGCCTGGGCGCCGCCATGTTGCTGTTGCGGCTGCTTGACAAACCCACCTTCGCTGCGTGGGGCATTTTTACCATCATCGGCTATTTTGTGGAAATGGGCCGCAACGGACTGATTCAGAACGGCCTCGTGCGCGCACTGGCCGTCCATAAAGACGACCAAAAAGCATACGCCGACATTTCCACGGCTTCTTTTACGCTCAATATCGGCTTTTCTCTGGTGTCGAGCCTCGTGTTGTGGAGCATCGCTACCTGGCTGGCCCGACAATACCAGGCGCCACAACTCCTGCAATTGCTGCCGGTGTATTTTGCCATCAATATCATCATGGCGCCGTATGCGCACTTTGCTTTTGTGCAGCAGGCCAACTTTGAATTTCGGGGTATTTTCTGGAGCACTTTTTTTTACCGGGGCGCCTTGTTTGCGTGGATTGCTGGCTGCTGGCTGAGTGGTCGCCCTGTAGTGCTGCCCGAACTGGCGATAGCCATGCTCGCCGGCGCTTTGCTGGGTGCGTGTGCCGGCTGGTATTTTGCCCGTCCATTTCTGATGTTTTCAGGCAGACCGGGAATAAAATGGATCAAACACCTGCTCGGATACGGGCAATACGTGCTGGGTACCAACCTGAGCACGATGTTTTACAAAAACATCGATAAACTTTCACTTGGCTACCTGCTCGGGCCCGCCGCCTTTGCCGTGTACGATGCCGCCGGGAAGGTGACGCAAATGGTGGAGGCGCCTTCATTCAGTATTGCAGCAGTGGTTTTCCCCAAAAGTGCGGAACGTATGGCCCTCGATGGAGCGCAGGGGGTGAAAGCCTTGTACGAACAGAGTGTGGCGGCGATTCTGGCTATAATCCTGCCTTTTTTGATAGGCGTACTATTATTTGCGGAACCGATTATTGCCGTTTTTGCCGGGCCGCAGTATGCCGATTCGGCGAATGTATTGCGATTAACGGCATTTTTCGGGTTGTTTATGCCGTTTGCGGTGCAGTTTGGTACGGTGATGGACTCCACAGGTCGGCCTGCGCTGAATTTTGTGTGTACCTTGTTTACAGCCCTGATCAATTGGGGCCTGAGCATCCTGCTCGTTCGCGCATTTGGCTTGTTCGGGGCGGCTTTTGCTACGCTGGCGGGTTATTCCATTAGTTTTGTGGTGATGCAGTATTTTCTGTATAAATATTTTAAAATCAATGCATTGAGGGCGTTTGGGTATGTGCCTGAAATGTACAGGAAAGTGCGGCGAATGGCTTTGACTTTCGCCTCCAACTCTCAAACCCCTCTCTCCAATGTAGAGCGCGAACCAGGGGGCGATGTTCCGAAAACGGAGGCCCCAGGCCCCGATGATGTCGTCTTCTTCACCCTGTTTCGCACCGACAATCCGTATTCTTCCATTTCCCTGTCGATGGCGAAGGAACTGGCGAAAAACCACCGCGTTTTCTACGTCAACCATCCCTATTCGCTCAAAGACATCGTACAGGGTTGGCGTTCGGGCGATGCCATGTTGCTCCAACGTTTGCCGCACTTGCTGACAGGGAGGGTGCGTTATGAAATGCTGGAGAGTATTCCAAAAAATTTCATTGCCGTTCAACCACCGGCCACCTTGCCCATCAACTGGCTGCCACCAGGGCGCCTGTACAACTTCTTTCAGCGGTGGAACAACCGTATTATTCTGCGCGCCATTCGCAAAACCCTGCGCGACCACAAGGTTCAGGACTATGTGTATATCAACTGCTACGATCCGTTTTATGCCGGTTCGCTGCCGGATAGCATGGGCGCGCGTTGTCGTATTTATCATTGCATCGATGATATTACGCAAAACGCCTACACCGACCGGCACGGCACAGCCTTGGAAAACGAAGCCTGCCGAACCGCCGACCTGACATTTGTAACTTCTACCAATTTATATAAACTCAAAGCGCCTTTTGCCCGCCGGATTACGACGTATTTCAATGCGGCCGACATAGCGGTATTCCGCCGCGTCCTGGAAGAGCAATTCCCACGCCCGAATGAACTGGCGGGCCACCCGGGCAAGGTGATCGGGTTTATCGGCAACCTCGATGAATTGCGCATCGATTATCCTTTGCTGAAAAATATTGCCCTCGCTTACCCGCAGCATACGCTCTTGCTGGTAGGGCCGGTAAACAGCCCGGAGCCACACGACATCGGCCTCGATTGTCTGCCCAACGTCGTTTTTGCCGGCAGCAGAGCGTTGCAGGATTTGCCGCCGCTGCTCCAGCACATGGATGTGGTGCTGATTCCGTTTTTGAAAAACACCCTGACCAAAAGCATTTATCCCCTGAAAATAAATGAATACCTGGCTGCCGGGAAACCTGTGGTGTCGACCGCTTTTTCGGATGATATTCGCACGTTTTCTCACCTGATTTATTTGGCGGAAAACGAGCAGTCATTTATAGGCCAAATTTCAGAGGCTTTGCTGGAAAACAACCCGACTTTGGTGCAGCAACGTGTTGATTGTGCCGCGTCGAATACCTGGGAAGCGCGCATCCGGCAACTGTGGGAAACTGTTAAGAGTCCTGAGTCGTAAGTCCTGAGTCGTAAGTCCTGAGTCGACAGTCTGCAGTTGTCAGTCAACAGTCAGGCCTGGGTTCTGAGTCGACAGTCTACAGTTATCAGTCAACAGTCAGGCCTGGGTGGTGAAGAGAAGTCAGAATCATTTTTTTGAAAAATGTATTTGAAATAACTGAATTTTGAGTTCCAACTTTTGCCCCTTGCCCCTTGCCTTTTGCCTCTTACCCCTTGCCCCTTGCTCCTTGCCCATAAACACATCCCTTCCCATGATAAAAAAAACACCCACCCCCGACGAAGCCCTCGCCAAAATGGAGCATTTCTGCGCCTATCGCGAGCGTTGCCCCAAAGAAGTACGCACCAAACTGGCTGCACTCGGTATGCGGGGCCGGGCTGCCGAACAGATTTTCGAGGTATTGCAGGAAGACGGTTTTTTTAATGAAGAGCGGTTTGCGATGGCTTTTGCGGGTGGCAAATTCCGTGTCAACCACTGGGGCCGTGTGCGTATTCGTATCGAACTGCGTATGCGCAGCATTGCACCGCACCTGATCGAACAGGCGCTTGCTAGCATAGATGAAGCGGCATACCTCGATCTGCTGCAACAACTTATCAAGAAAAAAAAGGCTTACTACGAAGGGCAGGAACAGGCCCGCGACAAAACCATTGCGGCATTGATTCGGGCGGGCTTTGAGCCGGAATTGGTGTTTGGGAGGATGGGGGATGGGGGTTGAATCAGGATTGGTGGGATTTTAAGGATTAGAAGGATACCCAACTGGATGTCGAAATTCTAATAATTAACTCCAATTGATTCTGGAGGCTTATTTTCAGTCCAATTTTATTAATTTTCGACATCCAGTTGGGCATCCTTCTAATCCTTAAAATCCCACCAATCCTGATTCAACCCCTCCTCATCAACCTTTATCCTTACTTTTGCCCAAACAATTCAACAAACTATGCAATCAACCATTGAAGCGGCCTGGAACGACCGGGCGCTTTTACAGCAGGACGATGTAAAGAAGACCATCCGTGAGGTGGTAGCACGCCTCGATGCAGGCGAATTGCGCGTAGCAGAACCCACATCCGAGGGCAAGTGGATCACCCACGAGTGGGTCAAAAAAGCGGTGATTTTATACTTTCCCATCCAGGAAATGCAGACGATGGAAGTGGGGCCGTTTGAATACTACGACAAAATTCCGCTGAAAACAGGTTTCGCTCAAAAAGGAGTGCGCGTGGTGCCACAGGCACTGGCCCGTTTTGGCGCATTTATAGAAAAAGGCGCTATTCTGATGCCTTCCTACGTAAATATTGGGGCATGGGTCGGTAGCGGCACCATGGTCGACACCTGGGCCACAGTAGGCTCCTGCGCGCAAATTGGACGCAATGTGCACCTGGCCGGCGGTGTCGGCATCGGCGGTGTGCTCGAACCACCGCAGGCTACGCCAACCATCATTGAAGATGAATGTTTTATCGGCTCGCGTTGTATCGTTGTGGAAGGTGTGCATGTAGGCCGGGAAGCCGTGCTTGGCGCCAACGTCGTACTCACCCAAAGCACACACATCATCGATGTGACGGGGAGCGAACCGATTGTACACAAAGGGAAAGTGCCGCCTCGTTCGGTGGTTATTCCCGGCACCTACACCCGACAATTTCCGGCGGGAGAATACCAGGTAGCCTGTGCCCTGATTATCGGACAACGGCAGGAAAGCACCGACAAAAAAGTGTCGCTGAACGATGCCTTGCGCGAATTTCAGGTGTCTGTGTAAGTTGCGCTAACTCCTTCAACCACATGTCTTTATGCAGAAAACGATAGAAATTACCACTACACAGAATGTTACCATCGAGTACGATCTGGCCGAATTGCGCGAACGCATGTTGGCCTGGCTGCTCGATGTAGTGATTGTGGTGTTCGGATACCTGCTGCTCACGCAGTTGCTGGCGGCCATCTTCGGGAGTTTCTGGATTAGTGAAGGCATGGGCTGGGGCGTTGTGCTGGCCTTGCTGCCATTTTTGGCCTATTTCCTGTATCAAATCTTTTTTGAAATCTGGAGTGTCGGCCAAACACCCGGCAAACGGGCGCTCAACATCCGCGTGATCCGCCTCGATGGCAAAGACCCCGAGTGGGGCGATGTGGTGGTGCGGTCTATCCTGCACCTGGTAGATACCATGTTTTCGGCGGGTGTGATCGGGATATTGTTCATCAAAACAACCAATAAATCCCAGCGTCTCGGCGACCTCGCTGCCCACACGACGGTGGTAAAGGTATATAGTTCGCGCTTTCGGTATTTGCTCAAGGATATTCTCAACATCTCCTCTCTTGATAACTACGAACCTGTTTACCCACAGGTACGCAACCTCAACGAGCAGGATATGCTGTTTATAAAAAATGTGCTGGCCCGCCGCCAGCGCTATCCCAACCAGGCCCACGACGAAGTGGTGGAAGACCTCGTAACACACCTCATGCCGCTCCTCAACATAGAACAACGCCCTATTAATCGGCCCGATTTTTTGAGGACGGTTCTGCGGGATTATATTGTGCTCACCAGGTGATAGAGGTGATAGAGGTGATAGAGGTGAGAGGTGAGAAGCGAGAGGTGAGAATCCGTAGAGTACACCGCTTTGTTCCCAAAAATTCAATGAGCAAAGCGGTGTACTCTACGGATTCTCACCTCTCGCTTCTCACCTCTCGCTTCTCACCTCTCACTTCTCACCTCTCGCTTCTCACCTCTAATAAGCTAGTCCAATTTTCTCCCGAATCACATCCAGTGTTTCCACCAGATCCAGCGTAAAATCGAGCGGAATCAAATCGCTTTCAAGGCGTTGTTCGCGCAGGCACTGCATCACGTGCGCCGCTTCGAACGAATAACCCCAGCCTTCGTAGGGCAGGTCGATATCGTGTTTTATTTCCTGTCGGCCTTCGTATTTCGACACGGTCAGTTTCTGGCTGTGATGCCAGCGTGGGTGCAAGTAAATAGTGCCTTCCGTGCCGTATAGCCAGGCCTCCACAGGCGTGGTGGCGGCTACGGTGGAATGGCCGATCGCCAGTTTGTTGTTCGGGTACCGAAACGTAAAAGCGCAGGATTCATCCACTTCCGTGCGGGTGAACGTAGCCGCCGCCAGCACGTCTTCTGCATCCGGCTTGCCAAAAACAAAGAGCGAGAGCAGGGCAGGGTAAATGCCGATGTCGAGCAATGAGCCGCCGCCCAGCGCCTTGTCGTAAATCCGCGAATGCTGGTCGAACGGGAGCATAAATCCGAAATCAGACTTGACCGTATGCACCGTGCCAATAGCGCCTTCCTCCATGAGTTGCATGGCTTTATCGACTGCCGGAATAAAGCGCGACCACAAGGCTTCCATCAGGAATACCCGATTCCGACGTGCGGCTGCTACCATCCGGCGCGCTTCGGCACTGTTCATGGCAAACGGTTTTTCACACAAAACTGGAATACCGTTTTCAAGGCATAACAGTGCATTTTCCGTGTGTAAAACATGTGGTGTAGCCACATATACAATATCAAGCCCTGGGCAATGTACGATGTCTTCGTAGCGACCAAAAGCATGCGGCGCACCATATTCCGACGCAAATGCCTGCGCCCGCTCCAGCGAAGTAGAGGCTACGGCATGCACCTGCGCGCCGGGAACCAGGCGCAAGTCGTCGGCAAATTTTCTGGCAATTTTTCCGGGGCCTATGATGCCCCAACGGATGGTATCCATGGTAGAGGTGAGAAGTGAGAAGAGGTGTTTGAATCAGGATTTTGGGGATTTAAAGGATTAGAAGGATTCCCGACGGGATGATGCAATTAATAAAATTGGGGTAGAAATGAAAGTGCTTATGTTCCAATCGAATGGAGTTAATTAACTCAAGTTGTGACCTATAGAATGTGAAGAAAAAATAAAAAGACCTCTGTTATTTTGGGTTACCACACACAAAACACAGAGGTCAATATGAATTTCTTCACGGTCGCAATTTATGTGATTTTAGACGACATATTAAAA
>JAEUUT010000203.1 GCA_016787415.1 Saprospiraceae bacterium | reverse complement strand
ATCACCTCATCGCCGGGTTGCAGGCCGAGGGCCATCATGGCAATTTGCAGGGCGTCGGTGCCATTGGCGCAGGGGATCACGTGTCGAACGCCGAGGTAGGCTTCCAGGTTTTCGCGGAAGGCGTTCACTTTGGGGCCGCCGATGAACATGCTGGTTTCCAATACTTCCTGCATTTCCCGCTGTATGTCGGACTGAATGCGTTGGTACTGGGTTTTGAGGTCGACCATTTGAAGGCTCATAGTCAGTAGTGGGAGGTGAGTAGTGAGTGGGTAGGGTGGGGGGCTGGGATGGCTTCGCCGTTCATAAGTTGCGGCAACTTATGAGAATGAATGATGGATATGTGCTTGGTTTTCAACAAATGAATGTTGATGGTTTTGGGATAGGGTAATCAATGTTTCCAGGGCAATGCCCCAGGTTATTGGCAATACTTTTTTAGGCTTCTTTATGAAACGTGCGCTCTCACCTCTCACTTCTCACTTCTCACTTCTCACCTCTCACCTCTCTCTTCTCACAATCTCCAATATTCCACCTCATCATCGTTCATCTCATACAGCCCTTTCAAATCCATCAAAATCGGATTTTCTTTCATAATGGATTTGAAATAGGCCAGGTCGTATGCCCGGTATTCTTTGTGGGCGACGGCTACCACGATGGCGTCGTAGTCGTCGGATATTTTGTCGGCCAGGGTCAGTTTGTATTCATGTGCCACTTCGTTGGGGGAAGCGTGCGGATCGGCCAAATGTACGTTAACCGAATAATCCTGCAACTCATGTACGAGCGCTGCTACTTTGGAATTGCGGATATCCGACACATCTTCCTTGAATGTAATGCCCAACACGAGCACCTTGGCCTGGCCCGGGTTTTTATTCTTCTGAATGAGCAACTGGATCAGTTTTTTGGCGATCCAGGCGGGCATGCCGTCATTGATACGGCGGCCGCTGAGGATGACTTGTGGCTCGTAGCCCAGTTCGACGGATTTATGCAGCAGGTAATACGGATCGACGCCGATGCAGTGGCCGCCGACGAGTCCGGGGTAAAATTTGAGGAAGTTCCATTTGGTACCCGCTGCGCGAATCACCGCCTGGGTGTCGATGCCCATGCGGTCGAAAATGATGGCCAGTTCGTTCATCAGCGAGATATTCAGGTCGCGCTGGGTATTTTCGATCACCTTGGCGGCTTCGGCCACCTTGATACTTTCTGCTTTGTACACACCGGCCTGAATGATATGGCCGTACACGGCAGCCACGGTATCGAGCGCTTCGGCGTCGGAGCCGGATACAATTTTAAGGATTTGGGTGAGGGGCCGGGTTTTATCGCCGGGCACAATGCGTTCGGGCGAGTAACCGAGTTTGAAATCGCGGCCAGCCTGCAAACCCGAATGTTTTTCCAGGATGGGCTGGCAATCTTCTTCTGTGCAACCCGGATATACGGTAGATTCGTACACCACATAATCGCCTGGCTTCAGGGCTTTTCCGACGCTGACAGATGCTTTTTGCAGCGGGGTCAGGTTGGGTACCTTGTGTTCGTCGATGTCGGTCGGAACGGCCACCACAAAAAAATGGGCCTCCCGCAGGTCTTCCGGGTTGGTGGTAAAATGTATGTCGGTGTCCTGAAATGCCTCCGGCGCCAGTTCCCGACTGGGGTCTTCGCCACGCTGCATCATTTCCACCCTTGCAGTATTGATGTCGAACCCAATTACACGAAAGTGTCGCGCAAATTCAAGCGCGATGGGCAACCCTACATAACCGAGTCCGACGACTGCCAGGGTTTTTTCTTTGCGAGTAAGCGATGGGTACATGAGCGTTGGGTTGGTAATTGTTGGTTGGTTGATGGGGTTGATGAGAGTTGATAAGGTTGATGAGGTTGATAAGGTTGATAAAGTTGATATTAATCGGCTCCAATAAGTGGAAAAGCCACTAAACTCACTACTCACTACTCACTACTCACTACTCACTACTCACTTTTCCACAAAATCAGCGGCTCCGGCTGGTGGGCTGTCCAGTCTATGTCTTTGGCTTCCTGGTGATCGTACACGAGGTATCGGATTTTGCGATGAATGATTTTTTCCACTTTGGCGCTGAGTTCGAGCAGGTACAACCTGTCGACATTCCCGACAAAGATCAGGTCGATCACCTGACTGTTGATGCCTCTGGAGAAGTCGCCTATCAGGTACACGCACTCCAATTCGCCGAGGCGATGAATGATGTTTTCAACGATTTGATCGAGGCCGATGTGTTTGCGTATGATGCTGTGAATTTCCGTGAAGAGCGGATGGCCTGTATTGGCCTGGAAGATTTTTTTATTGCCTTCGCTGCTGGATGTAAGTAATCCGGCGTTTTCCAGGCGGTTGAGTTCCAGGCGGATGGCATTGCTCGATTCACCGAACTCACTTTCCAGGCTGCGCAGGTAGGCACGTGCGTTGCTGTTCAGGAAGAACTTCAACAGGAGTTTGATCCGCGTTTTGGAGGAAATGAGTGCATCAATCATGCCCTAAAATTGAGCAGCAAAACTACTCAATGTTTGCAAGCGGGCAAATATGGAAGGAATACTTTTATGTTAATTTGGCCAGGAGCCGGCATTTGAAATGCATGCCGGCTCCGGGGCAATGATAGGCATTGGGTTGGAGCGAATGTCCTGGGTGTTGTTGGGGTTTGTTTGGGGATGGGAACGAATACGAATACAAATACGAATACAAAAACAAATACGAATACCCAGGGCGTTGCCCTGGGCTATTGTATACGCCCTTTCAGGGCTATTTCGTTGTGGCAATGAGTGGCTTATTTTCTCACCTCTCACCTCTCACCTCTCACCTCTCTAGAGGTGTATCACTTCCCCATACGCCGCTGCTGCTGCTTCCATGATGGCTTCGCTCATGGTAGGGTGGGGGTGGATGGATTTGATGATTTCGTGGCCGGTGGTTTCAAGTTTGCGGGCGACAACGACTTCTGCGATCATTTCCGTGACGTTGTAACCGATGAAATGTGCGCCGAGCCATTCGCCGTATTTTTTATCGAAAATGACTTTGACAAAACCTTCCGGGTGTCCGGCGGCTTTGGCTTTGCCGGAGGCGGTGAACGGGAATTTGCCGATCAGCACTTCATAACCAGCTTCTTTGGCGGCCTGTTCGGTGTAGCCAACAGATGCAATTTCGGGCACGCAGTAAGTGCAGCCAGGGATATTGTTGTAGTCGATCGTTTCGGGGTGGTGGCCGGCGATGGCTTCCACGCAGGTGATGCCTTCTGCGCTGGCAACGTGTGCGAGGGCCTGGGTAGCGAGCACGTCGCCGATGGCATATACACCCGGCACGTTGGTGCGGTAATATTCGTCCACTTTGATGTAGCCGCGGTCGGTGACGATGCCGAGGTCTTCCAGGCCGATATTTTCAGTATTGGGTGTGACGCCGGCGGCGCTGAGTACCACATCGCAAACGATGGTTTCGGTAGCGCCATCCTTGCGGTTTTTCATGTTCACCTTGATTTCCTTGCCGCTGGTGTCGACATTTTCAACGGCCCAGTTGCCGTATACCTTGATGCCTTTTTTGTTGAATATTTTGCCGAGTTCCTTCGAAATGTCGGCGTCCTCGCGTGGCACGAGGCCTTGTTCCATGAATTCCACGATGCTCACTTCCGAGCCCATGGTGTGGTAGAAATAACCAAATTCGACGCCGATAGCGCCTGCGCCGACGACCACCATACGTTTGGGCATGTTTTCCATGCTCATCGCCTTGCGGTATTCGATGATTTTTTTGCCGTCGATGGGCAGGTTGGGCAGTTGTTTGGCCCGGCCGCCGGTTGCTACAATGATGTGTTTGGCAGCGTATTCGGTTACAGCGCCCGCGGCGTCGGTCACGGCTACTTTAGGCCCGGCCACGAGTTTGGCGGTACCCATGATGACCGTGATTTTATTCTTTTTCATCAGGAACTGCACGCCCTTGCTCATGCCATCCGCCACGCCGCGGCTGCGTTTGATGACGGCATCGAAATCGGCGGAGGCTTTGCCTACCTTGATGCCAAAGTCTTCTGCATGGTTCAGATAATCAAATACTTGTGCGCTTTTTAACAGGGCTTTGGTAGGGATACAGCCCCAGTTGAGACAGATGCCGCCGAGGCTTTCCCGCTCGATAATGGCTACGTTCATACCCAGTTGGGAGGCACGGATGGCAGCCACATATCCGCCTGGACCGCTGCCTATTACTATCAAATCGAAATTCATTTCTCTGCTTGGAAGTTGAGTCGTTTGCTGAAATTGGTTGAGCGGCGCGAAGATACGATGTGTGGATGTAAACGGGTTGTCTTTTTGAAGATCAGTTGTTTGGGTATTCTGTTCGGCTTCGCCTCACGAATAAAAATGGGAACTGGATTATGCGGATTGTGCGGATAAAACGGATTTGTGTGGCCTGTCGGCCACATTCTTTGATTTTTTGTAGTGGGCTTAAAAATCCGCTTTATCCGCACAATCCAGTTCCCATTATTAGTGAGGCGAAGCCGAACGTAATACCCAAATTACACATATCCGTTCATCAGCCCCGTGCCAGCCTCCTGAACACCTCATCCATATTATCAGTCCCAAACTGTTGTTTCAACATACGCGGCGTACCGAGCGCCTGAATGCGGCCGTCGACCATGATACTGACGCGGTCGCAGTATTCGGCCTCGTCCATGTAGTGTGTGGTGATCATGACGGTAACGCCCTGTTCGGCGGCTTCGTAGATGAGTTCCCAGAATTGCCGGCGCGTAAGTGGGTCGACACCACTGGTGGGCTCATCGAGAAACACAATCCGGGGTTCGTGGAGCAGGGCTACGGAGAAGGCGAGTTTTTGTTTCCAGCCCAGTGGCAGGGCGCCCACCAGTTTGTCGGCTTCGGGTTCCAGGGCAAGTTTTTGCAGCAAAATACTCGTTTTTGCTTTGATGTCGTGCAGTTTTAGCCCGTAAATGCCGCCGTACAGGCGAATGTTTTCGCGCACGGTCAGGTCTTCATAGAGGCTGAATTTCTGGCTCATATAACCGATGTGGCGTTTCACCTGGTCGGGGTATTTCCACAC
>JAEUUT010000190.1 GCA_016787415.1 Saprospiraceae bacterium | reverse complement strand
AATGGCCAAACGCGCTACCCGGTTTCTCTACAACTGGCTTTGGAGATATAAGGTGGATATTTACGAATGGGACGAGAGTGTTTTACATGGAAAAATTGCAGTAGTCGACAACAAATGGTCTACCGTAGGCTCTTACAACATCAATCATCTGAGCGAATATAGCAGCATCGAGGTGAACGTGGAAGTACTCGATGAGGAATTTGCGGCTTCCATCCATCAAATGTTGTCGGGCCTCGTGCAGCATTGCCACCTGGTGCCTGCAGAAAGCGCACAGGATCGAAGCCTCTTCGATCGCTTCCTCGACTGGGCATCGTATTTACTGGGAAGGTGGATAATGCTGTTTTTGTTCTATTTAATTGCACGCGAACACCGGTATAAAACGATGCAGTAGTTTTCAGACAAACTATGAGTCCAGCCAGGTTTTTACTTCCGACATTCTTCGCCTGGACACTTCTACTATGGTCCCGTCAGACATTTGAAGCCGCCCTGGGTATAGGATCGCCTGGGTGTGTGACCTGTTGACAATGAATGATTTGTGTACTCTGAAGAACTGCCTCGCATCCAGCATATTTTCAAATTCACCCAAAGGCCGCGATGCGACGACTCTTTTTTTACCCACAAGATAAAAACACGTGTAATTACCATCGGCCTCACACCAGATGATGTCTTCTAATGTAAGGAAAATGGTGCCCTCCAGGGTACGAATGCTCAGTGTAAAATGCCCTGTGTTGTTGGTACGGATATTCTGTAACAAATGCTCATAACGACTTGCCATATCCGTCGTGCGTTTGCCGTGCTGCAAGTACCTGTTTACGGCCTGTTTCAATTCAGTAGTATCTACGGGTTTTAATAAATAGTCGAATGCGCTGAAACGAATTGCCTGAATGGCATAATGGCTGTATGCAGTCACGAAAATGACTTCAAATTCGGGTTCAGGGAAATGGCGCAACAGGTCGAAACCATCCAAATCCGGCATTTCAATATCCAGAAAAACAAGATCGGGTTTGAAAACACGAATACATTCGAGGCCCTCTTTTCCGCCTAAAGCCGTAGCCAGTTCGCTTATTTCGGGAACGAACCTTTCAATCAAAATACGCAGTACCTGAATCGTACTGCTTTCATCGTCGATAATGACTGCCTTTATCACAAGGCCAAGATAGGCTCTATTCCTCTTTTGTTGGACATTACAAGTACGGGATACGGATTTTCACGCAGGTGCCCGCCACGCCTCCGGAGGCATCATACAAATCTTCTAACACGATGGGTGTATCCTGCTGAAGAAGCCTCAGTCGTTCGCTGATAAGATCGATTCCTTTTGACTGTCCCTGTTCTTTTTTGTACATCTGCTTTTTGGCTGTGGCTGCCAGGCCAATACCGTTGTCGATGATTGCTATTTCCAGTTGCTTGTCGTTTACTCGACAGATATTGATGTGCAATTGTTTGCTTCCCGATTTGGGCATCAGGCCATGCCAGATGGCATTTTCGGCAAAAGGCTGTATAATAAATGCGGGGATACTCATTGATTTTTCTGCCACATCTTTTGAGATATTGATTTGATAATCAATTTGTTGAAGAAGTCTGGTGTTCTCCAGATCAAGATACAGGCGCAACATGGCAATTTCATCAACCAATGGTATGAATGTTTTGTCGGCTTTTTCAAGAATTTGCCGCAACAAACGAGCGAACTTCGTCAAATAGTCATTCGCTTCCATAAACCGTTCCTGAAGCACTTGCTCCTGAATACCCGCCAGACAATTGAAAATAAAATGTGGATTGATTTGGGTGCGCAAGGCCTGTATGCGCAATTCTGCCATTTGGGACTGAATGGCCGTTTTTTCTGCCTCTTTTTTTCTGATCTCCCGGATTTTTCGATAAACAAACCAGGTGATTACTCCTGCGAGGATGCAAAAGGTGAGCAGGTAAAACCATGTTTTTTGCCAAAACGGCGCACCAATGGCAAATAAAAACACAGATGGCCGAAGCGACCATGTCCCATCGCTATTAGAGGCTTCCACGAAAAAAGTGTAATGCCCCGGCGGCAATTTGGGATAAATGGCTTCCAGGTTGCCCTGTATTGGTACGCGCCAATCGTCATCAAAGCCCTCCAGCATATACCGAAAACGGTTGTTGTCCGGATTGGTCAGACTCAGGCCGTCGAACTCGAACTTCAGGTGGTTCAATGAGTAGGGGAGAGCCAACCCTGCGGGCAGGCCGGTGGCGGTGTCCACATGGCTGCAGTAAGGAAGGTAGTCGACCGTCCCGTCAAAAATGTGAATCCGGGTGATATGCACCTGCGGTGTTGCACTGTTTTTTTGAAAACGGTCGGGCTGGAAATAACAAACGCCTACGGGGCTACTTACCCAGAAAGTACCTGTGGCAGATTCAACAATTTTCATGCGCCTGCAACCTTCTTTCATCAGGCCGTCCCGGTGATTGAAATAACGTATATGGGGTAAATCTTTATCTGTGAATTCGAGCAATCCCAGGCCAAAGCCATAACCCACCCAGATACGCCCCCTGGAATCGGCCAATACTGCCAGCAGGTTGCTGTTGAATAACCCGTTGCTCTCATAAAAACGTTGTGTGACACGCCAGGTATGCTCGCGCCATTCGCAACAGAACAACCCCGCACCCAGGGTGGATACCCATAGTCGTTGTCGGGGGTCGACATCCAAACCCGTGATGGTAAAGTGAGGAGGAAGGATGTCGGTTTCGCTCAGGCCATGGCTGGTGAGGCGAAAGAGACCCCTGTTGCCACCAAACCACATGCCGCCATCCGGATCTTCTATACCGGATTGAAATGTTACAAGTCCTTCCGAGGTTTGAAGGAATTTAAATGCTTGTATTTCAGGCGTTTTACCTGTGCCATTTGGTCGAATTCGAGAGACGCCGGCATCACCAACTGCCCAAATATCGCCCCTGGAATCGGGTATTAATGCAAAAAGGCCTTCATCGTGCAGGCCGTCTTTTTTTCCAAGAATTTTCCTTTTGCCGTGTGCTTCAACGATCAGGCCCTCATATTCGCTGGCCATCCAGGTATTGCCATACTGGTCGGAATAGAAGTCATTGATATTGGCATTGTTACACACCTTTCGGACAATGGGGGGCTGTTCCCAGAGTCCCTTTTCTGATAACCTATAAACGCGGCCATGATTGGCGCCCAGCATCAGACTTCCGTCTTTTTCTGTTCCTACGCCATATATTTCCTGCAATTCCGGTTGTGTCAACTGGGTAAAATAACGTGGACTGATTTTTACCAGCCCGTCCCAGGCGCCTACCCATACATTTTGCTCTCTGTCTATGAGTACATCACTGATGCCCACACGGATTGGATGCGGCCAGATACGTACGAGTTTGCCTGCTTCAATCCGGAACAAATCGGCTGCTGAAAAAAAGAAGGATTGCTTGTTATGCCTGAAAAGGTCAGTCACATAATAGGTGCTATCCGGGAAAACCTGCACCTGTCCCTTAAAGCAGGCCATTAAAGCGGAAACATTGCCGCCGAAATACACCGAATCAGCGCCAACTGCCAGTATGCAAGTAACTTCATTGGTTGTATTGCTGTGCCACATTTGCTGGCATTTACCTTTCTCACAATTGTATAAACTGCTGGAAGTACCAATCCAAAGTTGATCAGCCTTGCTTTGCGCGAGCGAAAAGGCACGTGGGTCATTAGTCATGAGTGGCAACCAGCCTGCTCGAATGGTTGGTTGCAGGTCTACATTTCCCGGATCATTCAGCACTAAATCGAGTTGCGCTTTTGAGATGCTAAAAGGCCCTAATGCACATGCAAACCATAGTTTTTGCCCTTGTTCATCCCACAAAAACTGGCGCACCTGACGGAAACCTTTCGAAAAACTGAACATCAAAGCCCGAACGATACCGTTTCTTTCTACAAATATTCCACTTTCCGTTCCAATCCACAGTGTTCCATCCGGCGTTTCCAGCAGGGTGCGTATATGTCCCAGCGGTTGGCCATCGGCTTCCAGAAAATGTTCGAACCGATAACCATTGTAGCGGCATAACCCGGCCTCGGTTCCTACCCACAGGTATCCTTTTCGATCCTGG
>JAEUUT010000183.1 GCA_016787415.1 Saprospiraceae bacterium | reverse complement strand
TGTCATCGCCTCTCTTGTCATTTATCGCATTAATCCGTATTTCTCCGTATTTTCTGTAAAATCCGTGTAAATCTGTCTCACATCCGCGCAATCCGTGTTTCCCTTATCCGTGCAAATCCGTGTTACATCTGTGCAATCCGTGTTCCCGTGTTACTGGAATACCCGAACGTAATCCACCACCAGCCTTTGCGGGAAAATAGTACTGCCATCAGGACTGCCGGGCCAGTTGCCGCCAACAGCCAGGTTAAAAATAAAGAAGAAGTTCTGATTGAACGGCCATGGTTGTCCGGCGCCAATGGTAGCAGGTGTGACTTCATGAAACTGCACATCATCCAGGTACCAGCGGATGCGATTTTCTTCCCATTCCATAGAATACACATGAAAAGCATCGGACAGTAAGGCATTGTTAGCCAGCGTTTTGGATGCTGTGCGCTGCTGGTGCGTGGAAGTACTGGTACCATAGTGTACCGTGCCATGCACGGTTCCCGGCTGGCTGCCAATCATTTCCATGATGTCGATTTCGCCGCAGGCAGGCCATCCGGCCTGTGCAAAATTGCTGCCCAGCATCCAGAAAGCCGGCCAAATGCCTTTGCCTTTTGGCAAGGCTGCGCGGATGTCGATGCGGCCGTATTTAAACTCCTTTTTCCCTTTGGTAACCATACGGGAAGAGGTGTACTGCGAACCGCTAAAGTTCTCCTGACGCGCCTCGATGATCAGTTTCCCATCATAGAAATAGGTGTTTTCAGGCTTGTAGTACTGGAGTTCGTTGTTGCCCCAGCCGCCATTATTACCCATTTCATGGGTCCAGAAAGAGGTGTTCAGGTTGTTGCTGTTGAACTCATCCTGCCAGATGAGCGTACGCCCGGGATAGGTTTCGGGGGTAGAATAGCCCGAGGTAGGGATATTCAGGGCGTTGTTGTTGTCGTCGTTGGTGATCGTGCCTTTTGCCCGCGCCTGGCCAAGTACGGCATTGGCCGGGTTCAGCAGTACGAGTTCGAACGACTCGTCGCTTTCCTCCACATCATCGCCGACGATTTCTACAGACACCTTTTTTTCGGTTTCACCGGGCCCGAATATCAGTTGCTGATTGGCAATGGCTACAAAATCGACGCCAGCCTGTGCCGTGCCCGACAAAGTGGAATAGTTAACTAGCACATTGGTCTGTGTCGACTGACTAAGGCGAATGGTGAAATCCATCACATTGTCTGCATTTCCTTCCGCCTGTGTCACATCGGCTACGGAAATGCTTGGTCTTAGTGGATCCGGATCACCGCCGTCATCCTTTTTACAGGCGGCGATGGAAAGCAATATGAATAAAGCAATGAGTGATCGCATAACGCAGAGGGGTGAATGATGAATGATGAATGATGAATTAAATCAGTGCAAATTGAATCCTTCTAATCCTGATAAATCCTTTAAATCCTGTTCATACCACTGTTCATACCACTGTTCAAAGTCCTTCATACACCCGCACATAATCCACTTCCATCCGTTGTGGCCAGATGCTGGTATCCACACCCATTTTACCTCCCCAGTTGCCACCTACTGCCATGTTGAGAATCAGGTGAAACCGTTGATCGAATGGCCAGGCATCGGGGCCCTTGCCATTGTTTTTGAAGGTGTGGAATATTTTCCCATCCAGCAGGAAGTCGATCCGATTGGTGTACCAGTCGATCGCATATTCGTGATAAACCGTAGATAAATCGTTCAAGTAGACACTCTTTGTGCTTTGTGTTCCGATGGCGTGGTTGTAGGATTTGGTGTGAATCGAACCAAACAACGAATCGGGCATATAGCCCACAAATTCCATGATGTCTATCTCGCCGGAAGCAGGCCAGCCGCCGTATTTCCAGTCGGTAGGCAGCATCCAGATGGCGGGCCAAACGCCTTTACCTTTCGGGAGTTTGGCGCGAATGGCAATGCGGCCATATGTCCAGTCGCCTTTAAATTTGCTGACAAGTCGGGCAGAACTGTAATCCTTGCCGCCCATTTTTTCCCGGCGGGCTTCCACGATTAATTTCCCATTTTCTGTCCGCGCATTGTTGAGCGAACGGGTGTAGTATTGCAGTTCGTTGTTGCCCCAGCCACAAACATTGGGACAACCGTCGCCCATATCGTAGCCCCATCGGGTAGAGTCGGGCAGTCCGTTGTAATCAAATTCGTCACTCCACACGAGTTTCAGTGCGCTCACAGGCTTAGGGGCCTGCTCGTTTCTCATTTTCGCTGCCGGTTTGCATGTCCAGTTCAGTGCCGCGAACAACACTACAAACAGTAGATATCGCATTGCTTGTATCATTAAATTTTCACAAATGTGAGTTCAAACCAGCCATCGCTATTCAGGATTTTGCTGCGCACTACCAACTGTGTTTCGGTCAGCGTAACAATATCGTACACCGGACCCGAATCCCATACGCCCAAGAATGCGCCATCTGGTAAAATCACCTGATCTGCACCGTTGTTGCCGGTGCCTTTTGAAATAATCCAGGTCAGGTTGGTCGGCGGTGCAAAACTCACGGCAGCATAACCGTTCCAGGGGTCTACAGTCTGGCCATTGTTGTTGTATTGAAAATGGCCGCCAGCAAAATAGAAACAAAAAGCATCGTCGTACTGTGCCGCTTGCAAACCATTCGCCGGCGAGGTGTACCATTCGCTGGAGCCCGGTTGCGGCCCTACGCGCACTGCACCGGCAGCATGAGTAAATGTCCAGCACCGGCCTGGTGTCTCGCAGTCGCCGGTAAGCAGTCCCGTTTGCGGGTCGCAGGTAGGCTGCGCATCCTGTGCAATATTGAAGGTTTGCGATGTGCTGGAAGTGCCGCCGCCACCTTCAGCAGCAGCATACAGGGTGACGATGTAATCTCCCTTGACAGCATAAAAAACCGTATCAACGGCTTTGGTGGATTTGGCAGGTGTGCCGCCCGGAAAATCCCAGATACGGCTGAAAAAGCCGGTTGAAACGTCTTTTACCACCACTCGATTCGGGTCGCCGCTTACAGGCTCCACTGTAATCGCTGGCGCGCCGGGAGCAGCCGGCAGGGTAATATCGTCGTCTTCGTAAGGGGCGCAGGCATCAAACAGCATGGCTGCGCCGAGAAGAAAGAGCAGTTTTTTCATAACAAGCATTGGTTATTTGTTATTGGTTATCCGTTATTAGTTATTAGGGGTGGTAAGGAGACCATGTGTGCACGTGCTTGGCGTTTCTTATCGTATAGCCGAGGCATTGATCGGATGGTCTCCATACCACCCCTGATAACTAATAACCAATAACGGATAACTAAGTTAGTATCCCGAATTCTGCACGATGGCGCCATTGGTCGCCTGTATCTGTGAAAGCGGGATAGGTAAATATTTGTGAACACTTTCATTAAAACCGAGTGGGCCAAGCACCTGGGCAGCGCGGCCCGTACGCAGCAGGTCGAAAAAGCGGTGCCCTTCGAGCCCCAATTCCACGCGGCGTTCGTGGTAAATAGCATCCAGCAGCGCAGCGCCGGTGGCCGTCACGTCGGGCAGCACATTGGGCAAGGTGCCACGGGCGCGGGCACGTACGCGGTTGAGCGACTGGCGGGCAGCGGCTTCATTGCCGTTGTGGTAAGCCGCTTCAGCGTGTAACAACAGTACATCCGAAAATCGGATCACGCGGTCGTTGCTACCGCCATTCGGGTTGGGGTCGCCAAAAGGCGCTTCCTCGCTTTTGTTGCTGAAAAACTTCTTCGGGTAATAATCGTACGAGAAACCACCCGTGGCTTCTTTGGTAAACGTACCGCGGTCGCCCATAGGTTCGCCCACACGGAATACCGTCGATTTCAGGCGCGGGTCTTCAAACCCTTCCTTGAAAAATTCCTGCACGAAATTTTCAGTCGGAATATTGAAACCGTAGCCTTCAAACTGGCCGCGGGCGCGCTGGAATACATTGGAAAAAGTACCTTCATTGGCGTTGTTTTTACCCCAGTTGCCGCCGGAAGCGTTCATGTACTGAATTTCGAAAATGGATTCCGGCCCGTTCTCACCTTCCTGTGTGAAAATTTTGGCGTAGTTGGGCTCCAGTTGGTACTGGTTGGAGTTGACGATTTCTTCGGCCAGCGTTTGTGCCTCGCTCCAGCGTTGTTGCCACACCAGCGTTTTCAGCAGCAGCGACTGCGCTGCGCCTTTCGTGATGCGACCGAGGTCCGACACGGCGTACTCGCTCCGCAAGGGCAATGCTGCTGCGGCTTCGCGCAGATCGGTTTCTACAAGCGTCCACACCTCCGATTCACTGGCACGCGGCAGGTTGTATTCGCTGGGCGCCAGTACGTGGTCGGCCAGCGGCACCCCGCCATACAGTGTAACGAGGTTGTAAAAAAACCAGGCGCGGATGAATCGCGCTTCGCCCAGAATACGCGCTTTCAACTGCTCGTTCATCTGAATGTTCGGAATGCGTTCGAGCACGACATTGGCCCGGTAAATGCCTTCGTAATCTGCCGACCACTCCGATTCTACATTCTCGTTGTTGGCCTGGGCGGTGAACGTTTCCAGTTGCAGCATTTCGATGGCGTCGTTGTCGCCCGAGCCGCCCTTTATAGCATCATCCGACATTACATCGCCCCATATCCAGCGGAAATGACCAGCGGGCGACAGTTCGAACTGCAAAGGCGCATAAGCCGCATTGATAGCCGCAATGGCATCCGCTTCAGTGCGGTAAAAATTTTCTTCGGTAGCCCCGACCAGTGGTTTGCGGTCGAGAAAATCCTTGTTGCAGGCAGCAGAAGTGGCCAGAACACCTGCGACAAGGAGGAACCGTATGATGGAATGTTTCATGTCATTCTTATTTTTAAACAGGTTTAGCATGGAATCAGAACACTACGTTGATGCCACCCAGCAGCACACGCGCCTGTGGGTAAAAACCGCGGTCGATGCCAGCCTCCAGTGCGCCGCCATAAGCCCCGATTTCCGGATCCATGCCGCTGTATTTTGTGAAGGTAAACAGGTTTTGCGCAGAAGCATACACCCGGAATTTTTCAAAACCAATGCGTTTCAACACGCTTTTCGGAAGTGAGTAACCGAGTTGAACATTTTTCAGGCGCAAATAAGAGCCGTCTTCCACAAAACGGTTCGACACGCGGGCATTCTGGTTCGGATCGCTCAGGCTCACACGTGGTTCGTTGTTGGAAGTACCCGGGCCTGTCCAGCGGTTCAATACCGATACCGGGCGATTGACGTAGGTGAAGTCGTAGCGAATCGTGGCGTTATAAATTTCGTTTCCGGAAGCGCCTTGCAGGAAAATGCCGAGGTCGAAACCTTTCCATTCCACATCAGCATTGATGCCGTACGTGAAATCGGGAATCGGGTTACCAATATAGGTCTGGTCGTCGGTATTCACCACACCGTCGCCGTTCAGGTCTTTGAAACGAATGTCGCCGGGCGCTGTGTTTTCATTCTGAAACGCATGCGCAGCCACTTCCTCCCGTGTCTGGAAAATACCGTCGGTCACATAACCGTAGAATGCGCCGATAGGTTGGCCTACTTCCGTTTTTGTGACGCTGGCATTGGCCGATTGTACGCGGCCGGCAAACACCGGTTCGCCGCCTTCGCCGAGGCTCGTCACTTCATTGCGCACCATGGAGAAGTTGCCGCCGATGCTGTATTTGAATGCGCCGGCGCGCTGGCGGTATTGCAGGTCGGTTTCCCAGCCGGTGTTTTTTACGCTGGCAATATTTCGCACAGGCGGGTTGGCGCCTACTGTGAGCGGAATCGGCGCAGCGTAGAGCATGCCGGAGGTGTTTTTGATGTAAAAGTCGCTGGTCCATGTCAAGCGGCCGTTCAGGAACGTAGCATCGAACCCGAGGTCAGTTTGGGAAATGGTTTCCCAGCGCAGGTCGGGGTTGGCCACCGTAAGCGGCACACTGCCGTTGGTGATGATCTGCGTCGGGCCGAAGGTGTAGTTCTGGCCGCTCAGCACCACGGAGGTAAATCCGTAATTGCCGATACGGTCGTTGCCGTTTTGGCCCCAACTGGCGCGAATTTTCAAATATTCCAGCGCTTTGGATTTCCAGAAAGATTCCTCGCTGATGATCCAGCCTGCCGATACGGACGGGAAGTAGCCATAGCGGTTGTTGGGCCCGAAACGGGAGGAGCCGTCGGCGCGCAGGGCAGCGCTGAACAGGTACTTTTCTTTCAATTCGTAGTTGGCGCGGCCGAATACGGACAGCAGCGACGATTCGTCGGCGCCCCCGTAGGCGCTTTGCGAAGCGATGGGATCGATGGTATTGGAAATATAGGCATCGTCCGGATCATTAGAAGGCAGGTTGGTGTTGGCGCCGCCGCTGTATTCGAAGCGATTTTCCAGTGCCGTGGTACCGCCTGTGAGGGTCAGGTGGTGGGTGTCGCCGAAGTGCCGATCCCAGGTCAGCACATTTTCCCATTGCCAGGTACGCCAGGTGTTGTGTTGCAACACGACCGAATTGATCAGGTTTTTTTCACCAGCCGGTGCATCGCTAAGTACCGGGTCGCTGCTCAGGTCGAAACGCGGGTAAAAGATATTGCGCGTAGCAAAAGTAGCATCCACACTGTACGAACTACGGAATCGCAGGCCGGGCGCGAGGCTTAATTCGCCAAAAAGCGCTCCCACGATGCGCTTGCTGTTCCAGCGGTCGTGCGTTTGTTCGATGGCATTTACCGGATTCACGATGTCGGTATCGGAGTACCGCGAGTAAGCGTACGTGCCATCCGACTTGCGAACGGGCGTCACCGGATCCATATTGAGGGCGCGCACCAGGGGCGTAGTGAACTCGTTGTTTTCTGGCAAAAAGCGGCGCGACAGGTTGGTAAGGCCCAGGTTGGTGCCCATTGTCAGCCATTTTTTTACGGTATGCGTGCCATTGATGCGGGCGGTGTAGCGTTTAAAGCCCGATTTGTTGCCACCGACAATACCATCCTGATCGAAGTAATTACCGGAAATGGTGTAGGTAGAATTGTCGCCGCCGCCTGTCAGGCTCAACTGATGGCTCGTCATGGGCGCATCCGAAAAAATGGCGTCCAGCCAGTCGGTGCCTTTGCCCAGTTGATCGGGGTAGGCAAATTCCGGCAACGGAACCTGTCCGGCTGATACGCGGGCTTCATTGGAAAGAATGGCGTACTCGCGGGCGTTCAGCAGGTTAATTTTTTTCCAGGCGCTCTGCATACCGAAGTAGGCATCGTAGGCAATTTTACCATCCTGGTTTTTTTTGCCGGTACGCGTCGTAATCAGCACCACGCCATTGGCGCCGCGAGAGCCGTAAATGGCTGCGGAGGCGGCATCCTTCAGCACGTTGATCGTTTCGATGTCGTTCGGATTGAGAAAATCGAGTCCGTCGACCGGAACGCCGTCCACGATGTACAGCGGATCGCTGTTGTTGATGGTGCCGGTGCCACGGATGCGCACGGTGAGCGGGCTACCGGGAGCGCCAGAATTTTGTGTTACCTGCACACCGGCGGTGCGGCCTTGCAGGGCTTGTTCGATGCGCAACACGGGCGTTTCGGCAATTTCAGCCGCTGTAACGGTAGCAACGGAACCGCTGATATTGCTGCGTTTTTGCGAGCCATAGCCCACTACCACGACCTCGTCGATGAGGGCGTTGTTTTCTTCCAGCACGACATCGATCACGCGGCGGTCTCCCACTTTTTCGGTAAGGGTACGCATACCAATGTAGGAAAATACCAGTTCCGACTCGGCAGAAGGCGCCGACACCTGGTAGTGGCCATCCAGGTCGGTGACGGCGCCTTTAGCGCCTGGTACGGCCACGGTGGCACCGATCAGGGCTTCGCCGTCGGCGCCAGTTACGCGGCCGCTGACATTGATCTGCGCTTGCGCCACAGAAGCCAGCATGAAAAGGCCAACGAGAATGTAAGTAAGTTTTATGTTCATGATTATCAGGTTGTTGTGAGCGGGCAAGCATACACTTGCCCGCTCTGTTACAATTACTCAACCAAATTTATTTTCCGGGATGCCTCGGCTCCCGATCACATTTTTACAAAACGGCCAGTGATACGACGGCCGCCGTTTTCAGCCGTGATGAGGTACATGCCCTTGTTCCAGTCGGCCACAGGCAGGTTTACCTGGCTAGGCGCCAGTTGCCACTGCTGTTGCCATACGATGCGGCCAGCGAGGTCAGTGATCTGAACGCGGGCTTTGTTTTGCGTCAGTTCGCGGAACAGGATGCGTACTTCCTGCGATGCCAGCGTAGGCATTACTTCCATCCAGGCACCGGGGCCTGCCAGTTCGGTTGCGCTGCTCGTACAATCGCTGGCGGTAGCGCAGGTAGACAGGCAAGTGGCTACGGTAGTATCCTGCTGCACAGGCGACAGGAAACGGTCGTTGAAATTTTCAGGGTGCGCGCAGGGCAATCCAGCAATAATTTCCTTGCAGGAGAAATCGGCACAAGCGCCATTGGTGAAGGTGAAATAACCACCGTAGCCGCGCTGGCGCTCGATCTGCAGGGTGTACACATTATCGAGGTCGTCGTCGTGCATGCGGAAGCGGGGATTGGGCGCGCCAAATTCGGCGCCGCCAGCCAGGTATACGCCGCCTGGATCGGCAGTAGCGCCATTAAGGCCGAGGGCGTAGTTGATTTTCACCGACTCGCCACAGGCATAGCAACTATTGAAACACACAGGATCGAGTGCTACATCGCCGGAAAGGGCCAGTTTGCGGTTTACAAACACATCTGAACCGGAAAAAGTAACCTGTGCGCAAGCGGAGGTAATGTCGAGGTTTTCCTGGGCAGTCCAGTTGTCGAGGGTAAATTTGTATTCATACAAACCCACCGGCAGGCTCAGCGTGGTGCTGTAAACACCATCGCCGTCGGCATCGCTCAGTTGGTTGGCATCGCCGGCCCAACTGTTGAATGTACCGCTTACATATACATTGGAGAACGTACCGCCATACTGGTTCATATTCACGGTGAATGTTACATCTGCGGAGGGGATACCACCGCCGCCGCACACCTGAATATCGTCGAAGTAGTACGTCTGGTCGCTCGGAAATGCCGTACCGAAATCGAAGAACAACACAACACGGTTGTAAGTATGCCCGACGGCGGGTTCGTTAGGCCCTTCGATGGAAGGCAGGCTGGGGTCGAAACTCAGTTCTACCCATTCGTTCACAGTTTCAATAGGCTGTTGCAAAACCCAGTTAGGACCGCCGTCAGGTGAATCTTCCAGTTTCAGGGCCAGGTTGCCTATGTGATCGCTGTGTACTTTTATTTTGATAATGCCGCCATCATTCAGCACCAGCGGCGTAGAAGGGTTTGGATTGGAGAACGCGCCTGCCCACACCTGCGAGTTGGCTGGTTTGGAAAACTGATACACCGTAGCGCTGGTGTTGATGCCCGTGGGGTTCGGATTAGAGAGGGTATTGCCCAGTTGGCCGTCGATGCTGCTGCCAAAGTATTGGAAAGCAGTAGACGTTGAAGAACCTTCAAAATCCAGGATCGTTGTACACGACACCGGAATTTCCACCTGAATGTCATCGATGTATGACACCTGATCGGCCGTTGGGCTAACGCCAAAATCTACAAACAGCGTAACTGTTTGATAAATATGGCCGCCTGCTGGCTGGTTCGGTGGCTCAACGGAAGGGATAGCCACATCGAATTCCAGTTTTTCCCAGCCGTTCACCACGGTGTTGGCCTGTGTCTGCAACCAGTTGGGGCCGCCATCAGAGGAGTTTTCGAGTTTGAGTGTCAGGTTGCCGATATGATCGGAGTGAAACAGGATGCTCACTTTGGAACCTGCCGGTACGCTGACCGCCGTGACAGGGTTGGGGTTGGAAAAAGCGCCAGCCCAAGTTTGGGCCCCGGCGGGCTTGCGAAACTCCAGCACGTTGGCACTGGTATTAGCGCCGGTAGGATTCGGGTTGGCAAGGGTAACGGTCTGTTGGCCGTCGATGCTGCTGCCAAAATATTGGAACGTCGTAGTGGTTGCCGCAGATTCAAAGTCCAGGATGGTTGTCACCTGGGCCTGAATTCCCGCTGCGGACAATACGACAAGCAGGAAAATGGGTAATTTTTTTAACATGGTCAAGCAGTTTAGTTTTTAAAATTTCATTTTGCTACTCGCAAAATTTGTTTCACAAAATTATGCTACCACCTGCGTAAACCAATAATAAAGGCATACTACAACAATGCACAGCGCAAAAAAAACACTACGCGATTAGTACGACAACATTACATTTTGACCCGCTCCTGCTATTGTTTTAAATAGTGTATCTTGGCGACGCGTATGAAGAATTTTAAGGTGGACATTTGTTGCTTGCTGCTGTTTGTATGCGTGCAGACAGTCCATGCACAGCCTGTCAATATGGGCTTACCACCTGTCACGCACTTCGCAAAAACGGTATACCAGGCAGGTACGCAGTCCTGGGATATCGGGCAGGATGAGCGGGGGTTCATTTTTCTTGCCAATAATGAGGGATTGCTCTGTTTCAATGGTAGCACCTGGCATTGTTACCCGATCTCCAATGGCACCTGCGTTCGTTCGTTGGCTATTGACAGCACCTTACATTGGATATATGTAGGCGGGCAGGGCGAACTCGGTTTTTTCAGCCCCGATATTTCTGGGAAACTGGTTTACCAATCGCTCAATGCGTTTATCCCGGATACTGAGCGCAGTTATGGCGATGTGTGGGATATCGTCTATTTTCAGGGTGCTTACTTTTTTTGCACGTCCGATCGCATTTTTCGCATCCAGGAAAATCAATGCTCGGTGTACCGCCCTCCGGGGTATTTGCAACACCTGGAAGCAGTCGGGAACAGGCTGCTTTTGAACAGCAGCAGCGCAGGAATGCTGTATTTTGATGGGCAGGGTTTTGTTCCCCTGTGCGCCGGGCCACCCGGCGTGGCTACTGCCATGCTACCCTGGCAAGGCGACACGGTGCTGATTACCACCCTGAAAAACGGCATTTTTTCGTTGGTGGGCGACCGAATTGCACCCTGGAGTACAGCTGCTGACGCTTTTCTCAAAGAAAAAAGGATTTACACGGCTGCGCTTCTGGGCAAAGGCCGTATTGCCCTGGGTACAACACTGGGCGGGCTTGTGGTGCTTCAATCGAACCGCCGTCCGGAATACTGGCTGCGCAAAGGTTCGGGCTTGCAATACAACAACATCCTGAGTGTATCGCCCGACCGGGCCGGCAACCTCTGGCTGGGGCTCGACAATGGCATCGACTATGTGGAAGTAAACGCCCCTTTTTACCGGATTTCTCCCGATGGCGACCTGGAAGGCGCGGGATATTGTGCCCGGCTTTCAGGCGGGCGGCTTTACCTTGGCACTTCCAACGGACTGTATGCCACTGCATGGCAACAGTATTTCAATCCGTTTGTGGTACAACCTTTTCAGAGCGTATCGGGTACAACCGGACAGGTGTGGGGACTCAATGAGGTGAATGACGCCTTCCTCATGGGGCACCATGAGGGTGCATTTCAGGTTGAAGGTTACCATGCCAGCCCGCTGAACAACCGGACTGGCACCTGGCGCTACCTCCTACTCAACGATACCGTGCTGATAGCGGGGCAATACGACGGCTTGTCATTGCTCACCCGCCGTCCGGGCGGAGCATGGCAGTGGCGTGGCAAAGTGGCCGGCATGGAAGAATCGTGCCGTATCCTGGCGCCCGAAAACGACTCCACATTGTGGATGTCGCATCCGTATCGGGGGGTGTTTAAAATTGTTTTTCAGCGCGGATTCCGGCAGGTGAGCGTTCAGCGATACGGGCAAGCCAATGGCTTGCCATCTGATTTGTTCAATTACGTGTTTTTCATTGGCGGCCGGGCCCTAGTGGCCGGCGAGCATGGCCTGTTTCGCTATGATGCCAGAAATGATCGTTTTGTTTCGGACACGGCATTTGACGAACAATTGGGCAAAACCAAACGCACCCGCCTATTGCAGGAAGACCCTGAAGGAAATATATGGTTTGTAACAGGCGAGGAAACGGGCGTGCTTTGGATACGCGATGAAGGGCTGGGCAAAAAAATCAGGCGGCAGGTGTTTCCACAACTCAACGGACAAATTGTGGGCGGTTTTGAACACATCTACTGCCTGGATATGCAAAACTTTTTCTTTGGAACAGAAAAAGGGTTTATGCACCTGAATACCCAGCGTTTAAGCGCTGAACAGGAGCGTTTTCAGGTCGTCATTCATGGCGTACGTATTCCGCAGGTGGCCGACAGTGTCGTGTATGGAGGGTTCAGGAGGCAAGAAATGAAGGAGGTCGTACTACCCTACCACAACAACCGGATTGTTATCTCCTATGCTGCTACGGTATTTGGCGACAGCCGCAGAATTCAATACGACACCCGCCTGGAAGGGCTCGAACGGGAATGGTCGGGCTGGTCGCCCCAAATGGAACGCGATTTCTCGCATTTACCTGCCGGAACGTACCGCTTGCTGGTAAAAGCGCGTTCGGAAACGGGGCAGGAAAGCGAAGTAGAGTCCTTCTCTTTCCGCATTTTACCCCCCTGGTATGCCAGCAACTGGGCATTTTTCTTTTACCTGCTGGTGTTCGGAGGATTGCTTTCTGTGCTGATACGCACACAACGCAAACGGTTCGAACGCGAAAAAGCGGAACTCACCCGCTCGCATCAGCAAAAAGAAGCATTGCACCTCCAACGCGCCGAACAAACCGAACAGGAATTGATTCGCGTGCAGAATGAAAAACTCGAAGCAGAGGTGCAACACAAAAATGAAGAACTGGCGCTCGCTACCATGCACCTGGTGCAAAAAGGCGAGTTGATCGCCACCATACAGGAAGCGCTGGAGCGTATTCTTCAAAACGTGCAACAACCCGCCGTTCAGCGACAGGAATTGCAGCGGCTGCTACGTGTATTGCAGGTGGACACCCGCACCGATCAGGACTGGGAACAGTTTGCCGTACACTTCGACCAGGTGTACCGCGATTTTTTGCAACGCCTGCGGGAACGTTTCTCCCAACTCAGTCCGAACGACTACCGCCTGTGCGCCTATTTGCGCATGAACCTCAATACCAAGGAAATCGCTCACCTCATGAACATCTCCGTACGCGGGGTGGAAGGCAGCCGCTACCGGCTCCGGCGGAAATTAAATCTGCCCAATGATGCGAACCTGGTTGATTTTTTGATGAATGTGTGAAAAGAGTGAGTAGTGAGTAGTGAGAGGTGAGAGGTGAGAGATTATAGTGTGTACTGTTTTGCCCTTTGCCTCTCACCTCTTGCCTTTACATTAAATCTTCACCACTTTCCGCACAAAACGCTCATTCCCTACTTGAATGTGCAGGTAATAAGTTCCGGCAGGCAGGTTTTTCATATCGATAGGCAACTGAATACGCTGGCTATCCATGTTTTGCGAAAATATCTGCCGCATCTGGCGGTCTTGCAAAACAATAGAAACGCGTTCTGTTTTCTGCAATTCCATTTGCAGAGTAATGGTACGCTCCGTCGGGTTGGGCGATAGCAGGAAAGATCGCACTGAAGCGGGGGTTGCTACCTCAACGACCGTGAGCGAAACAGCGTTCGACTGGCGCTGGCAACCGTTGGCAGTGATCACTTCAAGGCTGTATGTACCCGATTCAGTCGCAATATGGTATGGGCCGGTAGCACCATCGATGGGTGCGCCGTCGAGCAGCCATTGACAACTGCCGGTGCAGGATTGATCGGAATACAGACTATCGGCATCTGCGGCAATAAAGGGCGCTACCGAATCGTCGAGCAATACCTGTGCTGGCGTGGCGTGCAGCGAATTGCAAGGGCCGGTGCTGGTGTAATAAAAAACGGAGTATGCCCCGGGCTCTGTCACGGTAAGCGATTGCCCCGTGGCTCCGTCAAGCCACTCTTCATTACGTGTCCACTGATAGGTATAATCCGGTGGCGCTTCGGAGGTTGACAGTACGATGCTATCGCCGCCGCACAATACCAGTTCGCCGCTCAGCAGCAAAGGAGAAGGCGGAGAAGCACTTTCTATATCAAAGGAAAGCGTACGAGAGCAGCCATTTCCATTGGTAGCAATGACCGTGTAAGTACCCGGATTGAGATAAACAATATCTTTTTCGTCGCGACCGTTCGACCACTGGAACGTGACATTTCCGGTAATTCCTATGGTATCCAGAAATACCCATCCGCTAAAAGAACTATCGCATACGGGGCTGTTGATACTGGATGCCAACACCTGGAACGGCGAGCATATCTCTTTGATTTTCTGAATTTTACCTGAAGAAAGCAAGGCTGCATACAATTCGCCGTCGCGATCTTCACCCAGCGCGCTGAATTCATAATCGCCGAGGTTGGCAAGTTGGGTGGTGGAAAAAGTGCCGTCATCATTCTGACGTGTGGCCCACCAGCGACCGCTACAGTAGTCGGTAAAAAGGTACACTCCATACAAATCGGAGTACTTGGAGCCGCGATATATAAAGCCGCCGGTAACGGAGCACCCCAGAGAGGAGTTGTCGTAATCAAAAACAGGCCCTGTATAACTCGAGGCCGGTTGGCACCCGCTTGTGTTGTAAGCCTGTGTGCCTTCATAGCAGCGCCAGCCATAATTACGGCCACCTGTAGCGGCAGGCTCAAAGTCAATTTCTTCCCGGTCGCCCTGGCCTACGTCGGCGATCCACATGTCGCCTGTCAGGCGGTCGAAGGAATAGCGCCAGGGATTGCGCAAGCCCAGCGACCAAATTTCCGGCAGGTAAGCGGCATTGCCCACAAACGGGTTATTGGCTGGCACGACATATGGCGTGTCTACGGTGGAATTATTGACGTCGATGCGCAGGATTTTGCCTAAGAAGGTTGTTTTTTTCTGTCCGTTGTTCTGCGGGTCGCCGCCCGAACCGCCATCACCCAGGCCGATGTACAGGTATCCGTCGGGGCCAAATTTGACACAGCCGCCGTTGTGGTTGCTGTATGGCTGGTTTTGAGTGAGGATGGTCAGTTCGCTGTTGGGGTCTGCCTTATTGGGGTCGTCGGGCATTACCGAAAAACGCGACACATGGGTGTGCCCACCCGTGGTTTGGGTGTAATACACAAAGAAATAGCCATTTTGGGCATAATTAGGGTGGAAAGCCAGCCCCAGAAGCCCTTGTTCGTTGCCCGTGGAATTGACCAACGGGTCGATGTTCAAAAACGGTTCGGGCCTGACATTACCCAGCGAATCGACGATTTTGATAATACCAGCCTGTTCTACGACGAACAGCCGGCTGTCGCCACAGTGCGCGATGTCGACCGGGCGGTTGAATCCCAAGGCGAAATCGACCAACTGGATTTTGGGTTGTGCAGCCAGCAACAAGGGCAGCAAGAGGAGAGAAAGCGGAGTAGTGATTCTTTTCAGCATAGCATTCTATTGGTTGTAAATCCGACGTTGAAGGTACCCGGATTGTTCAAAAACGCAGAAACACATTCGCAAGGATGTCTCCTATTGGCGAATGTGTTTCCTGCATATGGGTGCGTAAAGGGTTTTATCCTTCCATGTACTGCACCACTTCTTCCACAAATTTGCGGTGGTTGGCCAGGCGCGGCACTTTGTTTTGGTTGCCGAATTTGCCGCGAGCGCGCATCCAGCGGTGAAATGTCCCTTTCGGCACAGCGCGCAGGAGCAGGCGTTCGAGCGCCAGGCCTTTGAATCGCTTGGCTTCGTAGTCGGAATTGATGCGCTGGAGGGTTTGATCGAGCAGGTCGTTGAACCGTTCGAGGTCGGCAGGTTCCTTTTCAAATTCCACAATCCATTCATGGCCGCCCTTGCTTTTTCCGGAGCCGAAATACACCGGTGCAGCTGTATATTCGGATACCACAGCATTCATCTGGCGACAGGTTTCGGCAAGCGCTTTGTCGGCATCACCTACCATAACTTCTTCGCCAAACGCGTTGATGAATTGTTTGGTACGACCAGAAATCTGGAAACAATGCGGGTATTTGCGGGTAAATACCACCGTGTCGCCAGGCTGGTAGCGCCACAGACCGTTGTTGGAGGAAATCATGATGGCGTAATCCTTGCCCAGTTCCACGTCCGACAGAGTGACCGTTTTGGGGTGCTCCTTTTCCCATTCGTCCATGGGCACAAACTCGTAAAACACGCCGTTGTCGGTAAAAAGCAGCATGTCGTTGCGATCCAGGTCGAGTTGGGCGCCGAAATATCCTTCCGAAGCATTGTAAATTTCCTGGTACACAAAATCGTCGCTCGGAATGAGTTCGCGGAAGGTTTGCCGGTATGGTTCGAAGCCTACACCGCCGTGCATGTAAGCCTGCAGGTGTGGCCACACTTCGAGCATGTTTTTCTTGCCGGTTTTTTCCAGAATCAGCCGGAATAGCACGATGATCCAGGTGGGCACACCGCCAAACATCACCACATCGGTTTCTTTGCTGGTGATTTCCGCCACCTGCTCTATTTTATCTTCAAAATTGGATTGCAGCACCACCTCCAGGTCGGGCGTGTAAAACGGCCGGGCAATAGCCGGCATATGGTAGGTGAGCACAGCGCTCACGTCGCCGAAATTGGTTTTTGGATAATCGATGAGCGATTCGAAACTGCCCGACATGACCAGGTTTTTGCGCCGGAAAATTTCCATATCGGGCTTGTTGTTGTACAACATAGCCAACGAATCCCAACTTCCTGCAATATGGCAATCGTACATATTGGCATACGGCACCGGAATGTACTTGCTTTTGTCGCTGGTGGTGCCGCTGCTTTTCGAGTACCAGTTGATTTCGCCGGGCCAAAGCACATCCTGCTCGCCATGCATCATCCTGCTGATGTCGCCCTTCAGTTTTTCATAGTCGTGCACCGGCACACGGCGCGCGAATTCTTCGGCATCCCTGATCTCCGAAAATCCGTAACGGCGGCCGAATTCGGTACTTTGTGCCGCATCGATCAGGCTACGCAGCCAGCGTTCCTGCACTTCCTCAGGATGGTCGATGTAATGTTCGATCCGCTTCATACGAACCGACAGGTATTGCTTCAGTACTTTATTTACCAACCACTTCATAAAAGGTATCGCCGTTTTGTTCTGATATATTCAACGCAAGTGGTTTTTGAAAAGAAGGATGGGGGGATTCGGGGTGCGAAGTTAAGAAACTGTTTTTTTGATTCATCCCGATTTTTTTAGGGATACTCGTTCGGCTTCGCCGAACTCGTAGGGGACTTGGGATTAAACGGATCAGGCGGATTAAGCAGATTTTAATGATTTAATTGACTGTTTTTAATTTTTTATCGATGGCAATTAAATGGAACAATACTACTGCATCCATACAGCAGGTGGCCGACAGGCCACAAAAATCAATTAAATCCGCCTGATCCGCTTAATCCCAAGTCCCCTTAAGTGAGGCGAAGCCGAACGAGTATCACAATCCTATTTCCGCGAAGCATCCTGTTTGGCAAACACCTTGCGCAACAGGTCGGTGGTGCGGCTGGCTTTGTTGCGGCGGATATTGCGTTCTTCTTCCTCCACTTTGCCGAACAGCCCTTTGAGCGCTTGTTTGGTCACATAGTCGTCGAAGTCGTTGTTGACTTTCGTGACCAGCGGAATCTTGTTGTAAGCATCGGCTGCTTTGCGCCAGAGTTGGTTGGCGCCGATTTTATCGAGAGAAGCCACGATTTTCGGATTGAATTTGTCGTACAACTGCTGGTTGGTAGTGCGATTGAGGTAATCGGTAGCAGCATTGTCGGCGCCCAGCAGGATATTGGTAGCATCCTGAAACGTAAGTTGGCGGATGGCGCTCACGAAAATCGGGCCTGCTTCTTTGGCGGCATCCTCAGCGCCCCGATTCATTTTTTCGAGCAGTTCGTTTTCGAAATTGTTGAAGCCAGGAATGTTGCGGAGTTTGTCAGCCACCTTGCGCGCATCGTCTGGCAGCAGGATTTTGTAGGCACTTTTAAAATAGCCGTCTTTTTGTGAAAGTTGGTCAACGCCTTTGGAAATACCGTTGTTCAGGGCCTCTTTCAAGCCGCGGCCGATTTCCTCGATAGAAGGCTCGGACAATACGTCGTTGGCTACTTCTTTCAGTACATCGCAGGCTGCGAAGGAAAGCAGCAGGGCGGCAAACAAGGGGAACACAAGGAATTTTTTCATGATCTGTGGTGATTTTTTTGAGTAATGGATTGGATGCCGGGGTTTATGTCGACACAATCGTTGTCAGGACTTTCCCCTGCAATGTACGACCCAAAAACGGAGTATTGCGCGATTTGGAGCCGAGGCTATCGGGCGTCACTGTCCACGAGCGTGTCGGATCAAAGACTGTTATTTCAGCCTTTTCCCCTACTTTGATCTCGGGAATTGGAATGCCGAGGATGCGGCGCGGCGCCAGCGACATTTTTTCCACCAGCAAAGGCAGCGGCAATTGACCGAAGTTGCAACACAACGAAAAGGCCGTTTCCAGCCCGATCATCCCGAATTCGGCGTAAGGGAATTCCAGGTTTTTGGCTTCTTCATCCCAGGGGCTGTGGTTAGACACCAAAAAGTCGACGGTGCCATCTTTCAGTCCTTCCAGCAGCGCTTCGGTGTCTGATTCCGTGCGCAGGGGCGGCAATACTTTCCAGTGGCTGTCGAAGTCGCGCATTTCCGCATCGGTAAAAAACAGGTTGGCGACCGCTGCCGAGCAGGTAACCTGCAACCCGGCTTTTTTGGCAGCGCGAATGAGCGCCACACTTTTTGCAGTCGACACCAGGTGGATGTGCAGGCGGCCTTCGGCATATTCCAGCAGGCTCAGGTCGCGTTGCACCATCATTTCTTCGGCCAGGGCGGGCACACCTTTTAGTCCGAGCGAGGTGCTTACAGCGCCCTCATGCATCTGTCCGCCGCCCGCGATGGTTTTATGGTGCGGCTCGTTGATAATGAGCCCGTCGAACGCCCGCACGTATTGCATGGCGCGCAGCAGCAGGCCTGCATCCTGCACCGATTTTTTGCCATCGCTGAATGCTACGGCGCCTGCGGCGTGCATATCGTAGAGTTCGGCCAGGTCTTTTCCAGCACAATCCTCCGACACCGCGCCGATGGGATAAAAGCGGGCGCCAAGACCGGTCGTGTTGTTGCGGATATAGAGTATTTCCGATTTGGAATGTATGGCTGGCGCCGTATTGGGGAACGGCGCAATGGCCGTAAAGCCACCCCGCGCTGCGGCAGAGGCCACAGTGCGCAGGTCTTCGCGGTGTTCGAAGCCGGGGTCGCCGGTTTGAACGCCGACATCCAACCAGCCGGGCGACACACACAAGTGCGGGGAGGCCCACACCTGCGTTTCTTTTTCAATCTCCTGTGTAGCGCCAATGGCAACAATTCGGCCATCCTGAATCAGAATATCCTGTGGTTCGGATTCCGAAGAACCGTCGACAATACGGGCTTTTTGCAAAAGAATTTTCATCAGAGCGTATTTATTCCAGATCGGTTTTGCACCAGAAGTTGTTTTTCGCTACCCAACCCGGCTGTGTGTGATACAGGTTGAAGCCATCGGCCCGAAGCAGCACTTCGTCGAGGTAAAAAACAGTATTGATTTTTTTCTGAAGCAGGTACATGCGCATCCTGCTGTTGTTTTCCTGCACGGAAATGGGGATGTCGAACAACGCCCAGTCGCCCACAATTTCTTTCAGGTGAAAACGCGCCTGTACTTCCTGTACTTGTATTTCACGGCCATCGGAAAGGGTATTTTCCAGGAGGTGCAATGCCTGCACCATGCCCATGTCCTGTTTTACATTGGCCCAGAAACCGAGGTGATAATTTCCTTTAGGCAAGGGAGCGTTCCAAAGCCAGGTGGTGTCGTGCATATTGCCCGAAAATGCGCCTTTCCCCTGAAATATGTGCTCGGTTGTCGTTAGTGAGTCAAATGTTTGCAAATAGAAAAAGCCGGGTGGCCGGTCACTCTTATATCTGCCGGCGGGGTAAACACCTGCGTTGGCCGCTTCTGCCTGCAAGGCCCGGATGTGTTCCGTCGCAGCAGCCCGAATACTATCGGGCGGTACCGACAAGAGGCGGATTTTCGAACCTGCATATACGGGCACGGCTTTATCGAGAAGGTAAGGATACTGGCGTTGCACGGTATCCCAGAGGCGTTGTTCGGTAAAGAGCAGCAAAGGCCGGTTGTCGGGCAAGTCGGCCAGTATTTGCGGCACTTCTCCTGGTGGCAGCGTCAATTGCACCGATTTAAGCATTTGCCCGATCGAACTGCGGCTCATATTGACACCCATATCGGGCAGGCCATGCATCAAACCCGTCAATTGTACTTTCCGAAACAGCGCAAAATCCATATCCAGCCACAGGTTTTCGGAACCTATATGATAATAAGGCAGGGGAAGTATGGCCTGATAGGGCTTGTAATCTACCTTTTCAAGCCATTTATCCGAAAAAGTAGCCTGTTCGGGCAGATACATCGGGTTGTTTTCGATCTGCAAAGGCCTGCTGTGCTGGAAATACCAGGCCTCGTAGCCCAGAATTGTCAGCGGCAGCAGCGCAATGACCCAGCGAAACCACAGGTTGGTGTGGCCTTTAAATCCTTTGAAATGAATGCTCCAGTTCCAGAGCCAGTAAAACGCAACCAAGTTGATGACATAATAAAACGCCCAGGTAAAACGGCCCATACCCCGAAACTGTCGCAGTGGCCCAAAATAGTCGGCAATCCATTCAAACCCGGGGATGGCATACGGGAATCCGCAGGCAAAAACAAGGAGCGCCAGTGATGCAATCAGGATACCTTGCAGGTAGCGTTTGTGTACGCGGTGGTAGGCAGCCAGTTCCCAGTCGTGCGGAAACAGACCCGGCGCTGGCGTCGTATCTTTTTGGAACAAGGCCTGTATACGCCTTGCAGCCGGTCTGATTACCCCCGAAAAAATCAGCCAGAGGGTAAACCCGAAAGCGACCAGTCCCGCATATGCCTGCGATTCGCTGTCGAGCCGGGGAATTTGCATGATGTTCCCGTCTATCCAGCGGTACATCGGGAAGTTTTCATACGGCAAAAAAACGCCTTCTTTGAAGCCGATATAGTCTGTAAAACCATACGGGGTAGCCGGTCGGTCGGGCCGAAAATCGACCCAGTGCAGCCACACATTCAGCAGTGCAAATGGCAGCAGAATCATCACCACCAGGTGGCTCAGCCGTACCCTGAAATTGCGCAGCGAAGGATCCACCCACAACTGATATGCCGTGTACAGAAGCAGAAACAGGGTCGACAAACCAAAGTAGTAGAAGTGTATCTGTGCCGACAGCCACAGTAGTATGCCGATTTGCAGGCTTTGGTAGCGGCGGCTGTGCCGCTCCTCGTATCGGCACAACAGGAGCAGCAGCAAAGGGAACACCCAGGTGTGTGACAGCCCAAAATGCACATCGAAACGGGCGCATTGGGGCGACAAAAACAGCACACCCAGCGAAACCATCGTGGCGTACCACACCGGAAAGTGGAGTTTGCGGAACAAGAGGTAAATAATACCGGCTCCAAAAATCAACGACCACACCTGAAGCAGGTTCAGAATGCCCGTCGTTTCCCCCGAAATATCCGACACATGGAGGTTCCACCAGCGCAAAGCGCCGCTGATAATCGGCTGATTATCTGTAAACAACACATGCTCGCCATAGGGATAATCCATGCCGGAATAGTGCACGTATCCGGCATCGTGTTTCACGTGCCAGGCGGAGGTCATGTAGTTTTTATACGAATCGGTGGAGTCGCGTAGCAGCCATGCATTGGGGTTGTCGATCCACCCGTTGTTGCGAACCCACAAAAAAACAGCCGCAATCATCATCACCAGCACCCAGCCCCAAAAGGTGTGGGCACGCTTGGGCGAGGCCAGGCGTTGCAAGGTGTGTTCGATGTATTCGAGGTGTTTCAAATTATCTTTTTTCTATTGCTTTTTTGCATTCGGATTGCGCAGCAGCAGCCACAGGAAATTTCGCCCCTCTGTGGCCAGTATTTTCCAACTGACAGCATTGAATACTACACTCTCCCGCAGTTCGACCGGCACTGGTGTTATCGGCACCTTTCCGTTGGCCAGCATCAAAAATTCCAGGTCAAATAAAAAACGGTTGATCGAGGTTTGTAAAAATACCGCTTTGCCGGCATGGTCGAAACCTTTGAGCCCGCACTGTGAGTCGTCAACGGGTTGGCGCAGCACATTGCGCAGCATCCAGCGCAGGCATTTCGACAGCCACCTACGCAGCAACGGCACGCGTTCGTAATATGCGGTGTCGCGGTTGCCCGCCACAATACCACCTGTTTCTTTCAAGACTTGTGCCACCCGTACCATACTGTCGATGGTGTAAGGAAAATCAGCATCTGTCACCAGATAAAAATCGGCATCCGTACTCGCCACCCCTTGTCGCAACGCATACCCCTTGCCCTGGTTTACGGCGTAATCCACAATAGCGACATTCGGCAGCATCCCCTGCAAGCGATCAAGATTGGCTGCCCGGGTATGCGTGGAAGTGCCATCGACTACCACCACTAATTTCAGTGTTTCAAACATGGCATGCGCCGCCTCATTGAAATGCTGAAAATGCGCTGCCAACATCTGCTCCCAGCCCGAAATAGGGTTGTAACACGGAACAACTACATGCAGGCGGGTCGACATGGGAGACAAGGTCGTAAAAAATCGGCGCAAAAGTAGAAAAAGATCAGGATGACGAAGATCAGTCTTGCCTTTTCCAGCCCGGAAAGATGGAATAAAGCGGGCCTGTCCTACCTTTGCGGCCTTATTTCACAAAAATCAGTTGCCAGAAATGGATTTTCGTATTGAAAAAGATACTATGGGCCAGGTGCAGGTACCGGCGCATGTTTACTGGGGCGCTCAAACGCAACGCTCCATCGAGAATTTCAAAATTGCCCGCGATACCAACCGGATGCCCATCGAAATCATCCGTGCTTTTGCCTATTTGAAAAAAGCGGCAGCCCTGACCAATCTGGAAGCCGGGATTTTGCCCAAAGACAAATGCGACCTCATTGCACGCGTGTGCGACGAAATTCTGGCCGGTCAACTCGATGACCAGTTTCCGCTCGTGGTGTGGCAAACCGGATCGGGCACCCAAAGCAATATGAACGCCAACGAGGTGATCGCCTACCGCGCCCATGTGCTGAATGGCGGCCAACTTACCGATGAGCAAAAATTCGTGCACCCAAACGACGATGTGAACAAATCGCAGTCGAGCAACGACACCTTCCCGACGGCCATGCACATCGCTGCGTTTAAAATGCTGGTGGAAACGACCATTCCCGGTATCGAAAAACTGCGCGATACGTTGAAAGCCAAGTCCGCCGCCTTTATGCACGTGGTGAAAATTGGCCGCACGCACTTTATGGACGCTACGCCGCTTACCCTCGGGCAGGAATTCAGCGGCTATGTGGCCCAACTCGACCACGGACTGCGCGCCATTCGCAACACCCTGGCACACCTGAGCGAACTGGCACTGGGCGGCACGGCCGTCGGCACCGGCATCAATACCCCGGAGGGCTATTCTGAAAATGTGGCGCGCCACATCGCCGATCTTACCGGCCTGCCTTTCGTGACGGCCCCCAATAAATTTGAAGCACTTGCCGCCCACGACGCCATTGTGGAATCGCACGGCGCCCTGAAAACCGTGGCAGTCAGCCTCATGAAAATTGCCAACGACGTGCGCATGCTTTCTTCAGGCCCGCGCTCAGGTATCGGTGAAATTTACATTCCCGACAACGAACCCGGCTCTTCGATCATGCCCGGCAAGGTGAATCCTACCCAATGCGAAGCCCTCACGATGGTGGCTGCACAGGTGATGGGCAACGACGTGGCTATCAACATCGGTGGCGCCAACGGCCATTTCGAACTCAATGTGTTCAAACCCGTCATGATCTACAATTTCCTGCACTCCGCCCGTCTCATCGGCGAAGCCTGCGTGTCGTTCAATGACAAATGCGCTGTCGGTATTGAGCCGCTGGAAGAAAATATTCGCATGCACGTGCAGAACTCGCTGATGCTGGTAACGGCCCTCAACCCGAAAATCGGCTACTACAATGCGGCTGCCATCGCCCAAAATGCGCATAAAAAAGGCATCACGCTGAAAGAATCGGCCCTGGAATATGAACTGAAAGGCCTGGATTTCAAACACATGACCTCCGAACAGTTTGATGCGTGGGTGCGGCCGGAGGATATGGTCGGGAGGTGAGAGAGGTGAGAGAGGTGAGAGGTGAGAAGTGAGAAGTGAGAGGTGAGAGGTGAGAGTCCGTAGAGTGTACCGCTCCGCTAAATGAGTTGTTCCCAGTTACCGGAAAAATTGGTTATTTTTGTGCGCTACAAATAAATTGGTGCCTTGCAAATAAATCTGTACACTCTACGTATTCTCACCTCTCACCTCTCACCTCTCACCTCTATCATGAGACTCTCCCGCTACCAACGTTTCATAGAAGGCATTATGCATGCCTTTATCATTGTGGTATTGCTGGGGATATTTCTGAAGGTGCTGGCAATTTGAGGCAGCGCCTTTTTTATAATCCGCCGAAAGGCTATTTTTCCACCCAAATATCCGTTGAATGTCTCAGATCAATTACGGCGAAATGTTCGATCGCAGGCGCTCCCGGTTGGAGCAGGCGAAAGAATGGTTGAATGAGCGTTTGCTGTTGCAAAAACTCAACAACCCGCTGGGCATGGCCCTGCTGCTGCTGGCTACCTTGCCCGTGGCATATGTGCTGTCTGTGCTGGATCTGAAAATCAGCCTGGTACTGTTTATGGCGCTGGTGGGTTTGCCGCTGGTTATTTTTAGCCTGTTCAACATTGCGTTTTCCATCGGATTGATGCTGGTTATTGCGCTGATGGTGCCTTTTGGCGCCAAGTTTACTTCGGCGCCTATAGGCACGCTGCTCGATTTGCTGATTATGGTGAGCGCGGTGGGTATTTTATTGCGGCAAATCAAGGAGCGCGACTGGACTTTTGCCAAATTTCCGCTGAGTTATATAATTCTTATCTGGCTGTATTACAATGTGATACAGGTGCTCAATCCGGGTGCGGAATCCAAATTGGCCTGGCTGTACACGGTGCGCAGCGTGGCCATACAGCAGATTGTGTTTTTTATTGGCGCCTATGCGTTCCGCAACAACCGGCGCGGCATCATGCTGGTATTGAAACTGATTATCGGCATCTGTTTTGTTTCGGCGCTGTACGGATTGAAACAGCAATTCGTAGGGTTCAGCGCTGCCGAAACGGCCTGGATCATGTCGGACAAGGAGCGTTTCGAACTGTATTATCAGTGGGGAATGATGCGCATACCATCTTTTTGTTTCGACCCGACCACATTCGGGATTCTGATGGCGTGTTTCAGCATTTTTTGTGTGGCACTGCTGGTTGGTCCGGGAAGTATGGCCCGAAAAGCCTTGCTGGCCCTGATGGCCGGTAGCGCGCTGTGGGTCATGGCTTATACCGGCACCCGCACGGCATTCGCACTGGTGCCCGTGGGAGCGGTGTTTTTTTGCGGGCTTATTCTGAGCAAAAGGGTGTTGCTCATCGGCGGCATTTTTGCCGTACTGGGCGCCGGTTTTGTGCTAAAATCCTCGTCGAGCGGGGTAATTTACCGCATACAATCGGCGTTCAAACCAGCGCAGGACGACTCGATGAACCTGCGCCTGGCCAACCAGAAAAAAATTCAGCCGTTTATTCAAAGTCATCCGATGGGTGGCGGACTGGGCAGTTGCGGGGTGTGGGGAAAACGATTCAACCCGGATTCGGAACTGTCGAAATTTCCGCACGACTCCAGTTTTGTGCGCATGGCGGTCGAACTCGGCTGGATAGGGCTCATTTTGTATACCCTGCTGCACTATTTTGTGTTGCGCACAGGCTTGTATTATTACATCCGGTGTTCCGATCCGTTTATCAAATCGTTGTATGCAGGCATGACCACCTGGTGTTTTATGCTGGCGGTGGCCTGTTATGCGCAAGAAGCCATTTTGCAATTGCCGATGAATGTGATTTACAACGTTTTTCTGGCGCTTATGGTCACCCTGAAAAATTTTGACCCTGCTTTTCAGTCGCAGAACAACACATAGCCCGGATATCGGTAAACTTGCAGCCGTTTTGGCCACTTTTTATTAATATTTTTGAACGCAATGCGCCCTCTCCTACTCCTTACATTCCTTCTATTTTGTATAAAACTGGCTGCCCAGCAAACTGACTACGACCTGATCGTGCAGCCCGTCGATACCAAGGCACGCGACTTTTCAGAATACCTCGTGCAACTGGCATGGATGAACGGCCCCGATGGCCTTATCGCCATCGAAGAGGTGAAAAATGCCCTGAGCGCTGATAAAAACGTGAAAAAAGAGTGGATGCGCGATGTACAAGCCACCTTCAACCTGAACGAAGCCAACCTGCGCTCGGTCGATACTTCCAGCAACGTGTTCTTCCCACGCTACAACCTGGGTCTCAACCTCAACCTGTACAATATCCTCAGCCAAAAGGAAAAAAACAAAATCAGCAAGCGCGACATCGACATAGCCGAGCAGAAAGTGAACAAGCGCAAACTGGAAATCCGTGCCGAAACCCTTTCTCGTTATGCCAATTTCAAACTCGCGCACGATATTCTGAAAGCCCGCACGCTGGTGGAGCAGGATATGAACGCTACCTATATTCTGGTACAGCAACTGTACAAAAATGACGAAAAAACGCTGGAAGACTACACCACTGCTTCGGCCGCCTATTTTGCTGCGCAGGAAGCCCGTATCCGCGCCGAAAACGATGTGCTACTGGCCAAATACCGCGTCGAGGAAATGATCGGGCTCAAATGGGAGCAGGTACAGCACCCGGCGAAGGAGTTTTGATAGATATGATTTAAAGTGATTTAGAGCGTGCTGTATTACGAATTAATCTTTTCAGTCTCCCGCAAAGAAGCCGAGTATCTTGTTCGTTATTTACATCCTATGAGCCCAGAATTGGTATGCTGGCAAGTTTAGATTTTTTCATTTTTTCTCTAAATATTTTCCATGATGAAACACTTATTCCTATTCTTATTACTGTGGAACATTACTTATTCATCCTTTTCTCAGTCACTGTGGAATATTAAAACGACTTCATCCGGTTTGACCAGCAACGTCTGTAAAATCAGGGCTGTGAACGACCGTTATTTTGCTTATTCAACGGAGGTTTTTTTAACTGCCGGGTATGAAGGCACACTGACAGGAATTGTATTTCGACCTGGGCCTCTTACTGCCAATAATATATTTACAGATGTATTAGAAGGTCAAATGCCAAATGGAAGCCCTTTCTTTATCGTTGCCCAGCGTTCCATTCAGGGGAGTACTGGATATACTTTATCTGAATACAGGCCTGGAACAGGATATGTGAACCCACAGATTTTTCCGGATACGCTTGGGAGTCTTAACAATGGCGCACGTCCCAACCTGATTCAATTAGACCAGCAAACTATATATGCTTTTGGCCGGCAGTTTTTTCGAAAAATCAGTTTTTCACATGAAAGCGGATTTACAGAATTGTGGAGTAAGCCGCTCTCATCGCCCATGACAGATGTAATATTGCACAATAACCAGTTCGTACTTACAGATGAGGCTGGTAATGTGCAAACACTGGATTTAGAAGGCAATATCATCTGGACTGTTAACTATCCCTACAACTTTCGGTCTATCACACCTGTCGAAGGCGGGTTTGCGGCATGTGTACGTGCTACCACAGGTATCTCTTTGGTCAAGCTAAGCAGCACTGGCCAGGAAGAGTGGTCGGCCAACACTGAGAATATTGGATTTTATCAAGCAGCAGGCAGCGCCGGGGGCGGAATTGTAGTAGTGGGCACCTCTACGGCTGGGAGGATGATACTAGCCCAATTCAATAACCTTGGCAATCTACTTTGGCAAAAAGATTTGGGTGCTGGTGTCGCTGCCAGCATCGTCAATGGTATAGATGGTGGCCTGGTTATTTTAGGTCGTGAATCCTCTTTTTTAAGGCTTATCAAAACGGATGAAAATGGCAATACGGTGTCACCGCAAATTGTAAGTTTCGCTTCCCGCATTTTGAAATCGCCCGCCATACAAGCATTTGTGAGCCCCGATGCAAACATGTTTTTAAATACATTGAATCAAATCAGTGGCTTTACACTGGATTCGGTAGCCACCATCTTTTCCTGCGCCCCCTGGATCGGAGGTACGAAAGATGATGTGCTGTACCTCGCGGGAGAAAAAGGATACGATTCGAACGGTGACTACCGACCAGGATGGACGACAATAGATAAGGCAGATTTCAACCGTACCTGGCTCGTAACAAAGGCTGATATTCAAAGACTGAGAAGAGATTTCGGAGAGGACCATGTTCTGGATGAAAAACTGGCATTTGACATATTAACGTGGCCTGGCAAGGGAAATCCGCACCTCCTTACCAAAGCGGATTTTTCTCCGATCAATACCGATCCCAACCTGTTCCCCGCACCGTTTATCGATAACAATGGAGATGGAATTTACAATGTGTATGATGGCGATTATCCCCAAATAAAAGGTGATCAGGCTGCATTCTGGATTATTACTGACAGTGTATCTCATACAGAATCATCAATGCCGGCGTTGCCTTTGAAAGCAGACCTGTCGTTTATGGCTTACACGTTTGATTGTGCACAGTCCGACCTCGTCAGTCACTCCGTGTTTGTAGACGTAGACATCATTAATCGGTCCAACGATGCATATGAAAATACTTATGTGGGTTTTATTACCGATTTTGACATAGGCTGCCCTACGGGAGATTATGTTGGTACACTTGTACCCGACAACACAATATATGCATACAATTCTACTGCCGATGATGCAACATGTGATGACAATATTGGATGGGGCACCCAAATTCCTGTGCAGTCGATGACACTTCTCAATCAATCGCTGAATCATTCCATGTACTTGGCGGGGTCTACTACAACCCTTCAGGATAACGTACCAGATATTCCTTCGCAGTATTACAATTATATGAAATCGCTCTGGCGAGATGGCACGCCTCTTACCTCCGGTGGTACCGGAATAAATACAGGGAGTACCAACGTAGTCAATCACGTTTTCCCGGATGACCCATCCGACGTGCAAGGGTGGAGTATGTGTACTTCCAATGCAACCTATGGCGATATCAGGGGGCTTGCCTCTCATGGCCCCTTCCTTTTCGCTCCACAAGATACCTTTAGTGTAACCCTTCAATTTACGACACATCGCGATATTCCGCACCCTTGCCCATCTATTACAACGATTGTTCAGCCTCGAATTGAACAATTGCAACAATGGTTCAACAATGGCGCATTGTATGCTTCAGCCGATCTTGGGCAGGTGGCGTTTTTGCCGGAAGGACAAGCCATTACTTTAGATGCCGAAATTTCGGGTGCTTCCTACCTGTGGTCTACAGGCGCTGTAACTCCTAGTATTACAGTGGACGCCCCAGGCACATTCACGGTGCATATCACCTTGCCTACAGGTTGTGAGCAGGAAGAACAAGTAAAGGTACAACTGGCAACAGCCGTTGCACAACCCGCCGAATTACCGTCCTGGCAAATACAACCCAATCCTGCGTCTACTTCATTTCTGGTGAACTGCTCGGATTGTGATATGGAAAATGCTCAAATTATATTGCGTAATGCGCAGGGACAGGAAGTATTACATACAACAGGGTACAATCGATCAATTCCTCTAATCAACATCCCTGGAGGTTTTCATTGGGTTGAATTATGGCAGGAAGGGCGATATTTAGGGAGCAAAAAACTTATCATCCAACCCCGTTGAACACGCTCTTAGAAGGTGCAAAAGGAGTTTTAAAAGATTTTTTCCGACTTTTGCACCTTCAAGTTTCTTTTCAACATACTTACAGCATGAAAAACCTTTCATTGATCCTCAATATCGTCCTGTTTGCCCTGGTGGGCCATTTGTATTACCTGAATTTGAAAAAACCGGCCACAGCCGAAACGGTTATCACTGCACCTGCTTCCCAGGCTGGTGGCGTTAAAATTGCTTACGTAAATGGTGATACGCTCGACGAGCAATACATCTGGTTGAAAAAACAGAAAGAAGACATTCAAAAGCGCATGGAATCGGCGGAGAACAGCCTTGCTGCCAAAGAACAAGCGCTGATGAAAGACGCTGCTGCCCTGCAACAACGCTTTCAAGGTGGCAATATGACCCAGGCAGAAGCCGAAAAAGAACAGAACGGCCTCATGCAACGCAGTCAGCGACTGGAAGAGGAAAAAGCGCGCCTCGGCAAATCGCTCGCCGAAGACCAAAAAAAGGCATTCAACGACCTGTATGCCAATGTGGAAACCCAACTCAAAACACTGTCCAGCCAGATTGGCTACGACTATATCCTGTCCTATTCCCGTGGTGGACAAATTCTGCTGGCCAATGACAGCCTCGACATTACCAAACAGGTGCTCCAACTGCTGAATGCACAGGAAAAGGGGAAATGATGGTTGCCTTACAACGCGCCGTTGATTCAGATATCCCACTGATACGTGATCTGGCGCACCGCATCTGGTGGGCGCACTATCCCGATATTATCAGCGACGAACAAATCGCTTATATGCTGGATCAGGGGTATAGCGAGTCGGCCCTTGCTGCCCAACTTGCCGATCCTGATTTGACGTTCTGGCTGGTGTTGGCCGATGGCATCGCTGCCGGTTTTCTGGCTGTCAGCAGCAAAGGCGAAGGCGCCTATTTCATCCACAAATTTTACCTCGATAATGCCCAGCGGGGCCGGGGAGTCGGCGCTGCCGCATTCCAGGCCCTGCTGGCACAGTACCCCGACCTGCGCGAAGCGCGGCTGAATGTGAATCGCCGCAATTTCAAAAGTGTCAATTTCTATTTCAAAGTGGGTTTTGTCATTCACCATTGCATGGATACGCCGTTTGGGCAGGGATATGTGATGGATGATTTTCAGATGATATGGAAGAGAGAAGCGAGAGGTGAGAGGTGAGAGGTGAGAGGGCGTAGAGTTGACCGCTTCACTCAATTGTTTACTACAAAAAAGCCCTGAAAGGGCGTACACAATAGCACAGCGCACCGCGCTGTGTATTCGATATGTGTATTCGATATGTGGTTTGGTTCCGGTTCGTATCCGGTTTTGACATCCCTCATTACCATCATTCCCTGTGCGCATACACTAAGATGAACCCTGCCACAGGAACTTCCCCGCCAAGCCTGATTGTTTGCCCCTTGCCCTTTGCTTTTTGCCCTTTGCTTTTGCCCCTTGCTCCTTGCGAACTGCCTTTTGCTAATTGCTAATTGCCTTTTCTACCATGACCCGTGCCTACCTCGCCCTTGCAGCCATTTGTATTATATGGGGCACTACCTATACTGCCATCAAACTGGCGGTGCTCGATTTTCCACCTTTCCTGCTGGTAGGCATCCGACAAACATCTGCGGGACTTATCCTGCTCGGGCTGGCATGGATCAACCATAAAACAGCGATACCCGACCGTAAATACATGCTGCGGCAGGCGCTCACTGGCCTGGCTACCATTACGGGCGGCAACGGGTTCATCACCTGGGGTATGCAATATGTATCGTCGGGACTGGCGTCTATCATTGGCTCGCTGACGCCGGTAATGGTCGTTTTATTTTCCCTGGCCTTGCGCAACAAAGAACGGGTCAATTTGCTCATCATTGCGGGCGTCTTGCTAGGCTTCGGCGGTTTGGGCATCATTTTCAACGACGGCTGGAAAGATTTTATGAAACCCGAATATTCCATGGGTATCATCGGCTGTTTTGCCTCCTGCTGCACCTGGTCGCTGGGCACCGTGCTGGCCAAACGCTGGAATTCGCCCGATGTGTCGCCCCTCATGAACGCGGGTTTGCAAATCACTGCCGGCGGCATGGGTGGATTTATCCTGAGTTTTCTGTTTGATACACATTACGATATTCACCACACCCTGCATGGTTGGGGCGCCATGATTTACCTGACTTGTATCGGTTCGGCGCTGGCATTTACGCTATACATGTATGCACTGAAACACCTGAGCGCGGCGGTTTCGTCACTGTACACCTACATCAATCCGGTGGTGGCCATCCTGCTGGGCTGGCTTGTACTGGGCGAGTCGCTCACCTCAGGTGCGCTGATGGGCATGGCCGTCACCATCGCCGGTGTATGGATGGTCAATGCAGGCCATCGGAAAATGAGGAGGGAAATGCTTAAATCGCTTCAGGAAACATAATCTCACTTCTCACCTACATGATGACAACGGATTCATTTCGCAGCCTGGCGCTCTCTTTTCCGGGCGTTGTCGAACAGCCTCATTTTGAACGGACCGCATTCAAGGTGTCTGGCAAAAAAATATTTGCAACGCTCCTGGAGTCCGGTCGAACGGTGAATGCATTGCTTTCCATCGAAGAACAGGCAACGTTTTGTCAATACCAGCCGGAGGCTATTTATACGGTGCCCAATTCATATGGCCTGAAAGGCTGGACCACTTTCGAACTGGATCACCTGGATGAGCCACTTGTCGCGGAAGCGCTTTATTGTGCTTATCAATACGTTATGAATACTCCATTGAAAAAGAAATAAACCTTTACCTCCATGAACGGACGTGCTACCCTCTTTATCGCAGCATTTATCATTTCTTCCCAGGTGCTCTCTGCACAGGGTCTGCACCTGGGCGCCACGGCCAGTCTTTGTGGCAGCCGTATCAGCAACAATGTGGTCAGTACCAGCGAGTTTAAAGTAAGAAATGCCCTCTCTTTTGATGTGGGTCTCTTTGCCGAAAAAACGCTGAATACCCGTTCTTCATTGGGTGTGGAGGCCTTGTGGGTGCAGATAAATGGTCGGGAAGGCCGAAAAAACGTACCCTTGTTCGGGTATCAAAATTTTGAGTTGGTGCAATTGGGAACCCTGACAGACATGTTGCGCATTCGCAGTGCTTATTTTGCAATGCCTGCGTATTACCGCCTGAAATGGGGGGCTTTCGGACTGAAACTGGGCATTCAACCCATGCTTTTTGTGGATGCCTATGCCAATTACTCCTCCGAAGGCACGTTCGAAGACCAGCCAACCAAAAGCCGTGGCCGCGTAGATGTCGAATTCAAACGTTTTGACTGGGGGCCTAAAATTGGCCTCAACTACCGATTTGCAGGGCGCTTTGGGCTGCGCCTCGACTACTACCATGGTCTGACGAACATTATGAAAGATCTTGTGGATTTTCAGCGCCGGAATCGGCAGTTGGGACTGGGCATAGAGTGTTTTTTTAATTGAGGCTGCTATAAGCCTCTCCTACCGGCAGCCACACCCCCCCCACTTTCACTTTCGATTTTTGCATCGCCTCTACCTTGCTGTCATTGACCAGGAAGGAGCGATGGATACGCCGGATGCCTTTGGATTGCAGGCGTTCGGCAAAGTTTTTCAGGCGTTCGAGGGTCATCACCGGCTTGGTTTGCGAGGCCAGAAAAATTTTGACATAGTCGCCCATGCTTTCCATATACAGGATGTCTTTTACGAGGATTTTTACCTGCTGGTATTCTGAAAAAACGAAAAAGTGCTCATCAGCAGGGGGCAAGGCATTGGTTTCGGCCCGGCGGCGCAGATCGAGCAGGTCAGCGGCTTTTTGTAGGGCTTTTTTGAACCGCTCGGGAGAAACGGGCTTCACCAGATAATCCACTACATCGAGGTTAAAACCCTCGTGCGCATGCTCCTTGTAGGCGGTTACAAAAATAACCATTGGCCGCTCGTCGGGCAGGTCGCGCACGAATTGCAGGCCATTGATATCCGGCATATTGATGTCGCTGAGCAGTAAATCGACTGTATTGTTTTGTAAAAAGAGCGATGCCTCGGCTGCGTCTGTAAACGTGTCGAGCAGTGTCCATTCCGGCACATCCTGGGCAAATTTCCGGATCAGCACCAGTGCCAGCGGTTCGTCGTCGAGGGCTATAAAAGTCATGGCTGCAGGTTTAGTTTCAGTTCGACGCGGTAAGTAGTGGTGTCGTTGCTTATATCCAGTTGATACCGACCGGCATAGGTATGTTCAAGCCGCTGCCGGGTGTTCGACATCCCGACGCCGGAAGGATCGATGTTTTGTTTGGGCGGCAGTACCGGATTTTCGACCACCAACATCAACTGACAATTTTCTACATTCAACGATACCGACAGCGGACAAGGCTGTTTGGTGGTAAGTCCGTGTTTGAAAGCATTTTCAATAAATGGAATCAAAATCATGGGCTCTATCTGGCAGTCGCTCGCCAGGCTCGAAGGCAGATCAACGTTTAGGGTGGCATTCGGAGGAAGCCGCAGGCTTTGCAGGGAAATGTAGTTTTTGACAAACTCCAGGTCGTGCGACAGCGGCACCTTTGGCTGGGCGCATTCGTGCAGGATATAGGCCATCATTTCCGACAGTTTGAGCAAGGCATCGGGCGTTTTGCCAGGTTCTGTCAGCGAAAGGGCGTACAGATTATTGAGCGTATTGAGCAAAAAATGTGGATTGATCTGCGATTTCAGCAACGCGATTTCTGCCTCCAGCCTGCGCCGGTTGGCCTCTTCTTCTGCCTGTTTTTTGTTTTCAAATGCAGAAAAACCCCGGATAGACGCTGCTGCGCCAAACAAAACCAGTCCTAAAAAAATAGGCGGAATCAAGATAAAAGAAAGGGGACGCCCGCTTGCTTCTTTAAATTCCCGGGGTTGGCGTCGCATCGTTTTTTCGGGTTGGGCAATGGTCACGTCCATCCATACCGAAGCAGCAATATACAAGGCCAGCAACAGGGGCGACAACAAGTAAAAGGCCTGTTTGCGGCCTTCAAAATACAGTGGCAGCAATGCCAGGTACATCACGTTGAAAAACACCGCAAAACCCAGCACCCGCAAGGCCAGCACGACATAATACATCGGAAGTTTGTCCGAATTGTCACCGGCAAAGGCAAATGCAGACCAGATACCTGTCCAGATAATGACCTGCCGTAGTAAGTAACTTGAATTTTTCATGTTCAGAAAGCAAAGGTCGCAACAAATGCGACAGCGCCCAACTGTACTTCCGGTGTTTGGACTACACATTTCCCCTGTTCATCGACACTCGCCACACGCTGACGTTCAGTGCCCCCATCTTTGCCTCGAAATCATGCGATTTGATACTTTTCAAACACCCTGGCACATTGGACGAATACGCTGAAAGCCGGTAGCGTGCCGTTCGGATGTGCCGGGTGTGTGAAAAGCCGACAGCCTGATAAGGACTGTCGATACACATACCAAACATTCTCTCCCCGCTCACACTATGAAAAAGTTATTGTTTCTTCTCATTGCCTTCTCGCTCACCATATTACAAGCAGTCTATGCTCAAATGCCCGGCGCGGGCGGCCCTCCGGGCGGCTTTGACCCATCCAAAATGAATGTCGGCCATTTTTATGGAAAAGTAGTCGATGAATCCGGCAAAGGCGTCGGATATGCCACCGTACAACTATCAGGCAAAAAATTCGACCCTGCTACTCGCGCACTGAAAGACACCCTCTGGGCCGGACAACTCACCCGCGACAACGGCGATTTCAGCCTGGAAAAACTGCCCGTCGTGGGCGAATACACCCTCGTTATTTCATTTCTGGGATACACCGAGGTGCGCCAAACGGTAAGTTTCGGTATCAAACCTCCTACACCGGGCAGCAAACCCGCAGGCGGCGCGCCTCCGCAGGGAGGAATGCCCGCAGGCGGATTTCCAGGAGCCGGTGCTGCCAATTTTGAAAAAGACCTGGGCAATATCAAACTCAACGAAGGCATTACTGCTTTGAAAGAAATCACCGTAGCAGGCAAAGCCTCCACCACAACGCTGTCGCTCGACCGCAAAACCTACCGGGTCGATAAAGACCTGACCACCGCTGGCGGCACGGCCCAGGATGCCCTGAAAAACGTGCCTTCTCTATCTGTCGACCTCGATGGAAATGTATCGCTGCGCAACGGCTCGCCGCAGATATTTGTCGACGGACGGCCTACTACCCTCACGCTCGACCAGATTGCGGCCGACGCCATCGAAAGTGTGGAAGTGATTACCAACCCCTCGGCCAAGTTCGACGCCGGTGGCGGTGCTGCAGGTATTGTCAACATCGTGCTGAAAAAAGAACGCCGCGTAGGTTACAACGGCAATGTGCGCATAGGCGGCGACTCCCGCGGCGGCTACAACCTCGGCGGCGACCTCAATGCGCGCGGCGAAAAAATAAACATCTTCGGCTCCGCCATGCTCAACCACCACATGGGCCAGGGCGAAGGCACCACCTTCCGCCAAAACCTGTACGGCGAACCACTGACCAATGTGACGCAGGAAACAAGCAATAAAATGAACGGCCTGTTTGCCAATGCACGCGCCGGGGTCGATTTTTTCCTCGACAACCGTAATACGCTCACCCTGAGCGGCAACTTTACCCGGGGTAAATTCCAACCGGGCGATGACATCACAACAACGACAGATTACCTGTTTCCGGGCGGAACAACTTCCAGTTCCTACCTACGTAGTTCGGCTCAGGACAGAAACTTCCGCAACCTAGGCGCTTCCGCGCAGTTCAAACACCTGTTTCCGAAAAAAGGCGCTGAATGGACGGCCGACGTCAACTACAACCGTGTGAAATTTATGGGTGGAAGCGAATACAATACGCTGTACGACAATGGATTGCAAAGCCAGGAAAAACAAGAAGGCCAGGGCCGTGGCGCATTTTTTACCCTGCAGTCAGATTTTGTCAACCCTATCGGCGACAAAGGCAAGATGGAAGGCGGTATCAAAGCCACCCTGCGCGACAACCGCAACGACAACAAAAGCACCTATTTCGACGCGGCCGAAAATGTGTGGCTGCAAGTCTCGCAACTGTCCGACCACTACAAATTCAGCGACGACGTGTATGCCGCCTACCTGCAAGGCAGCCGCACTTTTGGCAAATGGGGCGTTCAGGGCGGTCTGCGGGCAGAAAGCAGTTTCTACACCGGCGCACTCACCGACCGCGATTCGTCGTTTACCATCGCCTACCCGATCAGCCTGTTCCCGAGTTTGTTTGTGACCCGGAAAATCAACGAGTCCGACCAGTTTCAGTTTGCCTATACCCGTCGGGTAAATCGGCCGAATTTTTTCCAGACAATGCCATTCACCGATTTTTCCGACTCGCTCAACCTGCGTCGCGGCAACCCGACCTTGCTGCCAGAGTTTACCAATTCGGTGGAACTGTCGTACCAGAAGGTATTTTCCAAAGGCCACAACCTGCTGGTGTCGGTGTACTACAAGCAAGCAACCGACTTGATTGCATCGTATCAGTTTACCGAATTCAACGACGAACTCAACAAGGAAGTGGTGATTTCCAGTTATGCCAACAGCAACAAAGCCGCTGCATACGGCGCCGAGTTCACACTCAAAGACAACTTTTTCAACTGGCTCGACCTCACCACCAATGTGAATACCTACCAGTCGGATGTGGATGCCACTAATGTGGAAAGCAGCCTGAAAACAAGCCGTATGAGTGTATTTGTAAAGGAAAATGTGCAAATCAAACTCCCGGCAGGCTTTTCATTCCAGGTCAACGGCGAGTATCGCACCCGCGCTTCTTTTGTGCCGGTGACGAACAACGACCCCTTCCGCCCCGGCGGCCAACCCAGCCAGAACACAGCACAGGGCTACACCAAATCGTACTGGTTTGTAGACGCTTCTGTGCGCAAGGATTTCTGGAAAAACCAGGCTTCGCTCACCCTGAGTATGCAAGACGTTTTCGCTTCGCGGAAAATGGGCTCATACACGGCTACCGACTTCTTTACGCAGGATACGGGGCGCATCATGAATCCGCAGACGCTGCGCCTCAACTTCTCGTATCGTTTTGGTAAAATGGACACCTCGCTGTTTACTCGCAAGAACAACCGCGTGAACAGCCAGGGGAGCGATATGATGTAAATTTGTGTTTTGGTGTTTTGGTGTTTTGGTGTTTTGGTGGGCTTCGCTCTTGGTATTGGGTATTAATTGGCCTGATAAATGTAAATGCCAAGAGCGAAGCACCTCAAAAACACAAAAACCCCAAAACACAAAAACACAAAACTCAATCCTCCTCCTCATCCTGGCGCAACTTCACCCGGAGTTGTGTCAGGATGTTTTGTTTTCGGGCCAGAATGGTCACCTCGTATTTATCGAACACGAACGTTTCGTTGCCGGGCGGGATGCGGCCGAAACGATTGAGAATCATGCCGTTGAAGGTGTTGTACTGCCTGTTTTCGGGAAATGGCACAGGCAGGTAGTTGTTCACATCGTGCAGCGGAGCGATCCCGGAAATGGTAAAGGAGCCGTCGTCGTTTTTCGTAACCGGCAGTTTTTCGTCGTCGTATTCGTCCTGAATTTCCCCTACAATTTCTTCCAGAATATCCTCCATGGAAATCATGCCTTCCGTGCCGCCATATTCGTCGATGACGATGCCGATGTGGATGTGTTTGGTCTGAAAATCTTTCAGCACACGGTTGAGTTTGGCATTTCCGTACACGTACTGCACCGGGCGTATCAGTTCGCGCAGGCTCCAGTCGGCATTTTTGAGGTTGGCCTGAAAAATATCCTTGGCAAACACGATACCCAACACATTGTCGATATCATCCTCAAAAACGGGGATGCGGGAATAACCGTTTTCCACCAGTTCCTTCAAAATTTCCTCCTGTGGCGTATCCACATCCAGCGCAAAGATGTTTTTGCGCGGCGTCATGATCTGCTGCGCCGTCACTTCCGAGAAGTCGAAGGCTTTTTGAATGATCTGGTAGTTGTCTTCTTTGATAGCGCCACTTTGCTGGCTTTGTTTGACGAGCAGGCGCAGTTCGTCCGAACTGTGCGCTTCGTGCTCTTCTGCCGGTTCGACGCCGATCAGGCGCAGGATGTTGTTGGACAGGCCATTGAGTACCCAGATAAACGGCCGAAACAGGATAAAAAACACGCGCATGGGCAGCGAAACGGCCAGCGTGGTTTCCTCCGATTTGCGGATGGCGATCGACTTGGGCGCCAGTTCGCCAAACACAATGTGCAACACTGTGATGAGTGCAAAAGCCACCGGAAGTGCAATCTTGTGCGCCGTTTCTTCATCCATATCGAGCCCTGCGGCATGCATCAGGGCAATGAGTATTTTTGACACCACCGGCTCGCCGATCCAGCCCAGGCCGAGGCTGGCTAAGGTGATGCCCAGTTGAGTAGCCGACAGGTACGAGTCGAGATGATTGAGCATACCTTTGGCTACGCCGGCCAGGCGATTGCCTTTTTGTGCGCGCAGTTCAATTTGCGAATACCGCACTTTGACGATGGCAAATTCGGCCGCTACAAAAAAACCATTGAGCGCAACCAGAAAAAAAGTAATCAGTATATCGTAGAACATGCGAGGATGTGAGCAGGATTTTGTCGCAAAAAACGGGAAATTTTCCCGGAGAAGGCACTTGTTTGGAAGATTTCCGGAAATGGCAGCGGAGCGGGGTGGGAAGTCGATATATTAAAAACCAATTTTCTGCCATATTTTTGGCAACTTTGCCTGTACATTATTAGTTTATCCAGCCCTTTTTGTGTAGAAAATTTTGAAATAAACGTCTCAACTTTTCACCCGACTCCAGTTATGAATCGCAGCAAAATTGCCGGTATCGGCTATTACGTTCCCGAACGCGTGGTTACCAACGACGACCTTACCAAAGTAATGGACACCACCGACGAATGGATACAGGAACGCACGGGCATCCGTGAGCGCCGTTATGGCAAAAAACATGAAGAAACCACCACCACCATGGCTGCTGCTGCTGCCCGTATCGCATGCGAACGGGCGGGCATTCAACCACAAGAGATCGACTTTATCGTTTTCGCCACCCTCAGTCCCGACTACTATTTCCCCGGTTGCGGCGTACTGCTCCAGCGCGAACTGGGCATCACCTCGCAGGAAGCGGGCGCACTCGACATCCGCAACCAATGCAGCGGCTTCGTGTATGCCCTGAGTATCGCCGATCAGTTTGTCAAAACCGGCATGTACAAAAACGTGCTGGTAGTAGGCTCCGAAATGCACTCCATGGGCCTCGATTTCAGTACGCGCGGCCGCAATGTGACCGTCATCTTCGGCGATGGAGCCGGTGCAGTGGTTATTCAGCCTTCCGACGACCCCAATCGTGGAATTTTGACCACCAAACTCCATTCAAATGGTACCTATGCAGAAAAACTGGCCTTTATTAATCCTGGTGCACACGGCGGCTACCACAAGGAACATCTGGAAGAACAGGTCGACTTCGGCTACCCGCCTGCCGACACCTACGGCGAAATTTTTATCACTCCGAAAATGATCGCCGATGGCAACTACTACCCCAATATGGAAGGCCAGTTTGTGTTTAAAATGGCTGTCAGCAAATTCCCGGAAGTGATCCACGAAGCGCTCAAAGAACAAGGGCTGGAAGCATCCGACATCAATATGTTGATTCCGCACCAGGCCAATTTGCGCATCAGCCAGTTTGTACAAAGAACGCTTCGTCTGCGCGACGATCAAGTGTGGAACAATATCCAGAAATACGGCAATACTACCGCTGCTTCAGTGCCCATTGCCCTGTGTGAAGCCTGGGAAGCCGGTAAAGTAAAGGAAGGCGATCTGGTGTGCCTGGCAGCGTTTGGAAGCGGATTTACTTGGGCGAGCGCGCTGATAAGATGGTAAATTGAAGTCCTGAGTCGTGAGTCCGGAGTCCTAAGTCTGTAGAGTACACCTTACTACCCTCAGCGTTACTTAATATCAATGCCAAGTACCAGAGGGCAGAATGATTTTTGGTGCTGGCGAAACTTACTACCCTCGGCGTTACTTAATATCAATGCCAAGAGTAGTAAGGTGTACTCTACAGACTCAGGACTCAGGACTCACGACTCAGGACTATATTATAGATTTCACATTTAAACACATTACCATGAAAATAACTCCATTTTCTGGGCGGCTATCCATGTTTTTTGCCGCTTTTTTCTCTTTTTATGTAGCACAGGCACAATCAAAACTTCGCCTGCCGGAGGGCGTTCAGTACGTCACTTCTGTGGAAGGCATTACGGAATATCGCCTGGCCAACGGGCTACAGGTACTCTTGTTCCCCGATCAATCCAAACCAATTCTTACGGTAAATATTACCTACAAAGTAGGTTCCCGCCATGAAGATTACGGTGAAACGGGTATGGCCCACCTGCTCGAACACCTCGTGTTCAAAGGGACGCCCAAGCACCCCAACATTCCGCAGGAACTGACCGAGCACGGCGCCCGTCCCAATGGCACGACTTCATTCGACCGCACCAACTATTTCGAAACCTTCGATGCGACGGATGAAAACCTACGTTGGGCGCTCGACCTGGAAAGCGACCGGATGGTCAATTCCTACATCGCCCGCAAAGACCTGGAAAGCGAATTTACCGTAGTGCGCAATGAATACGAATCGGGCGAAAACAGTCCCGGCGCCGTGCTATACAAACGTATGATGGCGACTGCTTTCAATTTTCACAACTACGGACACCTGACCATCGGTGAAAAATCGGACATTGAAAAAGCGCCCATCGAACGCCTGCAGGCATTTTACCACAAATACTACCAGCCCGACAATGCCGTGCTGCTGATAGCCGGTAAAATGGACGAGCAAAAAACGCTTGACCTGGTGCATCAGTATTTCTCCCCCATTCCACGCCCCGAACGTAAACTTGTTCCGACCTACACCGAGGAACCTACGCAAGACGGCGAGCGCTCCGTCACCCTGCGCCGCAGCGGCGATATTCAGGTATTTGCCGCCATGTACCGCAGTTGCGCGAACGCACACCCCGATTATCCGGCCTTGTCGGTGCTGTCGAATATTCTCACCGACGAACCTTCCGGCCGACTTTACAAAGCCCTGGTAGAAAGTAAAAAAGCCGTGGCTGCCTATGGCGGCGCTTCCGGTTTTGCAGAAGCGGGCGTAACGCGTTTCGTAACCGAAGTGCGCGCCGATGGCTCGCTCGACTCGGCCAGCCAGATCATGCTGGCTGTGCTGGAAGAGATCAAAACCAACCCGCCCACCCAGGAAGAAGTGGACAAAGCAAAGGCGCGCCTCATGAAAAACCAGGAAATGTTTTTCAAGGAAAGCAGCCGCGTAGGGTTGAGCCTGAGCAATTTTGTGGGTGCGGGCGACTGGCGGCTGGCATTTCTGTACCGCGACAACCTCGAAAAAGTGACCCGCGAAGACGTGATGCTGGTCGTCGCCAAATATTTCAAATCGGCTAACCGCACCCTCGGCACATTTATTCCGGATAAAAACCCGGATCGGGCAGAAATTCCAGGCACCCCGGATGTAGCAGCATTGCTGAAAGACTACAAGGGCAGGGCGCCTATTTCGCAGGGGGAGGACTTCGATCCTTCGCCCGAAAACATCGAAAAACGCACCATCCGCAAATCCTTGCCCAACGGCATGAAATATGCCCTGCTGCCCAAGGAAACCCGTGGCGACGTGGTAACAGCGCGTATTTCGCTCAATTTCGGCACCCTGCAAACGGCTATGGGCAAATCGACCATCGGCGATTTCACCGGCTCCATGCTCGATAAAGGCACGCTGTCCAAAAACCGCGAACAACTCAAGGAAGCATTCGACAAATTGAAAGCGCGGGCTTCTTTCTTCGGCGGCGCCAATGGCGTGGAAATTTCCATCGAAACCGACCGCGAACACCTGCCCGATGTGATCCGACTGGCCGGAGAAGTGCTGCGCAAACCCGCGTTCCCGCAGAACGAGTTTGATAAAATGAAGCAGGAACAACTGGCCGGTATCGAAGAAACCCGCACCGACCCGACTTCTATTGCTTACAATGTTTTCGGTCGTATTTCGCGCCCGGAGTATCCAAAAGACGACCCGCGCTACTCGGAAACCTTTGACGAGCAGATCGCATCGATCAAATCCGTCACGCTCGATCAGGTGAAAACTTTCTACAAGGATTTTTACGGCGCTTCTGATGCCACGGCTGCTATTGTGGGCGATTTTGACCAGAAAGAAGTCGAAGCAGCGCTGAAAGAAGTGTTTGGCGACTGGAAAAACCCTGTTCGTTACAAACGATACAGCACAGATTATCAGCCTGTTGCGCCGCGTTCGGAAGAAATCAATACTCCCGACAAGGCCAATGCAGCCTATGTGGCTGGCTACGGCTTCTCGATGCGCTCCGACGATGCGGATTATCCCGCTGTCGAACTCGGCGGCTATATGCTTGGCGGTGGCTTCCTCAATTCGCGCCTCGCTACCCGCATCCGCCAGAAAGAAGGCCTGAGTTACACGGTACGCGGTAGTTTTTCGGCCAGCGACTGGGATCAAAATGCAGCGTTCTCGTCGTTTATGATTTACAACCCGGAAAACCTGTCGAAACTCGAAGCGGCTTTTAAGGAAGAAATTGAACGCGCTTCGAAAGAAGGGTTTACGGCTACCGAACTGGAAGCCGCCAAATCGGGCTGGCTGAGTTCGCAAAAGGTAAATCGTTCGGGCGACGGCTACCTGGCCAATACGCTGAATTATTACCTCGAACTGGGCCGCGATTTTTCCTGGAACGCTGGCAAGGAAAAAAATGTGGCTGCCCTCACGCCCGAAAAAGTGAACGCCGCTATCAAAAAACACCTCGACTATTCGAAAATGATTGTGGTGAAAGCGGGTGATTTTAAGAAGGTGGTGAAGCCTTAAGTTGGGTGTTTTAGTGTTTTGGTGTTTTTGTGTTTTGGGGGGCGTTGCTCTTGGTATTTGTGTTCATTTCAGGCTCTTTTCAGGGCTGATAAATGTAAATAGCAAGAGCGAAGCCTACCAAAACACAAAAACACTAAAATACTTAAAATACGTTTACTAAACTTTCAAAGTTTAGTAAACGTAGCCCAACAATCTGGTGCTCTTTGAAGATTAATTCTTTATGGCTCAACGTAAATAATAAAAAATATAGATATTAATATACCCGTGACAAACATTAGAACTTTTCAATGCTTTTTTCTTCTCTTGGCAAGTATTTATGCTGATGCTCAAAATACTATAGATAAGGATGTAGCGCGAATAAAAGCAGAATCTGCTTTAAGCGGCACACCACTGCAAGGTGTCCATGTTATTTCCGATTTAAACAATTCTGGCTTCATTTTTCTTGATTCATTTGGAACACAAATACAATTTATTCCTGAGAAGGATTTATATGCTAAAAATCCATACATAATTAACGGAATAGAACCATCAATAGATCACAATTCCGATACTTATAGGATGTACTTTGTTGAGTCACTCAGCCCAAGTAAAATAAAGAGTATACTGCCTAAAAGACTACACTATCATATTAATGATACGGTTTTTGAAAAGGTAAGTTTTGTAAATAGCACCGTTAATAACTGGTACATTGATTTTCAGGATAAAAAATATTTTGTAATAAGTTATACCTTAGACCTGCTTGGGGAAGATGGTGTGGGAAAATGGGCAGAAACAACCATTCGAATTTATGATAAAAATGGTGCTGAGATATCAGAAATCCATGACAATCATAATATCCAGATTATTTATATTACACCTGATGGCAAATATTTAATAGCCAACAAAGTGATTGAGGCATTTGGAGACGGTATGGGCCATATTTACAAAGGAATGTTCGTCTACAATATTAACAATGGAGCGCGATTGGGTGACATTATCCGTTTGACCGATCGCTCAAATATAGTTACTAAAATTCCCTTGAATTATAACCGGCCACAATATTTTGATAATTTCATAACTGGTTATTTTTATGAATATGATATTGATCGGCCGGATAATGTTCAAGCATATAAAATGGCCATCGATCCAATTGACCGGCTGCTCTACTATATGGCTTTAGATGACAGTGATTTTTCGTCGGGACGTCCTGTGATAAAATTAAAATCTGCAACCTATCCGAAAGGGGAGGATCTGAAATATTTTCTAATCAAGAAGTTTTAAGGTTCGTTGCAACTGAGATAAATGTTTTTAGCCTCGTCAGGTATTTCTCGTTCTTCCTGCTTCACTCAATAAATCCTGTTGTACCCGGGCAGTAGGTCGGAGACACTGCTGCGGCGCTGCGCTTGGGTAGATATAGGGAAGACTTGGCGCGGCAGAAAGGTGTTTTAGTGTTTTGGAGGGCTTCGCTCTCGGCATTTGTGTTCATTTCATGCCCTTTTCAGGCCTGATAAATGTAAATTCCAAGAGCAAAGCACCCCCCAAAACACAAAAACCCCAAAACACTAAAACACTTCCCTCAAGCCTTCACCAGCACCAGCGCCGCCCTTCCCCGCTCCGTCACAACCTCCACCTGATAGATACCGGAAGAACAGGCTGCGCCGGGTATCCATTCGGTCTGGTGCGCGCCTTCTGGCAGACGGCCGAGGTTTTGGCTATGTACCAATTGTCCCTGCGCGTTGAAGATGCGCAATTGAACATCCGAAGCGACAGGCAGGGAGAACGAGATGCGCGCCTGCGTGGTGGCAGGGTTGGGCGCGATAGAGAGGTCTTCTACAGCCGCCTTGATGTCGTGCGATGCCGTGGTAATATTATTCCATTTCAGCACTTCTCCCGTAGCAATGTGCGTGGTGTACAGGTTGCCCTGTGCATCGAGCGTCAGACCGGCCGAGGGGCCAAAATTTTCCAGCACCACTTCCTGTGCGCCGTTTGGTTTGATGCGGGTTACGCGGGCGCTGTTGGGCGCAAAGCCAGGCGGCAAATTAGGATCAAGTTCAAAATGCCCGAATTGCAGTGCATACAAATCGCCCGTAACGGCATCCAGCGCCATGTCGGTAAGGGTGGAGAGGTTCCAGGCATAGGTGCTTACCGCACCGCTGGCATCTACCAAAAATATTTGCGCAGCACCATCCAGAAACGGGAAGCCAGTGAGTTGGCACACATAAAAGCCACCGCCGGGTTTGCTGATGATTCGGGTCGGCACGGCGTCCACCATAGGCGGCCCGAACGGCAAGGGATTGGGCGTGGCCGGGAACGTAGCAAAAATCGACATCTGCCCCACCGGAGTTACCTTGATAATGGCATTGGCTGCCGCATCGGCTACATACAAATTGGAAGATTCGTCGAGCGCCATGGAATACGGGTCGCTTTCCATAATGCCCTGACCAACGGCAAATTCTGCAATATTTAAGGCAAACAGCACATTCGACATCGTCAGCGGGGCGCTCAGGCCGGGCGTGAAACCATTCAGGTCGAAAATCAGCACCTGCCCCGTAGCGCCTTCTGTGACCGCCAGTCTGTTGCCGGGTAAGGGAAGCGTATGCCAGGGGCCCACGCCTTCCTGGTTGACCGTGTCAAACAGCGAAGGGAGCCCTACGATTACCGGCCAGACATCGCCATTGCTTTGAACCAGCGAAACAGAGCCGTCGTTGAAGCCGTAGCCGGATTCCACTACCCATGCCCGGCCCTGGGCGTCGATTTCCACGCCTATCGGCACGCGCAGGCTATCGGCGATGACGGTTTGTGCCTGTGAAGAAATGTAGCAAAAGGAAAAAATTGTGAAAAGTAAAGTTCTCATGTGTAAACAGGTTTTTTTCGGTGAACATGCCTGCAACATCGCAGGTGAAGGCATATACGAAGTGAAGGGGAGTTTGGATATTTTTTGTGTTTTAGTGTTTTGGGGTTTTTGTGTTTTGGAGGGCTTCGCTCTTGGTATTCTATTCATTTCAGGCTCATTTCAGGCCTGATAAATGGTAAATGCCGAGAGCAACGCCCCACCAAAACACTAAAACACTAAAACACTAAAACACCCTCGCTCAATTGCCCGGCATCGTCATCACAGGCGTCATGGAATCAAACTCGATCCGCCAGTGCCCCTCGATTCTGTGTACCACAGCCATACCTTTTGTTTTGCCTCCGATCTGTTGTCCATGTATTTTAATATCGGCGGAAGAATCCCAGGTCAGGATAGCAACATCTGGCGTAAGGAACCGTACAGAAGGGCTTTCATAGGTAAATGTGGGAGGCGCATCTACCATTTTCATGAATGCCTCCCAGCCCTCGCGAAGCGCTTTTTTGCCTTGTGTGAGGTTGCCGTCAGGCGTGATTTCTTCGGCGTCTTCGGTGTAGGCAGCCCACATCGCTTCGGTATTTCCGGCTTGATAAGCCTCCCAGATATTTTTCCAGTAGACCTTCAAATCGGCTTCGTCTTTGGCCGTTTGAGCATAAGAAGTTTGAGTAAAAAGCGCCAAAGCGCAGCAAGCAAGCAGGTGAAAGAAAGTGTTTTTCATTGGTTGAAAATGAATTGAAAAAGGTTGATAAATGTTGATGAGGGTTGATGAGGTTGATAAGAGTTGATGAGGGCTGATGAGGGTTGATGAGGGTTGATGAGGGTTGATAGCCGTACGCAACAGGTTGGTTTTGGGAGGTTTATGTTTTGGGGGCAGCGGGGCTTTTGACCGGAGGAATGGTGCGCAGGTATGCCCATATGGCGGCCAGTTCGGCGTCGGTGAGTGCGGTCATAGGCGGCATAGGCAAACGCACGGAGGTACCGTCGGGGCGTTTTCTGTTGCGAATGGCTGCTGTGAATTGCGCCTGCGTCCAGTTGCCGATGCCAGTTTCAGGGTCGGGTGTAAGGTTGGCGGAGGGCACGATCACTTTATCGGGGTCGGTCAGAGGATTGCCGCCAGCAAAAAAACCGGCTGATTTTTCGGGTGCCAGGTCGTCATTTGTTTCAAAACTGGCCGAGTGGCAGCGGTAGCATTGCCATTTGTCGGTTGCCAGGTATTTGCCCCAGGCGATTTGATCGGAAGTGGGAGGCGGATTGACGGGCCCGGCGGGATATGGCAAGGGCTTGAAAATCAGTTTATACACCAATTTTCCCACAAACCGGATATCAGGCGGTGGCGGACGCTGGTCGATGGGCTGCACAGCCGGCGCGTCGGAGCGCAGAAAAGCAATAATGGCGGCCACGTCTTCGTCTGCCATGAGCGGGTGCGCCATAAACGGCCCGGCGAAGTGTCCGTCGCGTTTCACGCCTGTCCGAATCATATAAGCCAGTTCACCGTCGGTGTATTTGCCAATGCCTGCTTCGGGGTGTTTGCTCAGGTTGGCCGACCACAATTTGCCGAACATCGCATCATCCGCCCATAATTTGCCGCTCAGTTGGCCGTCGTCGCCTCGGTGGCACTCAGCACACATGGTCATCACGATGCGGCCGCCTTCCGCAACGAGCGCGCTGTCGGGCTGAATGTGCAGGTCAGGGGTTTTTACTTCGTAAACAGGTAGCGGCGCAAACTGAATGTATGCTGCAAACAGCAGTACGACCAGCAACAGGCTTCCCAGGATATAACCGAGCACTTTGAGTACTTTTTTCATAAGCATTTCAGGTTTAGGCTGTTATCATTAAAATTTGTGGGGGCTCATCATGCCGGAGGATGCCCATTCGCCGAAGTTGGCCCAGGCATTTTTTATGGACTCCACAAGGGTTGACAATGCGTCATGGTCGACAGCACACCAGACGTAGGTGAAAAAAGCCAGCATGCCGATCATAAACCAGTGGTGAATGGCTGCGTCCCGTTGTTCGATTGTTTTCATGTTGAAAGTTGATTTGGTGGTGAATTTTGAATAGGACAAAGGTGGGGGTGTGGAGAAGGGGCAGACAATCACCCGTTTGTTGTATTTGGTAGAGTCCTGAGTCCTAAGTCCTGAGTCCCAAGTCCTGAGTCCTGAGTCCTAAGTCCGTAGAGTACACCTGATTACTCCCAGGTATCCCTTAGAACTAAAGCCAAGGGTAATCAGGTGTACTCTACGGACTTAGGACTCAGGACTCAGGACTCAGGACTCAGGACTTAGGACTCAGGACTCTACCAAATACAACAAACGGGTGATTCCCACGCTTGCCCTGCGCTGCGTACATTTGAAGCCACAAACCATTCACTTCCAAACCATCCACAATGAAGCCTATCCGAGTGACCATAGTAGAAGATGACGCCGATATCAGGCAGTCGTTTGAAACCATTATTGGCAGCGTACCCGAATTTGAATGCCTGCCCTCCTACGACAATGCCGAGGCAGCCGTGGCGGGCATTCCTGCGGTCCAGCCCGATGTGGTCATCATGGATATTCACCTGCCAGGCATGAGCGGTATCGAAGCCGTGACGATACTCAAAGCGCAATTGCCGACTTTGCAGATCACCATGTGTACCGTATACGAAGACGACGAACACATTTTCAATGCCTTGAAAGCAGGCGCCAATGGCTACCTGCTGAAACGTACCTCTCCGGAAAAACTGCTCGAAGCACTCCACGACCTGCACCAGGGCGGCTCGCCCATGAACAGCGAAATTGCCCGGCGTGTCGTAGCCTCTTTTCAAAAAAAACCGGAACCAGCGCCCGAACTGGCCGCGCTGACAGCAAGGGAAAAAGAAATCCTCGACCTGCTGGCAAAAGGTTATTTGTACAAGGAAATTGCCGCCGAACTATTCATCAGCATCGAAACCGTAAAAAGACATATCCACAATATTTATGAAAAACTGCAGGTACAGACGAGAACGGAAGCGTTGAATAAGGTGAGAGGTGTGTGAGAGAGTGAGGGAGGGAGGGATTGCAATTAAATATTACTGGAAAAATATTTTATAAATTATGTATAATGACTATCCGGCTATTGTACCCCAGCCAGGAGCAGCGTGTCATCCTGAACGCAGTGAAGGATCCCTGTAATCGGGAGCCGCCAATGGGTACAGGTATCCTTCACTGCGTTCAGGATGACACGCTGCTCCTGGCTGGGGTATAATAGCCGGATAGTCATTATACATAATTTATAAAACAATAAATATCCCAGAATAAAAAATACCTTCACTGTGCGAAACACCACATTTTTTATGTCTGAAATTATTTTCCTGGATGGAGAATGATTGTTGTACAGTTAATTTTCAGATATGAATACTTCCTTCTGCCTTGCTGTGTCTGCTTCCCGCAGTATTTCCTGTCGGGTATTTTCATTAGTTTGTGTGCTACTGTTTTGTATATATCCCAACAGTCGGGCCGTAGCGCAGTCTAAGGTCGATAGCATGGAAAATGTACTACCGACTGCTACAGGCATCCAGCGCGCTACCCTTCTGTACATCCTGAGTTGGGAATACCGGTTTTCCAATAAAGACAAAGCGCTCCAGTACGGAGAAGAATCGCTGCAACTGGCCCGACAACTCCAGGATACAGCATCCATCGGAAGCGCCCTCAACAGCATTTCGGAAACCTGGCTCAACTTCGGCGATTATGAAAAAGCCGAAAAAATTACGCTGGAAGAATTGCCCTATGCCCGGGCTACCCCCCAGAAAAAGAACCTGCTGGGCGCACTCACCCGCCTCGGAACTATCCAATACCGAAAAGGGCGTTTCGACGCAGCGCTCGTGTACCAACTGGAAGTACAGCGAGAAGCCGAAAAAATGAACAAACCCGAGATAACCGGGGTCGCCAACCTGAACCTGGGCCTCACTTACATGGATCTGAAGCGCTACGACGAAGCCCTGCGCTATTTCAATATCGGCCTTCAAGCCTTCGAAACCATCCAGATGTCGGCTGGCATCGGCGCCTCTTATATCAATATTGCCGAGGTGCTGCGCAACCAGAAAAAATACGATGAAGCGCTCGAAATGGCCCATAAAGCCGAAAAATTCCTACTTTCAGCAGGCAACAAACTCCACCTCGGCTATATCTACGGCATTTTGGGAAAATTGTACGGGCTAAAGAATCAACGCCCCGAACAACTCCTGTACCTGCAAAAATCGCTCGCCCTCTCCCGTGAAAACCAGGATGATTTTATGATCGCTCAAAACCAGGGCGACCTGGGGCGCGCCTATATGGAAATGGGCGATATGCAAACGGCCCGGCAAAACCTGTACGAATCCTATTCACGCGCTGAAAAAATGCAGCAAAAAACGGTCGTCATTGAGGACTATGCCCGCCTGCGCGACTGGCACCTGCTGCAACGGAATTTTGAGGAAGCCCGCCGCTTCGATGAATTGTACAACACCAGCATGGACTCGATTTTTAATGCCAAAATGGCCGAAAAAGTGGCCGATTCCGAAACCAAATACGAAACCGAAAAGAAGGAACTGACTATCCGCGACCTCGAAAACCGCAACAGAATCAAGAATTTACAAACCTATGGCGCCCTGGCCGGTATCCTGGCGTTGCTGGGCGTACTGTACCTCATGCGCAGGGCATATCGCCAAAAACAACGCCTCGCCGAACAGCAGGAACAACTCCAGCGCAACACCATCGAACGCCTCGAAGCCGAACAAAAAGTAGTGGCCCTGCGCTCACACCTGGAAGGTCAGCAACTCGAACGCCTTCGTATCGCTGAAGACCTGCACGACGACTTTGGCTCGGGACTGTCCAAAATTTCGCTGCTCAGCGAAGTGGCGAAAAAGAAAACCGCCGCATCGGGCGAACTGGATAAAATTTCGGGCGCAGCCAAAGAACTGCTGCTGAAAATGAGCGAAATCGTGTGGGCCTTGAATCACCACAACGACACCCTCAGCAGCCTGGCTGGTTATATCAGGCGCTATGCCGTGAGTTTTTTTGAAGATTCCGACATCGCCTGCCACTTCGATATTCCCGAACTGCCCGAGATACCGCTGAGCGGCGAATTGCGAAGAAATGTATTCCTCGTGGTAAAGGAAACCCTCCACAATGCCCTCAAACACGCCCGAGCCGATAAGGTAAACATCCAGTTTGCTATGGAAAATGGAAGCCTGGAAATCAATATCCGCGACAATGGCTGGGGCTTCGACCCCGCCACGCTTCCCGACGCCGGTAACGGGCTTGCCAATATGCAACGGCGAATGCAACACTTGGGCGGCAGCATCCGCATCGACAGCCAGCCCGGCGAAGGCACCCGAACGAATATTCACCTGCCTTTTACAGCATCTTCAAACACACCGGCGTAGGAACGGCACTGGGCTGACCCGCAGGACTCAACATACCCGTCGCAGGATCGATTCGGAAAGAGGCCACGGTGCTTGAATTCTGGTTGGCCGCCAGCAACCATTTCCCATCGGGTGTGACGAGGAAATTGCGCGGAATAAGCCCCTGCGTTGACTGGTGTTGCAGAAGCGTCAGTTTGCCTGTCTGCGTGTCCACGCCGTACACCACAATACTGTTGTGCCCGCGGTTGGAGCCGTACAGGAATTTACCATTGGGGTGAAAATGCACGTCGGCGCAGGTGTTGTTTTCCTTGAAATTGGCTGGCAAGGTCGACAAGGAGTCGAGGCGGCGAATATCAGAATCGCCCTCCTTGCGGTAATAGTTCAGGGTAGAACTGTTTTCATTAATCACTGCAAACTGATCCGGTTGTGCAGGATTGAAATCGAGGTGACGCGGCCCGGCGCCTTTTGCCGTGGAAAAACTGAATTGTTCTTTCAATTTACCTTCCTCAGACAGGCTGTACATGAACACGCGATCGATGCCTTTGTCGACCGACCAGATCGTAGCGCCATCGGGCGACGGGAGAATCATGTGCGCCCAGGGGCTTTTGCCGGGGTGCTGCACCACACAGAGCGAGTCGCTCAAAGTGCCGTCGGTCTGTACGCGGTAGGTGGCTACATTGCCCGTAACGTAATTGGCTACGAGCACGAATTTGCCGGATTTATCCGTAGAAATATGGCAGGGCGCTACGCCATACGACGATACTTCGTTGATTTTCTGCAATTTACCTCCATCCAGAATGCGAAAGGCTGCCACACCTCCGAATGCCCGATCGGGGGTTCCTCCGGCTTCTGCGACAGCATACAGGTATTTTTTATCGGGAGAAACACATACAAACGACGGGTTGTCGATCCCGCCGACGGTGTCCGTTACAGTCAGCGCGCCGGTTGAAGCATCAAACCTGCACGTGTAAATGCCAGTAGCCTTGCCATCGACATGGCCAAGTTTCTGGGTGTATGTACCTGCAAAAACGATGGGCCGTTCGTCGGGTTGTGCCGCTGGTGGAGGCGTTGGTTTGGATTGGCAGGCGTAGAGGCAGGAAAGGAGGAAGAGGATTTTTTTCATTGGAAGATTGATTGTAGATGAGTCGCGCCGGGGGATTGGATCAATTGAGATAATAGTAAGACGCGCCTGTCGGCGCTATGGGGCTGTGGATTGGGCGGATGAAGCGGATCAAAGGGATTTTTGGGCCTGTCGGCCTGTGGATTTTTAGGATGATCTTTTTACCACCGTAGCAGGATGGAACAACGGATGAAACGGATTTGGGCGGACAAGTACGGATATTTTTGCAAATATTACGCTTTGTGTCCTCCGTGTCCTTGGTGGTTTTAAAAAAATAAACCACGGAGGACACAAAGCGTAGTGTACACCTGTTTCAATGTAATATCTCAAGAAAAAAATCCGTCTAATCCGCTTTATCCGCCCAATCCACAGCCCCATAGCGCCGACAGGCGCGTCTTATTATTGTATCTACTATCAATAGAGCGCCGACAGGCGCATCTCATCATAACAATCAATCATTCAGTTTGAGCACCTTCAAAAATGCCTCCTGTGGCACTTCTACGTTGCCAAACTGTTTCATCTTTTTCTTACCCTCTTTCTGTTTTTCCAGCAGTTTGCGTTTACGCGAGATGTCACCACCGTAACATTTAGCCGTAACGTCCTTGCGCAGCGCGGAAATCGTTTCGCGGGCAATTACCTTTTGGCCAATAGCAGCCTGAATAGCGATCTGGAATTGCTGACGAGGCAGGAGTTCCTTGAGTTTTTCGCACATGCGGCGGCCCATGTATTCTGCTTTGGTGCGGTGTACGAGTGCGCTGAGGGCGTCTACCTGTTCGCCATTGAGTTTGATGTCGAGGCGCACGAGGTCGGTCATGCGGTAATCCAGAATATGGTAGTCGAACGAGGCATAGCCGCGTGTGAGCGATTTCAACTGATCGTAAAAATCGAACACGATTTCCGCCAGCGGCATGTGGAAAATCATTTCCAGGCGTGTGGGCGTGAGGTAGTGCTGTTTTTGCAGGATACCACGTTTGTCCATGCACAATTTCATAATGCCGCCGATGTAATCGGGTTTGGTAATGATTTGCGCATAGATATAGGGTTCTTCCGCGTTCTCGAGGTGATTCGGGTCGGGTAGTTCGCTGGGCTGACGTACAGAGAAACGCTCCCCTTTCATGTTGGTAGCGAAGTAAGTTACGTTCGGCACCGTGGTGATAATGTCCTGGTCGAATTCGCGTTGCAGGCGTTCCTGCACAATTTCGAGGTGCAGCATACCCAGGAAGCCGCAGCGGAAACCGAAGCCGAGCGCTACGGAAGTTTCCGGTTCGAACACCAGCGAGGCGTCGTTAAGTTGCAGTTTTTCCAGCGAGTCGCGCAGGTCTTCAAAATCGTCGTTGTCGAGCGGATACACCCCGGCGAATACCATGGGTTTTACCTCTTCAAAACCTTTTACAGCATCCTGGCAGGGGCGCGCTACGTGCGTGATCGTATCACCCACCTTGATTTCGCGGCTCACCTTGATGCCTGTGATGACATAGCCTACATCGCCGGTGCCGATTTCTGCGGCTTCCAACTGGCCGAGTTTGAGCACGCCTACTTCTTCGGCTATGACTTCCTTGCCCGTGTTGAGGAATTTGATTTTATCGCCCTTCCGCATGCAGCCGTTCATCACCCGCACATAAGCAATGACACCGCGGTAGGAGTTGAACATCGAGTCGAAAATCATCGTTTGCAACGGCGCTTCCGGGTCGCCTTTCGGAGCCGGTACACGATCGACCACTGCGGCCAGGATTTCTGGAATACCGATACCAGTACGGCCGGAAGCAGAAATGATGTCTTCTCGATCGCAGCCGATGAGGTCCATAATCTGGTCCTGCACTTCTTCCACCATAGCGCTGGTCATATCCACCTTATTCACAATCGGGATAATTTCCAAGTTGTGATCGACGGCCAGATACAAGTTACTAATCGTTTGGGCCTGAATACCTTGCGTAGCATCCACGAGCAGCAGAGCGCCTTCGCAGGCAGCAATGGAGCGGCTCACTTCGTAAGAAAAATCGACGTGCCCTGGGGTATCGATCAGGTTGAAAATATATTCCTGTCCATCGGCAGGGTGCTTATACGCCATCTGGATGGCGTGGCTCTTGATGGTAATACCACGCTCCCGCTCGAGATCCATATTGTCGAGTGCCTGGTCTTGCATGTCGCGTTTGCTGATGGTATTGGTGTATTCCAGCAAGCGGTCAGCCAGGGTACTTTTTCCGTGGTCGATATGCGCAATGATGCAGAAATTGCGGATGTTTTTCATATAAAATCTGACACAGGGGCAAGGCCCTGCTACTTTTGAGGGCGCAAAGGTACGTCAAATAATGTGTTTGGGCGGAAAAGGATCGTGTTTCGAAGTTTTTCTTGAGCGACTTTCTTACTTTTGGATCATGTCCGCATTCACTACCTTCATTCACTCACCCATTGGCTTGCTGGAAATCACCGGCACCGATACCAGCGTGTACAGTATTCTCTTTGTTGAAACCGAGCGCAGGCCTCTTGCGCTGCAACCTGCATCCGAAGGTGAAATACCGGGTGCTATCAAAGAGGCGACGCGCCAACTAAACGAGTATTTTGAAGGCAAACGCCTCACTTTCGACCTGCCCTTGCAGCCAAAAGGCACCGATTTTCAGCAACACATCTGGAATCTCTTGCTCGATATTCCGTACGGCGTCACAACTTCTTATCTGGAAATTTCAAAAAGATACGGCGACACCAAAGCCATTCGCGCGGTGGGCGCCGCCAATGGCAGCAACCCGATTACCATTATCATCCCTTGTCACCGCGTTATTGGCAGTAATGGAAAACTCGTCGGGTATGGCGGCGATCTGTGGCGCAAGGAATGGCTGCTGAAACACGAACTGGAACATGCGCCGGTGCCACAGGGAAAACTTTTTTAGAGTCCTGAGTCGTGAGTCCTAAGTCCTGAGTCTGTAGAGTACACCTGATTATTTCTGGCATCTATTGCACAAAAGGCCAAAGGCAGTCAGGTGCACTCTACAGACTCAGGACTTAGGACTCACGACTCAGGACTTACGACTACACTTTTACCGTTTTCCACTTTCCTCTCCGGAACACCCACATGGCCGCCAGGGCCATGCACGATTCGCTGGTAAAAATGCTCCAGTACACACCCGTTTGGCCCCAGCCGAGGTGCAGCGCCAGCAAGGCAGCGAGGGGCATACCTACCATCCAAAAGAAGATGAAATTGAGAACGGTGGGCGTACGCGTGTCACCGGCGCCATTGATGGCTTGTGTGAGTACCATACCCCAGCCGTAGAACACATAACCGCCCGCTATAATGCGCAAAGCAAGCGCTCCGGAGTGAATAGCCTCTACATTATCTGTAAAAATACGAATCAGCGAGGGCGCAAAAATCAGGTAGCAAATACCCACCGTTCCCATGAAGATCATATTGAAAAACCCTGCCCGCCATGCCGATTTTTCGGCACGTTCGGGATGCCCCGCGCCCAGGTTCTGCCCTACCAGCGTGGCCGCCGCATTGGCCATACCCCATGAAGGCAAAATGGTAAATACCACTATACGAATGGCGATGGTATAACCAGCGGTTACTTCCTTGCCAATGCGCCCGAGAATAAAAATCATGAAAATCCAACTGGCCGAAGCGATCAGGTACTGGCCTGTGCTGCCCGAAGCGAGTTTCAGCAGACTGCCAATGATGTCCCATTTCGGCTTGAGCATATTCCAGCGCAATCGCACGATTTTGCCTACTTCAAACAGGTTCCACAACTGGTACAACACACCGCTCGAACGCCCGATCGTGGTAGCAATACCCGAACCGATCACGCCCATCGCCGGAATCGGCCCCCAGCCGAATATCAGCAAAGGGCACAGTACGATATTCACCGCATTGGCGATCCATAAAGCGCGCATGGCCGTGGCCGCATCGCCGGCGCCCCGAAAAATACCGTTGAGCATCCACAGCAGCAGAATGGGCAGGTTGGCGGTCAGCAACAGCCGCGTAAAATGAAAACCCGTACTCGATACACTCGTATCGTGGGCCATCAGGCGCAACAGGTCTTCTGCATAGAAATAACCCGGCACAGCGATCAGTACCGACAACGCCAGCGCAATCAGTATGACCTGTGCGCCTGCTTTTGCAGCCGCGTCTTTATTGCCCTCGCCAATACGCCGCGCCACCATAGCCGTGGCAGCGGCGCTCAGTCCGATGGCAATGGAATACACCAGCGTCAGCATGGATTCGGTAAGGCCTACCGTGGCAACGGCTTCTACACCGATTTTTGCTACAAAAAAGGCATCTACTACGGCAAACAACGACTCCATGGCCATTTCCAAAATCATGGGAATAGCGAGCAATACGATAGCACGGTCGATGCTACCAGAGGTGTAATCCTGCTCCTCGCCATTGAGCGATAGCAGGAAAATGCGCCGAATGCGCTGAAGAGCAGTTTCTTTTTGAATGGTATAAGACATATAAGATTGGGCAAAAGGGTGACAGGTCGATGACCATACATGATGACAAATAATCCTGCCTTTTTATGGAAAATAGGTAAGTCGCCAACGGAAGAACGTCCAAATGCGGCGACTTCGTTCTTTGGAGCGATAATAACGAATGACCGCAAACAACATTTATTTCTGCATAAGAGTTCCTCCACCCAACCTTCCCGACGTAATTTTGTTTTCAGAAAAAATTGAAAGCGTTGCCAGCCGCATAGTGCAGGCGCCACGACGCCATCCTGATATGAACATTTCCGACCTGCTCCACCGCGCCCTGCGCCACGAATGGCTTACCCCCGAAGAGGGCGTTTTTTTATTTGAAAATGCCACCACCGCCGAACTCATGTACGTGGGCAACGCCATGCGATACCAACACGTGCCCGGCAACACCGTTACCTGGATCATCGACCGCAACTCGAACACCACCAATGTGTGCATCGCCAACTGCAAATTCTGCAATTTTTACCGGCGTCCGGGCCACGATGAGTCCTACATCACTACCATAGAGGAGTACAAACAAAAAATAGAGGAAACTTTCCGTTTCGGCGGCGAACAACTGCTGCTGCAAGGCGGTCACCACCCCGATCTGGGACTGGCATTTTACACCGATTTGTTCAAGCAACTCAAAGACCTCTACCCTACGCTCAAGTTGCACGCCCTGGGCCCGCCGGAAGTGGCGCACATCGCCAAACTGGAAAAAATGAGCCACTACGACGTGCTCAAAGCCTTACAGGAAAGCGGACTGGACTCCTTGCCGGGGGCAGGCGCCGAAATCCTGAGCGACCGCGTACGCCGTCTTATTTCCAAAGGCAAATGCGGCGGAGAAGAATGGCTCGATGTGATGCGCGCCGCCCACCAGTTGCGCCTGACCACATCGGCTACCATGATGTTCGGTCATATCGAAACCAACCTCGAACGGATGGAACACTTCGCGGCCATGCGGCAGGTACAGTCCGAAAAACCTGCCGACGCCAAGGGTTTCCTGGCCTTTATCCCCTGGCCTTTCCAGGATGAAGATACGATCCTGAAAAAGATCAAACGCGCCCGCAATGCTGTCACGGGCGACGAATATGTGCGCATGATCGCCATGAGCCGTATTATGCTGCCCAATATCGTCAACATCCAGGCATCATGGCTTACCGTCGGCAAACAGATCGCCCAGGTTTGCCTGCACGCCGGCGCCAATGACTGGGGCAGTATCATGATCGAGGAAAATGTGGTGTCGGCCGCTGGGGCCCGTTTCCGCTTTACTGCCGACGGGATTCAGCAGGCTATCCGGGAAGCCGGTTTTGTGCCTCAACTGCGCAATCAGCAATACGAGTACCGCGAACTGCCACAGGGGATTATGCAGCAGGAATTGAAAGCGGCGGGAATGATTGTGGATTAGTTATTGGTTATCGGTTATCCGTTATCAGGGGTGGGAAGACCTTTTTTTACTACTCAACTACAGGATATGGATGATCAACAGATTTTGCCTTGTTACCAAATCTGAAATCATGAAATCCCCTTCCGCCCTATGCGCCTCCTATCCGTTTTGCTTTTGCTCTTTATCCTGCCTTTTGTAGCCTCCGCGCAGGTAATGGAAGAACTGCGTGAAAAACAGCAGCCGACACCGATTCCCTGCAAAGGGTTTAAGGAGAGTTCGCTGTTTGACGGTACGCCTGCCCTTATTCGCGACTGCGAAACGGGAGAGGAATTTTACTTTGCCACCAGCCTCGATCAGTTGAAAGCCGGCACCCGGGCACTCAGTTTGCGCAACAGTAACCTGAGCACTTTTCCGGTTGAAATTTTGAAATATCCGCAACTGTGCATACTCGACCTGTCGAGCAACCTGATTGCTACCATCCCGCCTGAAATCAGGAAACTGAAAAACCTGCGCTACCTCAATCTGGGTAACAACTCCATTGTAAGTCTGCCGAATGAAATCTGGTCGTTGCACGCATTAAAAGAACTTTATCTGACCGGAAATCAGATAGATTCCCTGCCGGAAGGACTCGGCCAACTTAAAAACCTACAGGAATTGTACCTGATCAATTGCGGCTTGCAGCGCCTACCAGCAAGCCTTGGCCAACTTACCCATCTGCGGGTACTCAGCATTACTGGAAACCGACTTACTGCATTGCCTTCTCTCGGAGGATTGACGCAACTGGAAGACCTGGAACTGGGCCGCAATAAACTCCAGGCACTTCCCGACGATATCGGCAAGTGCGCGTCGTTGCAAACCCTCAACATCAGTGGAAATCAATTGCAAACATTGCCGGCTTCTATCGGCCAACTCAAGGCCCTGAACTGGCTTTTTGCTTCCCTGAACAAAATAAGCGTATTGCCGCCCGAATTAGGTCAAATGAGCAGCCTGAAAACCCTGGAAATTAATGATAATCAACTTATTACCCTTCCAGAAGGTGTCGGCCAACTCAACAAACTTTCCACCCTCGACGCTTCCTATAACCGGCTTGAAAGACTGCCGGATGACCTGGGAAACCTGACATCACTATATCGGCTATCACTGAATAGAAATGCCCTTTCTGCTCTCCCTGCCAGCACTTCCAAACTCACCAGTCTAAGGCAATTGGAGCTCGCCGCCAATCGACTGGCCACCCTGCCACCCGATTTGAAGAACATGACCAATCTGGCTTATCTGTCTCTTGCCAACAACCCTCCCTTGCCCAAAGAATTGGTAGAACAATTGAAGAAGGATATGCCGAAGTGCCAGGTACTTTTTTAGTTATCGGTTATCCGTTATTGGTTATCAGGGGTGGTAGAGGGCCATCTGTACAAATGCCTGGCATTCCTTTCAGTGAAGCCAGGCATTTGTACAGATGGCCCTCTACCACCCCTGATAACCAATAACGGATAACCGATAACTAAACACCTAACTGATGCGCCTCGAAAAATACATCACCACACCCAATATCACAAACAAACCCAGGCTGCCGATCAGCAATGCATAATCCTGTTGTTGAAGCACCACAAACAGGAATCCGTACAATATGGTAAGCGCACCGCTGACCAGGAGCGCCATACGCCCCGACTCAAACAAGGCTTTCGCGTACAAGCCGGTAAGTCCGATCGTCATCAATGCAGCAATCAGGTAGGCTGCATTGAACGGCACCTGCTCCGAAATGGCCACCAGCAAGGTGTAAAAAATCACCAGAGCCAGCCCGATCAACGCATACTGAAACGGATGCACCGGGCGCGCCTGCCGCATTTCCACAAAAAAGACGGTCAGAAAAGTGAGGCCGATAAACAAAATGGCATATTTCACCGAGCGGGTAGATTTCTGGTAATTGTCTACCGGCAGGATAAATTCGACGCCAAATGTGCTTTCCTCTATGGAAATGGTCTGGTCGCTGTTCCATTGCTGCGGGTAATTCCGGTTGAGGTTGAGCACCTTCCAGGAAGCATCGAAACCCGCAGCAGAAATGGTTTTTTCGTCGGGCAAAAACGCTCCGGTAAAACTCGGATCGGCCCAGGGCGAG
>JAEUUT010000171.1 GCA_016787415.1 Saprospiraceae bacterium | reverse complement strand
ACTTTGAGGATGAAACACAATTGTTTGAAAAACTCTACAACGACTATCCGACCAATGTGAATTTCAAAAACGGCCTCGCCATTTCTTACGAAAAACTCGGCTCTACGCACACAAAATTGGGCAATTTGCAGCAGGCTTTGAAATACTTTGTGGAACGAAACAATCTGGCGCAAGAACTCCACAACGACTACCCGACCAATGTGAACTTCAAAAACGGCCTCGCCATTTCTTACTCTAAATTGGGTTGGTTTTACAAGAATCAATTGAAAGACAATACAAAAGCACGGCTCTACTTTGAAAAATACTTGGCATTACGAGAAGAATTGGCAAGAGATTTTCCAGGATTTGCAGAATTTGTCCGAGGTCTGGAATTGGCAAGAAATGCAATGAAGAGCCTGGAGGAGTGAACAGGATTTTGTGAATTAAAAGGATTAGAAGGATTCCCGTTTTGATGTCGAAAATTTATTCAATTTTTAAAAACTGTCGACATCAAATCGGGAATCCTTCTAATCCTTTTAATCCCACTAATCCTGTTCAATAGCCCACTAATCCTGTTCAAACCACAAATCTCGTTCACTCCGCCACCGCCCGCCCCCAATACCTCCGCCCCTTCCCATCCACTACCACCACCTCATACACCCCCGCAGGCAGCCCGCCCCGATTTATCCGCGCCTGCTCCTCGTGCAGCCCATCGGCCGCGTACACCACCTGGCCGAGTGCATTCAGCAATGTCAGGCGGTAGGGTTTTGCTATGGCTCCTGCGCGAACGAACAGCCATTCCGAAAAAGGGTTTGGGTACAGTTCCAGAGGCAAGGCAGGCGGCTCGCCCGTGCCCGAAGCGGCGTTCGTAGCGCCAGGGGTCGGCCACATCAGGCGCGTGTCGGCGCTGCCATCCGGGTAGCGGCCCCAGGAAATATCGGGCGTTTGCGGACCAAAATTCAGGCGCTCCTGCTCGGAATAGCCCGCGCCGTGACGCTGAAAAACGGCTACCGTTTCGCCAGAGGCGCTCAGTTTGAAGTCCATGTGCAAAGGCCCCTGGCCGGGTTGCCCGTCGGTCCAAAGCAGCAGAAAACCATGCGGCGGCAGGGTTGTTTGGTCGGGAAAATGCAGCGGCAATTGCCAGCGACAAGGCTCGGTAACATTGTCGGTGAAGCACAGCCCGCCCACATTCAGCGAGTCGTCGGAAGCGTTGTACAGTTCAAACCAGTCGTCGTATTCGCCTTGCTCGTCGGGGAGCGACTGGGTATTGGAGGCCAAAATTTCATTCACAGATAGCGCTGACACATCCGGCGGCAGGCTGTTCGGCAAGCCAGGCGTACCCGACAGCACATGGCTTTCGCGCCAGTCGACCGGCAGATTGCCGTCGTGGCCGGGGTCGAGTTCCACGGTAGCACCCAGCCCGTCGGCCAGCGGCGGCCAGGGGCGCGTATCGGCATAGCGAGTGCTGTGTACCAGCGTTCCGGCGGGGTCGTACAGGACAATTTTACCTGACTTGTTGTTCAGGTCGAAATGAAAATTACCAGCCAGCACACCTGCGTCGGCATGAAAAACCCGGAACAACGCCGTGTCCTGGCACACCACGAGGTAGCCCCCAGGCGCTACAAGGGTGTTTTCCGGAAATACAAACTCGTTAAGTCCCTGCGCCATGCCCCAACCCGTGAGGTCGATGGACTCTTCAGTTCGGTTGTACAGTTCCACCCAGTCGCCCGAGGGGTAATTGAACGGCGGGTGGTAGTTGAATTCATTGATGTGCAGCGTCAGCCCGTACCCACCTGAATGCGTGTAGTACGCGCCCATATCCGCCGCGCTGCCGTCGGGATCGGCGGGTGAAAACGGGTCGCCGCTGTCGATGCAGGGCGAACCCGGGGAGAGTTCGAAATTGCCCGTAGAAGGAAACGCAAAAGCCGGATCGCTGTGCAGGTTGCCGGTTCCGGGCAGCACCTCGCGGTCGGACAACGAATAATCTACCTGAACCAGCGATTTGACGTCGTAAAAAACGCTCGATTCCGTGGAGGCCGACAAAATCGTGTTTTTTACAAAAGCCTTACCGCCGCCGCGCAGGGTACTTTTTTCGTAACACGACACCGCCTGCCGGTTGCCGTACAACGTATTCTGGTCGATGTAGGCCACGGCCAGACTGTCTTTCACCGCCACACCCAGGTCGCAGTCATAAATAACATTTCGGCGCAGCAGGGCGTCCGATTGTGAGCCAATGGAAACGCCCTTGTCGGAGCAATCGTGCAGGATATTGTGCTCCACGAGGCAGTTTTTTGTGTAAATACCGAGGTCGATGGCGTCGCAATTGGAGCCGAGAAAGCCGTACACGTGGTTGCTGCGCAGCACGCCGTTCGTCACGCCCTTGATGTCGATGCCGTCGGTGTTGATGGCGTGGTTTCCGTCAAAAACACAATGCTCGATGCGCGGCGCGTCCATGTCGTACAGGCTTACAAACCCGTTGCAAGGCACCTGGGCATGAAACTCCGAATGCCCGATGTACACACTGCCGCCGCGGGCAATAAGCGGCGCTTTCCCTTCCGAAATGCTCGAATATTCTACCCAAATCGGGCTGTCGTATGCGGAAATCGTTGAATAATGCCGGTTTCTGTCGCGCCCAAAACTGCCGCCGCGCAGGTCGGCGTAGCGCAGCACCAGGCTGTCGGTGGGGCCATCCGCCATGATGCTGCCCCAAAATCCGGACTGCCCGTAGTACGAGCGCCGCGCCGATGGCGATGGGTCGGGTTGAATGCGAATGTGCTGGCTGGCAGTACCTTCCAGCCGCAGTCCGCCACGTACATCGAAACAAACGCCGTCGCTCAGCAGCAGTGTGGCGCCGGCTTCCACCCGCAGGCGCGCACCGGGCAGGATGGTCACATCTTCCAGGCCGTACCAGGGCGAGGCGGCGGCGGCTAGCGTGGTGTCGGTAGCAATCAGCGGCGGAATAATACTGATTTGGGGTATGGGTTCAAAAATGGCCGTAAATGCGGTGTCGCCCGCAGGCGTCAGGTTGGCAAGTTCGCCATTGCCGCTCACGCCCTGCCAGCCTGCAAAACGGTGACCAGGCGCGGGCACGGCTTGCAGTCGGATATGGGTGTTTTTGAAAAACGGCCCCTGCATATTTTCGGGAAATGCCACGCCGCTGAGCAACACCTTGCCTTGCCCGACGATGTGCAGCGACACCTGTGCGCTGTCCTGTTTTCCAAACAAATCGCTCAGGTGCTGGCGGTAGTAGGCGGGCCTGTTTTGCAAAAAAGTTTTGACCATACCGACATTTCCCTGCCACACCTGCATGGAAGGTGGCGAATGCCAGCGCCCAATGTGCCGGGGCATTTGTGGCTGCAAGAGGTTTTTCAGGCTGTCTACGGTTTGAAACGTTGCGGCAGGCTGAAAAATCGTGTTCAGGTATGCGGCAGAACGCTGGATAAATTCGTCGCGGAAGCCGGGGTTTTGCAGGAGTCTGTTAAACAGCAGCGTCGACCACTGGGGCAAACTGCCCGACAATCCGGCGAGTTTGGCGATGGTGTTCTCGGTGTACGGGTCGCCTCCGAGTTGCCCGAAAGCATGTTCGAGGTCGGCGGCAACCCAGCGCCATTTGCCATGCGTATCGCGGTTGCGCCAGTAGTGGTTGTTGAGGTCGGCGATCTGATAGCCAATGAAAGACCTGATAATCAGGTAGTTGCTGAATTCGTTGAGGTCAATTCTGGCAGCCACTTTTGCAAATGCAGCGGAATCGGCCAGGTCATTTTGCTGCACAAAATCAGCCAGTTGCTGAAAGTCGTATGCGTCGCCCGCCACCACTTGCAGGCTGTCTTCGAGGTAATCGAGGTTGTCGGGGTTTATTTCGTGGTTGCCAGCGATGTACTGCTCGTCGAGGCGTTCGCGGAGTTCGTACAGACCGTTGTACGCGCCGTTGATAAATACGATGCAGGGTTTGTAATCCTGAAAATCGATGTCCATTTTTCCTTTTACAAGGTGTACGCCCAACCCGTCGCGGAAATAGGCTGTGTTGAAATCGTTGCCACCGTTGCGCAGCAAAAACGAGGTGTAGCGCGGAATGGGCTTGCTTTCGAACAAAGGGTATTTCAGGATTTCATCGCCGTATTTTTCCTTGAAACGCACGGAAATGGGGCGCTGCGGCAGGTTGTAAATCGAACTACCAAACACCCTCAGTCCTACGCCGGCGAGAAACGCCCGTTCGCCCGTGCCCGGCTCGAAGTACTCGATGGTAGCCGGCACCTCCCGGTCTTTGATGGCATTTTGCAGGATACCAAAATCGAAGTCGTAGAGGTTTGCGGCATTCGAGGTGATCGACAGCACCGGCATTTGCAGGTTTTCGTTGATGAAATAGGATTTGGTAAGCACCTTGCCCGGCATTTTGCCCGGCACATACAGCCGCGCTTTGATGCAGAGGTTGAGGTTGATCGGAAAATCTTCACTGAAAACCGGTGATTGGGCGTTGGGCGTGGTGCCGTCGTAGGTAAAACGGATGACCGCGCCCGGCTCCTGCGCGCTCAGGTGCAGCATTTGTGGGGTGTCGTAAAAACCTTCCGGCAGCGAAAAAACGGGCGTTCCCGGCGTTTCCATCAAAGCCGAGCCGTAAGGCGAGTTGGGCGCGCCGGGTGTAGGTTCTCCGAAATAAAGCCATTGGGAAGGATCGGCCGCATTCCGCCCGTATGACACGTCCCCCGCCTGCACGCAATACGTGATCGCGTCCATCAAATTACCTTGCGGGTTGTACAGCCCCAGGTATTCGCCGTCGCCGCTCATGCGAAAACCGGCGTGCAGGGCAGTCATGGTGGCCGTGGCGTTTTTGTATGCCACAAATGCCGAGTCGCCGGGGCGTTTGTCCTGCCCGTCAGTCCAGATGAGCAGCAGTTCGCCGGGTTGGAGTGTCAGCGTTGGCAAAGCCCATTTATCCGTTTCCGCAGGGTCATCTGTAAGCGTGTAGCCGCTCAGGTCGATGGGCACGGCGGTGTTGTTGCGCAGTTCGGCGAAGTCGGAAAACTCGCCAAAATCGGGGTCGTGGGCTATGGTGGAATTGACGGCCAGCAGTTCGTTGATCTGTATCTGGGCGCGGGCAGACGGCAGCAGGAAAATGGCCATGACCGACAGCGCGGTGAGGCGTTGGAGGGTGAGAAGCATGGTGCGGGATGTTTTGATTTTGGATTTTTTATGGATAAGGGGTTCGGCTTCGCCTCACCATAGGAGGGTTCCTGGATTGGGCGGATTAAGCGGATTTTGTAGATTTTTTGTGGCCTGTCGGCCACATTTTTCTGATTTGATATGGATTGATATGCAAATTTAAGTCTGCATAAAATCCATTAAATCCGCTTGATCCGCCCAATCCAGGCCCCTCCCGTGAGGCGAAGCCGAACGCTTATCCTTATTCTAAAAATCAATTTTTCACGAATTTTCCGGAAAACACCCCGCCCTCACTCTTCAATGTGATGAAATACAACCCCTGTGTCAGAGAACGAATATCTTCCTTTATGTCAAGCGCGGGGTTGCCATATATGGATTGGCGCACCACGCGCCCATCAGAAGTACTGATTTGAAGTTGAACGGAAGCATTTACAGGCGATTTCAGGCGCAGGGTGATATAATCGGCCGCTGGATTGGGAAAAATCGCCACGTCCTGCAAGGCAGGCTCCGGTTGGGTGCTGCTCACATTTTTATCAAAAACACCGAGATAACTCATTGTGGTGCGCAGGTACCGGGAAGGGCGCAGGTGTACGTACATGGAATCCAGCGTACCGGTATTGTGCAGTTCGTAGTCGCCGAAAGCCACGGGGTCGGAATCAAAATTACCGGCCAAGTAAAACTGGTCATCGCCAAATGCATAAATACCCGTGCCTTCTTCTGTGTGGATACCGCCGTAGGATTTGCCCCAGACTTCTGTTCCGTCGGCGGCGTATTTGAGGACAAAAATTTGCGGGTAGAAGTAATTGACATTGTACAGGTTGGGCAATGACTGCCCTGCAAAATGGAGCGTATCGCTAAAGAAATAGCCTGTCACATAGGCATTTCCATCGGTGTCGACGCTGATATTTTTGGCGATGTCGAGGCTTTGGGAAGAGTTTGCTCCGCCTGCCGATTTTTCCCAGATCGTATTGAGATTCGTGTCGAGTTGGAGCACAAAAATTTTTGAATCTGACAGCGGCCAGCCCCAGCCGAGGGCCCAGTTGATTCGTTCGGCACAGCCGTAGATGTGATTGCCGTGCGCCTGAAGGTCATTGAATTTATCGAGGTTGGGATTCGTGAAGGTGTCGATGATGGCGCCGGCAGTATTGTATTTTATGATAAATCCCGAATAACCCCAGTCGCTCGTGAATGAGATGCCGTCGAACACCGCCGTCCCCGAAACCGCACCGCCGAGGTAAATATGCTGGTTCTCATCTATCGTCAGGGCCGTTGCCTGCAAAATACCCGCCTGCAAGGTTCCTTTTTTCTCCCAAACGAGGTTGCCCGCAGCATCGTATTTTCTCAGAAACACATGGTTGGTCACGAGAGAAAATTTATCGACCTCTTGTCCCGACACGTACACATTTTCGTCTGCATCCACCGACACATCCGACACTTCGTCGATGTCGGCCGTACCGATTTTTTTGACCCAGGCGAGTGTTTTGTCTGCGTTGTATTTTGCCAGAAAAACATCCGTTTCTCCGCTATTTTGCAGGTTTACGCTGCCGATGCTGAGTGCGATGCTGCTGAAATTACCCACTACCACCAGGTCACCGGCGGCGCCGGCAGCGGCATCTACCACAAATTCGCGCCCGGAGCCACCCAACCCTGTGGCCCAGGAATACTGGCCGGTATTGTCGGCAATGGCGATAAATCCGTCATCCTGCCCGGCATTATTAATGGTATGGCTACCCAGCATGAGCGATGGAGCCGCAAAAGAGCCGCACACCAATACCTGGGCGCCAGTGTAAGGTCGAATGGTTTTAATAGCCGTTGTGTTGTTGGGAGTGCCGAGGCTTTGTGCCCATTTCCAGGCCTGTGCGGGCGCCGAAAGCGGCAGGCAGAGCAGTGCAATGCGGAGGGCGAGGGTGTCGATTTTCATGGAAAGTCATTGAATTTTTTTGATCAATTACCCCCAAGACGGACAAGAAAGATACAGACGTTGGTGCGAGTGTGTCAGTTTTTTGTCGGTAAAAATGTTTCACGCAGCGCACAAAAAGAAAAGGAGGCACACTGGTGCGTTTTCTGCGTGAAACATTTTCAACTGGATCGTTTATCCCGCCGGCGGTACCGGAGCCGGCACCACGTTTTTCACCGGCGGAATAGAGCGCAGGTATGCCCAGATGGCTTTCAGGTCGGCATCGCTCAGGTTCACCAGGTTTTGCCAGGGCATGGGCGGCAGCAGCATCCGGCCGTTGTCCATGCCTTTGGATTTGCCCTGGCGCACGGCTTTGCCAAATTGTTCGAGCGTCCAGTTGCCAAGTCCCGTATCGTCGGGTGTGAGGTTGGCAGCGTAGGTGGTGCCCCAGGGGCCGATACCGGCCGTCAAGCCCATCGAAAACAGTGCGTATCCTTTGAGCACACTTTTATCGGCAATGGGCGCCAACGCTTCGTCGGATGGGTGCCCCGAAAGCAGCCGCTTGGGGTCGGGCGCCGGACCTTGCGGCGTCATGATTTTGGGCGAATGGCAGTCGTTGCAGCCCATGGTTTGTACCAGGTATTCGCCGCGTTTTACGTCGTCGACTACGGCAGCGCTTGGAGGTTCGGCAGTGTCATTCTTTGGTTTTTCGGTTTGTTGCGCGCATTGAATAAAAAGGAATACAAGCAGGGTACCCGTGGAGAGCAGGGTGATTCTTTTCATGGAAAGTATGCATTTAGGTTGTTCAGTAAATTTTGGAAAGCCTCCTTTTCGTTGGGACAAAAATGGCATATCCACGGCATAACTTTCAGAAAATCAGGGTGAATCCCTGTTTTTAATTCATGAACCTGCATTGGCTGCGTACGAATCGTAATTTCGCAGCATCACCTGCATTTTTTGAATTGAATATCAGGTACGAAGGATTTGTTCGGCTACGCCGCTCGTAGTAAGATGGGAACGCGGATGAAGCGGATAAAGCGGATTTAAACGGATTTTTTGGTGGCCTGGCGGCCACTTCTTTTTGATTTTTTTCGGATTTAACCGCCTCCGGCGGGTGGATACGCATGGCATGCACATAAAATGGTACAAGGGATCGATGTTGATTTTTGCTTGTTTTATAAAAGATTGATTCGATATACGTCCCGCCGAAGGCGGGCAAATCCATAAAAATCAAAAAGAAGTGGCCGCCAGGCCACCAAAAAATCCGTTTAAATCCGCTTTATCCGCTTCATCCGCGTTCCCATCCTACTACGAGCGGCGTAGCCGAACAAATCCTCCATACACCTCAAAGTGAATATTATGAATACCAGTATCAAAACCTACAACGATCAACAATCTGCCCCCGACAAAGCCATTTGCGACCTCCTTGCCGCAGAGATCGACCGCCACCTAGGCGTTGCAGCCGAAAGCAAAATCTGGCATGCCCACCCTGTATGGTTCCTGGATGGGAACCCGATTGTTGGGTACAGCAAATTGAAAGACAGCGTTCGGCTGATGTTCTGGAGCGGACAATCATTCGAAGAGCCTTTGCTCCAAAAGGAAGGCAAATTCAAGGCCGCAGAAGCCCGATTCACCGCTGTGGAGCAGGTCAATATAAATGATTTGCAGCGCTGGCTCGATAAGTCGCGCGACATCCAGTGGGATTACAAAAACATTGTAAAAAGAAAAGGCGTGCTGGAGCGGCTGAAATAGACCGGTTAATCCGTCGAACGGCCGCCTTTTTCCAGCCAGGTAACAATTACTGAAATATCTTCCGAGGGGAGTTGCCCTCCTTTCGGCATACGTTTGACAGCAAAGTTTCCAGGAAAAACAGAGTCTGCCACAGTGGACTTGATTATGGCATTGGCCGTCACTATTTCTTCGTCAGTATCCAGCGCGACAGGTCGCCCTTCCCAGGTGCCAGCCACAGCGCTGTGGCAACTCAGGCAGTTGTTGGCAATGATGGTCTTTACTCTTGGAAAGTATTTTTCGGAATCTGGCGCCACTTCTTCCTTGTGCTGACAGGCGCTTATGAAAATGACGCCCAGCAGGAATGCCAGGATGATTTGTTTTGTTTTCATAGCCATTTTCTTCGTTGTTAGAAGGATGTTGAAGAGGAGCAGCACTTCCCTACAAACTGGAATGACGGTAAACGTACGCCTTTGGGTTGGGTGCAAAAGGGCATAAATTTCGATTTGTTCGTATCTCTGAAGAAGACCTCATTTTTTCATGTGACCAAATCCTGCTTTTGCAGTTTAAATACCGCTTCGGGCGGCTTTTGTTGAAAAAGTCATATTTTGACACGAGTAAAATGCCTATTCCAAACATCGCAATTCATAAACCATTCAAAACGAAAAACTTATGTCAGGCGAACGTCAAGGCGGTGGTTTCCGCATCCCTCCTACCCTCATTATTGCTGCCGTAATGGCGGCATTTGCCCTGTTTAAATATTACGGGCAAAGCACTGTGAATGACATTACCGGCGAAACCCAGCACATCTCTATGTCGCCCGAGCAGGAAATTGCCATGGGCCTTCAAAGCGCTCCGGAAATGGCGCAGGAATTTGGTGGACTCAGCCGCGACCAACAAGCCGCCGCCATTGTCAAGCAGGTCGGAAATGATGTGGTGCGCAATTCAGCGGCTTCCAAAACGCCTTACCAGTATGATTTTCACCTCCTCGCAGATCAGCAAACGATCAATGCCTTTGCCCTGCCGGGTGGACAGATTTTCATAACGGAAGCCCTGTTGTACCGCCTCACCTCCGACGGCCGCAGCCTCGACAAGGATATGCTGGCAGGTGTGCTCGGCCACGAAGTGGGCCACGTAGTAGCGCGGCACAGCGCCGAAAAAATGGCGCAAATGGAACTGGCTCAAGGACTTACGGGCGCAGCCACCATGGCGACGTATGATCCCTCCAACCCCAATTCGGCGTATATCGCACAGGCAGTAGCCAATATGATTTCATTGAAATACGGCCGCGACCAGGAACTGCAAAGTGATAACCTCGGCGTTCGGTTTATGCTCGAATCGGGTTACGATCCCGAACACCTCATCAGTGTGATGGAAATTCTGAAACAGGCGGCTGGCCCCAACCGCACCCCGGAGTTTCAAAGCACCCACCCCGACCCGGAAAACCGCGCCGAACGGATTAAAGAGGCGATTGAGGAGTGGAAAGGAAAAGTAGGGAAATAGTCCTGAGTCCTAAGTCGTGAGTCCTGAGTCCGTAGCGTACACCTGATTACCCTTGGTTTTAACTACAGTTTGAAGCCAAGGGTAATCAGGTGTACGCTACGGACTTAGGGCTCACGACTTAGGACTCAGGACTCCCTAAACCGCTTCCCGCTCAATCGGGCAGGTCATACAATGTGAGCCGCCTCGGGCGCGCGACAATTCATTGGAAGGAATGGTAATGATGGTATTCTCCACCTTGTCGGGCGTTATTTTCCCGTTTTCGATATCCCGCAGAAGTTTTTCGGCGCCAATAACCTTGTATCCTACCTCTTTAAATGCTTTTTCGGTGATCGGATTTCGGTCGTAGGTGACCGCCACGCCGGGTTTCAGTGCCACCAGATTGCAGCCGTCGGTCCATTGTTCGCGTTCCTGATACGGGCTTTCGCCGCGGCCCGCCCAGATAAATTCCATTTTCGGGTTCACTTCTGCCAGCAAAAAATCCTTGAGGCTGGAATACTCCACTTCCTCGCCGGTAGAACGGTGTACGTCGACGTAGGAGCCAAGGCCGTCCTGCACGATGGGTTTGTAGCCCACCATGTGGTTGTGGTTGATTTGAGTAAACACCGTGTCGATGTGCATGTAGGTACGCTCGGCGGGAATATTCACCTGCACCACGTTTTTGATGATGCCGCGGTCGAACAGGTAGTTTTTCAGCGCCTCGAATGCATAGTTGTTGGTGCGTTCGGAAGAGCCGATGAGCAGGTAGTCGTTGTGGAGCATCATCACGTCGCCACCTTCAATGCTGATGGTTTCACCGCGTTTGTTGGGTGGAAATTTGTCGACGCGGTTCAGGTTAATGGTTTTCCCATCGGCCTTTAGTCGGCGGAAAACAGGGTGGCTGCTAAAAATGAGCCGCGTGAGGAAGTTTTCACGGAAGCGGGCTTCCTTGGCTGCCTTGGTTATGATGACATGCTCCTTGACGGTCACGGCCAGGTCGCGCGTGAAAATGAGGTTCGGAATGGGGTCGAACAAAATCCGGTCTTCCGGTTCGAGGTATCCAGTGATGAGCGTATCGGCCAATTGTTCGGGCGAGAGGCCAGCCAAACGCGGGATAAAAGAGTACGGCAATTCCTCAAAATCGGTGATTTTATTGATCACTTCGTACTTACTTTCCTCGTCGCGTGTACTTTCTGCCAGCAAGTCGCGCACTTCCAGCACGTTTTCCTTGCCGACGAATGCCCGCAGTACATTTACAAAAATGTCGTGCTCGTCCTGCATTTTGGGCAGGTGTACAATATCGTCGAACAACAGTTCGCCGGCCCTTTTCGGGGTGATGCGGGCAATGCCTTCATCGGGGCGGTGAACGATTACTTTTTTCAGTCTGCCAATCTCTGAATCGGTGTAAATACGGCTGTTTGCATCCATTTTGAAGAAGTAATATTTGGAAAGTGGTCGGGCAATACGCATGCTCTCGCGAGAGATGCGGCAAAAGAGCAGCGAAGGTAGGGCGATTCCAGTGATTGGAGGTGAGAAGATTGGATTTTTGCCATGTACCAGCCGCTCCCAAAAAAAATCCCGAACCTTTCTGCCAGAAAGATTCGGGATGAAATGCAGCAATCTGCAAATACTTATTGCTTGAACGGATTTGAATATTTCGGATCGTTCACGTACTGCTGGTCTGTCAGCGCCTGGAGGAAAGCCACCAGGTCATCTTTCTGCTGATCTGTCAGGTTCATGCGCAGCGCCTGTCCGTCGAAACCGCGCAGCGACCAGTGCAGGTTGGTAGTGTTCTCAATTTTATCGCTGTAGTGATCCACTACCTGGCGCAGGGTTGTGAAGCGACCATCATGCATGTAAGGGGCCGTGAGGGCAACATTGCGCAGCGACGGAATTTTGAACATACCATCCATACCCGGCTGATTGGCGCCCAGGCCTTTGTCGGCAGGGTTAGCATCGAGTCCGATATTGGCAAACGACTCATTGAAGAACGAGCCATTGGCTACCGGGTTGTGGCACACGCCGCATTGTGCCTGTCCGAAGAACAGGTTCATGCCTTGCTGTTGTTGAACAGTCAGCGCGCCCGGATTTTGAACACCCCAGCCCCCTGGTACTGCTGCGTCAAAACCGGAATTACTGGTCACCATAGAGTTCAGGAACTGGCTCATGGCGTCGGCGATCCGATCACGCGTAACGTTTTCATCGCCGAATGCATCGGCAAACAGGGGTTTGTAATAGTCGAGTTGGCCGAGTTTTTTCTCCAGGGCATCGAAGTTGTCCATGCCCATTTCGATGTGGTTTTTGATCGGCTGGAGCACCATGGTTTGCAGATCGTGCTCCCGGGCGTCCCAGAAGAAGTTCTGCATACCGGCCGGGTTCACAATCGAACTGGCGTTGCGTTTGGTCAGGCCGCCATCAAAGCCTGTGCTGAAACGTTTGCCATCGGAGAATGCTTTTTCTTGCAGGTGGCAGGAAGAGCAAGAGATTTTGTTGTTGAGCGAGAGTTTGGGGTCATAGAACAACACCCGGCCCAGCGTAGCGCCTTTGTCTGTCACCTTGCTTTGGAGCACAGGAGCGATGTTAGCCAGGTGAGAAGGAATTGGCTGGTCGCGGTACGCATACGGCTGATCGGGCAGGTTCAATACCTCCGATTCGTATTTGTAAGGCAGCGAATTGTCTTTTTTGCAATTCGTCAAGGCTGTCATTCCGCCAAGAAGCAGCAGGACGGCGAGGGCAAAACGGTGGATATTTTTCATTTGAAAAATATTTTAGAAATGAGAAGAGGTTTTTTAAAATCGGTATATCACAAAAATACTGGAAGGTAGCGTCGTGACCAGATCCTCATTGGTTTCCCGGAAAATCTGGTCGTTCAACTCGGGAAAGTTTTTAAAAATACGAGCGGTATCCCGCTTGCTGTACAACATATAGAAACTGGCTTCCGTATAAAGCGCCAGATTGGGTGTAATCCAGAAATGCAGGCCTACAAACGGGCCGCCTCCATATCCTTCCGATTGTTCGATGCGCTGGATCACGTCGAAACCGCTGTCGGACACTTGTTTGTGGTTCCTCCATTTCCCAACGGCATCGAGGCCGAAACTTCCTTCAAAACGGCGTCCCAGTTCGATGCGATAGTCGAAACCCAGGCGCGCATCCAGGGCTGTGGTTCGTTCTGTTTCAGAATCGGCAAAGCCTTCTTCACGTGTTTCTATGTAGCGATTGGAGCCTCCCACACCCGTACGAATCCCCCATTTGCGGTTGAGCCCCAGGCGATATGTAAGCAGGTAAGGGTTTTCATTGGCCGAGTCGCGGTTGATTTTAATGATCTTGTTGAGGATGTTGGTGAAATTCACCCCCAGTTCATTGCTGATCATCAGGCGTTTTTTCTCCGGCATTTCATCTTGCGCTTTCAAAGTTCCTGCACAAGTCAGCGCCACCAGCATCAGAAGTAGTATTCGGGTCATAGGTATTCTGTTATGTTAGGGTAAACTCGTTTCTTTTGCTCTTACCAAAGGGTATCTGCGCTACAAAGTGACTTTCTTAACCAGAATCTGGTTCAGGCCGTTTACGCCGCTACCTACAAAAATCACGCCGCCTGGCACTGTTTCCAATGTTCTTGGAGCAATGTTATTGAAGCGTCTGCTGGCCACCTGTTGCATCCCCGGAAATGTAAACTTCTGAATGAGCGAACCATTTCCAAAAGTAAAGTCCTGGTACAAAGCATATAAATACTGGCCATCAGCAGAAAAATCAACGTCGATATATCCGTTGCTCATGAACGGAATGCTGGTGACAAGATTCAGGTTGCGGTCGTACACCGAACCGTCGTATTGCGGAACGACATACTGATTATCCTTGGAAACAGGAATATCCCTGTAAAACAGGTTAAAAGTGTTGGTTGATTTCTCGGTGATGTTGGTCACATCGCCATTGATCGGATTCACATTGTAGGTCAGTAGCCGGTAAGGCGACACTTCCAGAACATAGTGCGTTGCCTTGTCGAGAATAGCCAGGGTACGGTGCGTGTAATAATCGGCCCGGTAGTGCGGTTGTACAACGCTCATATCTGATTTGCGGCGCGCACAGAAACTCTGGTTGTAATCATACTGCGTGGTATAGACATAATTATCATCGACAGCAATAGAGAACCCGGAAAATGCAACGGGCCAGTAATTGAGCTGTACCAGATCGGGCAACTGGTATTTGTAAAAATTGGTGTACCCGGCCCACCAGTACAATACCGGCTTACCGTTTTCGACCGCTATATCGTAGCACATATTGTCGAAACTGGTAAAGGAAACGTTTCGGCTGGCTACCACCTCTTTGGTGTTGTAATTGACCACACGCAGGGTACCCATAAAATCATCGCCCAGAATAACCCAGTTGGAATCCGGGTAAAACTTGATGACACTGCCGTTGCCTTCCAGCAATAAGTTATCAAACGTAAGCGATACCGCCGCGCTTTCAATAAAGCGATCGTCGATATTGATATAGAGTTTGTAATAAAGTTGTTGGAGTACTGGCAGCGCCTCATCCGTAAATGAGGTGGTGTCTATATCGTCCGACTGAAAAACAATTTCAATATCACCGCTCGAGAAAACCGGGCTGAGCCCTGCCGGAATAGGATTGCGCGACCGGACGATTACATACTTGTTGAAATTGGAAACATTGGCTGCTTCCCAGGTAAGCACTACCTTGTCTTCATCCTTTTGCGCATTCACCGTAAGCGGAAAATTCTGGTCGGTGTTGTCTACGTTCAGTTGCTCTCTGCAACTTGCGACAAGCATTATCAGGAAAAAAAACAAAAAGCCGGGGTAGTGCTTCAGAAGTGGTCTCATGTGTATAGGGTTGATGCTGGTAATTGTTTTGTCAAAGATATAGCCGTTTGTTTGGAATCGCAACAGTGGGTAGATGCAACAATTTGCCTAAACGCTGCAAATTGTCAGAATTTACTGACATAGACGTTTGACCTTTCCAGTTGGTTGGTCTGTGATCGGTTTTTTAGACGAGAATTTTCGCTTTCGTACGCGAACGCACAACGGTGTTCGTTTTCGGACACACAGCCGTTTCAAAACCTGTTACAAGTCATTAAAAATCAATGCGATATATTTTCGGCACAACCTGTGAAGCAACTATACCGGCCTCCATGCGCTCCATTATCCATCATTTCTACTTACGCCGGAATTTCCTATGATACAGAACTATTTTCGCCTGGCCGTACGCCATTTGTTTAAAAACCGAACCTACACCCTCATCAACATCACCGGTTTGGCCGTTGGAGTGGCTGCCAGCCTGCTCATTTTCAGGCTGGTGCATTATGAATTGAGTTTCAATACCTTCTACAAAAATTACGACCGCATCGGTCGCATCGTCACCAACGACGTAGTGAACTCGGAAGGCGAGTTTTTCACGGCAGGCATTCCCGTTCCAGCCATGGACGAAATGCAGCAAAAGGTGACGCCCTTTGCGCAGTTTGCCCGCATACATACCACCTGGCCTACGTTCACCGTGCCTACGACGCCAGGCAGCATGACGGGTCGGAAATTTGCCACAGACGATGAACACGAAACGGCAATTTTCACCGAACCTTCCTTTTTTGCTATTTTCGACTGGCCCTGGCTCGCCGGCGACGCCTCCGCGCTCAGGGAACCCAACACCGTCGTTATATCCGAAAAAATGGCTGAAAAATGCTTCGGAACCTGGCAAATGGCCCTCGGCCAAACCCTCGTGATGGACAACAACGTGCTGCTCACTGTACGCGGCGTAGTGGGTACGCCGCCGCCGAATTCCGATTTTCAGTGCCATTCGATTATTTCCTATGAAACCCTGAAAAAAAACCCTGACCTGTACTATTTCTTCCCCGACTGGGGCAGCACCAGCAGCAACGACCAGGCATTTGCGCTGCTGTCCGACGCCAACCAGTGGGATGCCGCCAACGCCGCGCTGGCGCAGGTGGGCAAGGAACACTACAACAGTCCGCGCGGCAAACGCACCCATGCGCTGCAACCCCTGAGCGAAGCGCACTACAACGAGCGCTACGGCAGCCCCGCAGGCACACACCTGACGGAAAAAAGCAAACTCTGGGTGCTGTCGCTCATCGGTCTGCTCGTGCTGCTGATGGCTTGTTTCAACTTTGTCAACCTGGCTACTGCGCTGGCCGCCGGCCGGGCGCGGGAAGTCGGCGTGCGCAAGTCGCTCGGCGGCGCGCGCATTCAGTTGGTCAAGCAGTTTATGGGCGAAACTTTTGTGCTCGTGGCGGCATCTGTTTTGTGCGGCGCCCTGCTGGCAGCCATGTGTGCCCCGTTGTTGCGCTTCGTATCCGACGTGCCGGCTTCACAAGCCTTTTTGAGCCACCCGGCGGTGCTGGGTTTTCTGCTGGTTACCACTTTGCTGGTAAGCCTGCTGGGCGGCTTTTACCCCTCGATGGTACTATCGGGCTTTGAGCCGGTGAAAGCCTTGAAAAACAGGATTACCTCCGCTACCGTAGGCGGCGTTTCGTTGCGCAAGGCGCTGGTTGTCAGCCAGTTTGTGATTGCACAGGCGCTCATCATCGGCACCCTGGTAACCATCAGCCAGATGAATTTTCTGCGCAATATGGATTTGGGTTTCAAGCCCGATCTGGTGTATGTCATTCAAGGTATCAGCAGCGACAGTTCGAGCGTGCAGCGTTTTCAGCAGTTCAAAAACGAACTTAAGGCCATCCCGGCCGTATCGGCGGTGAGTTTTAGCAGCGACGTGCCTTCGTCCGGGAATAACTGGGCCAGCAATTTTGCTTTCAACAGCACAGAAGATGCGCCGTTCAGCACCTACATGAAAATTGTAGACGCCGATTATTTCAACACTTATGGACTTCAATTGGTAGCCGGCAGGATGCTGGAGCCAAGCGATACCATCCGGGAATACGTGGTCAATGAGTTTCTCCTGAAAAAACTCGGCGTCAGCAACCCCGAAGAGGCCATCGGCAAAAACCTGCGCATCGGCAGCCGCCAACCCAAGCCGGTTGTGGGGGTGGTGCGAAACTTTACCGCCAACTCTGCCAAAGACGAAATGAAACCCATGGCTATTTTTAGCCGGAAATCAGATTATGGTACGGCGGGGATCAAAATTGCGCCCCAAAACATCGAGGCTACCACTGCCGCTATCCAGCAGGCATTCGAACAAACATTCCCGGAACAGGTGTTCGACGGACAGTTTATGGATGAAAAAATTGCGCAATTCTACCGCGACGAATCGCGCTTTTCGGCCCTCTGCAAAGGTTTTGCAGCCCTGGCGATCCTGATTTCCTGCCTGGGTCTGTTTGGTCTGGCTACGCTCATGGCCGTTCAGCGCACCAAAGAAATTGGCATCCGCAAGGTGCTGGGCGCTTCTGTCGGCAGCGTAATCGGCCTGCTGAGCCGCGATTTTCTGCTGCTGGTATTGATCGCAGCCATTATCGCCACGCCACTGGCCTACTATGCCATGCAAGCCTGGCTCCAGGATTTTATCTACCGCACACCGCTCTCCTGGTGGTTGTTTGCGCTCACCATCGGCATCGCCATGCTCGTTGCCTTGCTGACGGTGGGTTTGAGAACCTGGGGCGCAGCAAGAGCGAACCCGGCGGAAAGCCTGAGAAGCGAATAAGTCCTGAGTCGTAAGTCCTGAGTCCTAAGTCCGTAGAGTACACCTGTTTACCCTTGGCATTTTTATTAACCAATACCAAGGGTAAACAGGTGTACTCTACGGACTTAGGACTCAGGACTTACGACTCAGGACTTATTCTATTTCCATCCACACACAATACCGCCCATCAGCGCCAGCGTAATGATCCAGTAACCCGTATGCAGCAGGATGTATTTGCCGCTTTTACGCTCAAACAGGGAATTGATACCCACTATAGGCAGGGCAATAAATACAGCGGCAATCGTACCGTGCAGGGCGCCATGTTTAAAGGTGCGGAAGTTGTTGCCGTATTTAGCCATGAAATCGGTTAACCATTTGCCCATTTCGGAGGCAGGGTCGTTGATGCCAGGTTCGTTCATCAACAGCGACATGACATGCGCCTGGTGAATTACAACTGTTTGCAGAATCGTGGCCAGCATCAGGCTGAGCAAATACGTGAGACCGAAAATGCGTGCCATCCCGGCATTGGGATCGGGTGTCACGCCGCTTTCACGCATCCAGGCTTTGCCGAATACGGCTTCGTGGTAATAAACAAAACCGATGAGCAGAGGAATGAGGGCCGCTACAAAAAGGGCCAGCCAATTGAATGCCATAAGAAAAGAAGGTTTAGGTGTAAGTAATGATTTTAGTGGGTCAAATGTATTTATTTGTTTTTATTTATTGGATATTTTTTAGAGTAAAAACTTTTTGTGTTTTTTGTTTTTTACCGCAATACCGCAATTTTCACCGCCTTGCGCACACCCGTTTCCCGATCTAACAAACGTACCGCATACATGCCAGCCGGCTGCTGAGCCAAATCCAGCGTGACGGCAGCGTCGGAGTTCAGAGTGCGTTCCAGTATCAGAGCCCCCGATGTATGAAATACCTGCAACAGGGCATCTCGCGTACCACTTGGGAGTGTCAGGGTGAACAGCCCCGAAGTTGGATTGGGCACTACCCGCATCTCTCCTCGCTGCTCAAGGGTCGGCGCGGCAGTACTCACCACCGGCCCGTCGATACCCAGCGTATCGCAGGCGCTGCCCGGCAGGTCATAGAGCCGGTAATTGGCAAAATTGGGCATAAAAAAACTCTGATATGCAGGCAAATGTATGCCATGCTGCTCAAAGTCGCAGGCAAGTCCCGGCTCGTCGGGCTGATGTATCACGTGCATGACTTTGACCCCGCTGCTGCTGATAAAATACAGCTTGCCATCGGGGCCCCGCGCACCCTGATAAAAACGGGCAAAAAAAGGATCGGCATACCCGTCAAATACCCCCACCGTCTGGCGGCTGGCTGGTATATTGCTGCTCTGCAGATCGTACTGATACATATAATGCCCCGTAGACAGGTACAGATACCGGCTGTTGGGAGACCCTACCACGCCGCCCAAGCCTACCGTATCGGCCCCGTAGGGTATGAACAGCGGATTGGAAAACTGACCGCTGCATCGGTCAAAATCCAGTATTTGTAAGCCCCCTTTGGGTAAAAATTTGAAATACTTGCTCCCGTCGGCCGAAAATGCCGTTTGGCCGCAGCACAACGATGAAGACATTGAATCGCCTATCGATTGTGCGAACGGTCCTTCTATGCCTTCCGGGGTCAGCAGCAGTGTGGTGTAAGTATTCGTATATAACCTTGGCGCCACAACCCACCAGTCGCGCCCATTACCATGTCGAACGGCTGTAATATAAAGTGAAAACCGCTCGTGTTCGATTACCTGGTTTTTCAGAAGCACCTTGCCATGTCCACCATTGTAGGACATGTCAGTCAAGGTATACAACAGGTCGTTGGGCCAGGAAGTGGCGTCATCATATTTGATATGAAACAGGTAATATCGCTCCGTATGCCCCGGCTGCTGCAAAAAAAGGGTTCCCTGATAGGTAGAATAACTAGCGACCTCACAAAACTGCCCAAACCAGAAGCCGGGGTTTAAGGAATCCCCATTTTCAACAACCTCATGCGATGAATTTGCAATTACACAACCATTGGTATATAAAGCCAACTGGCCGGTCGAATCGCAAATGAATGCAAGGGGTTCATTCATTGGTATAGAAGTCGGAATTATTGAAGGAGGAACAGTATGAAAATCAAGAAGCATCCCGCTGTATTCGTCTCCTGGGCCGTCGTATAGGCCATCTCCCAATGTCCATATATAATCTCCTTTCACCTGCGCAAAACAAGGCGTCACTGCCTGCAACAAACTGCAAAGCAGGGCTATAATTATCTTTTTCATGGAAAATATTTGTGGAAAGACATGCAAAAGGCAGGGCGTCCGGAGCGCCCTTGCTCAAATGTAATATCTTCATTTCAGTATCCAAATTTGTAAAAATTCAAAAGTCAGTTTCCCGGCTCGCCATTCGATTGTATTAAAAACGGTGTGTAGTCGATAGTATTCCAACAAGTAGTACGTATGTGAATTGTTGTTTGGGCATCATACGGAAACAATAAGTCAGGTTTGCACTCAAAAGACTTTAACACAGGCAGCCCACATTTTTAATAACCCCTACCCGCCTCACCATCACCCATCATTAACAATTTCCGTTTCCCAACAAAAAATTCCCCGATCTGCCGTTTTGCTGAATAATAATTCCGCAGGTACGGTATTTTAAGTATTTTTTTTTGAATTGTATTTTTTTATTCATTCTGATATTTGATTATTTTATGAAATTTCATTTTAGGTTTCGATTTATCATTGAAATAAAAAATAAATTTGCTGTCCCGGCACAAATTAAAAGCATGCATATCTGCTATTTTTTCCTTTGCGCCAGGGCCCTCACCACCACGTCCGGATAGGACCAACTTACCACCGCATTACCTATCATTTTTGACCATTTCGGCCCGGAAAACCGGCCGCCGATAAGCGCCTGCACACTATGCGTACAGTAGACGACGACCAGCCCCGACAACGGGGCCTTTATGTTCCACAAACCGAATCGGATGCCTGCGGCATCGGGTTTGTGGCCAATTTGAAAGGCAATAAAAATCACCAGACGGTTTCGGATGCGCTCACCCTGCTCGAAAACATGGAGCACCGGGGCGCTTGTGGCTGCGAACCCAACACGGGCGACGGAGCGGGCATTATGATTCAGACGCCGCACGCTTTTTTCTTCCGCGAGTGCCTGCAATCGGGCGTGCAACTGCCACCCTTCGGCCGCTACGGCGTAGGCGTGGTGTTTTTTCCAAGAGAATTACGGCTCCGCGAGGAATGCCGCGATATTTTTATCCAGACTGCCGAACAACTCGGTATGCCCATCCTCAACTGGCGCAAAGTGCCGGTCAACCCGGACGGCATCGGCCCCACCGCCTTGTCTGTTGAACCCGAAATGGAACAGGTGTTCATTGCCTGCCCCGACAGCATCAACGACCCGATGGTGTTCGAGCGCAAACTGTTCGTGCTGCGCAACTACGCTACGCACTTGATACACAGCACGGTACGCAAAGACGAGATCGGTTTTTACATCGCCTCCATGTCGTACAAAACGGTGGTGTACAAAGGGCAGTTGACCAGTCTTCAGGTGCGCGGCTATTTCCCCGATCTGTCCGACACCAACCTGGTGAGCGCGTTCGGACTCGTCCACTCGCGCTTCGCCACCAATACTTTTCCGTCGTGGAAACTGGCGCAACCCTTCCGTTTTATCGCCCACAATGGAGAGATCAACACCGTGCAAGGCAATATCAACTGGCTGAAAACCAGCGAAAAAAGTTGGACTTCGCCATTTTTCAGCAAGGAAGAAATGGAAATGCTGCTGCCCATCGTCACCGGCGGCCAATCCGACTCGGCCTGTCTCGACAACATCATAGAACTGCTCACGCTGAGCGGCCGCTCGCTGCCGCACGTGATGATGATGCTCATTCCGGAAGCCTGGGACGGCCACGAGGAAATGGATCCGGTAAAACGCGCATTTTACGAGTTCCATGCCTCGTTTCAGGAGCCCTGGGACGGCCCGGCGTCTATTTCCTTTACCGATGGCAATATCATCGGCGCCACGCTCGACCGCAACGGACTGCGCCCTTCGCGCTATTGCGTGACGACCGACGACCGTGTTATCATGGCTTCCGAAACAGGCGCGCTGCCCGTCGACCCGAAACTCGTCAAGGAAAAAGGCCGCTTGCAACCCGGTAAAATGTTTGTCGTCGACCTCACGCAGGGCCGCATCATCAGCGACGAAGAACTGAAACAGGACGTTTGTTCGCAAAAACCGTATGGCGACTGGCTCAACAAACACAAAATCCGCCTCCAGGAACTGCCCGAGCCGCGGGTGACCTTCGCGCCGCTCGAAACGGCGCAGGTGTTCAAATACCAGAAGGCGTTCGGCTATTCTACCGAAGACCTGCAAACGGTCATCGCGCCCATGGCCCTCGATGGCAAGGAACCCATCGGCTCGATGGGTACCGATGTGCCGTTGGCGGCGCTCAGCGACCAGCCGCAGCACCTGTCGAGTTATTTCAAACAGTTGTTCGCGCAGGTGACCAACCCGCCCATCGACCCGATTCGCGAGCGGCTGGTGATGTCGCTCAATACCTTTTTGGGAAATATCGGCAACCTGCTGTCGGAAGACCCACTCACTTGCCACGCCGTGGCGCTCCCCCACCCTGTGCTGTCTGACTACGAACTGGAAAAACTGCGGAGCATCGACACGGGCAATTTTCAGGCAAAAACCCTGCAGATGTACTACCGCGCCGACGGCCGACCGGGCTCCCTGCAAAAGGCGCTCGACCGCATCTGCCGCTACGCCGTGGATGCGGTGGAGGACGGCTTCGAGGTGCTGGTTTTGTCCGACCGCTCTATCGACTCCGAGCATGCTGCCGTGCCTTCGCTGCTGTTCACTTCGGCCGTACACCACCACCTCATCCGCAAGGGGTATCGCGGCAAAGTTGGTATCGTGGTAGAAGCCGGCGACGTGTGGGAAACGCACCATTTCGCCTGCCTGCTGGGCTTCGGCGCAACGGCTATCAACCCGTACCTGGCGCTGTCGACCATCAGAGATATGAAACAACGCGGTGACCTCGACACGCCGCTGGATGAGATCAAATTAGAGAAAAATTACATCAAATCCGTTTGTGACGGGTTGCTGAAAATTTTCTCCAAAATGGGCATTTCCACCCTGCAGTCGTACCAGGGTGCTCAGATTTTTGAAATTATTGGCCTGAATCACAACGTTGTAGATAAATACTTCACCGGCGCTGTGTCGCGCATCGAAGGGCTGGGGCTCGACGAAATTGCCCGCGAAACACTCGCCAAACACCACCTCGCATTCAGCCGGAAAAGCATCCCGGTGGAGCGCCTGCCAGTGGGTGGCATTTACCAGTGGAAACGCAAAGGCGAGTACCACTTGTTTAATCCGCAGAGCATTCACCTGCTGCAACATTCCACCAAAACAAACGACTACGCTACCTTTAAAAGATACTCGCGCACCGTCAACGAACTGGGTGAAAAAGCCTGCACCTTGCGGAGTTTGTTTCAGTTCAAACGCAAACGCGCGCCTATTTCCATTGATGAGGTAGAACCCGCAGAAAATATTTACCGACGCTTTGCCACAGGCGCCATGTCGTTCGGCTCCATTTCCTGGGAAGCGCATACTACTCTGGCCATCGCCATGAACCGATTGGGCGGCAAGAGCAACACGGGCGAGGGTGGCGAAGACGAACGCCGCTATGGCTCCATTTCCGACATCCTGGCCGAAGGTTCGCTCGTGCCGCCGCACCAGCAATTGCAGCCCGGCGACTCGATGCGCAGCGCCATCAAACAGGTGGCATCGGGGCGTTTCGGCGTCACGAGCATGTATCTGAGTGAGGCCGACGAACTGCAAATCAAAATGGCGCAGGGCGCAAAACCCGGCGAAGGTGGACAATTGCCGGGCCACAAGGTGGACGACTGGATCGGCAAGGTGCGGCACTCCACGCCGGGCGTGGGCCTGATTTCGCCGCCGCCGCACCACGATATTTACTCGATTGAAGACCTGGCACAACTCATTTTTGACTTGAAAAATGCCAACCGCGCAGCGCGTATCAATGTAAAACTCGTGTCGAAAGCAGGCGTGGGCACCATCGCTGCCGGCGTGGCCAAAGCCAAAGCCGACGTAATCCTGATTGCCGGTTTCGACGGCGGTACGGGCGCATCTCCCATCAGTTCGATCAAACATGCGGGCCTGCCCTGGGAACTGGGCCTGGCGGAAACGCACCAGACGCTGGTGAAAAATCGCCTGCGCAGCCGCGTGACCGTTCAGACCGACGGCCAACTGAAAACAGGCCGCGACATTGCCATTGCCGCCCTGCTTGGCGCTGAGGAATGGGGCGTTGCCACAGCAGCACTCGTGGTGGAAGGCTGCATTTTGATGCGCAAATGCCACCTCAACACCTGCCCGGTGGGTATTGCCACGCAGGATCCTGAATTGCGCAAACGTTTCGGCGGCGATCCCGATCAGGTGGTGACTTTTTTCAAATTCCTGACCCAGGAACTCCGCGAAATCATGGCCGAACTGGGTTTCCGCACCGTAGATGAGATGATCGGCCAGTCCGATTTTCTGGAAATGCGCCCCGACATCACGCATTGGAAACACAAGCACCTCGACCTGTCGCCGGTGCTGTACAAAGAGCCGGATGGAGAAACCTTCGGGCTGTATTGCCAGGAATCGCAGGATCATGGCCTGGCCAATATCCTCGACTGGAAATTGCTGGAAACCGCCCGGCCTGCGCTGGAAAACCAGACGCCAGTGCGCGCCGAATTCGACGTCATCAATACCGACAGGGCGCTGGGCACCCTCTTGTCCAACGAAATTACCAAGCGATACAAAGCAGAAGGACTTCCCGACAATACGATTCACTTCAAATTTACAGGTACCGCCGGCCAGAGTTTTGCCGCCTTCAACACCCGTGGCGTCACAATGGAACTGGAAGGCGATGCCAACGACTATTTCGGAAAAGGGCTGAGCGGCGCGCGCCTGGTGATTTACCCCGATCGCGCGTCGGGTTTTGTGCCCGAGGAAAACAGCATTGTGGGCAACGTAGCATTTTACGGCGCTACTTCGGGCGAGGCGTTTATTCGCGGCAAGGCCGGTGAGCGTTTTTGTGTGCGCAATTCCGGCGCGGAAGTGGTGGTAGAAGGCATTGGCGATCACGGCTGCGAGTACATGACTGGCGGCAAAGTGGTAATTCTGGGTCGCACCGGGCGCAATTTCGGCGCAGGCATGAGCGGCGGTGTCGCTTATGTGTGGGATACGCAGAAAAATTTCGCCGCTCAATGCAACACCGAAATGATCGACCTTGACCCGCTGGATGCTGCCGATGTGCGCGAATTGACGGCGCTGCTGGAAAAACACCACGCGCTCACCGGCAGTACACTGGCGCAGTTTGTACTCAGCGACCTGGATAATCAGATCGGTAATTTCGTCAAGGTTTTTCCGAAGGATTACAAACGGGTGCTGGCAGCGAAGCAAGCGGCAGCAGCAGGAATAGCAAAAGTGGGGAAAGGTTGATGAGGGTTGGTAATCAACCGAAACTCAAAACCCTTTACCAACTTTAACGAGCATGATGGACTGTTTTCATTTGATGATCAAATATGGCAACGAATTTTCAATCGAACATTCAATCGAACATTCAATCGAATTTTCAATCGAATTTTCAATCGAATACACAGGGCGTTGCCCTGCGCTAATGGATACGCCCTTTCAGGGCTAGTTGTGACGCTCTCACCTCTCACTTCTCACCTCTCACCTCTATCATGGGTAAGCCGACAGGTTTCATGGAATATACCCGCCAACTCCCCAATAAGGAAAAGGCGGACACGCGGATTCAACATTACCGCGAATTTGTTCAATTGTTTGAAAAACCGCAACTCAACGAGCAGGCGGCGCGCTGTATGAACTGCGGCGTACCGTTTTGCCACAACGGGTGTCCGCTGGGTAATATCATCCCCGAATTCAACGACGCGGTGTATCGCAGCGACTGGAAAGAAGCCTACGACATCCTGGCATCGACCAACAACTTTCCGGAATTTACGGGCCGTATTTGTCCGGCCCCCTGCGAAAGTGCCTGCGTGCTGGGCATCAACCAGCCGCCGGTAGCCATCGAGGAAATAGAAAAACACATCATCGAAATCGCTTTCAAAGAGGGCTATGTGCAGCCGCGCAAGGTATTTCTGCGCACCGGCAAAAAAGTAGCCGTGGTCGGTTCCGGCCCGGCCGGGCTGGCCGCTGCCGCCCAACTCAACAGCGCCGGGCACAGCGTGACGGTGTTCGAACGCGACGATGCACCGGGCGGACTGCTTCGCTACGGCATTCCGGATTTCAAACTGGAAAAAACGGTCATCGACCGCCGCATACAAATTATGGAAGCCGAGGGCATTACCTTCCGCTGCAATGCCAATGTGGGTGAGAACATACCCGTCAACGATCTCCTGCGCGAATTTCAGGCTGTGGTACTCACCGGCGGCTCCACTATTCCGCGCGACCTGGAAGCGCCGGGACGCAACCTCGACGGCGTGCATTTTGCCATGGATTTTTTGAAACAACAAAACAAGCGGGTATCAGACAGGCCTGTTTCCGGTGCTGATATACTGGCTACCGGGAAAAATGTAGTAGTCATCGGCGGCGGCGACACCGGTAGCGACTGCGTCGGCACCTCCAAACGGCAGGGTGCTGCTTCCATCACGCAATTCGAACTGTTACCCGTGCCACCCAAAGACCGCACTGCCAACATGCCCTGGCCAACATATCCCATGCTGCTCAAAACTTCTACCTCGCACGAGGAAGGATGCATGCGCCAATGGGCTATTCTCACCAAAGCATTCCTGGGCGATGCCAAGGGCAAACTGCGCGCCCTGCGTGTAGTCGACCTCGAATGGAAAGCCGGACCCGACGGCCGACCTGCCCGTTTTGAGGAAATTGAAGGCTCCGAACGCGAAATCCCCTGCGAACTGGCGCTGCTGGCCATGGGTTTCCTGCATCCACAGCAACAGGGCATGCTGCAGGAACTCGACGTAGAACTCGACGAGCGCGGCAATGTGCGCGCTACCGAAAAAGCCTTTAAAACGAACATTGCCAAGGTCTTCGCCGCCGGCGATATGCGCCGCGGACAATCACTGGTCGTTTGGGCCATCAGCGAAGGCCGCGAATGCGCCAGACAGGTAGATGAATACCTGATGGGATCGTCATTGCTGGAAAGCAAGGATGAGGCGCTAGTGGCACGGGTGTGATCGTGATTTCCGATTTCCGCTTGTATATTAACGAAGGGTTTGTTCGGCTACGCCCCTTTTAGAGGGATGGGAACGCGGATTTTACGGATAAAGCGGATTTAAACTGATTTTTAGTGGCCTTGCGGCCACGTTCTTTTTGATTTTTACAGACTTGACCGCCTTCGGCGGGTGGATACGCATGGTATACACATGAATTGATACAAGGGATAAATGTTGATTTTTGCTTGCTTTTTCAAGGATTGATCCGATAAACGCCCCGCCGAAGGCGGGAAAATCCATAAAAATCAAAAAGAACGTGGCCGCAAGGCCACTAAAAATCAGTTTAAATCCGCTTTATCCGTAAAATCCGCGTTCCCATCCCTCTAAAAGGGGCGTAGCCGAACAAACCCTTCACACACTCCTAATCGAAAATCAAAAATCCTACAGCGCTTGTTTCAAATCCCAGATCAAATCATCCGGGTGTTCCACACCTACCGACAGGCGAATCATGCCCGGTGTGATGCCCAGGGCGCGTTTGTGATCGAGTGCCACGCCGGCATGCGTCATGGTGTCGGGGTGTTGAGCGAGCGACTCCGTGCCGCCGAGGCTGACGGCCAATTTGATCATTTTCAATTGGTTCAGTACCCGAAACGCCGCCGCTTCTCCGCCATACACTTCAAACGACAACATAGCGCCTGCAGACGTGTACTGGCGTTTGAAAATGTCGTATTGCTGGGCATCCTGCTGCGGGTCGAGAAAGCCGAGGTAATGCACTTTTTCCACTTTGGCATGCGATTGCAGGAAAGCCGCCACTTGCGCGGCACTGGCAGCCTGGCGTTCCATGCGCAGGTGCAGGGTTTCGAGGCTGCGCAGCAGCAGCCAGCCCGTCCAGGGGCCAGCCATATTGCCCAAAAATGTACGCAGCCCTTTTACCCGCCGCATATGGCCGTTGTTGCCACAAACGGCGCCGGCAATTACATCGCTGTGGCCGCCGATGTATTTGGTAGCCGAATAAATGGAAAAATCGGCGCCCCAACGCAAGGGATTTTGCCAGATGGGGCCCATGTAGGTATTGTCGACGGCTACCAGCACCCGTTTTTCGGAACTGGAAAAACCATCCGCCACAGAGCGGCACATTTGAAGGTCGTACAGCGCATTGGTAGGATTGGCCGGGGTTTCCACGTAGATCATGGCCAGCCGCTCGGCATGACCTGTAGCCTGAATTTGCGATTCCAGCATTTGCTGGCTATCGCCCGGGTGAAACTCCATCGTATGCACCCCTATTTTTGGTAGAAAATGACGGATAAAATGGTCGACGCCACCATACAAAGGGGTGGTATGCACCAGCAGGTCGCCGGGTTTCAGGAATTCGAGCAGCACAGTGGTGATAGCGCCCATTCCACTTTCAAATACGGCACAGTCGTCGGCCTTGTCCCAGAGGCATAGCCTATTTTCAAGAATTTCCAGGTCGGGGTTGTTGATGCGGCTGTAAATCAACCCA
>JAEUUT010000168.1 GCA_016787415.1 Saprospiraceae bacterium | reverse complement strand
TCGGTTCGGTAGCCGATGGTATTGGCCAGGCGCCCCGTCGAAGTGTCCCAAACGCGGATAATCCTGTCGCGGCAGGCCGTTACCACCTGTTTGCTATCCGGGGTGAAATCGGCGCCATACACGCCGTCGGGGTGGGGTAGGGTGCCCAGCAAGTTGCCTTCGGGGCTCCATATTTTGGCGGTTTTATCCCAACTGCAACTAATAAAGCGCTTACCATCGGGCGCCCATGCCACGTAGTAGTTTTCCATTTGATGGCCATAACAACTGCGAATGAGTTGCCCTTTGTCGTCCCATATTTTGACGGGTAATTGTTTGGCAGCAGTCAAAATCTTTTTGCCATCAGGCGACACGGCTACCGACCAGATATTGACGCCCACCACCGCCGTCCACAAGGAATCGCCGGTCATACTCCAGGCGCGCAAGAGGCCGTCGCTGCCACCGCTGTACACCTTGCGGCCGTCGGGCGAGAGTGCCAGTGACTGAATGGGCTTGCCTGCCGATGCCTGCCATTTTTGGAGCAACTGTCCCGTGGCAGCCGTATAAACAGAAATTTCACCTGCATAATTCCCGCTTACAAGTAATTGATTATCAGGTGTAAATACGGCTTTTAGTACATCTGCCCGGCTGTCGGAGATGGTGCGCAGCGCCTGCCCTGCGGCGCTCCATAGCCGGATGTTTTTATCATTGGAAGTAGAAACGAACATGCTGCCATCCGGCGAAATGTCCACACAAGAGATGTTGGTCTGATGGCCCTCCATGTTGGCAAGCAGGTCGCCTGCGAAATTCCATTTCTTCACGGTAAAATCGCGGCTGCCCGAGATGAGAAAACTGCCGTCGGGCGAGACTTTTACCTTGTTGACGTAATTGGTGTGCCGGTTGTACTTGTTGTTCAGGTTAAAATGCAGGTTCCACAATTTGGCCTGATAGTCGTAACCGCCAGTAGCCAGCCAGTCACCATCGGGTGAAAACGCCACGGAACTAAGGCGTTCGGAATGTCCGGCGAGGCGCAACACTTCTTCCCCTGAAGGTGTCCAGAGGATAGCCATATGGTCGAACGAGGCGCTCAGCAAATATTTCCCGTCGGGCGAATACCGGACCTTGCACACCTCCGCAGCGTGGCCGCTGATGGTATTCACGGGCAGGCCATCGCGGTCGAAGAGCCGCACCGTATGGTCGTTGCAGGCAAGGGCCAATTGCCGACTGTCGGGCGAAAAGCGCACATCATTCACGACGCTGATGCCCGGCGGGTGCAGCACAGTTTTTATTGCGCCGCCGATATGCCAGATGCGCGCGGTTTGGTCGCCACCGCCCGTTGCAATGAGTTGATTGTCAGGTGAAAATACAGCAGACAATACCGGGCCGTTGTGCCCTTTCAACGTACGCAGCAAGCGGCCCGTGAGATCCCATATTTTGGCTGTGCTATCATTTCCACAGGTGATCAGGAGGCGTTCGTCGGGCGACAGCGACATGCCGTTCAGGCCACGCTGGGTTTTAAAACGGCGCAGTAAAGTGTCGGCTTTGATATCCCAGATACGTACTTCTCCGGTGATGTCGGCGCTCACCAGTCTTTCGCCGTTCTGCATGAACTCCACCCCTTCCACCGAACCGCTGTTACGGGTTCCGCCCTCTTTCTGGTGGGAAAAATGCTGGAGTGCTTGTCCTGATCTGTCCCACACATATATTTCGGAATCATAACCGCCGCTGGCGATGCGGGCGCCATCGGGCGAAAATGCCAGGCTTTTTACATCCAGCGAATGTCTGGTAAAAACTGTTTGGTAATAAGCGGTGGTGGGTTCGTTGACAATTTTTCGGAGCGCCTGCAAGGATTCCTCATTGCTGGTGTCGCTTTCGTAGGCATATTGCGCAATGCGGAATGCGAGTGTCTGGTCGTTCCGATAAATATTGAGGGCCTTGGCGGCTAAAGCAGTGGCTTCGGCTCGTTTTTGCGCTTTTTCTGCCTGCTGGTAATTGTACCAGGCAAACCCGCCGCCGAGCAGCGCCAGTCCGGATAAGGCAAAACCTGCAATAGCGAACAGGCGGGCGCGGGTGCGTTTGCGCTGCACCTCGACCAGCCGCAGGCGCTCTTCCTGTAGCAATTGTTCGGCCCGGCGGAGTTCTTCTTCGGCATGGCGTTTATCGTACGAACGCAGAATGGGTTCGATCAGCGTATCGTGGCTGAGTTCGTAAATCCGACCCAGGTGGATGGTTTCGCTGCGAAGCAGGCGGCTGTTCAGGAGTTTTGCCAGCAAATCGGGGTCGATGCCGAAACGGCTTTGTTCGGCGCCTTCCGGCAGGCCTACGCGGCGGCCATTGACGATCAGGCCTTCTTCAATAAAACGGCGGGCTGCCAGTTGTTCTGCGGGGTTGAGCGCGGCCATTTCGCGTTCGTAGTAGTCGTTCAGGATGGTATCGACGCCGTCTTTCCCTCCAAAGTCGGCGGGTGTTATGATTTGCCCTGCTGTTTTGACTTTCCCTTCCAGAAAACTGCATAACAACTGCAATTGGAAAGATTCAATCTCGCCCTGGGCGTTATCCAACGCGTCGATCATTTCCTGTACAGCCTCAGGGGCATAACGGAATGCAGGCCCGAATCCTCCGGTAGCAGGCAGTGCCGCAGGCCGAATAATGGCCTCGCGGGCGTTGTCGTGGCTCAACGGTTTGAGGTGAAAACGGTCGTGCAGCACCGTCGGGATATGCTGTTTCAGTCCATCAAGGTCGCTCAGGCGATCGGCCCTGATGGCAAAAACGATTTTGATTTTCAGCGGTGTGTACCAATCCAGCAGGTCGTCACTGCGTTGTTCGCGTGGGTGTTGGCGCAATTGCTCGCGCATGCGCTCGGGCAGTCTTTCGTTGAGCAGGTCGGACAGTGCCAGCGTGAGCGCATCGCGCGCCGAGGCGGCATGCGTAAACAATTCTTCAAACTGGTCGAACAACAGCACTGGAACGGCCGGAACCGGCGTATCCGAGTCGGCTGCCGGGCGCTCCCCAAAAGAGCAAGCCCGCACGTATTCCCAGAGGCTGTAGGGTTGTTGCCCGAACTGTTCCAGTTTTTGCCGGTCGAGGTAGGGCGACAACACGCGTTGCAGGGTTTCCACTGGCGAAATGGAGGTGTCCTGCAAGCGGATAACAATGGGCAAATAGCCGTTTTGTTCGAGTATGGGCACCAGCCCGGCGTTGAGCAGGGACGTTTTCCCGATGCCCGACTGTGAAAACAGCACCGTGAGCGGTTTCACTTTTACCGCTTCATACAAAGCCTGCGTTTCTCGTGTGCGACCGAAAAAAAGGTGCTGCTCGCTGCGTTCGAACGAACGGATGCCGGGATACCGGGAGACGCTTCGCTTAATCATAGAGCAGTTTTTTTAATTGGTCGACAATGGTTTTGAGCGCAGCATCTTCGTCGTTCCAATTGCGGACAGGTCGGGTAGGGTCGGGCAAAATGGGAAATCCAGCCAGGTCGCTGTCCTCTACATTGCAGGCGCGGTGCAGCACGGGCAGAATGCGCAGCCCGCGCGCACGGTGCTGTTGGAGCGCTTCCGGCAGCCAGCGGTTGTGGATGTCGTCATCCGACCAGAAATCTGCGCTCAGGATGGGCAGTACGGCATCGGCATCTGCGATTCTGTGGCGCGTTTCCTGGTCGGTGTCTCCTGCAAAAGGCATGTCCTGGTGCCAGAGTTCGAGTGCGCCGCGCTTGACCCACGGATGCAGGTGGTTGCTCAGCAATTGCACCAGGCGGCTGTCGGCTTCATTGCGCTGAAACAGCATGACCACTTTTTTCAGCGAAGGCGGCGCAGCCTCCGTCTCGGGCATGGAGGCAGCATACTGGGATACGAGGTTTTCAATAAATTCAGCCGTTTCCGATTCCGTAAAAATCAGTTGGTAACGGTCTTCAAAAAACGAACGCGCTTCAGACGACAAAGCCTGGCTTCCGGGTTGCGGTAGGAACGACAGGTTTTGCCGACTCAGCAGCAGGGTATCGAAAAGCAGGCGATAATCCCAGTTTTCGAGGTTGAAACCCAAAAAAATGTATGTTTTTCGTTCGCCAAAATGACTGACCACTGCATTGGGGATGCCGGGGTTATCACGCAGTACGTTTTTGATAAAATCCACGCGGTCTTCCTGTGTGAGTACCAGCGATTCCGGATTGTGGAGTGCGCCCAGCAGATGGTACAACAAGGGCCGCGATGGGGTAGGTGATACCACCTCTTCCTCCACGGAGCCTTTGAAGTTGTAATATGTCGTGGCAGCATCTTTTTTACCGGCGGCTACCCAGGCACGCATCAGGTAATCGTCGGGCGAGAGATTGACAGCAATATGAAATGGCAAGTCCGCCAGTTTCCGATAATGCGCCGGAACCTGGCGGGTTGCGGTGCTGAAAAATTCGGTCACTTCGTCTTCCAGGTCGATCCGCCGTGTTCGGGGTATCGATAAATAACGTTGTGCCATATACGCCAGGTTGTCCGACTGATCGGCTTCAAACGCTACTTCTTCGGCTTCCATCTTTCGACCGAGGTGCCTGGCAAGGAGCACCGATAGGCGTTCATAATTGCCATCGGCATCGGCCGCCACAGATATGCGGTCGCCCAGCAGCAGGATACATCGCTGCTGCTGAAGGTCTTTTATGAGCGTTTTCCACTGGCGTTCGGTAAGTTGCATGTCGAATGTCTTGCTTGATTTTATTGTGTCGCCATTGTTGTTATCGGAACTGTTCCGACGTCGTTATCGTTCCCAGGGCGTTCGTTATCATTCCAATGTTGTTCGTTATCATTCCACGTTATCATTTCATCGTAACATTCCCAGGGCGTTGCCCTGGGCTATTGTATACGCCCTTTCAGGGCTCTTCTGTGGTGGTAATGAGTGGTTCACGTTTCTCACCTCTCACCTCTCACTTCTCACTTCTCACCTCTCACCTCTCACCTCTCACCTCTCACCTCTCTCACTCTCTGTTTATTCTTTCTGCCTTTTTTGCAATTTTCATACTTTCCGGCTGGCCGTATAGTTCCGGGTGAATGTATTTTCCTTTTTCATAACCAGTTTTTTCCACCTCCGGCTGCACACGATGTGTTTCAGCATAAGGGTCTTTACGGATACCTGTTACTTGCCAACTGACCTCTACACCTGGCTTGTCCGTTTGAATTTGAAAACGGTTGTTTTCCACTTTTTTGGAAATAATGGCCTGTGCGAAAGTACCAATGCAAGTCAATTGATAGCGAAAATCTTTGTTTAAGACTTCAAAATACCCTGGAAGTTCTACGGTGGCAAACCCGTTTTCGTCAGTGGTAACCACCCCGTCATAGATATTTTTCATATCCGGGCTTTCCACAAAACTGTGGAAGAGGTATTTGTTGGCAGGGTCTTGCGGGTGGTCGATGCGGAAAGTGCCGGATGCTTTTACCACAGAACCTTCTACAACAAGGTCGTCAGTTACTTTGACATCGCCGACAAAATAACCGGCATAAGCGTAATTATCGTGGGTGCTTTCACCATACACACCCCATTGTTGTTCCTTGGGCCAGCCAGCATCGGCAATTTTTGCTTTTTTGATGCCTACCAGACCGGCATGACCATCCTCATAACAGATGCCAGCCGCGCCAACCCAGCCACCCTGGAAAAAGCCGCCAAGACCCACACCCGATCCGCCCGTACCAAGTGGGGAAATAGACTTTCCGTATATACCTGCCCCTTCCTGCGAACTATTGGTATTGATGCCTGAAACACCTGCCGGGTAGGTGAAGGTGCGATTTTCGTAAGAATCGAACGGTATGGGCAATGCGTCGCCTTTGGAAGTAGTGCCGCTGATGCCATAGCGTGTGCCTGCGCCTACGTTGACGGTCGAAATATTGCCCGTATTGTTGTTGGTAATGGAAATCAGCGGCGTTGAGGAGTTGCCTGTGTAGTTGAGCGGGAGGCCGCCGCCACCGCCGCCTACCTGCTGGCATTGGAATTTGAGGCCGCCATTTCCGTCGTCGACGCACATGAGCGCCATACCCAGATCGGCGCCTGCCATATCCACATCCAGCCCCTGAATTTTCGATACCTGCAAACGGTTGTTGTTGATACTCAGGTCGTTGTCGTACGACACCCAGCCGTCCGTATCGTTTTTGTAGGCCATGATAAAGCCGGGGTTGGGCGCCATGCCGTCGATGGGGCGGCCCCGCAGCGCCGATACCTGCAGGTTGTTGCCTACGATGCTGAAATCGTTGCCATACGATACCCAACCGTCGGTATCGTTTTTGTATGCCATGATAAAGCCTGGGTTGGGCGCCATGCCGTCGATTGGGCGGCCGCGCAGCATGCTGGCATTCCAGATCGGGTCGTTCATACGGGCACTGACGGTGCTGGTGTTGAGCAGGGTCGTGACATCGATTCCTGCGCCGCCCACTACTGTATTGCCTCCGCCTGTGGAAGGAAGTGTGATGGCATTGCCGTTGCTGATGCTCAGGATATTTCCATTGATAGCGAGCGTTTGTGCATCGGTGTCCTGATCGGGCGGCAGGGTGACAGAGCCGCCATCGGAGAGCGAAATAGTATTTCCATTGATCGAAAGGGTTTGCAATTCGTTGGTCGCCGAAGCGTCGGGCAGGGCAACGGTATTGCCATTGCTGATGCTCAGGTTGCCGTCAGCAATCATCAGGTTTTGCGCATCGGTATCCTGGTCGGGCGGCAGCGTCACAGCGCCGCCGTCTGAAAGGGAAATGATATTTCCGATAATCGAAATCGTTTGCAGTTCATTGGTAGCCGATGCATCGGGCAAAGTGACGGAGCCGCCGTTGGTCAGGGTAATGATACCATTTGTCAGGCCCAGTTGTTGCAATTCATTGGTAATGGAGCCATCTACTTCGGCCGGGAGTGTGATGGTATTTCCGTTGCTGATACTCAATTCATTGTTTGCGATCGACAGGGTTTGCGCATCGGTACCCTGGTTGGGCGGCAGGTTGATGGAGCCACCATTGGTGAGCGATATGACGTTCCCGTTGATCGAGAGCGTTTGCAGTTCATTGGTGGCGGAGGCGTCGGGTAGGGTGACGGTGTTGCCGTTGCTGATGCTCAGGCTGGCGCCGGTGAGCGACAAGTTTTGCGCATCGGTATCCTGATCGGGTGGCAGGGTGACTGCGCCGCCGTTGGTGAGTGAAATGACATTTCCGTTGATCGACAGGTTTTGTAGTTCGTTGGTAGCCGACGCGTCGGGCAAGGTGACAGTATTGCCATTGCTGATGCTCAGGTTGGCGCCAGTGAGTGAAAGATTCTGGGCATCGGTATCCTCGTCGGGCGGCAGGGTGACAGCGCCGCCGTTGGTGAGTGAAATGACGTTTCCGTTGATAGACAGGTTTTGCAATTCGTTGGTGGCCGAAGCATCGGGCAGGGTGACGGCATTGCCGTTGCTGATGCTGAGGCTGGCGCCTGTCAGGGAAAGGGTTTGTGCATCGGTACCCGAGCCCGGTGGCAGGGTGATAGAGCCGCCGCCATTGGACAGTGTGATGATGTTGCCGGAAAGGGTAAGTTGCTGCAACTCATTGGTGGCCGACATATCCGGAATGGTTACGCTGCCGCCGCCATTGGAGAGCGAAATGGTATTTCCGCTCAGGGAAAGTTGCTGAAATTCATTGGTCGGATCGGTATCGTTGTCGACGCCACTGCCAGATTGCTGGGCATAAAAAGCATACGGCACAGACAACAACTGGCTGCTGCTGAAATTTTCATCGGCATCGAACACGCCATTCCCATTCAAATCGAGCAAAACGCCTAGGAAATACTGGTGTTGCGCCCAGTCGATGGCCGCAAAATTGTGCGGCAGTCCACCTGTGGTGGCGCCCTCGCCTACGGCTGCGCTCAATACTCCGTGCTGAGAAGTGGTAAGCGTCTGCTCCTCTGCATACCGAACGGTATTTGAACCGTCTTCCGTAATTACAAAACGCACTTTGATCGATTGCCCGGGCAGCAAACTGCCATTGGCTAATCGAGGTACAGCCTGATAATTAAACTTTTGCGGGGCCTGTGCTGACACTTGCAGCACAAAAAACAGAAACAAGCCGAAGGAGAGTAAAATTGGTTTCATTTTTCAAATGAATAAAGGTGAAAAAAGAGGGATTTGAAACAAATATGCGATAATGCATCGGATAGATGCATTTGTATACCACTGACAAACGCACTGCACTGTGAGCCGGGGCCAACTCCAATGGATTATGCCATGTAAACAGACATCAGGGGAAGCGCAATAAATGATATTTGATGCGCGTGTTCAGGGAATATGCACCAACTTATAGGTCGAAATGTGTTTCCGATCAGGTGTGCTGACAGATAATATATAAGTGCCTGCCGATAAATGAGTCGTCGTTAAGGTGGCGTTTTGCGTCACCTGTATCTCGCCAACGATCAGTTTGCCCGACAGGTCATGCAACACAGCCAGCACCGGCTGCGCTGTACGAATTTCTACGTATGCTGAAAATGGATTTGGCCGGATGGCGATGTCTATTTCCGGCACTTCCTCAACGGGTACAATTTCCCAAATGGCAGTTTGATGGAAGCCTTCCGAGAGGATAGCAGTTTGCCCGGTGGTTCGTATCATGGGCTCTCCGACGGTCCATTGCAAGGTTGCAGCAGTAGTGCTGACCGAACTGCCGGCGGCGCCGATGACCTCTGTTTCCATTGTTTGGGCGCGTGCCGACAGGATGGAAAGGAGGGTAAATGGAAGAGATACAAGCAGCAAGGCGGGGTACTTTTTCATAAAATTTTCCGGATTAGTGTGTCAAATATAATGTGATAACTCGATTAATTGCCTGTAACAGTAAAATTGTGACCTCAATTGTCAATTTTTTTTAATGGAAATAAAAAAGCCGCGCGTCTTTTCGACGAGCGGCCTCCATGTGTGCTTAACTATAACCTCTTCCAAATAATTTTTTTGTTGATGGGCGGATGAATCAGGATTGGTAGGATTTCAAGGATTAGAAGGATTCCCAACGAGATGTCGGAATTAATGAAATTGGACTAAAAATAAGCCTCTTGGATCAATTGGAATTAATTATTGGAATTCCGACATCTCGTTGGGAATCCTTCTAATCCTTGAAATCCTACCAATCCTGATTCATCCGTCCATCAACCTCATCAACCCTCCTCTCACAACTCCGTCGTCTGAGCCACATACGTACTCAACGGCAGTGTTTGTTCTTTGCGCATAGCCTGGAAGCCTCCTTCCACATTAATCAGGTATTTGAATCCAAGGTTTTTCAGGAAACTGATAGCGATGACCGAGCGATACCCACCGGCGCAATGCACCACATACCGGCCTTGCTGCGACAGCGATGCCAGATTGGCATTCATTTGTTCGAGTGGAAAATGCAGCGCCGATACCACATGCTCGGTATCATATTCACTTTTGCGGCGTACATCCAGCAATTTCCAGCCGCCAACAGCCAGGCGTGCAGCAACTTCATGTGCAGTAATGCTCTCTAGGGTTTCTACTTGTCTGTGGGCTTGTTTCCAGGCTTCCATGCCGCCGTTGAGGTAGCCGAGTGTGTGGTCATACCCTACACGCGCCAGTCGGATCATGGCTTCTTCTTCCCGGCCAGCGGGGCAAACCAACAGAATAGGCTGCTGCAAATCGGTGATCAGCGCGCCCGCCCAGAAGGCAAACTGCCCGTCGATACCAATAAAAACGGAACCTGGGATGTGGCCTTTGACGAATTCCGCTTCGGAGCGGACATCCAGAATCAGGGCTTTTTTCGTTTCTGCCACGGCTAAAAATTCGCGTGCCGACAGGGCATGCCGACCGCGTTCGAGCACCTCATCGATGCTTTCATAGCCCATCCGGTTCAGCACTGCATTTTTGGGGAAATACTGCGGCGGCGCTGCCAGGCCTTCCGTCACTTCCCTGACGAATTCATCGCGTGTCATGTCGGCACGCAGGGCATAATTCAGTTGCTTTTGTGCGCCGATGGTGCTCTGGGTTTCGTTGGCCATTTTTTTGCCGCAGGCCGAGCCCGCACCATGCCCGGGATACACCGTTGTATCGTCGTGGAGCGGCATGACTTTATTGCGCAGCGAGTCGTACAGGTAGCCAGCAAGGTCTTCCCTGCTCAGGTCGCTTTTTACAGCCAGATCGGGGCGGCCAACATCGCCGATAAACAGGGTATCACCTGAAAAGAGGGCGGTTTCGCGTCCTGTTTCATCGATCAGGAGGAAACACGACGACTCCATGGTATGCCCCGGCGTATGCAGCACCTTTATTTGGGCTTTGCCAAGTTGCAAAATTTCTCCGTCGGCTGCCACATGCGCCTCAAAACCGGGTTGTGCAGTGGGGCCGAACACAATGGTGGCGCCTGTTTTTTTAGCAAGGTCGAGGTGACCGCTCACGAAATCGGCGTGAAAATGCGTTTCCAGCACGTATTTGATACGCGCACCGTTTTGCTCAGCGCATTGGAGGTATGGGCCGGGCTCGCGCAGTGGGTCAATCACGGCGGCTTCCCCCTCAGATTCGATATAATATGCTGCCTCTGCCAGACAGCCTGTGTACATTTGTATTACTTTCATTGGAAATGTCAGGTGTAGGGTGTGAAAATTTACACAAATGACCTTCACCACGACCAGATTAGCCCTGCAAAGCAGGATGATTTTGGTAACCTGTACCGGCAATTCCCGTCATCATATTGTTTTAGGAAAAAAACGTTATACAACCGACATCATGAAAAAATCACTTTTTTGGTCCGTCTCTTTTCTTCTGTTTGCATGTACTGGCAGCAATAAGGTAACACCTGTCACAGCCGACCAATTGGTCGATATGATGCAAAAAGACAAAACCGTTCAATTGATTGACTTGAGAACCCCTGAGGAACAAGCAGCAACAGGCATGATTCCCGGCGCAAAACCTGTCGATTTTAACAGTACGGACTTTGATGCACGTATCGCCCAGATTAACCACGACAATCCCGTCATCGTGTATTGCGCTACCGGCGGCAGAAGCGGCAGAGCCTCTGCTCAAATGGCAAAAATGGGGTTTAAAAAAGTGTATAATTATGAAGGCGGGATGAGGGATTGGGGGAGGAGAAAGTGAGTAGTGAGTAGTGAGTAGTGAGTGGTGAGTAGTGAGTGTTACGTACTTTGCTTTTGGCTTCTGAGAAAGAGTGTCCAAAAGCAAAGTACGTAACACTCACTACTCACCACTCACCACTCACTACTCACCACTCACTACTCACCACTCACTACTCACTACTCACCACTCACTACTCACCACTCTTCACTATTTTCACCACCTTTTCCCGTCCATTTGCCTGCAAACGCAGCAGATACATCCCGGAAGCCAGGTTTTTACCGGCATTTTCAAACAACAGGGTGTGCAAGCCCGAGGCCTGGGCGCTGCCTGAATCGTACAGAGTGGAAATGCGCTGGCCCAGCACAGAATACAATTCGATGCGTACGGCTGCGCTTTCCGGCAGGTCGTAGGCTACATGCAGCACATTGTTGAAAACCGTAGGAAATGCGGTTGCAGTGAGTTCTGCCTTTGTCGGTTCCTGCACAGGCGTACTAGGCAGTTTGAACCGGGCCACGATCGTATCCGGCGCCACCTGGTCTACAAATGAAAGGGTGGAAGTCGGGTTAGAGAACGTATTGTTTTGGGCTTCCCATTTGTCAAAAATGTAGCCGTTGGCGGTGTTGGGTTGTGCTACCAGTTTGAGCGGCACCCCGCCGAAAAACTGCGTACTCACCGGAAACTGGTCATACTGGAGCGTATTGGCCTGAATCGTGCCGGCGCCTGCCGGTTCTACCCGCAACACAGTGGAGTAGGGGCCTGTAAGGTTGTAGCAACTGGCGATACCTTCTGGTGCTTCATTGCAGCGGATGCTGATGAAATTGCGGAGTTTGTTTACGTTTTGCTGCCATTCCTGCATAGAACCGCCCCATCGTTCGATGTGGCGCGGCATTTCCGGCGTCAGGATAGCAATGATGCTGTCGAGGTAATTCAGCATGTTTTCACACCCGAATACTGTACTCGCGAGGTCGGCCTGGCGAGAAATGTAATACTGATCGAACTCCGGATTGAGCCGCATTTTATTCAGCAGGCGCATGTGTCCGTTCACATCGGGCCAGGGCTGCACCAGCGTTTCGATATCGCAGGTTTCGGCGTAGGGCGTCGTGTCCGGAATGCCTGTGTAATTGATGTAATGCCCAAAAGTAGCGTCGTTGTCCCACAGGATATATCCCCATTTCTGGTGGCCGCCGTCGGGGTTCAGGCCGCGCCACCAGCCCGTGTTGTAGTTGAGCCAGTCGGAACAAACGGTGAAGGCATTGGTGAGCACATAGTCGGTGAGGCTGGCGACGTCGAGTCCATCCGTCAGATGCTGGAAATTGGCAGGTTGTGAAAGATCGGTATTGAACACACTTGCATAGAAAGAATTCCAGTCATTGATAGCCTGTTCTTCTCCATATTCGGCCCAGGTGCTTCCCCAGGTAAGGATGTACTGAATATCGTATTTCCCCTGGCCATAGTAATATTCGGTGTAATCATGATCGTCCGGTATTTCCCGCATGTCATAAATGCCCCAGTATTTGCCATTTAGGAAAACGAGCGATTTTTCGGCACGGCGCATATCCACATGAAGTCCGGCCCGATCAGCCAGATTATGGATGTAAGCATCGCGGATATGCGCGCTGCCCGAGGTATTGCTGGCGTCGGGATAGTTGTCGTCGCCGGCAGCCCTCAAAATGATGCGCTGGTAACTATCGCGGTTGGAGCGGCTGAAAATTTTCTTTTTAAGGGCATTGTTGTAGCCCATTTCGTCGCGCGTTACCCAGTCCATGCTGCGCTGGTTGTTCACCCATGAATCCTGGCCGTGCGAATTGAGTTCGCCGTAGGCGCGGGTTTTGCGGTCGCCATCGACGTCGAAATATTCGATACTACCCCGGGGGCGCAGCCCTTGGTTGCCGTTGGCCAGCGTTTCCACGTCGTTGGAGCCGATGGAAATGATGGGCAAATCATGGGTTTCATTGATAAAGTAGGTATTGAATTGCACAAAACTTGGCAAAATCAGCGCGCTATTGCTAAAGGTCTGCACTTTCAGAACCGTGTTATGGTCAATTTTGATTGGCTGGGTGTAGATGGGCGAACTGCTGGTTGGTTCTGCGCCAGTGGTAGTGTACCGAACCGTTGCATTGGGCTCTGTAGATGTAACGACAATAAAAACGGAATCCTGAAAAAAGCCGCCATCTACACTTACTGTCGGGCGGGCAGCATAGGCAAGGCCGGACGGTGATCCGTTGTTGGAAGCACCCGGTGTAGGCGTTTTTATGATACGCCATTGCGTGCCACCGTCCGTTTGACGGCCCATGGAGTGGTCTATCTGTGTTTTAGAAACCTCGATATTGGCCACCTGGCTGCCGCCTGCATCTGTCAGTACAATGTGATCGGGGTTGTTTTTGCTTTGTGTAAGTTTGAAACTGGCATGTACGCCATCAGGGGTCACTTCATTGCGGCCAGATGCCCAAACGAGATAATGGCTGTTGCCAGGAATGGAAAGCGTCAGAGGGAAGGCCCATTTTTTGGGTTCATCTTCGTCGTCGCTCAAATAATAACCAGCCATACTGACGGGGCTGGAGGACGTATTGTACAATTCGATCCAGTCTTCGTGCTTGCCGTAATTGTCGGGAAACTGATCGAGGTTGGAACAAGAGTATTCATTTACAACTATTTGTGCCTGTGCGATGTTGCAAATGGCCAGAAAGAGGCAGGTTAACAGGAAATTTGTCTTCATATTATGAATGATGAATTTATTGGATACCGGGTTCAAAACTACAGCATATCGGAACGCCAAAGCAGTGCAAACCCGCTTTTGATTGTCGGCGACACAATCCGGCTGTACAGACCAGTTGTTCGGGGGAGGTCGTTGGGTGTTGGTCTGTATAGCATATTTTTCAAAAACAGAGATCATACTTTTGCCCACGTTTCTCTGTAAATAAGTTAATACTACCATGCGTATTTGCTATCTCCTCTTGCTCACATCCCTTCTGTTTGTCCAGTGCAAACCCAGTTCACCGAAAACGGCTGCTACGCCCGATAAATCCATGAAGGAATTTATTGATCAGTTTTACCGCGACCGACTGGCCTTTTACCCGCTCGAAGCCACCACACAGGGTGTGGAAGGCTACAATGATCAGTTGCCAATCACCGTCAGCGATGCCTACCGCCGGCAATTGCGCGATTTTTACACCCGCACGCAAACAGCGCTGGCACAGTTCAAGCCCGATCAACTCGATGCCAGCGACCGCATCAGTTACGACATCCTGAAATGGGAATGCGAGATCAGCATTGCAGACCTGGATTTCCCCGATAATTACATGTCTATCAACCAGTTTTGGGGAATGCCGCTTACGCTCGGGCAGTTTGGCTCTGGCAGCGGTCCGCAACCTTTCAAAACCGTGGCCGACTACGACAACTGGCTGAAACGTATGGAAAAATTCACGGTGTGGATGGATTCGGCACTGGTGTACACCCGCAAAGGCATGGATGCCGGATACGTATTGCCCACTTCTTTGATCGTGAAAGTGATCCCGCAATTCAAGGAACTGGTGGTCAGCGACCCCACGAAAAGCCTGTACTACGGCCCCATTGTGCAGATGCCTGCCAGTTTTCCTGCGGCCGATAAAACACGCCTGACAGAAGCATACCAAAAAATGATCAGCGAACGACTGGTGCCGGGTTTTCGGAAAATGGCCGATTTTTTTGAAAAGGAATACTTGCCTAAAGGCCGCGCTACTTCGGGTATTTCGGCCCTGCCCGGCGGCCGCGAACGCTACAACCACCTGATCAGATACTGGACGACCACCAACATGACGGCCGACGAAATATTCGATCTCGGACAGCGCGAAGTAGCCCGTATCCGCTCGGAAATGGAAAAAGTGAAAACGCAGGTGGGTTTCAAAGGCGATTTGAAAGCATTTTTCGATTTTGTGCGTACTGACAAACAATTCACCCCGTTCAAAAAACCGGAGGAGGTGACCGGCTGGTATGCCTCAATGGAAACCCGCATGAAGCCGCAGTTGAGCAAAATGTTCGACCTCGTACCTAAATCGAAGTTTGAAGTACGCCGTACCGAAGCCTTCCGCGAAGCCTCCGCCAGCGCCGAATACAGCCAGGGTACGCCCGATGGCAGCCGTCCCGGCATTTTTTATGTGCCTGTGCCCGACGCTGCCAAGTACAATGTGGTAGGCGGCGAAGCGCTGTTTTTGCACGAAGCCATTCCCGGCCACCACTACCAGGTGTCGCTCCAGCAGGAAGATACCACGCTGCCTGCTTTTCGCCGATTCCTCTGGTATGGCGCCTACGGTGAAGGCTGGGCGTTGTATACGGAAAGCCTCGGCAAGGAACTGGGGCTGTACACCGACCCTTATCAGTATTTCGGTATGTTGAGCAGCGAAATGCACCGCGCCATCCGGTTGGTAGTTGATGTAGGTCTGCACACCAAAGGCTGGACGCGCGAGCAGGCCATCCAGTTTTCCAAAGACAATGAAGCAGACTCTGAGGAGAGCATTGTCGCTGAAATAGAGCGCTACATGGCCATTCCCGGTCAGGCGCTGTCGTACAAAATCGGGCAGTTGAAAATCCTCGAATTGCGTGCGAAAGCAGAAAAAGACCTGGGCGACAAATTTGACCTGCGCGCATTTCACAATGAAGTGCTGAACGCAGGGTGTGTGCCCCTGAATGTGCTGGAGGAGAAAATTGAGCGCTGGATTGAGGGGCGGAAAACGCGCTGAGTTGACTTCAAGTGACGGGGTGACTTCAAGTCACCCCGTCACTTTGTTACAATTACATGACTCATCCCGAATTTTGGTCAAGGCCAGGATTCGGGATTTTTTTTGTGGCCATTTTCCGTAGAGTAGTTTCCCGCAGAACTCGCAGAATACACGCAGATTTCCGCAGAATGTAGAGTACACCGATACATTGACTAATAGTAGATTGTGTACTCTACATTCTGCGGAAATCTGCGTGTATTCTGCGAGTTCTGCGGGAAATTATTCTACGGTATACTCTACGGGAAATTACACTACGGGAAAATCCGCAGAAAATAACGCTACTGAAATCAACCTAATCAATCTGTTTCGGGCCGAAAATTCGGGATGACTCATGTGTGTTACAACGGCTGCCGCGTGAGCCGTAATGTCAGGCCTGCGCCGGCACGAACGTTGTGTAACCAGCGTTTATCGCTTTCATATAGTTGGATATCCTCTACCCCGGTTACCTGATCGGCCGTTTGATAGGAATATTGCAGGTTCCACCTTGAAGTAGAGTATTGGAGAGAGCCATAAAGGCTCCAGCGTCGCCAGATATGCCATTGTGCCATCGCGCCCGCACCAAAGGTGAAGGCGGAAACGCTTCCGTCCTGCTCGGCATTGACAGGTTTGAAAGAAAGTTTACTCAATTGATTGGTTCCCACGCGCTTGAGTGCCACGTCGGCTGATAGAGGGAAGAAAGAAGAGCCGCCCAAAAACAAACGTGGCTGAACATTCCATTTGCCCCTGTCGAAAGCGTAGGAAACGCCCAGTAGTCCTTGTAACGGGCCTTCGGAACTTTGATAAGGCTCGGGTATGCCTTTTATATCCTCGGAAATGTAGTCATACGGAAATACTTGCTGAAGTTGTTCCCTGAACGTTTTTCGGACACTATTTAAGGAATGGATAAAAGTGTACTGAAAGAAGACGCCCCAGCGCCTCCTGCTTTGCCATTGCATTTCCAATCCGACAGCATTGTTATCGGGCTGAATGGAAGTTAACGGATCAATCAGGGGGGAGTATCGGGGGCTGAACAGATGAATATATACCAGTTCTGCCCGAATGTATAACCCTCTCGGGTGCCTTATTTCCTGACCAGTAGCAACGGCGCCTCCAAACAGAAAAAAACAGGCGGTCAGGTATACCAAATGCTGTTTTAAGTACTTCATTTCAAATAAATTAAGTCGGTGACAGTAGAAATTTCAGTACTGTCCTGCATTGTCAGGCGCAGTTCAAATTGATACCAGCCTTCTACGGCAGGCGGCTGCACCAGCAGGAAGTCAAATCGTTGTAAAGACGTGAAATTCCAATCCTGCACGATTTGGGCGGCAGATTCCGACACAGCAGTATAGCGTGGCAAATACCCGCTCTGATCTACATAACGAAACAGGGCGGAAACATCCGCTCCGGGCCCACCAGCGAACGGCGTAAGAGAATAAATGTGGCAGCCTGTAATGATCGGCGAGAGATAATAATTGTCGCAGAAATCTCCATCGTAGAGAGAGTCGGCGGCCACCGCGTTTAAAAATAGGCGAAAGCCGTAAGCATTCAGAAATCCTTCCGCCCCAGATGGCAATAATACGGGTTTATCTGCCCGATTGTCCAGGGCCTGGGTGCTGATGCTGTCGATGCGTAGCGGTACATCGTCGTAGGATTCACATTCTTCCGGACAAGAAAAACCAATCGTGGTCAGCAGCAGCGATAATAGTATTGGAAAAAGGTAAGGCTTTTTCATAGGCTCTTTTGGAGGATGACGAAAAAAAACAGCAAAGGTTGGGCCGTAATGATCTGGTGACTACTACAAGCCACTTATTTCTTAAACCGGGCTAACTGAAAGGAAATGCCCACATGCGCCTCTAATTCATGAATCATGCGCGGGTACGTATCGCCATATGAGCGCGTCGTTCGGGAACCGTCCACCTGATTTTCCAAAACATAGTCGAAGGTAAATGGCGACCGGAAGGCTGTCCATTCCACTTTCCCATACACGCCCCAGCGCCGCCAAATGGTACGGTGGGTCAAAAGTCCGAGGCTTCCGACAAAGGCAGCCACGCCTTGATCTGCATCATAGTTGTCTGCTTGCAGGGAAATGCTTAGGGTGGATAATGCATTGCTGTCGGGTTGTTTGATTACGGCATACGCTGTGTTCGGGAAAGAGGAGAAACCGCCGACGAGGGCGCGCAGTTGAACAGACCATCTTTGATACTCCATCAGATAGGCCCCGCCGAGCATGCCGCGTAGAGGATAGCGGCTGTATTCCTGGTCGGGGAATAACAACGGGAAATCCGTCGTGATGTAAGTATTGGGAAAAGCCTCGTGCACGGCAGTTGTCCATATATCGCGCACCTTGCTGCGCACCCGCACCGACCCGAACTGAAAAAGCAAAGCCACCCGCTTTCCAAGCGAAGCCTGTATTTCAAATGAGGTGGATACATTAAGCCTGGGCAATGCATACAATGGCGCTACAAGCGGCTCAGATTTGTCCGCATGGTAAAAGGAGGCCGACCCAATTCCGAAGCGCATGTAAATACCTTTGCCAAAAATGGGCGACTGGGCTGAAACTTGCAGGTGGCAGGACAGCAAAATGGCCAGAATGCCATATTTCAACAAGGTTTTCATTGCAGCAAAATGGGGTTGGTCGTAATGGAAAGCAGTGTGCTGTCGGTTGTTTCCATGCGAAATTCAAACTGGCAGGTTCCATTTTGCGATGGCGGCTGTATCAACAGAAAATCGAACTTTGCCTTGATGTCGGGAAACAGGTTTTGAGGAATGAGCGCAGGCGCTTCCGACAAGGGGCGGTATTTCAACGGGCGCGCATTGCGATCAACGAAGCGAAACAGGGCCGATACGTCATCGCCCGCTGCATACCCGTTCGGCATATCCAGCAGGGTGTAAATCCTGCATTCCCGTATGGGGGTTGTCAATTGTAACATGTCGCAATCGCTGGTCCAGGTATCGCCCGAGCCTTCTGCAAATTCGCACTCCAACTGCACCTGGATACCATAGGCCGACAGAAATCCATGGGCTGGCGCTTCGAGTACGACAGGTTCCTGCCCTCGGTTATCGAGTGAAAATGCCTCTCCTCGTGTGATGGAAATTGGAATGGTAAAGCATTCGACGCCACAGTGAAATCCACACAGTGTCAGGCATATGGAAAGGAAAGCCAAGGGTAAATACCGGTTTTTCATAGGCTGTTTTTGATACAAACGCAATGATGGGTGTCAGGGTTGGGTAACCTTTTCAGGTAGCACCTGTTTGCTACTGCCCAATACAAGTTTTTCGATTTCCTGATGCAGCCGTTCCATTTTCTCCACTTCCAGCGGTTTGTTCCTGACTAAAAAAGAATATGATTTTCCGGATTTCAGGTGAATCGACAAATTGTACCAATTCTCCTGGTAGTCTATCGGGCCGCCGGACTGGTAGGAAAAATCACGCCATTGGATAAGGTCTGAATTGGTCAGTAAAAAATTGAACCGACCACGCGGCTTTACGCAAAAACCATCTTCATAAAGTTCCAGAGTACATGGCGTGCGGAAAAGCCTGAATACAATTAATAGAAAACCTGCCAGCACCAGGACGTGCAACAGTGTTTGCAATTTGCTGCCCATTCCCATGGGTTCGAATACCGTGGTTTCTGCATGACTCCAAGCCGTTGAAATGCCCGCTTGAATAATACATATCCAAACAGCGGTAAGCCAGGAGTGTCGGTAGAAAAGCAGATAGGACTGATGCTTGTGTTCAGGGTGGTTTTCAGTCATAAGTTGTTGATAATTAATGAAAATAGCAGGTGCGCCACTCCAGCCCACAGGCCCATGCCCAGAAAATATGGCTTGCTGGAATCTTTAAATCGTTCGTGTGCAGCCTCAAGTGAAATGCCCGTCAGCAGACTCAAAATCAGAAAGCCCGACTGGCGCACACCGCGCCAAATGCGTAGCAAAATTCCTTCGAAAAGAATATCTACAAAAAAGTAAATAATGAATTCAGCAGTGAGTTGGAGCATGGCAGGGCGTTGAAATGATTGCACTAAAGTAAGTGCATTTCAAAGCACTGTCAAGAGGGGACAAGGCAAAGGGTGGAACGAATACCCAAGGCGGCGGCATGTTTTCAATTTGGACGAAATACGTAGGGCGTGGACATGTTTTCAATTTGGATGAATACGTAGGGCGTGGACATGTTTTCAATTTGGATGAAATACGTAGGGCGTGGACATGTTTTCAGTTTGAACGAAATACGTAGGGCGTGGACATGTTTTCAATTTGGATGCATACGTAGGGCGTGGACATGTTTTCAATTTGGATGAAATACGTAGGGCGTGGACATGTTTTCAATTTGGATGAAATACGTAGGGCGGTGCCCTACGCTATTGCATACGCCCTTTCAGGGCTCCTCCGTGGTGGTAATGAGTGCCCCTCTCACCTCTCGCCTCTCACCTCTCGCTTCTCACCTCACACTTCTCGCCTCTCGCCTCTCACCTCTCTCACATATTTCTTCTATACTGTCCGCCCACTTCAAACAACGCTCCGGTAATTTGTCCCAACGAACAGGACTTCACCGTTTCGATCAATTCCTCGAACAAATTGCCGTTCTGAATAGCCACCTGCTGAAGGCGTTGCAAGGCAACAGTCGACTTGTCGGCATTGGCCCGGTGCAGGTTCTGGAGCGTAGCGATCTGGTCTTCTTTTTCCTCTTCTGTGGCGCGAATCACTTCGCGGGGCAGAATAGTCGGTGAACCCTCTTTTGAGAGGAAGGTATTGACGCCGATGAGCGGCAGTTCGCCTGTGTGTTTCAGCGTTTCATAATAGAGGCTTTCCTCCTGAATTTTTCCGCGCTGGTACATGGTTTCCATCGCGCCCAACACGCCGCCGCGTTCTGTGATGCGGTCGAATTCCATCAATACGGCTTCTTCCACGAGGTCAGTTAGTTCTTCGATGATGAAAGAGCCTTGCAAGGGATTTTCGTTTTTCGCCAGGCCCAGTTCGTGGTTGATAATCATCTGAATGGCCATGGCGCGGCGTACCGATTCTTCTGTAGGGGTAGTGATGGCCTCGTCGTAGGCGTTGGTATGCAGCGAGTTGCAGTTGTCGTAAATGGCGTACAGCGCTTGCAGGGTCGTTCGGATATCGTTGAATGCAATTTCCTGGGCATGCAGGCTGCGGCCGCTGGTCTGGATGTGGTATTTCAACATCTGGCTGCGTTCGTTCGCGCCATAGAGGCGTTTCATGGCTTTGGCCCAGATACGGCGCGCCACACGGCCGATGACCGCATATTCCGGATCGACGCCGTTGGAGAAAAAGAACGACAGGTTGGGTGCAAAATCGTCGACATTCATGCCCCGCGAACGGTAGTATTCCACAAAGGTGAAGCCATTGGACAAGGTAAATGCCAGTTGTGAAATCGGATTGGCGCCCGCTTCGGCAATATGGTACCCGGAAATAGACACCGAGTAAAAATTGCGCACCTTGTTTTGGATAAAATACTCCTGCACGTCGCCCATCACCCGCAGGCTGAATTCGGTGCTGAAAATGCAGGTGTTTTGTGCCTGGTCCTCTTTCAAAATATCAGCCTGTACGGTGCCGCGAACGGCCGAGAGGGCGTGCGCCTTGATTTTTGTGTACACATCCGGCGGCAAAATTTCGTCGCCGGTAACGCCGAGCAGGAGCAGGCCAAGGCCGTTGTTGCCAGGGGGGAGCGCGTTAACATCGGCAGGGTTAACGTCGGCAGGGTTAACGTCGGCAGGGTTTGAAACCCTGCCGACGTTGGAAACCCTGCCGACGTTGCGATACTGCGGTCTTTCCAGTCCTTTATCGTCGTATTTTTCTTTCAGTCTCGCTTCCACCAGGTGTTCCAGCCCGTGTTCGCGGATGTAGCGTTCGCATTGCTGGTCGATGGCCGCATTCATAAAAAACGCTGCAATAGTAGCCGCCGGGCCATTAATCGTCATCGAAACCGAGGTTTTCGGGTCGCAGAGATCAAAACCGGAGTACAGTTTTTTGGCGTCGTCGAGGCAGCAAATGCTCACACCGGAGTTGCCTACTTTGCCATAAATATCGGGCCGATGGTCGGGGTCTTCACCGTAGAGTGTAACCGAATCGAAGGCCGTGCTCAGGCGTGCCGCAGGAAGCCCGGCCGACACGTAGTGAAAACGCCGGTTGGTGCGTTCGGGGCCGCCCTCGCCGGCAAACATACGCGTGGGGTCTTCTCCTTCGCGTTTGAACGGGAACACGCCGGCAGTGTAGGGAAATTCGCCGGGCACGTTTTCCTGTAGCGACCAGCGCAGGATTTCACCCCAGTCGGCCCATTTGGGCAGGCACACTTTCGGGATTTTCAGGTGGCTGAGGCTTTCCGTTTTGGTGGCTACCTTGATTTCCTTGCCCCGCACGAGGTAAATATATTCGTCGGCTGCGTAACGTTTTTTCCGGTCCTCCCAGGCGTCGAGGATGCGCTGGCATTCACCGTCGAGGTCCTGGCGCAGTTGGGTGATGAGCAAGGCATTGTGCGCAAGCAGGGCTTGCGACGCGTCGGTTGGAGGCCCCGATTGCAGCAGTTGCTGCGTGGTATGGAGGGCAAACAACTGGCGGGCGATGACCACCTGTTTGTTCACCCAATCATCGTATTTGCGGTTGTTTTCGCTGATTTCACTCAGGTAGCGCGTGCGATTGGGCGGAATGATGTACACTTTTTCCGATTGTTCGCTGCTGGTGCTGAAATGGGAATGGAGTCCGGCGTCGCATTTTTCATTGATCAGGTCGATCAGGCGGCGGTACAGGCGGTTCACGCCCGGGTCGTTGAACTGGCTGGCGATACAGCCGAACACCGGCATGTCGTCGACGTTTTTATCCCAGGCATTGCGGTTGCGCTGCACCTGTTTGCGTACATCGCGCAGGGCATCCTGTGCGCCGCGTTTGTCGAACTTATTGATGGCGATCAGGTCGGCAAAATCGAGCATGTCGATTTTTTCGAGTTGTGTGGCCGCGCCAAATTCCGGCGTCATGATGTACAGTGACACATTGCTGTGGTCGACAATTTCCGTGTCGCTCTGACCAATACCGCTGGTTTCCAGGATAATCAGGTCGAAATGAGCCGCCTGGAGAATGTCGACAGCAGCATGTACGTATTTCGACAGGGCCAGGTTCGACTGCCGCGTAGCCAGCGAGCGCATGTACACGCGCGGGTTGTGGATGGAATTCATCCGAATGCGGTCGCCCAGCAGCGCGCCGCCGGTTTTGCGCTTGGAAGGGTCGACAGAAACGATGGCGATGGTTTTATCTTTAAAATCGAGGATAAAACGGCGCACCAGTTCGTCCACCATACTCGATTTTCCGGCGCCCCCCGTTCCCGTTATGCCCACCACAGGCGTTGCCCCGACTGAGGACTGAGGACTTAGGACTAAGGACTGTTTTAACCTCGGTGCAATTTCCTTTTCATACAATTCCGGGTTGTTTTCCGCAATGGAAATGAGCCGCGCAACGTCTTTAAAATCAATCTTTTGCAGGTTGCTATCCGGCGTTTTTACCATTTCCAGAAAATGGTTCAGGCGCGTCATTTTCCCATTAACGGAAAATCCGACCGGGAAGTCGCATTTTTCCAGCACGTCGTTGATCATGCCTTGCAAGCCCATGGCCCGGCCATCGTCCGGGTGGTAAATGCGGGTGATGCCGTACTCGTGCAAATCGGCAATTTCCGAAGGCAGGATGGTGCCGCCGCCGCCGCCGAAAATCTTGATATGGCCTGCGCCTCGTTCGCGCAGCAGGTCGTACATGTATTTGAAAAATTCGTTGTGGCCGCCCTGGTAACTCGTAATGGCAATGCCTTGCACATCTTCTTGTATGGCGCAGTCGACAATTTCCTGTACCGAGCGGTTGTGCCCGAGGTGGATAATTTCTGCGCCGCTGCTTTGCATGATGCGACGCATGATATTGATGGCAGCATCGTGCCCGTCGAACAGGCTGGCGGCGGTGACGATGCGGATTTTGTGGTGCGGCTGGTATGGTGCGGGCTGTTGCATAATTCCTGTGTGGTGGTGGAAATTTGGGTGCAAAATTAACGGTTAGTTATCGGTAATTCGTTATCAGTTATCAGTTATTGGTTATCAGGGTGGTAGGGAGACCATCTGTACAAATGCTTGGCCAAACAAAATGGGAAGCCAAACATTTGTACAGATGGTCTCCTTACCACCCTGATAACAGATAACCAATAACCGATAACCAACTACAGTTCTCCCGCCAACAAACGCAGACGAATCTCTGCCGTTTTCAAGTTAAATAACACCAAATTTCGGCGCACCAGGGCCTGTTCCAGGGTGTTTTGGGCGATTTGGATTTCGAGGCCGTTGGTGGTGCCTACACGGAAACGTTCGGTGCTGACATTCAGGTTTTCACGGGCGATGCGCACATTGTCCGATTCCAGGGCCAGAATCTGCTGCTGGGTTTGGTAAAAGGTCAGTTGATTATCGAGGTCGGTTTCCAGCGAAAGGCGTTGGGCATCGGTTTGCAATACGGCCTGTTGGGCGGCTAATTGGGCCGTTTCAACCTGGCGGCGAATATTGCCACCGGTGTACAGTGGAATGGAAAGGGTAACGCCGGCAGCCACGCCGGTTTGGGTGTTGTTGAGCAGGATGCCTGCGCCGTTGTCGGCACGCTGGGCAGTCACCAGGCCGTTGCCGACGATGCGGGGTTTGTTCAGGGTGCGGTTTTCTTCGACTATGAGCGCTGACACATCTGCATTTTTTTGCAGGGTCAGCAAGGTCGGATTTTGGGCTAATATCTTCTGCGACAGCGTATTGCGGTCGGGGTTGTATGTGTTTTGCACATTTTCATCAATTTCAAAAGCGCTATCTGCCGGGCGGACGAGCAGGCGGTTGAGGGTTCTTTTGGCAGCAGCCGTGGCATTTTGCTGGGTGAGCAGGTCAGAACGACGCTGATTAAGGTCGATACGGGCTTGCAATTCATCGGTTTGGGCAGCAAATCCGGCAGCGAGCCGGGCTTGTGCAATGCGCAGGCGCTCTTCGTTGAGTACGATGACTTCTTCGAGGGCGTGTTCCTGCAAACGGCTTTGCACAATGGAGTAATAGGCCTGCAATACGGATGAGGTGGTGTTCTGAACCGTGGCCTGCAGGTTGAGCGTGCCGAGGCGTTCGAGTTCTTCGAGGCGCTTTTTGGTGATTTGCATGCGCCGACCGTCGAAGAGCGTCCAGGCGAGTTGGATGTTGGCGTTGATGGTATTGGCCAGTACGCCGTAGTTTTCGTTGGAACGGCCGTCGAAAAATTTCTGATACTGAAAAGCATTTACCGACACGTTTTCGCCGGCATTGAGGGTGACTGTCGGCAACATGCCAGCATTGGCGCGGGTGTTGTTGAGCCGGGCAATGTCGGCATCTGTACGACTCAGGCGGATGTCATAGTTGTTTTCGAGGGCCATGCGTACGGCTTCTTCTGCGCGCAGGGTGTCGGATTTTGCAGTTGTGTTCTGGCTAAAAATTTGCGCCGCACACAACAGGCAGCATAGCAGGGTTAAATGTTTCATGGCAGGCGTCATGCAATGTTGTCTGTTCGGAAGGTGCGAAATTCAAATGAACAGCGTTTTGGGTTTCCGGTTGTGAAGATGGCGGAATGAGTGGCTTTTTTGTGGGCTGAAATGTTTTTTGTGGGTGTTTGGGGTGAATGTGGATGAGTGAACGAATTCCCGAGGGTGTTTGGATAATTGTGATGTGTGAACGAATACGTAGGGCGATGCCCTACGCTATTGAATACGCCCTTTCAGGGCTACCTTGTGGTGGTAATGAGTGGCCCCTCTCACTTCTCACTTCTCACCTCTCACTTCTCACTCTCTCACCTCTAAATAGGCGATGCTCTACGCTATTGAATACGCCCTTTCAGGGCTACCTTGTGGTGGTAATGAGTGGCCCCTCTCACCTCTCACTTCTCACCTCTCACCTCTCACTTCTCACTCTCTCACCTCTAAAATAGGGTAACGCCAGGTCTTTTTCCGACACCAGCACCTCCGATAAATCGATTTTCCAGTCGATGTTCAGCGTCGGATCGTCAAACCGAACGCCACCTTCATGGGCTTTGGAATAGTAGTTGTCGCATTTATACACGAATTCGGCCGTTTCACTCAACACCACATAGCCGTGTGCAAAGCCGCGCGGTACGAACAACTGCCGTTTGTTTTCAGCGCTCAGCAAAATGCTGAACCATTGGCCGTATGAAGCAGATTCGGGGCGCAGATCGACGGCCACATCCAGCACCTCGCCTTCTACAACACGTACAAGTTTGGCCTGTGCCATTTCGCCGGTTTGGAAATGCAGGCCCCGCAATACGCCGCGCGTGGAACGCGCCTGATTGTCTTGTACGAAATCGACCTGCAAACCGGCATCCTCCCATGTTTTCCGATTGTAACTTTCATAAAAATAACCCCGCTCGTCGGGCCACACTTTCGGTTCGAAGATCAGAAGGTCGGGGATGGGGGTGGGGAGAAAAGGCATATACGCGGGTGATGTTGAATGGTTTGAGCAGTGAAAATGGTATCAGGTTTTGGGCGCGCAAAGGTGCACAAAACCCCGCAAATGCAGGTAGTATGACAAGACGAATGCAATGTTGCGCCCAACAAGTTGTCAAGTGCAGCAGTTTCCACTACATTTGCCGCCATTAATAACAGCCACGTGCAACTTTTCTGACATGATGACTGCCGACGAGCAATTATTACAAGAGACCGAAGTCTACATCAAAGATTTTTTTTCCGAACACATTCGGCCGGAATATGTGTTTCACGACCTGGAACACACTATTCAGACCGTTGCGGCAGTGCGGATGATTGCCGATGGCTTTCAACTGGACCAACAGGACATGCTCATTGTCCAACTCGCTACCTGGTTTCATGACACCGGGTATTCGGACGGTCCAAAAGACCACGAAGCGAGGAGTTGTGTAAATGCTGAAAATTATTTGCGCGGAAAAATCACCGACGAAGACCTCAAATCGGTACTGGGGTGCATCCGCTCTACCAAAGTGCCCCAGCAACCCAATACGCTGCTCGAACAAATCATTTGTGACGGCGACCTCAGTCATCTCGGCATGAACAGTTATTGGGATCGTACCGGCAAATTTCGCCAGGAACTGATCCTGACCAGCAAGTCGATCATGAGTGAGCAGGACTGGGTCGATTTTGAACTCAATTTTATGCTCAACCACAACTACCATACGGCAGTTGCGAATGAGTTGTTCAACAAACGCAAAGCCAAACACATCCAGCAACTGCTCAAACAAAAGCGTCGCCTCAACCCCGACAAAGCGCCGACGGTGGAGGAACTCGCTATTCTGGATGAGGAAGAGAAGAGCAGCAACATCAAAAAGATGCTCAAAGAGAGCGAGAATGAACTGAAAATGGCGCGTTTCGGCCGCGGTGTGGAAACCATGTACCGCACTACCTACCGCACGCATACCAACCTCAGTTCGATGGCCGACAGCAAGGCCAACCTCATGCTGTCGGTAAATGCTATCGTGATTTCTATTCTGGTGTCCAACCTGCTACCCAAGTTGCAGGATCCTTCGTCTACCAAACTGGTGCTGCCGACCATACTGCTGACCGCTACCTGCCTCGGTTCGATGGTGTATGCCACGCTGGCTACCCGCCCGAAGGTAACGGAAGGTAAAGTGACCCGGGAGGCTATCAAACAACGCAAGGCCAACCTCCTGTTTTTTGGCAATTTTTACAATATGACGCTCGATGAATTCCAGTGGGGCGTCAATGAAATGCTTAAAGACCCGGAATTCCTGTACAGTTCCATGAGCCGCGACTTGTACTTCCTGGGTATCGTACTGGCCAAAAAATACCAGTACCTGAGTATCTGCTATAACATTTTTATGTACGGCCTGATTTTTTCAGTGGCAGCGTTTGCTATCAGTTTCGCCGTTTAACAACATCATACACCATACGCTCGAACCGGAACCACGGAAGCAATGCCCGCATTAGTCATCATACCCACCTACAACGAACGGGAAAATATCGCTGCCATCATCAGCGCCGTGTTCCAGCAGGAAGAACCATTTCATGTGCTGATTGTAGACGACGGCTCTCCGGATGGCACAGCGGATATTGTGCGCGACATACAGCAGCAAACACAGTGGGAAGGGCGCCTGCACCTGCTCGAACGTCGGGGTAAACTGGGCCTGGGCACGGCATACATTGCTGGTTTCAGGTGGGGGCTCGAGCGCGGCTACGCGTATTTCTTTGAAATGGACGCCGATTTTTCGCACAATCCTGCCGATCTGGTGCGCCTGCTCAAAAAATGCCGGGAAGACGGCGCCGACGTGGCCGTAGGTTCGCGTTATTGCCGCGGTGGCAAACTGGAAAACTGGCCTGCCGACCGCATCATTCTCTCTCGCGGCGCCTCTCTGTATGCCAGTCTGATTTTGTGGATGCCTGTCTCTGACCCCACTGCCGGATTTATCTGTTATCGTCGCGCCGTTCTCAATGCCATCGACCTCGACAAAATCCGATTTATCGGCTATGCTTTCCAGATTGAGATGAAATTCGCCGCCCACAGCCTCGGATTCAAGGTCATGGAGGTGCCTATTACTTTCAAAGACCGCGAAAAAGGGCAGTCGAAAATGTCTCTCCACATTATTCGCGAAGCCATGCTGGGCGTGCTGCAAATGCGCTGGCGTGGATTTTTTTCTTCCTACCGGGCGGCGGTGGAGATTTAAGATTTATCCGAGATGCTCTTTATCTAAAATTAGGGTTGTACGAAGGATTTGTTCGGCTACGCCCCTTTTAGAGGGATGGGAACGCGGATGAAGCGGATTTAACCGGATTTTTTTGTGGCCTTGCGGCCACTTCTTTCTGATTTTTTCGGATTTGACCGCCTCCGGCGGGTGGATATGTTTGGCATAAACTACACATGAAATGATACAAGGGGTTGGTGTTGATTTTTGCTTGCTTAATAAAAGATTGATTCGAGATACGTCCCGCCGGAGGCGGGCAAATCCGAAAAAATCAAAAAGGAGTGGCCGCAAGGCCACTAAAAAATCCGGTTAAATCCGCAAAAATCCGCTTCATCCGCTTTCCCATCCCTCTAAAAGGGGCGTAGCCGAGCAAATCCTTCGTACAACCCTAATCTAAAATCAAAAAAAAAAATTTTTCCCGGGAACTTCCGCCCACCCTCTTGCGTTCAGCCATTTTGTCGGTCAACTTTGCAGCGCCGAATAACAAAACCCAATTCAAAATGGCTACTTTATTCTACACAGCCAATAACACTGCGCAGACGCGCTACCAACGCACCTACGAGCTGGAGTTTCTGCCGCTCGCCGATGCGCTGTACGCTTTTGCTTACCGCCTGACTACGGATGCCACCCAGGCCGAAGACCTGGTGCAGGAAACGTATTTGAAAGCATGGCGATTCATCGGCCGGTATACGGAAGATACCAACGCGAAAGCCTGGTTGTTCCGAATCTGCCGCAATGCTTTCATCAACGACTATCGCAGCCGGAAAAGTCAACCGTACAAGGTTGATTACGAAGACATTGTGGTGTACCACAATGAAGACGAGCCGGCTTCGACGCGTTACCTGAATCTGCATGAAGAAATGGGCGGCCAATTGCTGGGCGATGAGGTCACATTTGCCCTCAATTCGCTTTCGCCGGCCTTCCGCGCAGTGGTATTGCTAGACATGGAAGATTTCACTTATGAAGAAATCGCCGCTCTGCTCGAAATTCCGATCGGAACCGTGCGCTCGCGCCTGCACAGGGCCCGCAACGTACTGGCCGACCGCCTGCGCGAATACGCCGCAGGACAAGGGTACAATGTTCAGGACGATGACGAGGGCACTGCCGATGACGCAGCACCGTCCGCCACGCCATAAAAATAAAGAGGGTTTGCCCGGTCTGGTTTTCCAGCCGTCGCAAACCCTTCTTTTTTCATTGCCGGCCCCTCGGAACGGTCGAGCACACCAACCTTTACTACCATTCAAAATTAAACAGCAACAATGATTTTCACCCGTCAACGTCTTTCGGTAGGTCAGCAGGCTTCATCTTCTGCCTGCTCCTGCACATCTTCCACCATTGCGCAGCGCTCTCAGTGGCAGGGAACAACGAATGCTCTTTGTGTACCGGTTGGCACCCGTATGCAAGACTCCGATTGTTCCGGCTCCGCAATGCCGTGGGAAATGTGTGGCAGCAAGCCTGGCCCGGAGACGCTGGCAAAAACATTTCTGACAATGAAAAATTCAATCAATTCTAACGGCAATCTCGCCGTCAAGCAAGGCATCGTAGTCTCCTCCCGCTCCACTATGTCCGGCATAGAGCCACACCCGGATGATCAATCCTTTACCGAAGATAAAATTTTCCACAAAAAGCCAAACCTCAGAGTGCCCGAAACCCCGGAAGAAGAAAATTTCCGCCAATTCATCAAGTCCAACCTGCCCCGACCGAAAGCCTCCCAGGCCCTACTTCAACGCATCCGAAGTATCTCGCAGGAACCGCTGGACTAACCTTTCCCACACCTACCTTATTTTTTCCCTTTTTTGCTACGGTTTTCGCCGGAGTCCGACCACAAATCGCTCCGGCGATTTTTTTTGGGGGAGTTTGAATCAGGATTGGTTAGATTGAAGGGATTAGAAGGATTCGCTTGCGGCGTTGACAATTAATGAAATTTGAAAAACGGTTGTAGTGTATGAAGGATTTGTTCGGCTACGCCCCTCGTAGCAGGATGGGAACGCGGATGAAGCGGATAAAGCGGATTTAAACGGATTTTTGGTGGCCTTGCGGCCACTTCTTTTTGATTTTTAGAGATTAAAACCGCCTCCGGCGGGTGGATACGCCTGGCATACACATGAAATGATACAATGGATCAATGTTGATTTTTGCTTGTTTTATAAAAGATTGATTCGATATACGTGTCCCGCCGGAGGCGGGCAAGTCTGTAAAAATCAGAAAGAAGTGGCCGCAAGGCCACCAAAAAATCCGTTTAAATCCGCTTTATCCGCTTCATCCGCGTTCCCATCCCTCTAAAAGGGGCGTAGCCGAACCAATCCTTCGTACACCCCTAATTTAAGATTACATGATTTTAGATTTTAGATTTGATTTCCGATTTTTTGATTTGGGAACGTCGCTTACATCGGCGACAGGAAACCGCCCACTTGTTCCACTATCCAAGGTACAAACTGCACCAGGGCAATGCACAGTCCTTGCCCCAACGCATACGACCGTACAAACGACCTTTGGCGCGCCAGCGCATCCTGGGCTACCTGTAGCACCTGCGGTTGCAGGGCCGTAGGCAACGTACATTGCAGCATA
>JAEUUT010000157.1 GCA_016787415.1 Saprospiraceae bacterium | reverse complement strand
GAGTATACACCAAAGATGCGGTACTGAGCAGAAGTAGCAGCCGAACGAGGTGCTTCAGCAGAGTTGCTCAGGTCGTAGAATTCAGGAATAACCAGACCGTTTACGGTAGTACCGGAAACAAAACGGTTGGCATTGTCGATCGAGTTGAAACCCAGCGTAGTCGACAGTTTGAAATCGTCGCTCAGTTGTTTCGAGTAGGTACCATACGCATCATAGATCATGTTGATGATACGGTTGGTGCTTTCTTTGTAGGAACCAAGGCTGAACGAGTTTCTCGGACTTTCGAAGTCGCTGAGTTCGCCATCCGACCAGGACAGGCCACGCTCGTAGGAGAATTTCGGGTTTTGCTCTGTTACGTTGCTGGTAATGAAGTTGGTGCTCACTTTACCCACGAAATTCAATTCCGGGATCGGCGAGTAGGTCAGCGATACACTGGATACTACGTTGTCTACCGTGTTGCTCACATTCTGTTTTTCCAGGATGTAGTAAGGGTTGATCGAGTACTGGCCGTAGAAGCCTTTGAAGTCGTGGTACGGGCTGTTGTAGTCGCGCAGTTCTGTAAACGGAATGTTCGCAGGTGTTTGCGTTACGAATGCCATAGCTGGCGTACCGGAAGAGTAACCGAACGGATAGCCACCTTCGGTAGCGCCGCGTTGTTTCGTTTTCGAATAACTCATCGAGAAATCGGAGCGCAGTTTCGTAGAGAATTGCGAACCGACATTCAGCAGCAGGTTGTGCTTGTTGAGTTTGGTGTTGTGTACAATACCTTCATTGTTGAAATTGGTGTACGACAGGAAATAGGAGTACTTGTCGGTACCACCCGAAATAGTGAGGTTGTTGCGGGCAGTGTTACCGATGTCGAAGAAACTCTGAATGTTGTTTTTAACAGCGCTGTATGGGCGAACGAGTTGCTCGATCTTGCCGTTGTTCAGCGGAATCAGGTTGCCATCAGCATCAGCCGGTGCAGCCGTCCATGGAATCATCTGGCCGTCGAATTGTTTACCCCATGCGAAGTTTTCACCCATGAAGATGTCGATACCGCCACCGCAGCCACCGCAGGTAGCATAGCCGGAACCGAATTGCTCCTGGTTTTTGTACAGGATATAGGCTTCTTCTACACTGTAGGAAGAAGAGAAGGAGATGTTCGGTTTGTCGCCTTTTTTACCTTTTTTCGTGGTAATCAGGATAACACCCGAACCACCGCGCGAGCCATACAGCGTAGTAGCAGCAGGGCCTTTCAGTACGGTTACAGATTCTACGTCATCAGGGTTGATGTCGTTGCCACGGTTACCAAAGTCAACGTAGTTGTCGCGGTCACCTGCTTTACCCGTACCACCACCACCGGAAGCGGAAGAGTTGTTGACAGGCACACCGTCTACCACGATCAGGGCGTTGTTGCCCTGTGTGAGCGATGTTTCACCGCGCAGTACCACACGTGTGGAAGCGCCAACTGCACCGGAAGCAGCACCGATTTTTACACCGGCTACTTTGCCTTGCAGGGCGTTGAGCACACTTTTGTTGGTAACTGCGTTCAGATCGGTAGAATTGACCGTCTGGTTGGCATACACCACGTCGCTTTTGTTACGGGTAAGACCTGTAGCAGTAACGACCACCTCGGTGAGGTTGGTACCAGCCAGCAACACGACGTCGATGGCATTGGAAGAACCGATAGCAACTTCCTGGGTAGCGTAACCCGTGTAAGATACTACCAGCGTAGTGGCGCCATTTGGCACTTCTACGGAGTATTTACCATTTACATCAGTGCGTGCCCCGCGAGAGGTGCCTTTGACGCTAACGGTAGCTCCGATGAGTACCTCTCCGTCATCGCCGGAGACAACACCCATAATGGTACGTTGGGCCCATGCGGAAGCCATCGTAACCACTACCAGAAGTAGGGTTGTGAGTAATTGTTTCATAAAAAGAATGAGTTGGTTAAAAAATGATATTGGTACATCCGGTGGATTATCAAGGAGGGTTAGTCCTCTACGGAAAAGGGCAAAGCCCTGGAAAATCGATTTATATCTTTTAGTGAACTGAACAGCGCTTGATCTTTCTTTTTGGGAAAAAACAATGCGCAATCGAAATATTGGGCATACCAAAGGTATAAAACACTTCGGTTCAATTGATAAAACAAAATGAACACAGCAGTAAGGGAACCAAGCAATCAGAAGACAGCCAAAACCGCTGCGCCCAGACCGGTTTGCTGTTGTTCTACTCCAATAATTTGCTCATTGTCAAACAGTAAGGTGCAATTTCAAATGGTTTGGACTCGCAAACCAAGTGTGCAAAATGCTCTTTTACATGCTTTTTTTCGTGCCGATTTTAACATGTAAAAGGCAAAGAGTGGCAAATATACTCAACACCTGCGATATATATTTCTACTTTATGGCAGCGATTTTTCGCAAAAAGATTTTGAAAAGAACTTCGGAGGCCGAATTGCGATGCCCGTTTATGCTTTTCAGGCCCATTTTTGCCTATGGGCTGGCACAATTTTTTTATACTTTTTCGTACAGGGGAATTCGAGTCACGCCAATATGCAGGACTTTAGCATCTTTGCAGAAAAAAGAGGCCCGGACGTCAGAAACTGTAAAAAAACATACCTGAAACTTCCGGTCCCTCCTTTTTTATCTCTTTTCACCAACACTTTTTTACGCACCATGTCTTCACATGATCGTATTCGAAACAGCAGAAGTTATCGCAATCCCATGTTGCTGATCGGAATTGCCATGACAACCTTTTATGTCGTGCTGGGTGCCCTGTTGCTGTTTGTCAAGGATTTTTTACCGGATGTGAGAACTGAGTTCCGGAGCATTTTTGCAGGAATGCTCATTATTTATGGTATTTACCGCGGCTGGCGCGTGTATGCCGATTTTTACCAAAACAAATAAACCCGTACTATGCAACGCTCTGCCATTTTCATGCTCCTGTCTACCCTCTTTCTGCTTACCGCCTGCGAAGAGAACAAGGATAAAAGCGGTAAGGTGATAGACACCCCGACTACCGGTACGATCCGTATTATGGTAGATGAGGGCTATGCACCTATCATTGAATCCTGCATCGATGTATTCGACTCTATCTATCGGCAAGCCAAAATAGAGCCCGTTTATACATCGGAAGGGGAAGCCGTCAATGCTATTCTGCGCGATTCCATCCAGGTGATCATTATCAGCAGGAAACTCACCGATCAGGAACTGAAATTTTTTCAACAACGCGGATTTACGCCCCCGATTACCCCCATCGCCCACGACGCAGTCGCTTTTGTGCTAAACCCTGCCAATGCCGATACTGTATTTACCATGGCTCAGATAAAGGATATTCTTGCCGGAAAAGTGAACAAATGGGCACAAATAAACCCATCTTCCAAACTGGGCGACGTGCGTATTGTGTTCGATAACCCCCTGTCGGGTACCCTCACCTACGTGAAAGACTCCATTATCGCTGGTGCAAGCCTCTCTCCCAATGCCTCGGCGCTCAAAACCAATGCCGAGGTAATCGAATACGTTGGTAAAAATAAAAACGCCATCGGCATTATCTCTGCCAACTGGATTTCCGACACAGACGACCGCGGCGTGCAGAAGTTCAGGAGAGAAATCCGCATTGCAGACATCGCACCCAAAGCAGGCGCTACAGGTTACGGCCCCTACCAGGCTTACCTGGCTACGGGCGACTATCCGTACAAACGCACCGTATATATTGTGAACGCACAGGCCAGAAAAGGGCTGGGACTGGGATTCGCTTCTTTCCTCGCCGGCGATCAGGGACAACGCATTGTACTGAAAGACGGACTTCTGCCAGCCCAGGCCCCTACCCGACTGATTAAAGCCAGTCGTGAATAATGCATTCATACAACCACAGCGGGGCTTGAAACGTCAAATCGTACCACTTGCAAACTTTCGACATCCAAACTCCATTTCTTTTGTTAAACTTGTTTTAAGATTGCACCTTTTTACAAAATGATGTGTGGATTTTTTTGAAATAAAGCGTCTGAAAAGTGGAACTTTGCAGACACAAGAAAACGAGCACACGTCTGCGTATTTAAACTAAAAATCTTTTTCCGAACAATGACAACCCTTTTGAGAAAATTGGCCTTCCCCATCCTGATGATATTCGCCTATGCAGCGAATGCTCAAACCCATGCCGATGGCATGACGGCCATGCAGCTGGACGACTGGGACAAAGCAATCAAAGTATACGATGCACTGGTAAAAGCCAACCCTGCCGATCAGACGGCATGGCTTACCCTGGCCAATGCATACCTGGCAAAAGGAGACAAGGCCAACTCCGAAAAAAGCCTCCAATCTGCCTTCAATGCAAAACCCGAAGGCGCCTATGCCCTCGTGGCCAACGGTCGTATAGCCTTGCTTCGCAACGACGATACCGAAGCGACCAACCAATTCCGTAAAGCGGCTAAAAACGCTAAAAAAGACGTCACACCTTACCGTCTGATCGGTGAATCTTTTCTGTTCTACGTTTCTCCGGGCAGCAAACGCCCCAATTACACCCGCGCTGAAACGGAACTGAAAGCCGCACTCGATGTGAACAGCAAGGACTTCGCTACCCTCATGTCGCTGGGCTACACCTATAAAGTGATGCCTAACGGTGGCCTGGCAGCCCAAAACTATGAGTATGCAGAATCGCTGGAGCCTAAAAACCCGCTGCCGAAACTCATGCTGGCCAAGGTGTACAAAGCCGCCAAATTGCCGGAAAAATTCGAAAGCAATATCAATAAAGCCATTGCTGTGGGCCCGACGTTCACTCCAGCCCTGCGCGCAAAAGCCGAATATTACTTCGTAACCCGCAAATGGGCGGAAGCCCTGACAGCCTATAAAGACCTGGTAGCCAACGGTACGGAAGTGACCATCGAAGACGAGATGCAACTCGCCAACACGCTCTACATCAACAAAGACTGTAAAGCAACCAGCGAACTCGTGGAGAAAATCCTGAAAAAAGACGGCACCAAAAACTACCTGCGCCGCCTGCAGGCTTATTGCGACTACGAAAATGGCGACTACCAGCGTGGCCTCGACATCCTGAACGATTACTTCAAAGTGGTAACTCCTGAAAAAGTCCTGCTGTCTGACTACCTGTACCTCGGCCGCCTCCAACTCAAAACCAAAGGCGATACCAGTATGGCGATCAGCAACCTGCAAAAATCCATTCAGATGGATAGCAGCGGTGGCAGTTGGGAACTCAACAAGGAAATCGCAGAAATTCAGTACTCCCGCAAAGACTACTGCGGCGCCGTGCAGTCGTACAAAGTGTACCTCGACTCGCTGCCCGCCACCAACAAGTACTACATCTCCGATACCTACAAAATGGGCCTGGCGCAGTTCTACTGCAAAGACCCTGATACGCTTCGCTACGTGAAGGCCGAGAATATCTTTAAAATTGTAGCAGAAAAAGCGCCTCAGTCGGGCCTCGGCTGGCTTTGGGCCGGTAAGGCAGCCGCCAAACAGGACCCCGACGTGGAAAAGCATCCGGAGTTGATCATGGAATTTGGTAAAGCCAAAACCTACTTTGAAACGTATGTAAGCATCGCTTCCGCCGACAAGGTGAAAAACAAAACCGACCTGATCGCAGCACTGGAGTACCTCACCTACTACTACTACAACCAGGGCGATGCCGCCAATGTTAAACTGAATGCCGCTCAACTGCTCGAACTGGCACCTACCAACGAAACAGGCCTCGAACTGATGAAAGCAGCAGAATCGGGTACGCTGGCGCCGGCAACGCCGCCTTCGCCTGCCACGCCGACTACTCCTGCAAATGGTACGGGCGGTAAAGGGAAGAAATAAGTGATTGGAAGTTGGCTTGATGAAACATGAGTCATCCCGAATTTTGGTCAAGGCCAGGATTCGGGATTTTTTGTGGCTATTTCCTGCAGAGCGTAACTCCCGTAGATTTTCCCGTAGAGTAATTTCCCGCAGAACTCGCAGAATACACGCAGATTTACGCAGATTTACGCAGAACGTAGCGTACACAATTTACTATGTCTATGTATTTGTGTACTCTACGTTCTGCGTAAATCTGCGTGTATTCTGCGAGTTCTGCGGGAAATTAATCTACGTTACTCTACGGGATGAAATCAACCTAATCAATCTGTTTGGGGCCGAAAAATGCGGGATGTCTTATGTTTACTTTTTAACGCCGAAAAACCAATTTTTCAAACGGCAGATGCGCATTCGGATCGTCCGGGAATATCCGATCCAATTCTAAGCGCGTCTCCGATATATCTGTAATTGTATAGTACCATACTTCACCCAAGCCTTCAAAGGTGATCGACAGTTCCTGATCGTTGTTGAGCAATTCCCATTCTCCTGGGAATGCAAGTGAAAATTGGTCACAATGAATCGTGCCATCATTGTATTGTATGACGCCGCCTGCCTTGAAGTCAAACTGATCATCCAGGTCGCAACCTCCGTCGGAGAATATTTGATCGAGGTCGCCATCAGCGCCAAGGTCTTCCCAGTATTCCTGGCGGAGCCACACACCCAGCAGTCGCGATTCAATTGTTGGTGGATCATCGTCGTCGCCGCAGGCGGAGAAGGTAAGTACGGTTAATAACAGACAGGAGAGAATAGAAAATTTCATAGGTAGTTGTGTTTAGTTATGTGAGTTGTTGTGGTAAGATTAATTTTCATAAACCTCTGATCTATGTTTATCAGAAAGGCATGCTTCTTTATAATAGAGTACTTGTGTGTCCAATTCATTTTGTAAAAAATGTTTTATTTTGTTATAAGTAAGATTAAAATTCTATAAAATAATTTAGCACTTCCCCTTCGTTAATGAATAATGAGTCACGAAAAGGTGCAGTTGCGAATGGAGAGAAATTGTCATTACCCCAGTAAATTGTTGTAAACTCTTCTGATCTAACAGGAATAGTAAGGGTGTGTTCGGTGCCGATTTGGATATTAAAAGGCCAAAATGTCTGCTCGGCCCACACATATCTTGCTTCTTTTAAACGTGTTGGATTAGAAACAACTATGTACACATTATTATCCTGGTCATGTTGATTTTTAACATGGATTTGAAGAACAGCGTCAAGTTTGATTAGGGAGATTCTAAATTCATTAGTTGCTTCCATTCTTATTTCAAACTCCTGATAACCTACCCTCTTCCCTGCGTAACTGATTGCTGTAATAGTATATAGGGAACAACTTATTGCATCAGGGCTTGTAGTATATGAAAAGTGTCCCTCGCTATCAGATTTAATATATTTTGTCACAGTCGTTTCCTGACCATGCGCAGAAGGCACCCTAATGTTGAGTGCGATACTTGCTGCGCTAATCGGTTCGTTTGTTTTACTGTCAACTACAATACCTTTTATTATTGTGGGTGCTGGGTCTTTCTTACAGGAAAGGAAAGTGCAAATTAGCACGATATGAAGAAGAATATATGCGTGTTTCATAGGGCATGAGTTTACTGTAGACAATAAAAATGTACTAATTTAACGTGAGTTTTGGATAGGTTTTGTGTGAGATGTCAAGAGCGCGAGCATAGTCATCGTGCTATACTGTTCTTTTTCCTTGATGAAAAAGAACGAAAAAATCAAGGCTGTATTCAAATCCTACGATTTTGCTCCCTTTCCTGCGGGTTCGCACCCAAACTCGTCCCGCCTGTGGCGGGACTCAAACATGGGTGCTCTCAACCGCAGGAAAGGGGGAAAAATCGGGATTTGAATAAGGCCGTCCCTACATAGGCTTGGCCAATATTTTGATTTTCAAGTGTTTATGTTTTGTTTTTGTGGCTTTCTATCCAAAACTCACGTTAATTTATTTTTCTGGCGCACAGGCTACCTTTCCCTTAATCCGCGAGCCAGCATAAAAAACAAGAGGCAAAGGGCAAGAGGCAAGATGGCATGTCCTTTATCTCTTGTCTATTGCCTTTTGCCCTTTGCTCCTTGCCCTTTGCTCCTTGCCTCTTGCTTTTTCACCTCTTGCCCTTTGCCTCTCACGATCCCCGCATCTGTTCTATCTTATTCGTCACGCGGCTTTTTTCCGCTTTGAATCCCATCAAGTGGCTCTCGATACTGGCATCGATGGTGGAAGTGAGGAGCGTCGGGTCGTGTTGCCCCACGGCCTGTAGCCAGTCGCGCACCAGCCGCCAGTCGCCGCCACCGTGCATGTCGCCAGCCACGCTACTGTCGTACACGGTACTTTTGCCCGTACGGAAATCTGTGAGTGTAAACTTCTCCATATCGCCCACGATGTCGCCCATACTGCCCATCAAACGGGTGCGGCGACCTTCATAAGACGTGAAAGCCACCATGTTGAAACTCGCCGTTACGCCGTTCTCAAATTCGATGGCGGTCACGTAGTGGTCTTCCTGGTTGTTGTCCATTTTATACACACAGCGGCCATAGTTGGTGGTGCGAAGGCGATCCAGAATAGCCGGCCCTTGCTTTTCGGGTTCATCCGGCAAGTCGAACACGTTGACACGCTGGCGGTTGCGATAATAAATTTTCAGGGCGGAGTACGGGCAGGTCGCCTCGGCGGCACAACCGTCGGTACAACGGTCAGTGCTGCCGGCCGGCGCGTTTTCGGCGCGGAACCACTTGAGATTGCCCATCGCTACCACCTGCCGGCAAGGCGCATCTACGATCCAGCGCAGAATATCGAGGTCGTGGCAACTTTTGGCCAGCAGGATCGGGGTTGTTTCGTTCTTGTTATGCCAGTTGCCACGCACGTAACTGTGGCTCATGTGTACGTGTTCGATGGGCTCCAGGTGCTGGATGCTGATGAGTTGTCCGATGGCGCCGGACTGCACGATTTCGCGAAGTTTGACGAAATATGGCGCATAGCGCAGCACGTGGCAAACCGCTACGATGCGGCCCGTTTTTTTGGCCAGTTCCAGGATATTGCGGCATTCCTGTTCGGTCGGCGCGATGGGCTTTTCCAGCAATACGTCGTAGCCTGCTTTCAGCGCGGCCATGCAAGGGCCGTAGTGCAGGTTGTCGGGCGTGCTGATGATCACCGCATCGGCAAACTTGGGCCGCTCAAACACACGCTCCCAGGTATCGAAACGGTGCTTGTCTGGAATAGCGTGTTTTTGGGCATAACGCTCGTTGCGAATTGGAATCGGCTCCGCCACACCCACTATGTCCATTTCTTCCGGGTAACTCAGGGCATAGTTGCCGTACACGTTGCCCCGGTTGCCCGCCCCCAGCGTAATAACCGTCACCGGCTTGGCAGGATTGACAAAGCGCGGATTCTTGTCGAGCGCCGGAATGTCTTCAAAATAGTTTTCAGAAGCATCGGTGAAACCGCTCAGCATAGTGGCGCCGGCGGCGGCGCCCAGGGTTTGCAATAGTTTGCGACGGGAAATGGGCATGGCAAAGTTACTTTTACGTTGAAAAGAAAAATTTTGCCAAAGGTAAAAATTGAGGGGACAATTTTAGTGGGGGATGAGGAAAGGCAGGTTTATATTTGGTTGATGAGGTTGATAAGGTTGATGAGGTTGATGAGGAGGTAGTTTGAACAGGGTTTTAGGGATTGGAAAGGATTAGAAGGATTACCGACTTCGTGTTGACAATTTTTTAAATTTCTAAAATTTTGGCTACTACGTTAGGAATCCTTCTAATCCTTTCCAATCCCAAAAACCTGTTCAAACTCCCCCCTCATCAACCATAAAATCAACCCTCCAACTTAAACCGCACCGGCAGCGTAAAGCGCACTTTTACCGCATGGCCGTTGGCTTCGCCCGGAATCCAGGCGGGCATGCTGCGCACTACGCGTAAGGCTTCTTTGCCACAGCCGCCACCGATGTCTTTAAGAATGCTTACATCGTTGATGGTACCGTCCTTGCCCACCACAAACCCGAGTACGACGGTGCCTTGAATATTATTCTCCTTGGCCAGGGCGGGGTATTCGATGTTTTTAGCCATATAAGCCATCAGGTCGCGTTCGCCACCGGGGAAACCAGGCATTTTATTGACGCCGAAGCCGTCGTAGATTTCTTCTTCCTTTTTGACCTGCGACACAATTACGCCTGCGCCTGCAAAATCATCGGGGTTAATGTCGTCCGGAGGGCCATCAGTCGTGCCGGTTTGGTTTACCACGCCTACCTGAGCATTATCGATCAGCACAAGTTCTACTGCCTGAGGCGGTTCTTCTTGTGCTTTATCGTCTTCCATCACCACCGGCGGCACAAAGCGCACAGTGGCGCGGGCAGGAGGAGGAGGCGTGGCCGGCGGCGGTGGCGGTGTTGGGGGTGGCACATCAATATCGGGTGGCGGTCCGAGTACGATTTCGCCATCGTACACCACTGTTTTTTCAGGTACCAGCCCTGAAAATGCTTTTACAATGTGTGGTAAGGCAATGAAAAGCCCGATGAGGAGCAGTCCAAAGCCCAGGGCTTTTCCAAGGTTTACAGGGTACTCGCGGCGTAGGGCGTAGGCGCCATAAGCCCGGTTTCGGTGAGCAAATACGATGTCCAGTGCGTCCCGGTAGGACACATTCGTTTGTGAAGTTGCCATAATGTGTGAGTGGGTTGGGTGTGAGTTGGGTGTGAGTGGGTTGATGAGGGTTGATGAGGAGGTAGTTTGAACAGGATTTTAGGGATTGGAAAGGATTAGAAGGATTACCGACTTCGTGTTGACAATTTTTTAAATTTCTAAAATTTTGGCTACTACGTTAGGAATCCTTCTAATTCTTTCCAATCCCTAAAATCCTGTTCAAACTACCTCCTTATCAACCCTACATTACCGTATAATACCGCACTCCGCAGATCGCCATTTCATCCAGTGCGTCCACCAGGTTTCGATAGCGGGAGCCGGGTTCGGGTTTTATAAGTACGTAGAGCAAAGAGCCTTGTTTTTCCAGGCCGGATTTGGGGTCTTTATGGATTTCGAGGCCCCATTTTTGGTTTACCTGCTGCATTCTGTCAAGAATAACCCGGCGAAGACCTGTGTCAGAAAAATTGGTAGAGTCGGGTTGGGCTTCGTTGAGTCCTGCATACCAGTACACGCGGTCGTGGGCGCCGAGGATGAGGGTAAGGCATTTGGAAGCCTGAACATCCTGTTTTGTGGGCCCCGAATCATCGGGCATGACCAATGCCATGAGCGAAGGTTTGGCCAGTGTAGTGGTCAGCATAAAAAAAGTAATGAGCAGAAAACCCAGATCGACCATGGGGGTAAAGTCGATGCGGGTCGACATGCGGTGGGCGCGTGGCTTCCGGCCCGGAGGGGCGTTGGAAGCGGTGGGGATGTCAGCCATAACAATGCGTTTTAGGAGTGAACAACTATATACAAGATGCTGACAATCAATATTTTGGTGTGTAAGGAGAAGTTTTTTTTATATAATTTTTTAACTTTTTTTCGGCACAAAAAAAGCGGCGCCGATTGCTCGACGCCGCTTTTTTATGCGGTGTAATGACCGTTTGAATTAGTCCAGACGGAAGCGTACCGGAAGTGTAAAACGTACCTTTACCGGGTTACCGTTTGCTTCACCGGCGACCCATTTAGGCATGGCTTTTACGACGCGGACGGCTTCTTTGCCGCAGCCGCCACCGATGTCTTTCACTACTTGAACATCGCTTACCGAACCGTCTTTACCTACCACGAAGGTAAGTGCCACAACGCCCTGGATATTGTTTTCCTTGGCGAGGGTTGGGTATTCGATGTTTTTGCTGAGGAACTTCATCAGTTCGGCTTCACCGCCCGGGAAACTCGGCGGCTTCTGGATATCGAACAGTTCGTAGGTTTTTTCTTCTACTACTTTGGGTTGTTCGATGACCTGAAGTTCCGACGGGTTTTCATCGATGGCGGGAGCGGCTTCATCGTTACCTTGTTTGTCTTCGGTACCGATGTCTTCCTTTTTTTCGATGAGTTCTTCCACAGCCGGTGGTTTTTCCTCCTGTACCTCTTCGTCTTTTTTGATAACGGGCGGTACAAATTTCACCGTCGAACGCGTAGGCGGCGGCGGCGTAGGAGGTGGCGGCGGCGGTGGAGGCGGCGGGTTGTTCGGATCGATATCCGGTGGCGGACCCAGTTCTGCTATGACATCGATGGGTTTTTCTTTGGGCACCAGGCCACGAACCGCACTCAGAATCATTGGGAGTGCGAAGAATAACCCGATCAACAGCAAACCGATAACAAGCGCTCTTCCCAGGTATTGGGTATAGGAGCGGCGCAGTTGATAAGCGCCATATGCTTTATTCCGGTTGGCGAAGATGATATCCAGCATGTCCCTTTCTTGGGCGAGGCCTTTTTCTTCTGCCATTCGTTAGATTTTTAAGTTGTTGAACAAATTAATCAGCGTTGTCGTACGGCACTACTTGGTAGCAGCCTCTACTTGTTGATCTGCATTGAATTTCAGACCGGCAGCAGGATTTTTGATGAAGTCCTCTTCCAGTTTGGAAATATCGAGAATCACATAGTAGCGTACTTTGGTAATGGCCATCTCGTCGAGTGCATCTACCAGGTTTTTGTATCTGGAATCTTTGGTCGGCTTGATGATCACGTTGATAAAAGAGCCTTTACGAGGTTCTTTTGTTTTAAAATCTTCATAGTCTTCCATACCGAACTGTCCTTTCACCTTTTCCATTTTATTCAGGATAACCTGACGAAGGCCTTCGGCGGAGTAGTCGGTAGAATCCAGTTTGGCATCTGTAATCCCTTCGTACCAGTAAACCTTATCGTTGGGGCCCAGCAGTAGTGTGAGCACTTTCGATTCTTTTACGGGTTCGACATCTTCTTTTTTGATGTCTTTTTCGGGCATCACCAGCGCCAGGATATTGGGTTTAGCGAGCGTAGTTGTCAGCATGAAAAACGTAATGAGCAGAAAGCCCAGGTCCACCATCGGCGTAAAGTCGATACGTGTGGACATTTTCTTGGACCTTACCTTCCCACCTTTCTTATGACCACCACCACTGTCTTGTGCTATTTCAGCCATTGCGCGCTTGCTTTTTTAAGTGATGAGATCCTCTATTTTTTGCCTTCCGCTCCCGGCTTGCCTTCCATAGAGGTGATGAGGTTGAATTTGTTCACATTGATGTCGACCAGGGTATTGATTACTGACTGTACCGCCGGGTAAGGCGTGTCGGCATCGGCTTTCACCACGATGACATATTCATCTTTCACTTTACCTTCCTGTTTCATACGGAATTGAGAAAGACGTGCATTGTGAATCCAGTTGGCCAGTTCGCTTTTGTTGACGTCAGCCGAGTCGATTGGAATACCTGCCGATGGAAATCTGCCCCGCTCGGAAGGTTCCGTATTGAGGAATTTTTTCAACTGATTGCGTGGCACACCAAATCCCCCAACGATGGAAAACACATTCATTTCTTTTTCTGTAAGACCCATCTGGTAGGTTGAATTCATCGCACTGATCAAATCCATACGCGTATGTTGCCCGGCCATATCCAGGAATACTTTCCCGTCCTTGTCGACCATAATGGTCAGGGTGCCGGCATCGGGCAACTTGGTTTCGGAGATAGACGAAGGAGTGTCTACTACCACCAGTTCCTGCGGTTTTGCTTTTGCAGTGAGCATGAAGAAGGTAAGCAGCAGAAACGCCACGTCGCACATCGCCGTCATGTCGATGGAAGGCGCGCTCCGTTTCGGTTTATGTTTTGGCATATTTTTTCTCCGTTAAAAACGTGAAGAGAATTAGTTTTCTTTTGCCGCGAATGTCTGCGTCAGGCTATAACCGGCTTCATCAATGCGGTAAGTAAGGCCATCGATACGACTGGTGAAAAAGTTATAGAAAATGATTGCCACAGCGGAAGTACCGATACCGAGTGCCGTGTTGATAAGGGCCTCGGAGATACCTGTAGCCAGAGCCGTGGAGTCCGGAGCGCCGGCAGTAGCGAGCGATGCGAACGAACGAATCATCCCGAGTACCGTACCGAACAGACCCATCAGGGTAGCGATCGAAGCGATCGTAGCCAGGATGTTCAGGTTTTTCTCGAGCATCGGCAGTTCCAGCGTTGTGGCTTCTTCCACTTCTTTCTGGATAGCGATTACTTTCTCGTCTTTTTCCATGCCCGTCATTTTGGTCATTTCGTCGTATTTGTGCAGACCTGCGCGTACAACGTTGGCAACAGCGCCTTTTTGCTTGTCGCAAGCAGCGATCGCGCCGTTGATATCGCCACGGTCGAGGAAGCCTTTGATAGCACGAACGAATGTGTCTACTTTACCTGCGCCACGTGCTTTATTCAGGGTAATGAAGCGTTCGATAACGAAAACGATTACCGTAAAGAAGAGGGTTAACAGGATTGGAACCACGAAGCCACCTTTATAGATGGTACCGGGGTAGTTACCGGGCAGAGGGTCTTTCGTGTTGTCGCCATCTACGAAGTTGGCAGGAGAGCCGAAGACATACTTCCAGATCATAAATGCTACGACGTACAAAACAGGAATAATGATGAACGGGAAAATCGCCGAGAGGCCACCACCTTGTTGTTGTTTTGCCTGTGTGGGTTTTGCTGCTGTCATGCTGCGTAAAGATTTTTAGTTAATGAATGATTTAGTTTGACTGATTCTCGCCAGACAGCGCATTTTATACAGGGCTGAAAACAAATGATTCGTTTAAAAACCGATTGCCTACTTAGATGCAGGCAAGGAAGTTTGTGGTGTGTACCACACGAAAAAAAAATTTCAGCACCCTAAAAATGCCCCTCTATGGAGAAAGGTGAATTTTAGTGGCGGTAAAAATAGTGTAGGCATTACAATTTCCAACAAAGCCGCGCGGAAATTCATTTTTTATTAGCGTCAAAGTGCAAATTTTTGTTTGCCAAATGCCAAGTGGGTGGTTTTTTTTGCTAAAATCATGCTCACGAAGCATTTTCTATAAGGTTTCAGGAAATGAAAAGGGCCGGTCTGCGCAGTGCAGGCCGGCCCTTTCAGCAAAGTATTTCGACGCTGAAGATTAGTCGTAGCGGCGTTTTTCTTTTTTCCTTTTTGTTTTGAACATATTGCCGTCAGGCTCGCCGTTACCGGTTGGGCCACCTTTGCGGGTCATAGCGCAACGGAAGCCAACAGTGCGGCTGGATTTGTTCTCGTCGAGGAAACGACGTGTGCCCGGCGAAAGCCAGAAAGCACGGTCGGCCCAGGAGCCGCCTTTGATTACACGCGCCTGGTCGTTGATGAGGGTGCTCACACCATAGCGGTATTCTACGAGCGATTCTCTGTCACCGTCAAGGAAGTTGTACACTTCAGGGCGTTTGTAGTTGTCACGCAGGGCTGTGGTCGTTGTATCCATCATTTCATAAATCAGTCGGCCAAGGCTGTCTTTTGTTACCGGAGCACCAGTTTCCGGGTCCAGTTTCTTGGTCGTAAAGATGTTACCGCGATAGGAGTTCAGGTCCTGGTTTTCGTTGTCGACAAGGTCAGCGCTGGTCATCGGACGGTACAGGTCGGCAGTCCATTCGTTTACGTTACCGGCCATGTTATAGAGACCGTAGTCGTTGGGCCAGTTGCTACGAACGGGGCCGGGGGTGAAGGCGCGGTCGTTCAGAGCGCCTGCCATACCGCCATAGTCACCACCGCTGCGCTTGAAGTTGGCCAGCATTTTACCCTGGTACTTGTTGCGTTTCTGGTAGCGAACAGTATTGCCATCCCATGGATAGATACGACGGTCGCTGATGAGTTCGTCTTTGCTGGCAGCCTGGTTGCCGAGCAGCGAAAGCGCGGCATATTCCCATTCCGCTTCCGTTGGGAGGCGGTATGCGGGCAGAAGGATACCGTCTTCTACACGTACACGGCGTTCGCCTCCTGTGCGTTGGTCCTTAATGTTTTTGCGAACGCTGGGTTCGTACTGACCAACGAGGTATGCTTCTGTGTTGAAGTTGTTCTCGTTTTTCTGGTCAGGAGCCGGATCGATGATACCGCGGCGAATGAGGATCATTTCGTTTACGCGGTCGGTACGCCATTTGGTAAATTCGTTGGCCTGGTTCCAGTTGATACCTACTACCGGGTATTCGTTGTAGTCAGGAGCACGGAAATACGACTCTACCAGCGGTTCGTTGTACGCCAGTTCTTCGCGCCATACCAGTGTGTCGGGCAGAGCGCGTTTCCACACTTCCGGATACGTTTCACCGTATACGCGATCAATCCAGTAGAGGTATTCGCGATAATCGATGTTGCGCACTTCGGTTTCGTCCATGTAGAAAGAGGATACCGTTACGCGGCGTGGCATGTTGTTCCATTCGAATGTAACATCCTGATCGGTCAGGCCCATGGTGTAGGTACCGCCTTCGACCAGTACAAGATTTGGGCCTGTCGCCTGGCCTTCGTAGTCTGTTTTTTCAAAGCCGCCCCACTTTTGGTCATTGTATTTCCAGCCGGTCGTTGCAGATTTTTCGGTTTTTTTACCGCAGCTGGCAGCGAGCAGGACCAATAGCAGCAAGCTCAACCCGTGAATGAGTGTTTTTTTCATTGTTTATAAAAAAACAAGTTTTAAAAAATGAGTGGCAAATGTAGGCAAATAAAGCATTCTATTTTCGCAGACTCTTCCAAATTTAACGAAAAAACCGAGAATATTACTGAAACATTCGAAGGCAATTGTTGATATCTGCGTGTTGTTTCTTTTTTCGGAGGCGTTCGTTTTTATCAAAAAGGATACCAAAAGTGAGTTCGTAGGTTCCTCCGGAGCGGCCAGCCAGTCCTGATACGGTCATATCGTAACTGAGTCCGACCTTGAAAATATCTTTTTTGAAGCCCGCCAGCACAATAACGGCATCGGAGTTCCTGAAAGTATGGCGATACCAGGCGCCGACGAACACAAGATCGAGCCCGGCATAGGCTCCAACATTTAATTGTCTGTAAGGTCCTTGCGATACGAACAGGAAATTCGGTGAGATAAACGAGGGTGATGTACGTTTATTGCCTTCTTTAACAATGATTTCGGTGCCTGCATGCAGGGTGTACCGCAGCGGAAGCCCTCTGTTCACATTGTTATTCACCAGCAAAAAACCTTCGTTGGGGGTATTGAGGTGTTTGAGGGCGCCACCGGCGTAGAATTTTTCGCTGAGTACCATCAACCCTGCCGACAGATCGAGGCGGGTTTGAGTGGTCACGTCGGGGCGAATTTCGCCGGTATTGTTGCCTATTCCGCCAATAGGGTCTATCTGATCCGGAAAAATCAGTTTGTCCCAGTCGAGGTTGGTTTGCCAGGCGCCAGCCTCCACGCCAAGTTTGAGTGCCAGCCCGTCATTTATCAGGAGTTGATAGGCATACACGGCCGACAGGCGTGTGCTGCGCAATATCCCGTCGCCGGCATTATCGCCCTCTATATTGAAGCCGATGCCGCTGTTGAGGCGTTCCAGTTGTTGTTCGTAGGAGGCTGCATAGGTGCGATAGGCATTGTTGAAGCCCGTCCATTGGTTGCGGTATGCCAGTCCGATGCGCGGCGCAAATGCACTTCCTGCAAATCCGGGATTGATTTGCAACGGCATGGCATAAAACTGCGAAAAAATGGGGTCCTGCGCGCTCGCCCAGCACCAGCATATCGAAAAAACTGCCGTCAGGAATAATTTCATGTCGTGAAGTTCAGGTTAATCCCCGAAAGTAAAAGTGAAACGACATGGTTTTTCGCTAATTGCTTGGTTTGGACAAAAAA
>JAEUUT010000112.1 GCA_016787415.1 Saprospiraceae bacterium | reverse complement strand
TACGCTATCATCTATGGCAATCTTTTCCTGCTTGCTTGTTTCGCAGCGGCCACCCTTGCCATCGGCGCGAGCGGCGGGTTTCAGTGGGTGGGCGGCAGCGGGGGCAGGCGTTTTTTGAAGGTGACACTGGGGATGCTTTGCATCGTGCTGGCCCTGGGCGTCAGTGCGATGGGCCAAAACGAAAGCCCGCCGTCGCTGCGTTTGATTTTTAAATTTGTCGCGTTCGTGCTACCCGTCGTGGTCATTTTGGCCGGTGCGGCACTGCTCAACGAAGGGCTCCGCGAACGCCTGCCGACCCACTTCGCCGAATGGTCGCTGAAAGGCGTCGCCGGACTGGGGGCTTTGATGGTGGCAGGATTTTTACTGCAACAAACGGCCTCGTACCTGTCCGCCACCTTTCGGCGCCTGACCCGGGATCCGAACGAGTTGAGCGACTTTGATCAGGGCATCCTGCAAAACATCGACGCTTGCGACCTCCAAAAAAATATGATTTTCCTGATGGTCCACACCGATCGTAACCGTAACCCCATCATCCGTGAAAAGGCCATCGCAAAAATAAAAACCCGCCCCGACTGGCAAGAAGAACTCGTGCGACGACTCGACACGGGCTGGGCCGAGGAGGTTTTCACGTTTTTAGCCTCCAACGAAGTGGACGACAAAGCCCTTTTCCCGGATGCCGTTCGAAAGGGCGTACTCCAACAAGCCACCATCATCCGGGAACGCATCCGGCGTGGCGGCAGTTTCCGCGGCGTAGGGTTCGATTCTGCCGTCAGAAACGTACTGACTACCGTGGAAAAATATGAAGGTATGGGTGTGGACTTTCGGCCCGCCATGCAAACCCTCCGGGATGCCCTGAATGGCCCGCCCGAGGCGAAAGAGGCCACTGCCGACTGCAAAAAGGCTTTGGACAAGTGGTTAGGGAACTATTGACCGTTTTAGTTCGTTTGCAATCGCACTACAAGACTAATAATTACAAAACATGTACAGAATACTTGAAAGTAGAACAAACGAATCAAGGTATTTGGAAATTAATCTTGGTAAAAAAAGAAAAGTCCCAAAAGACGCATCTAATTTTAATGAAATAAATGAAGTGGAAATATCCTACTCTGCTGTAACGGATGTTTCCAACTTGAAATCAATAAAAAATTTAGAAAAAATCACTTTCTGGGGATGCAGGTTTAGTAAAATTCCAAAAGGGCTTACCGAACTAACTACTTTAAGAAGTCTAGTTTTTTTTAATTGTAAAAATTTTAAAGAAACAGATGGTATTGAACACCTAATCAATCTGGAGGACATAGCCTTTACGGGTAATCCAAAATTGGTTACTATTAATGGGTTGTCGGGACTATCTAAATTAAAAGACCTGATCATTTACGATTGCTATGGCTTAAAGGAAGTCCATGATCTGGATAGATTGACGAACCTCAAAAGTTTTACTATTGGACTGTGCCATCACATTGACCTTTCCAAAATGGGAAATCTTGCAAATATTGAATATTTTAATTTTTGGGGTTATTCTCATTTAAATCTTAATACTTTGAGTAGTTTAGTGCTGCATGGGACCCATTTTTATGCTGAATTATTTGATTGGAGCCATGTGATACCCGCCCTTGATTTATCCCCTGCATTAAAATCCGATTTTGTAGATAATGACAAGCAGTTTATGGATGTCATAAATAGTAAAAAGGCTACTGAAATTTACTACAATTATTTTACGAATAAAAAAAACAGTTCAATTTAAAAAAAACATGAGACATCCCGAATTTTTCGGCTCGAAACAGATTGGTTTGGTTGATTTCAGCAGCGTTATTTCTCGCTGAGTAATTTCCCGCAGAACTCGCAGAATACACGCAGATTTACGCAGAACGTAGCGTACACAAATATTCAGTAACAGGTGTACTCTACATTCTGCGTAAATCTGCGTGTATTCTGCGAGTTCTGCGGGAAATTACTCTACGGGAAACTACTCTGCGGGAAATAACTCTGCGGGAAAATCTGTGGGAAATAGCCACAAAAAAATCCCGAATCCTGGCCTTAACCAAAATTCGGGATGAGTCATATTGGAATGTGGCCCCGACGGGAATCGAACCCATATCTAAAGTTTAGGAAACTCCAATTCTATCCGTTGAACTACGGGACCGTGTACTAAAGCGCCGGCAAAACTACTGCATTTTTTCATTTCCTGCCCGTATTCCCCGGCTGCCCAGTTCAATTATTTCCAGGTTGCCGATAGTACCTGCTTCCAACGAAAAGCGCAGCAGGGTTTTCACCTTGTGCCAGCCTTCGTTGCCGCAAGCGCCCGGGTTGATGTGCAGGAAATCGAGTTTTTTATCGGGCATCACTTTCAGGATATGCGAGTGGCCGCTGATAAAAAGGCCGTGCCGGGGCGGATTTTCTTCCAGCAATTTACGCACACGCGGCTCATACCGGCCGGGATAGCCGCCGATATGGGTCATAAAAACCGGTACGCCTTCGCATTCAAAGCGCAGGTCGAGCGGCATTTCCGCCCTTATTTTAGCGCCATCGATGTTGCCATACACCCCGCGCAGGGGTTTGAAGTCCCGCAGCGCATCCACCACCTCCAAAGTGCCGAAATCACCGGCATGCCATATTTCGTCGCATTCGGCAAAATAATCGAACACACGCGGATCGAGGTAAGAGTGGGTATCGGAGAGCAGGCCAACGCGCATTAGTTATCTGTTATTGGTGATCCGTTATCTGTTATCAGTTATCAGGGGTGGTAGAGCAGGGCAAACGCACCATCCCTGATAACGGATAACCAATAACGGATAACAAAAAAGCCTACGGCTTTTTCAGGAAGAACAAGTAAACCGGCAAGTGGTCGCTGTATCCATTGATAAAGATATCGCCGACATACGTGCGGAATGGGTAGCCACGGAAAGCGCCTTCCGTTTGCAGGAGCCAGGGCTGCCGATACACCATGGCTTTGTAGAGTTGCCAGCCAGAGGTCTTTTTATTCACCAGGGCTTTTGACACCACCACCTGATCGAACAGGCTCCAGGCGTCGCGGTAAGCCATCGTGCCGTTGCCGCTTTTGAACATATCGTACATGGGGTTGTAAAACTCGTCTTTGGTCACATCATCGGCCTTGCCTTTGGCGCCCAGCACCTTGGTCATGCTTTTGTCGGAAGGGTCGTCGTTGAGGTCGCCCATAAACACGATTTTGGCATCCGGATTCAAGGTGCGCAGGCTGTCGGCCGTATGGCGCACCACACTGGCGGCAGCAGCACGCATCCAGGCAGAGCCCGATTCGCCGCCACGGCGCGAGGGCCAGTGACCGACCATCACGTGCAGGGGTTCACCGTCGAATTCACCGGCCACGTACAGGATGTCGCGGGTAAAATCCTGATCGCCGGTTTTCGGGTCTTTCAGCGCCACCGGAATGGCTTTGCTGCCCAGTACCTTGAAGTATTTCGGCTGGTAAAGCAGTCCTACGTCGATACCGCGCTCGTCGGGCGAGTCGTAGTGTACAATTTGATAGTGGCGGTCTTTCAACTCGGGTTGCGCCACCAAATCTTCCAGCACTTTTCGGTTTTCGACCTCCGCCACGCCGAGGATGGCTACGCCGTCGGGCGTGAGTTCTACGGCCAGTTGGCTGATGACCTTGGCCATATTGGCTTGTTTGGACACGTATTTCGGCGTATTCCACAAAAGTCTTCCGCTTGGCAAAAAGTCGGCGTCGTTGGTAGTCGGCGAATCTATGGTATCAAACAGGTTTTCCAGGTTGTAAAACCCGATCGAGCCGACTTTATAATCTTTTTGCGCCGTAGCAATGGTAGAAAACAAACAAAGCGAGAGCAGGAAAGCAAACTTTGGCAAATTCATGTGGCAAGAGCAAAACACGCCGAAGCATGTCGTAATAGTGAAAAACATGGAATAAGATCGCAAAGGAACACCGTTTTGCACGGAAAAAAGCCGCGCTTTGCAATAAATTAACACGAAACTTTCAAACTTTGGTAGAGGGGCGTGGAGTACATTTGCAGCGCTTTTTTTTGAAAAAGGGTTGATGAGGGTTGATAAGAGTTGATGAGGGTTGATGTTCAGCCACTCAATGAATGAAAATTCTCCTCCTTACCTCAAGCCACTGATTATCAACCCTCATCAACCCTTTTATCAACCCTCATCAACCCTTTTATCAACCCTTTACCCAAAAAAGCCTCGTCGCCCCCGCCACCACTACTTTCAATTTTCTTCTGAATGATTCAAAAACTTCTTTTACCCTGTTTGTTGTTGCTGTGTTCGCAGGTGCTTTTCTCGCAAAATGTCATTTTGCGCGGACGAGTAACCGATGCCGAAACGGCAACCCCTCTCGCCGACGCCTCTGTCGTGCTGAGTAATACGGGCAAACTCGCTGCTTCGGGCACCGACGGCCGATTTATCCTGGAGGGGCTTACTCCCGGCAAATTCATGCTGGTGATTACCCATGCCGGTTTTCTTCCGATGGAACTGGAGGTGCATATCAAAGCCGAGATGAACCCGGCTATTGACTATGCCATGCGCCGCGACCCGAACGCTGTGACCAATCCGGTGGCGAGTTCGACCGACATTCCTACGGTGACGCTGGAAGAGGCCGATTCCGAGACCGACGGCGCCAGCGAAGTAGCCAATGTGCTCAACGCCAGCCGCGACGTATTTCAGCAGTTGTCGGGCTATGGATGGAGCACCTTCCGTTTCCGCGAACGTGGTTATGACGGCGCTTATTTCCAGACATTTGTAAACGGTGTTCCGTTCAACGACCTGGAAACCGGCTTCACCGCTTATGGCGAACTGGGCGGCCTCAACGACGTGGTGCGCCTGCGCTCGACTACTGTGGGCCTCGACGCTGCCGAATTTTCCTTCGGCGACCTGGGCGGCGCTACCATGATCGACACCCGTGCATCGAGCCAGCGCAAACAAACGCGCATCTCCTACGCCAGCAGCAACCGCACCTACCGCAACCGCATCATGGCGACCATGAACACGGGCCTCATGCCTGGCGGTTGGGCAGTGAGCGCTTCGGCCAGTCACCGCTGGGCCCAGGAAGGATACGTCGACGGCACCTTTATGGATGCATGGGCGTATTTTCTGAGCGTCGACAAAAAATTTAGCCAGAAACACAACCTAAACCTGGCGGTGTTCGGCGCGCCAACCAAACGTGGTCGCAGTGCCGACTCGTTCCAGGAAATGTACGACCTCAGCGGCTCCAACTACTACAATCCGCTGTGGGGCTACTGGAATGGCGACAAACGCAATGCTTCCGTAACCTACAACCACCAGCCAACAGCCATCCTACGCTACGACTGGACGCCATCCATCAATACCAACCTGATGGCGAGTGTGTACGGACAAAAAGGTCGCAGTGACTTTGGCCGCCTCAACTTCATCAACGGCCGCAACCCGAACCCTGATTTCAACCGCCGCCTGCCCAGCAGCCTGGAAGATTCTACAATGATTGCCCTGCAGGCTGCCCTGCTTTCCGGCGATGAAAACGCCCGCCAGATCGACTGGGCTGAATTGTACCAGTCGAACCTCAACAACAATGTGACCATCGAAGACGCCGACGGCCGCACTGGCAACAGTGTGACGGGCAACAACTCGATATACATTATGGAAAATCAGCGCTCCGACAACACCGAAGCGGGCGCAAATATCATCGTCAACCACACCATCAACCCGCGCACCACGCTCAACGGCGGCGCGCGCTATCAGTGGTACCAGGGCAAAAACTACAAGGTAGTAGATGACCTGCTGGGTGGCGACTTCTGGACCGACTGGGACTTTTTCGGCAATTTCGACGGCCAGACCAACCCGCTGGCCCGTAACAGCGACCTGCGTGTGCCCAATAATGTGGTGCGTGAAGGCGATATATTCGGCTACAACTACAACGAGAACATTACCCGGGCCAATGCCTGGGCGCAATTGCAATACTCGCTGGCCAAGTTCCAGGTGTTTGCCGCCGCAGAAGGACAACAAACCTCCATGCAGCGCGAAGGCCTGATGCAAAGCGGCCGTTTCCCTGATAATTCGCTAGGTAAATCCGAAAAGGTCAATTTCACTACCTACACGGTAAAAGGTGGCCTGACCTGGAAAGCCAATGGCCGCAATTACCTGTATGTCAATGGCTTGTACGGTACGCGCGCGCCGCTGTTCCGCAATACGTTTATTGCGCCGCGCACCCGCGACTTCGTAGTGCCCAATATCGAAGCATCCACGATTTCAAGTGTGGAAGGTGGCTACCTGCTGCGTTCGCCCAAACTGCGCGGTCGACTCACAGCGTACCTCACCGACTTTAAAAACGAAACGGAAAACACCTTCGCCAGCGCCTGGTCGGTAGGCCGCGTACTCGGCGAACTCGACCTGGGCGCACTGGGCTTCGGCTCGGATGATAACTCGCTGGAACAACCAATTTTCTTTGGCGCGACCATCCTGCAAGGCGTGAATCGCCGCCACGCAGGCGTAGAAGCCGCCATCGAGGCCAAACCGGTTCCAAGTTGGGTGTTCAGCGCCGCTGCCAACCTCGGCAAGTACATCTACACCAACCGCCCGAAACTGTTGTTCTCGCTCGACAACGGCAGCGCTGCCGTGCCGATCATCGACGCCGGTATCGTGTACCAGGAAAATTTCTACGTGCCACGCACACCGCAAACAACGGGTGCATTCAGCATTCGCCATGAAGGCAAGGACTTCTGGTTCGCTTCGCTGACGTTGAACTACGCAGCAGATTTCTGGTACGAATTCGACCGCGTACGCCGCACCTCGCGCTTTGTGAGTGGCCTGACGCCAAACGATCCGATCTGGAATACGATCATCGATCAGCAAAAAGCGGATGTGGCCTACACCCTCGACTTCTTCGGCGGAAAATC
>JAEUUT010000106.1 GCA_016787415.1 Saprospiraceae bacterium | reverse complement strand
CTGCCCGTTATTGAGCAAGCCGCTGGTGAACGCAGCCTCCAGCGTTTCTTTTTTTACCAGCCGACCCGCTTCGAGCCCCTGTTCCCACAACCACATGTCGTGGCTGCTGGAAAACAGGCCGCCGTCGCCATAGGTGCCGGTAATGGTAGTAACCTGTTTGCGGTAAGGGGTGAAGTTTTTGGGCAGGGTCAGTTTTGCCTGCTCCGGGTCGATCACATACCCGTAAGCGATGCCTTGTTGGCTGGACTCGTCAAAAACGGTGCGGTACAACCTGGTTTGTACCATGCCCAGCGGCTCGAACATGCGTTTTTTTAAAAAATCGGCATAAGACATTCCCGATACCTGTTCTATTATGCTGCCCAGCAAAATATAGCCGGTATTGCAATATTGAAAACGTTCGCCGGGTGTAAACAGCATGGCTGGCTTGTATTCGGCCAGCAAAGCAATGGCTTCCCGGTTGGATGCCGTGTTGCCTTCTTTCCAGTGTTCCATGCCCAATTGCATGTAATCGGGCAGTCCCGAAATGTGGTGCAACATCTGGCGCAAGGTGACGGCATACGGCAGTTCCGGAAAGTATTTTTGCAGGCTGTCGTCCAGGCTTAATTTTCCTTCTTCCATCAGCATCAGAATGCCCATGGCTGTAAACTGCTTGGTGACGGAACACAGGTTGAACAGGGTGTTTTCGGTCACCGGCTCACGTGTGTCGTAATTGGCATATCCGAAACTCTTGTGGTACAACAATTTGCCTTTTTCCGAGACAAAAATGGAGCCGTTGAAAAGCCCGTGTTCGGCAGCAAAGGTCATCATGCTGTCGATGCGCGCCACCCGGGTATCCTGCGCAGGCAGGTGGGCGGCGAGGAAAAGGAATAATGGGAGGAGATAGCGCATGCTGGTTGTTTGTTATCGGTTATCAGTTATCGGTTATCAGGGTGCGTAAGGGATGTTTTTGACTTTTTCAGGGTGGGTGAGAGTAGAGAGGGGATGTATAAAATTTATGGACGAACGTATGAACGGACGAACGAACGAATGAACCAACGCCTTTTCAGGGCTGGGATTGGGTAGCCTTCTTTGCCCCTTGCCCCCTTGCCCTTTGCCCTTTGCCTCTTGCCCCTTGCCCTTTGCCCCTTACCCCTCGCCCCTACCCCGCTCTTTTCTTCTCATCCTCAATCCCTGTGGCGCGTCGGCGGGCTTGTTGTACCGTGTTTTTACCAAAACGCTGAACGTAGGAGAGGGTGACAACTTTGGAGTCCCAGGTGCGATCGGTGTACCAGTCCTGATTCTGGTATTGCACGATCACAGCGATGTGGTTGGTATAAAAAATATCTGATATAGCCAGTTTAAACGTGGATAGTTTGTCGGCGGAGGTTTTTTGCAAACCTGCGTTGATCTGGGCGAGGTCGCGGATGATAAACAGCCCCCAGGCCATACGCGACTGGTACATGCCACTCAGTTCGGCCGACCAGCCCTTGCCCAGCGAAAAGGAATTGTTGACATTCAAATCCCAGGAAGTGGAGGCATTCAGCAATTGCCCGCTTTGAAATGGGCTGGTGTACCGATTGTAATAAATGCTGCCGGTGATGCTGCTGTTCAGCCATTTGCGCACACTGAACGGGATGGATACGCCCAGGCTTACCTGTTCGAAATTTTGCAGGTTGGCCGGAATTTGATAGGAGATTTTTGTGGAATCGTCCTGCACAAACACGTCGGTAATAACTTCCTTACTTTGCACATACGATAGCGTGAGGCTGTATTTCTGGTTGAGCGTATGGCTCAATTCAAATGAATTGGACAACACCGGCTTCAGCCCCGGGTCGCCCACCACATAAGTATACGAGTCGACAAAAATGCGGAAAGGATTCAATTGCCGGTAATCGGGCCGGTCGATACGGCGGCTGTAGGAAAACGACAGGAGGTGGTTTTCAGACAGTTTTCTGTTGACAAAAATGCTGGGGAACAGGTAGGCGTACTTGCGTTCAAACTGTTCGCCGGAAGAAATCTGATTGCCTCGCGTGATGGTCTGCTCCATGCGCAGGCCCGCTTGTACATCCATACGAGCAAATGATTTCGCGTAATTGAGATAGGCTGCGTTGATGTTTTCCTTGTAAATAAAATGGTTGGAGCGACTGTTATCCAGTTCATTGACACCGTTTATTTCATTAAAAAACTGAATGTCATTGTCCGTTTCCACCAGGCTG
>JAEUUT010000092.1 GCA_016787415.1 Saprospiraceae bacterium | reverse complement strand
GCAAGTAGGTAGCGCAGGTTGTGGGCATACGGATAAGCCAATGCGAGGGTTTTCAACTCCTCATAGGAGATATTCCCTAACAATTCGGGGTCATTCAGCATGCGAAAAAAGCGATCCTGCGTCATATAGGCAGCAAAAATAAGGCGTGCAAGTGTTTTTTGATAAGGTCAGGAAGAATTACCAGTCGTTAAATGCAGCATTGAAGATATCTTCCAACAACTGATCGCCGATTTGGCGCACCAGTTGATCCTGTACAGCAAGCAGGTCTGTAGAATTAGAAAATTCAGCGAAGTGGCTAAAATCCTTTTCGGCAGACCAACCTTTTTTCTCGTCATTGTTGTTGATAAATCCGATACGCATCTTTATTTCCAGGCGGTTGAGCGAGACCTGTTCGCCAGGTTTTGGCGCCACAGGCACTACCCTGAAGTCGGTAATTTTTCCCGTAAATTCCACGTCGGCATTGTCGGTCAACAGTTTCAACCGGGTTTCAGAACGAACCTTATCTTTCAACCTTTCCCCAAAATCGAGGCCCAGGGTAGGCGGCGCGTTGGTAGCCAGTGTTTCAAAATTGCGAACGTAAAAGGTGTTTACTTCCGGTGGGATGGAAATGCCCTTAAACGAGTAGCAACCGTTCGTAATCAACATCAACGCAGGCAACAATAGACGAAAAAGCATAGCGTATTTTTTTCCTGAAAACGATGCAAATGATGCTTTTGATGCTTTTACTCCCATTCGATCGTAGCAGGTGGTTTTGTCGAAATATCAAATACCACGCGATTGATACCTTTTACATGGTTGATGATCTCGCTGCTCACTTCGGCCAGAAACTCGTGCGGCAATCGGCTCCACTCGGCGGTCATGCCATCGGTGGAACTGACAGCACGCAGGGCAATCGTTTTTTCGTAGGTGCGTTCGTCGCCCATGACGCCCACAGAATGTATAGGCAGCAAAATAGCGCCTGCCTGCCAAACCTCCTCATACAATCCGTGTTCGCGCAGTTTGTTGATAAAAATGGCGTCGGCTTCCTGTAGGAGTTGTACTTTTTCAGGGGTAATATCTCCCAGGATGCGAATGCCAAGGCCCGGACCGGGAAATGGATGCCGGTTCAGTATTGCCGACGGCACTTCCAGTTCCTTGCCTACCCGGCGTACCTCGTCTTTAAACAACATACGCAAAGGCTCTACGATTTTCAGTTTCAGTTTTTCCGGCAAACCGCCCACATTGTGGTGGCTTTTGATCGTAACAGAAGGGCCATGCACGCTGATCGACTCAATCACATCCGGATAAATGGTACCCTGACCCAGCCAGGCCGCCTCAGGATGCGCATTGGATTCCTCTTCAAAAATATCGATAAACAACTTGCCGATAATCTTGCGCTTTTTCTCCGGGTCTGTTTCGCCTGCCAGTCCATCCCAAAACCGCTGTCGCGCATCGACGCCTTCTATATTAAGGCCCATTCCCTTGTAAGATTCAAGCACCTGTTCGAATTCTCCTTTTCGCAGCAAACCATTGTCGACAAAAAAGCAAAACAATTGGTTGCCAATGGCCCTGTGTAGCAGCGTGGCCGCAACAGTGGAGTCAACGCCGCCCGATAAAGCCATAATAACTTTTTCTGTTCCAACCTGATCGCGCAAACGCGCAACAGTCTCATCTACAAAATGAGCCGGCGTCCATTCGCTCACACATCCACAAATATCCAGTACAAAGTTTTTCAGGATTTCAAAACCTTCCAGGCTGTGGTACACTTCCGGATGGAATTGAATGCCATAAACCGGGTATTTGAAACGATCGGGTTTGGAACGAAATGCAGCGAATGGGATGGTATCCGAATTTCCCAGCACTTCAAATCCTTCCGGCAGGCGCAGGATGGTATCGCTGTGGCTCATCCATACCTGCGAGCGTTTGGAGATACCCGCAAAAAACGGATCGGAAGGGGCATGGTGCTGGAGCATAACCTTTCCATACTCCCGCTTTTCAGAGCGGCCCACCTCTCCTCCGTAATAATCTGAAATGAGTTGTGCTCCATAGCAGATACCCAGCAAGGGCTTATTGCCCGCTATCCGGTCGAGGTCGACACGCAAGGCATCGGGTTGGCGGACGGAAAATGGGCTGCCCGACAATATAACACCTTGAATATCAGGCGTCAATTCAGGAATTTTATGATAAGGAACTATTTCGCAGTAAACATTCATTTCCCGAATTCTGCGGGCGATGAGTTGGGTAAATTGCGATCCGAAATCTAGAATAAGGATTTTTTGCATGAAATATGTATTTGTCTGCGTCGGATCGATCGGTTCAGGCTGTTTCCCGAACCACCATCCTTAGAAAGCGCAAAGTTAGATAAACCCGCGCTCCTAACACGCATTGCCTTCAATTTGTATCTTTACGCCCGTGGTTACAAGCCTCAAAAACAAACAACATGGCAATGATCAGCGATATTATTGGGAACACACCACTCATAGAAATAAAAAATGCTATCCATAAACCGGGGGTTCAGGTATTTGGAAAACTGGAAGGACAAAATCCGGGCGGGTCTGTAAAAGATCGGGCCGCCTATGGTATGATCCAGGGCGCTATTGAGCGCGGCGAACTGAAGCCAGGCATGAAACTGGTGGAGGCAACCAGCGGCAACACGGGCATTGCCCTTGCCATGATCGCACGCATGTTTGGCGTCGATATCACGCTCATTATGCCCGATAACTCCACTGAGGAAAGGGTACAAACCATGGAAGCATATGGCGCCGAAGTATTGCTGACGCCCGCCGCCCTTACTATTGAACACTCCAGAGAACTGGCAGAAAAAATGGCCGAAACGGGTGAGTTTTTATTGCTCAACCAGTTTGCCAACCCCGATAACTGGGGCGCACATTACCGTAGCACCGGCCCGGAAATTTGGCAGGATACAGCCGGCAAAATTACGCACTTCGTATCGTCGATGGGTACAACTGGTACGATCATGGGTGTTTCGCGTTATTTGAAAGAACAAAACCAGGATGTGGAAATTGTGGGTGTACAGCCCACCGACGGCTCCAATATTCCGGGCATTCGACGCTGGTCGCCGGCATATTTACCCAAAATTTTCGAACCTGCCCGGGTTGACCGTGTCATTGATGTTTCCCTGGACGAATCAATAAGTATGATGCGCGACCTGGCGCGCAAGGATGCAGTTTTTGCAGGCGTAAGTAGTGGAGGCGCTGTTGCGGCCGCAGGAAAACTGATTGAAACCCTGGACGAAGGTATTGTGGTGTGTATTATTTGTGATCGGGGAGATCGATATTTGTCATCCGGTGTATTCGGAAAATAAAAAAAGGTAATTTTCAAAATCCTCAAAAATCCTGACTTCATCTTGGGATGAAATCATACATTTGCTTGCCCTCCCAGCAAATCACGTACAATCAACTACTTCCAACCCATGTGTCGTCTTCTTGCAGGGTACCTTCTCTTATTGCTTTGTTTTCAAACGAACACCGCCGTTGCACAATGCCCTATTACTGTTTCGGCAGGGGCTGATATTGTTCGATGCAGTTCTCCCGGCACCGCCCAACTTTCAGGCAGTATCACAGGCAATTACCTGACTTTTTCGTGGTCGCCCACTGCTGGCATGACTGGTGCAAACACACTGACGCCTACGGTAAACCCTACCACTACAACCAATTACATATTAACGGCTACAGCCCTGGATGCTTCTACCAATTTGATTTCAAATGGTGATTTCGAATCGGGAACAGCGGGTTTTACAAGCGATTATATACTCAATCCAGGCGATTTATGGCCGGAGGGTGTGTATGATGTGCTGACAAACCCCAATGCTGCACACCCCAACTTTCCAGGCTGTACAGATCATACTACAGGTTCAGGAAATATGATGGCTGTGAATGGCTCCAGTACTGCCGGTGTGGATGTATGGTGCCAGACGGTGACAGTTTCACCCAATACACAGTATGTTTTTACAGCATGGGCTACCGCCCTGGTGCCCGCATCGCCAGCGCGGCTCCAGTTTTCCATAAATGGCACAACGATCGGTTCCATCTTCAATCTTTCCAGTGCTACCTGCAACTGGCAAAACTTTTACGCAGTTTGGAATAGCGGCGCATCTACATCTGCTACCATTTGCATTGTGAACCAGAACACGGCGCCCAGTGGCAACGACTTTGCGCTGGATGACATCGTATTTTCTCCCACCTGCAGGGTTTCAGATACCGTCAGGGTCGAAGTAATCAACCTGAAAGCCATGGCTGCAGCCCCCGTTGTCACCTTGCCGTGCCAGGGGGCTTCTGCTACACTAAATGGTACAGGTTCCAGCGTCGGTCCCGGCATTATGTATCAATGGTCAACTCCAGATGGTAATATCGTCAGTGGCGCCAATACCCTCAATCCAGTGGTCAACAGCCCGGGGTCTTACACCCTGCGGGTGTGGTATGAAACGGCCAGTGGCGTTATTTGCGAGAAATTCACTACCGTCAGCGTTTTTTTCAATTCAAACCCATTAACAGCCATTATCGTACCGCCACAACAACTGGGGTGTGGCGCTGCTACAGTTACGCTGGTTGGCAATGCAACCCCCAGTGTAGTCAATGTGCAATATCAATGGTCGGTGGTCACAACAGGGCATATCGTCGGGAGTTCCACCAATAAAAACTGTGTCGTCAATCAGCCCGGCCTTTACCAGTTGGTCGTTACCAACACCGTGACAGGCTGTACATCCACCGCTCAAATGCCTGTGACGGCAGATTCGGCGCTCCCGGTAGCCAATGCAACTTCCGATACGATTAATTGTATTCAGTCTACAGCAGTGCTGTCGGGCGCTGGCTCGAGTGTGGGGCCTGGTATTACGTATGCCTGGACAACCCCAAATGGTTCGATTGTCTCCACGTCAAATACCATCAGTTCAGAGGCTGGGATGCCTGGAACATATATCCTCTCGGTTACGAACACCGCCAATGGATGCGTCGTTCGGGACACCGTTGTGGTCATTTCAAACAAGGTGTTACCCTATGCCTCGATCGATGTGCCACCAGCCATCGATTGTGATTCTGACACGGTACCGCTGTTTGTTCATTTGTCGCCGCCACCTTTTGTATTGTTGGTATGGACCGCTTCCAATGGAGGAAATATTGCATCCGGGCAGTATACGCCTATGCCACAGGTGACAGCTCCGGGTACCTACGTTTTATACACAACCGATCCGATAAATGGTTGTGTCACGGTGGATTCCACAACAGTCATTACCAACTTTACACCGCCTATTGCAGCCACATTACCCTCTGATTCGCTGACATGCCAGCAAACCTCCGTTATACTTTCCGGTACAGGTTCCTCTGTTGGATTCAATTATGGCTATGAATGGGCCGCTACATCGGGCGGGCACATCGTTCAAAATAGCCAAACCCTGAATCCGGAAGTGAATGCCCCAGGTATGTACACACTCACCGTTGTGGATTTTCTGAATGGATGCACCGCCACATCGGATGTACAGGTTGTGGCCGACACCAATGCGGTGACAGCGGTTGCCAATGTGACAGACACACTGGATTGCACAAACCTTTCCACGCTACTCAATTCGAACGGCTCTTCTATCGGCCCGAATTTTATGTATACCTGGACAACCGCCGATGGTAATTTTCTTCAGGGCGCAGATACGCCGACACCGCTGGTATCTGCACCGGGCGTATATGAACTTACCTTGACCAACATGGGCAATGGTTGTTCTGCAAGCAGCACGGTTACCGTTCTACAAGATATTGAGGCGCCGACAGTCCAGATTGATCCGGTTAATGAACTTACTTGCGCCATACCGATACAAACAGTTAATTCCAGCCCGCTTCAGCCCACTACCACATACTCCTACACCTGGTCGAGCATGAGTGGCAATGGCATAACGTCTCCCGTTCATGCGCCTTCTATTATTGTCAATGCTGCAGGAACGTACGAATTGCTGGTATCAGACAGCAGAAATGGTTGTACAGCAACTTTTGATGCCATGGTGACGCAAGAGGCAGGAGTGCCGGTTGTGAATGCACTCTCAAGCGGGCCTCTGACTTGCGCGCAAACCACCCGCACCCTGAGTTCGACGGGTTCATCTACCGGCACTGAATACATCTATTCCTGGACAGCCTTCGATGGTGGCCACATCACCCAGGGAGATACAACGGCATCACCTGTCGTGGATGAGCCGGGGCAATATATTCTACAAATTCTGAACCAGGATAACGGATGTATCGGTTTTGATACCGTGGCTGTAACGGAAAATGTAATGGCGCCTGAAGTGGAAGCAGGCCCAGGCGGGCAGTTGACCTGTACAAACACCCTGATTGATCTGATTGGCAATGAAAACCTGCCTGCCACTAGCAGGGTTTTCCAGTGGTCGACCACAAACGGCCATTTTGCCGTTTCACCGAACGGTGCAACAACAACCTGTGATGAACCAGGGGTATATTATTTCCAGGTACTCGATACAGATAATGGTTGTACGTCCCTGGACTCGCTTATTATCACACAAAACAAGCAGGCACCTGCCGTCCAGGTCTCCCCTGCGTTCCCGCTGACCTGCGCAGTCACCTCCGTGAATCTGGGTGCGACTGCATCGGGTAGCACTGTCATGCCGCCCTCTTTTTTATGGAATACATCTGCCGGGAATATTCTTTCCGGAGATTCAACAGCCCAACCGCTGATCGATGCACCGGGGCAATATGCACTCACCGTTACCGACCCTGCCAACGGTTGTACCACAACCGGCGGAGTCATTGTTTTTGAAAATACCACCCCTCCGCCTATAGATATTTTACCTGCAACAGTTATTACTTGTTCGAGTCCGAGCCAGTCATTGCAAGGACAAAATACAGCAGCGGGCGGCAGTTTTTCCTATTCCTGGATGGCTTCTGTTGGAGGCCATATCAGCGCAGGAGATACCACGCTTACACCTTCTATCAACGCGCCCGGCATGTATCATCTGCTGGCAACCAATCTTGTAAATGGCTGTCAGGCCAAGGATTCTGTACTCGTTCAGTCGAACACGACAGCGCCAGCCGTAGACGCGGGGATGCCGGACACCCTGACTTGCCTTTCCAACACCTTGATAATCAATGGATCAGCCAGTGGGCAGGCTGCGCTGACATACCAGTGGAGCATTGGAAACACAGGGCACATACAATCCGGGAATGACACGCCAAGCCCCGTTATCGACTTGCCTGGCATGTATATTCTCTCTGTCATTGACCAGGCCAATGGCTGCCTGGCAAAAGATTCGGTGCAAATTTTTCAGGATGCCAATATACCACTTGCTGAAGCAGGCCAAAGCGCGTTGCTGACCTGCCAGACGACCCAAACAGTTTTGCAGGGTAGTGCCAGCACAGGTAGCCAGTACTCCTATCAGTGGTCTACACTGGATGGCACTATTTTTAGTGGCGCTACTTCGCTACAACCGACGGTAACGGCGCCAGGCATGTACACACTCGCTGTAAGAGACAATTCAAACGGCTGTTTTCGGACCGATTCAGTTCAGGTAAATGAAAACCTAACACCGCCTGCTTTCACCATTGCCACACCGGGATTACTCACTTGTACCAGCGTTCAGGTGCAGTTGTCGGCCCAAACGCCTGTGGCCGGTGGCTCTTATATATGGACAACCCCCGATGGAAATATTCTTTCCGGAAATACTTCGGCTACCCCGGTAGTGAATATGCCTGGAACCTATATTACTGCCCTCACGGACCCATTCAACGGGTGTTCCAGTGTCGACTCCATTTCAGTAGGAAGCAATACACAAACGCCTGTTATATCCATACAGACTCCGCAGGTACTCACCTGTGCATTCCCGATGCGAACCCTGACCGGGTCGGTGAGCCAGCCCGCTGGAAATTTTTCGGTACAGTGGACTACAACAGGTGGTACTATCGAAAACGGAATAAATACCCTACAACCGGTAGTTTCCGATCCAGGAACCTATCAAATGAATGTATTAGACCAGACTAATGGGTGCAATGCATTCGTCAGTGTTGTGGTTGCGGAAGACATGACACCTCCGGCTGCCGCCGCCGCCGCATCCATGCCAATTACCTGCGATGATCCGGTTATCTCGCTCAGTTCGGCTGGTTCTGCTTCCGGTTCGACGATCACGTATTCCTGGGCAGGACCCAATATTGATAACGGCGCTGCATCGGCCAGTCCGCAAGTATCCGGCGCCGGAAATTACACTATTACGGTCACCGACCTGAGCAATGGTTGTACGGCTGCTGCTACAGCACTGGTTACAGCCAATACCACGCCGCCGACAATTGCTATTGCGCAACCTGATTTGCTGACCTGTACCAGACAGCAGGTGCCGATTCAAACAAATGGTTCCAGTCAGGGCGCCAGTTACGTGGCCTCATGGAGCAGCACACCCAATGGGCATTTTGTTTCGGGACAAAACACCTGGGCGCCAATCATCGACGAACCTGCCATGTATACGTTTACTCTTGAAAACACTACAAATGGCTGTATATCAACACAATCTGTGACAGTACAGGAAAACACCACGCCACCAAGCGCAGCTGTTGCGCCGGCAGCCCCGCTGCACTGTAACCGAACTCAAGTTTCATTGGCAGGTTCCAGCAATGTTGCAAATGCCACGTACCTCTGGAGTACTGCTGATGGCGTGATCGCATCGGGAGGTGGTACTGCCTCACCTGTAATCGTTGCGCCGGGTACTTACCGGGTAATCATTACGAACCCTCTAAACGGTTGTACTTCCTCGGCCCAAACATTGGTAGGAGAAGTGCCACTACCTGAATTTCAGTCTGTTGTGTTTCAGCCTGATTGCCACTTGCCAACCGGAGCCATCGATTTTGGGTCGGTATCTGGCGGTTTGGCGCCGTATCGTTATTCGCTGGATGGCGGTCAGAATTATTCTTCCGACAATTCATTTGAAGCCCTGTCGCCTGGAATTTATGAACTGATTGTACAGGACGACTACGGATGCACGGCGGTAGAAACCCGCGAAATCATTGCGCCTTTTCAGCCAACAGTTGCCCTGGAGTCCTTAAACGTACTCTTGCTGGGCGATTCCGTATCACTTCAACCTGTATTGAACCTGCCTGCGAATAACATTGCTTCCTGGGAATGGTCACCGGCTGTGGGGCTGTCATGCGCAGATTGTCCGGAGCCTTTTGCAAGACCGTTTTCAAATACGGCTTATACATTGATTATCAAAGACTTGAATGGGTGCGTGGCACAGGCAAGCACTTTGTTACGTGTCAATACCAATCGTGTTTTGTTCCCGCCCAACGTCATTTCTCCGGATGGCGACGGTAAAAACGATTTTTTCAACCTCTTTGGCAAAGGTGTTCAGGATGTGCGTTGGCTGCGCATCTACGACCGCTGGGGCAATCAGTTGTATGATGTGGAACACCTGACCATCAATGATGAAATGCAGGGATGGAATGGCGTATTCAGGGGACAGCCTGTCGGCCCGGGCGTGTTCGTTTGGCAGGCCCAGGTCACTTTTATCGATGGTGTAACGGAATTGTTCTCCGGAGATGTGACAGTAGTACGATAAGCCGACAAAAAGTTGATGCTAAAATCAATACGAACGCCTTTATTTTCGAAAATCTGTAAGACCTTCGCCCGACAGCCATCGATGCTGTTCAACTAAATCATTACAAGCATGCCCAAAAAGAGTGGAACCGGCATCATCATCGGTCGATTTCAGGTTTTTGAACTGAATAAAGTACACACACGGCTTATTTCATCGGTGCTACAGAAACATACAAAAGTGGTACTGTTTCTGGGTTCAAATCCTGCTCCTGGCCTTCACAATCCACTGGATTATGAATTGCGCCGGCTGTTGTTTGAAGAGAAATACAACGAAAAAATAAGGATTGAGGAAATGCCTGATTTGCCGGATGACCGCATCTGGAGCCAGGAACTGGATCGGCGAATACTGGAAATCCGCCCGGAAGGAAACGTTACGCTTTACGGTACACAGGATAATTTTATTGACCGTTATTCCGGCAATTACACCACGGTTGCGCTGGATGCCAATGAAGACGACTTTCCGGAAGAACCCGAATTGTCGGCAATTGGTAACCTCAAGGACTTTCTTGCAGGTATGATTTACGCCAATATTCGCCGATTCCCGACCGTGTATCCGACTGTAGATATCGCGGTATTTCGCCGCGATTACACACAGGTTCTGCTGGCTCGAAAAGCAAATGAAACCCGGTACCGGTTCCCAGGCGGATTTACGGATCCCGGCGACCCGAGTTATGAAGACGCCGTTTTGCGCGAACTTGGGGAAGAATGCGGAGAACTCACTATTGACGAACTCACCTACCTGGGTTCTACAAAAATAGACGACTGGCGCTATTACGATGCTTTCGACAGCATTATGACGCACCTGTACGCTTGTACCCTGATCGAAGGCAAACCTTCACCCAGCGATGACATAGCGGAGGTGCAATGGTTCGATGTAGAGCGACTTACAGAAGATGTGTTTGTTTCCGAACATCGGCCATTATTTGCCATTTTAATGGAATACCTCCAGGAAATGGGTGAAGAAGAGGACGAAGATTGACGTTTTTTCCATCCGCAATCCTGCGTTAAACTGCCAGTCAAAAGCAGGAAAATTTTGTATTTTCAAACCATTCGATATGCTTTTATCCCATCGCATCCTCCAAATGCCGATATGTCTGTTGCTCCTTTTGCAGTGTGTAGCAGCACAGGCGCAAGACATACTTCCCTTGAATGACCTCGGGTTTTGGAAAACAGGAGAAGGAAAAAACTGGCGCATTGCTTCTGATGCCACGGTAGATATAACCCGCCACGATCAAATGAGCGATGCCGCTGGAACAGGTGTACTGGTGAATATTCCCGACGATAAAAACAGGTCTAACCTCCTCTCTGTCAAGGAGTACGGCGATGTGGATGTGTCGTTTGATTTTATGATGGCCGTACATTCCAACTCCGGTTTTTACCTGCAAGGGCGTTATGAGGTGCAATTGATGGATAGTTGGGGTGTGCAAAAACCAACTTTTGCAGATTGCGGGGGCATTTTTGCACGCCGGCGCTGGAACCCGCAGGAACAATTGTTCGATGGCGTACCGCCCCGTATCAATGCCTGCCTGGCGCCAGGGCTTTGGCAACACATGGAAATCAGTTTTCAAGCGCCGCGCTTCGACGCATCCGGAAAAAAAACGGAAAATGCCAGGCTGTTGAAAGTAGTTTTGAATGGCGCAGTGCTACACGAAAACCTGGAATTAACAGGCCCAACCGGCGGTCCGATTTCCGAACAAGAGGCAGCCACTGGCCCCTTTATGATCCAGGGCGATCACGGGCCGGTAGCATTTCGTAATTTCAGCATCAGTTCCAAACAAGGCCCGCTTGTAACAGGCGGCCCATTTTCTTATCAGGTGATGTACGGGACGTTCCGCAATGCATCCGAATTTGCCGGAAAAAAAGCCGATCTGGAGGGCAACACACCCAAACTTACCTGGGAAGTAGCCAAAAAAGAAGACGAGTATGCCATTATTTTCAAAGGTAATATTGTAGTTCCAGAACCCGGAAAATACCGCATCACACTTCAAAATTCAGGCAGGTCTTCTCTGCTCGTCAATGGCAATGAACTGTTCCCATTTAAATGGACCTTCACGACTGATCAACGCAATGCTGAAATCGATTTGCCAGCCTGTACGGCTGCACTTGAACTGACCGTCGCAAAAATGGAGGGGTGGATGTCGCCCTACATCGGGCTTTGGATCGAAGGCCCAGGCTCGAGGCCTGCTGCACTGCATTCTTTTAGTTCTACGCTGGCCCAAACACCTTCTGATCCCATTGGTTTGCGTGCCGATCAGCCTATGGTATTCCGGTCGTTTATGGATGTGACGCTTCCGCGATTTCCGGATGCAGCGGAATATAAAGACCAGCCTAATTTTTTCCCCGACACCCAACGAAAGCGCATTGTTCACGCGGTGCACGTAGGTGATCCCACACATTTACACTACACCTTCGATCTTGATAATGGCGCCGTCGCGCAAATCTGGAAAGGAGGCTTTCTGAACACCTCACCCATGTGGGACAATAGAGGCGATGGGTCTTCGCAGCCGCTGGGCGCCATTCTGCCTTTCGAGGATGTGTCGGTTATCGTAGCAAAAGCCGACCTGTTTGAATGGAAGCCCTCCGTCACGGAGCCGGTCGAACAATACAGACCACATGGCTACGACCTGGATGAAAAAGGGACACCTGTGTTTCGTTATCAACGCCTCGGAATGGAAGTGGAAGACCACTTGACTGTTTCTGAAGGTAAAATGTTGTTGAGAACACTGAAAATCAATACTATTCCTGTCGGTAATGACTATGTATGCCGCATTGCTTTTGGGAAAAAAATTGATCGTGTAGATCGCAACACATGGTCGATAGACGGCAAACGCTATTACATCCAGGTAGAAGAAAACCTCCAGCCACAGGTCGCTCAGTCTGGAGATATGGCCGTCTTGTATATACCCGTTTCCTCCAGTGTTTCATACCGCTTGTTGTGGTAATTTACTTTCATGTTCAAATCCAGTTTCATGCATTTTATGAAATACTTTCTTTCCATTTCGGTCTGTTTACTTGCCCTTCAAACGCTGACTGCACAGCCGATTCTGCCAACGGAAGACTCTTATTATAAAATCATCAAAGTACCCATTCCGGAAGGTATCATTCTGGAGGCTGGCGGTGTTTGCACCATGCCGAACGGCAGTATTGCCGTCAGTACCCGCCGCGGGGAGGTGTGGATTATTGAAAATCCGGCTTCTGTACACCCCAATTACCGCCGCTTTGCATCGGGTTTGCACGAAATTCTTGGGCTGGCCTGCAAAAACGGCGAATTATACTGTGCACAGCGAGGTGAGTTGACCAAATTAGTCGATAGAAACGGCGACGGAGAGGCCGACCGCTATGAAACGGTATATGCCTGGCCTATATCCGGCCACTACCATGAATACAGTTTCGGCCCAAAATTAGCCGCAGATGGTTCCTTCTGGGTAACCGGAAATGTGAGTTTTGGAAGTTCCGACTGGTGGGCTGGCAAATCAATCGTGCCCTGGCGCGGCTGGACCATGAAAATAAGTGAAGACGGACATATGGAACCATTTGCTGCGGGCATGCGCTCGCCATGTGGCATCGGTTCGGTAGACGGCGAGTTTTTTTATGGCGATAACCAGGGCGACTGGATGGGCTCCGGCTTTGTGAGCCACATCGAACGCGGCGATTTTGCCGGGCACCCGGCATCATTGGCATGGGCCGACCGACCAGAATCGCCAGTGAAAATGCGCAAGGAATTGGTTTTTAAACAAATAGACCCACGCGACGACCCAAACGTAAAACCCGAATACATCAAAGACGAACCTGCGAATACCATGTATGATATGGCGCATCGCTTGTATCCGGACAAACAGATCAAAGCCCCTGCGGTGTGGCTGCCACATGGTATTCTGGGCGTTTCTACTTCTGAAATCATAAGTGATGAAACCGGTGGCGCTTTTGGGCCTTTTGCCGGCCAGTTGTTGGTGGGCGATCAGGGTATGTCAAAAATTGCGCGCGTTTTTCTGGAAAAAGTAAAAGGTGAATACCAGGGAGCATCCTTCGATTTTCGCAGCGGTTTCCGTTCGGGTGTGCTTCGAATGAGTTGGGGAACCGATCATACCTTGTACGTTGGCGGCACCAACCGGGGCTGGGGCAGCACCGGCAAGGAACCGTATGCCCTCGAACGCCTTGTGTGGACAGGGCAGGTGCCATTTGAAATGAAAGCCGTCAGGGCGATGCCGGATGGTTTTGAAATTGAGTTTACACAAGCGGTAGATAAGGCGAGTGCCGAAAAAGTGGCAAATTATACCGTAACCAGTTACGCTTACAAATACCACCCGGTGTATGGCAGCCCCATCATCGGATATGAAGAAAATGCCGTTCGGGGCGCCCGACTCAGCGCTGATGGCATGAAAGTCCGTATTGTAGTGGATGGATTACGGGAGGGGTATATTCACGACATCAAGCCGGAAGGAATTCGCTCCGTTGCTGAAAAACTGCCCTTGTTGCATGGTGCGGCATATTATACGCTGAATGCCATTCCGGAAGGCGCCAAAGCAGATTTCCCCCTGACAGCCGCCACCAAACCTAAAACCAAAGCCGCCATAAACGACCCGGGCGCTGCTGCCAATACGCCCGACAAACAAATGAAAGAGGCGGGCCCTTCCACAGAAGGAGAAGCAAAAAAAACACAGAAGTCAAGCGCGCCTAAGCAACAGGTCGTAACCGAAAAAGAAGCGCTTGCCTTACTAACCAAGCATACCTGTACCGCCTGCCATAAAATCAGCGAAAGATCTGTCGGCCCTGCCTACACAGAAGTTGCCAAACGGAAATACACGACGGCACAAATCGTATCGCTGGTACACAACCCCAAACCCGAGCACTGGCCCGACTACACCCCGATGGCCCCGATGGCGCATGTGCCGAAAAAGGACATTGAAAAAATAGCCATCTGGATAAATTCACTTCGAAAATAAAGAATAGCCCCGGCACTTTTGCCGGGGCATTCACCATACCAAACTTTCTGTGAAGTGTGGCCATGCCTGACAGGTGTGGCTACACTGTTTTCAGTGTTTAATAATTGATTTTGAAGCAGTTAGCCCTGTGGAAAAATGCACACGAAGCAGATACAAACCAGCCGGCACTGTTTCCGATAGTTTGATTTCATACTTGCCCTCCTGAAACCGGTGAATATCTGCCTCCATTGTTTTGCCCTGCATATCCTGCAAAGTGATGCCTTGCACGTCCGAGGGCATGTTGCCAATTGTTATTTGAAAAACGCCCGTCCCCGGGTTGGGTGAAATCCTGATTTCGGGTATTTCAGCCATTGCATCGTGGGTAGCCGATACATCTTCTGGTTGCTCGCCTTCGGTAATCCGGTAGATATGATCGGCAGACAAGGCTCCAAAAGATTGTGTCAGCCCCGATGGCCAGGAAATTTCAACAGAGTCGATATTCAGGGCATCTTTTAGCCCGAAATGCTGACGCAAATCGCTTTGTGTTTGAAATGAATTATGGGCCAGCACTTCTCTGATTTGCCACACGGATTGGCCATTCAGGCTCGATTTTACCCGTATTCTGGCGCCAATAGCAGAGCGATTGCTGTTTACACCAGTTAGTTTGAAGGCTATCCAGTGGCGGCCGGCTGCCAGGTTGTCGTTGCGAAACAGCGCGCGTCCTCCCAGCGGCCCGTTGGTAGCCATATCGAGGTCGCCGTCGTTATCATAGTCTGCCAGGCCGATACCACAAACGGTGCTGTCAGCACTGCCCGCCAGTTGTGCTGACAGAAAACCTCCGCTCCCATTGTTTCTGTACAGGGTAACATTGGGCGTGCCATCCGTTGCAATCAGCACATCGAGGTCGCCGTCGTTGTCCACATCGCCCCACACATTGGAAAGATACGCGCTGGCACTTTGCGTAAAAGGCATGGAGACGGAAGTGAGCGTTCCATTTTCATTTTTCCAGAATCTGGAAACAACGCCCACGTAATTGGTTAGAAAACCGTCCATATCACCGTCGTTGTCAAAGTCGATGAAATTGTAGACCTGGCCATTCTCCATCAAATTAAAAGGCGCAGCCGTCAAGCGTTGCAGAGAGAACGTACCGGTTTCTTTCAACAGGTTTTTATACCGATAGTCGGGCCCTAATCCGTTGCCGGGGCCGGCGCCAATAAATAGATCGAGGTCGCCATCCAGGTCATAATCTGTCCATGTAGGAACGGTGTACGGATCGTTCATATCCGTGAATTCATAATCGCTTTGCGCGGTAAAAACACCTGGACTCGTTTGCAGGTAAAACTTGCAAGGGAAAGGCCCTGTGGCATGAAACCCTTCTGCATGCACAAACAGCAGATCAAGCAAGCCATTGTTGTCTGCATCTGCAAGGGCACAATCCCATGCTGCAAAACCCGCCAGTTCGGGCACATTGCCTGTTGCTACGGTGAAAGAAGCATTACCATTATTGAGGTGCATAGCCGAACTGCTGCTGGCTGTTATACAATCAATCAGGCCGTCGTTATTAATATCGCCCCAACTCGAGCCGGCCGCGCCCTGGCCGCCCTGCGCACCTGCTACACTGACAAGTTGTGTAAATTGCCCGTTGCCGTCGTTGTGAAACAAAAAGCGCTGACTCATGAATAAATCGGGCAAATTGTCATCATCCAGGTCTATCCAGGCGAGTCCCTTGTATGGTGCGGGTGTGTTGGAAAAGGTAACAACGGGATTAGCAGTATCCGTGATACGGAAAAAAACAGGCTGTTGTGCCTGCAAATCAACACAGCGGATGATCAGCAGCAAAAGAAGAAGTCGTTTCATGTGTTGCTATTTGTTTGCGAGAAAATAAATGCAAACTATTCCCGGAACCAGAGAAAAACGGGTAAATCCGATAAACCTTACCATTTCTGATACTACGAAACCGTGTATTTCATCCGCACAGGCTCTACTTTTGACCTGTATAAAATTGCTATGAAAACATGCAGGAACCATCCTTCAGTGCCTGGACCGTCGTTTTTGTAATCAGTGCAGCACAAGGATTGCTGCTGGCATTGGTATTCGGTTTTTCAAAATACAAGCCCAACAAGTTGCTGGCCGCTATTTTGTTGTTGTTTGCACTTACCATGACGGAGTATGTATTGTTCTGGACTGGATACATGAAAAAATTTATTCACTGGGCCAATATCAGTCTCGGGTTCCCATTTTTGTTCGGGCCATTGCTTTGGTGGTATTTCCGGCTTGTGTTTGACCAGAGGACTATTCAATTGAAATGGGGGGGCTTGCACCTGATTCCATTTCTGGTATGTGTGGGCATTTACATGCCATACTACACGCTTCCTGGCTGGGTAAAAATCAATGTCATGTCCGGAGCAGCCTTTTCACCTGTGCCCTCCTGGCAAAGCCTTGTTTGCATCTGGGGGAGCATTGTTCATTTGTTATCCTATACGATCTGGAATTATATTTACCTCCTTCGCCAACCCCATGTGGGGCAAAGCAAAGGCTGGGCCTACTGGCTCAATACGTTTATGCTTGGTTATGCCCTTGCCTACACCAGTTATTATATCCTGATCAGGTTTGACTTTTTTGACCGAAACTGGGACTACCACATTTCGCTTGCGATGACGCTGTTCATTTACCTGATTGCCATTGCAGGGTACATCAGGCCGGCAGTTTTTCAGGGATATAAAATACTGGAAACAGCACCTGTGACAAAGTACCGAAATTCGGGTTTGACAGACGCTGCCATCCAATCCCTTTTTGGAAGGCTGGCACAAGTGATGGAAACAGAGCAATTGTACCGAAACCCTGACCTGAATCTGGATACCTTGTCACAGCGCTTGAATGCCTCCAAGCACCATGTTTCACAGGTCATAAACGCCTGCACAGATGGTACCTTTTTCGATTACATCAATGGACTGAGAATCGAAGAAGCCCAAAAACTGCTGGCTGAACACAATAGAAGCGCTCTGAATGTCATAGAAGTTGCCTATGCGGTGGGTTTCAACAACAAGGTGTCATTCAATACAGCCTTCAAGAAAGCGACGGGCATAACACCCACGGTGTTCAGGCAACAACACGCCCGGACAGATCATACCATCCAGGCGCCTGGCAAATCCAGCCAGGGCAGTTAGAAAAGTTCAATAACTTGGTTTCCCCAACCTGCTCAGTCGGTGCCAGGCGGCACGAAGCACAATTTTGGCATGTGCCAGCAGGGTAGGGAGGAGGCCGAAATGTTTGCGCATTACCGCAAATCGATCCTTCAGGCTTTGGCGATGCCGTTGTTTTGACAATCCTCCCATCAGGTAATCGGTCAGAATAATGCCGGTATTGACATTCTCACGGCTTTTTTTCAGGATTTGGATGCACCAGTCAAAGTCGGCGCACATGTTTTGTTCTATGTAAGCGGGCGCCAAATCCCGGCGTGCTATAAAAGACTGGTGTACTACCAGCATGCCGCCCAGATAACTTTGCCATTGAAGGTGCGCAGGGATTTGGCGTGTGCTAAGTTCGCTCATGGCGCCTGCAGGTTGCCGCAGGTCGTTTACCAAAAGGGTTTCTCCGTAGAGCACATCGGTTTGTTTTGAAATACATGCTGCCACTTTTTCAGCCGTATCGGGAGCGTGCAGGTGATCGCCGGCATTCAGGAACCATACGAAATCGCCTGTAGCGAGCGCCAGTCCCTTGTTCATGGCATCATACAGGCCTTTGTCGGGCTCTGAAATCCAGCGCACATTGGTACTGCGCATAGCCGCAGCACGAATAATTTCCAAAGAATTGTCCTTGGATGCGCCGTCTACAAGGATGTATTCGATGGATGAAAACGTTTGTTGCAATACACTCTCGATGGTGCCCGCCAGCAGCGAACCGCCATTGTAAACTACTGTGATGATGGAAAAAACGGGTTTCATACCAACCTTGTCTGTGATGTATCAAACACGAGAGGCACAAGCAAAGTCGGGATGACTTTCGCTTGTGCCTCTGTTATTTAATCCGGCAAATTTTTACTTTTTGAAATAAGAGGAGGCGTTTTTGCCGCCGCCTTTCACCACTTCCAGGCGTTTTTTAAACTCAAGCGACAGTTCATCTTCCTTACGGGCATAAATCTCGTTGAGTGCGATCAGCGTGTTCACATCATTGGGATTGATACCTTCTGCTTTCTGGAAATAAGGAAGCGCCTGGTCAAACAGTCCCATAACTTCATCGCGCAATGCTTTCATTTTTTTCAAACCAGCGGAAGAGAAGTCGTCGGGCATGGAATTGATTTCCTGCGTGCGTACGGCTGCCTTGTTGTAGTACAGAGCGCCCAGCGAGTAGATAGCATCCACATTTTGCGGGTCTTTGCTGCTTGCCTGTTCGTAGTTACTCTTGGCTTCGTTGAAATATTCCGTTGCTTTCGCGTCGTTTTTATCCTTGATCATGGCCTGGTACAGGTTGTCGTACACGTTGCCCAGGGTAACATAGAGTGCAATGTTGTTTGGCTCCTGTTTGATAGCCTGTTTGAGGCGATCGGTCAAAACGTCGAGTTTACCTTTTTTCAGGTAGGAGTTGATTTCGGCAAAAAGCAGGCCGGAGTCTTCCGGGAATTTTTGGCGACCTTCAGCCAGGACTTTTTCTGCACCGGCTTCGTCACCCAAATCCATTTTGCAGTTGTAAAGGGGTTCGAAGGCTTTTGCAGAGTCCAGTTTTACCAGTTCTTCGAGGTAAGGAACGGCATCCTTACAACGTTTAGCCATAGAGGCAATCATGGCGGTGAAGTATTTCTGGTCGTTCAGAATTGTTGGCTCTTCCAGTACGCTTTTGCCTTTGCCTTCCACAATAATGAAGTGCGCTTTCAAAGATGCCTCGTAGGAGAGATAGGCTTTGTCATACTCTTTTTCAGCGTATTTCGCGCCACCGATATTGATCAGCGAGCCTTGTACGTTTTGAACGCCTTTGAGTGCGTCCGCTTTTTCGTATTTTTTTGCAGTGGGCGTTTCATACGCTTTTTTGTAGGCTTCGAAAGCCTGGAGTGCGTCATTATCGCCTGTAAAAGGTGCTTGCGGGTTCAATACCTGTGCTGCAATATCGCTGTCGAGTCGACGGTTGTAAATATCGCCACGGATCAGCCACGCGCCAGCGTCGGCCTGTACTTCAGGTGATTGCATAGCCTGGTCGATCTTTTGAATGGCTTCAGCCAGTTTGGCTTTGTTGCCTGTTGGGTCCTGGTTATAGGTAATCAAGGCTTTGCTGGCTTGTTTGACGAGTTTCGGACCGTCTTCCTGTGCCTGTGCGGCAACGGTTATCGACAAGAAGCCCAGAAGGGCAAAAAGGACTTTTTTCATGGTCTGTTCGAAAATTGTAATGTTTGTTGAAAATCGTATTCGAGACGCGATTTTCAGAAAAAGGTTGCTAATACTTGGTTAATGCCGTCAAAACTACTCTTCAGTTGCGATGTTTTCACCTTCTGTTGGCAGGTTTTCTTCTTCGGCAGAACTCACTACTGTTACATCGGCGATGTTGTCATTTTCCTCCAGGCGGATCAACTTAACGCCTTGTGTGGCACGGCCCATCACGCGGAGTTCATCAGCCGAAGTACGGATGGTGATACCGGAGGTCGTGGTAATCATCAGGTCATTGTTGTCTGTAACGGTCTTGATAGCGACCAAGTGGCCAGTTTTTCCCGTGATATTCATGGTTTTCACGCCCTTGCCACCGCGGCTTTGTGTGCGGTAGTCTTCCAGTGCCGAGCGTTTGCCCATACCTTTTTCCGAGACAACCAGAATGCTGGTAGTGGTATCTGTCGGATCGACGCATACCATACCTACCACGGCGTCGCCGCCTTCATCATCCACCCGGATGCCGCGTACGCCCGCAGCGGTACGACCCATCGAACGTACATCATCTTCATTAAAACGAATGGCTTTACCACTTTGTACAGCCAGGATAATCTCGTTTTTGCCATTGGTCAATTTGGCCTCAATCAGCGCATCGCCTTCGTTGATACCGATGGCGTTGATACCACCCTGACGCGGACGGGAATATTCTTCCAGAAGGGTCTTTTTTATCTGTCCACGTTTGGTACAGAAAATGATGTAATGGTTATTAATGAATTCTTCATCCTGAAGATTGCGCACAATAATATAGGCACGCACTTTGTCTTCTTTCGGAATATTCAGCAGGTTTTGAATAACGCGACCGGCAGTGGCTTTGGCGCCTTCCGGGATTTCGTACACCTTGAGCCAGAAACAACGCCCGCTTTCCGTAAAGAGCAGCAACGAATTGTGGTTGGTAGCGGTAAACATGTGTTCCACAAAATCTTCATCGCGGGTACGCACGCCCTGGGCGCCACGACCACCACGACCCTGAGCGCGGTATTCGCTGATCGGGGTACGTTTGATATAACCGGCATGGCTGATGGTGATAACAACCTCCTCGTCTTCGATCAGGTCTTCAATGCTGATGTCGGCTTCGTTGATTTCGATGCTGGTCAGGCGTTTGTCGCCATAACGCTCGTTGACTTCGGTGGTTTCATCCTTCACAATCTGGCGTTGCAGCCCTTCATCGGCCAGAATAGCACGGAGTTCCTCGATTTTTTTCATCAACTCCTCGTACTCCAGTTTCACCTTGTCACGCTCGAGGCCGGTGAGTTGCTGCAGGCGCATGGCGAGAATGGCCTTGGCCTGAATTTCACTCAGCCCAAATTTGCTTATCAGACCTTCACGCGCTTCTTCGGCATCCTTGGATCCACGAATCAGTTTAATTACCTCGTCAAGGTGATCGAGCGCAATGAGCAAGCCTTCCAGAATATGGGCGCGTTCTTCTGCTTTGCGAAGTTCGTAGCGGGTACGGCGCACCACCACTTCGATACGGAATTTGATAAATTCCTCGATCAGGTCTTTGAGGTTAAGTTGGCGCGGACGGCCATTTACCAGTGCAATATTGTTGATACCGTAACTGGTTTGCAGCGGCGTCAGTTTGAACAACTGGCTCAGAATGACATTGGCGGCGGCGTCGCGTTTGATTTCTATCACCACACGTACACCTTCGCGGTTTGATTCGTCGCGCACATCGCTGATACCGAGTACCCTTTTTTCGTTGACGAGTTCGGCGATTTTCGTAATCAGGATGGCTTTGTTGACCTGATAGGGAATCTCCGTTACGATAATGGACTCACGTCCTTTGTCGTCTGTTTCAATTTCCGTTTTAGCCCGAACAACGCAGCGGCCGCGGCCGGTGCGCAAACCTTCTTTCACACCGCTAAGGCCATAAATAATGCCACCTGTCGGAAAGTCAGGGGCCTTTACATATTCCATCAGTTCCTCTATGTCGATTTCCGGATTGTCGACCGTGGCGATGATCGCTGCACAAACTTCACTCAAATTGTGCGGCATCATGTTGGTAGCCATGCCGACAGCAATACCCGAGGCACCGTTGATCAGCAGGTTGGGAATTTTGGAAGGCATAACAGATGGCTCTTCCAGGGAATCGTCGAAGTTAAGTTGAAAATCAACGGTTTCCTTTTCAATATCGCCCACAATTTCATCGGAAATACGGCGCAGACGAGCCTCTGTATAACGCATGGCCGCCGGAGAGTCGCCGTCCATACTGCCGAAGTTACCCTGGCCATCTACCAAAGGATAGCGCAGGCTCCAGTCTTGTGCCATACGTACCATGGCATCGTACACCGAGCCGTCGCCGTGGGGGTGGTATTTACCCAGTACCTCACCGACGATACGGGCCGATTTTTTATAAGGCTTGTTGTATCCAAGCCCAAGTTCGAGCATGCCGTACAAAACGCGGCGGTGTACTGGCTTGAGACCATCACGCACATCGGGCAGGGCACGGCTCACTATGACCGACATCGAATAGTCGATGTACGCGGTTTTTAGTTCTTCTTCAATGTTGATGGGGAGAATCCTCGATTCTTGCATACGCTTCGCTAAACAGTGGCTTTTTTAGTATTTGGAACAATGTCGGGCAACAGGTTGCGCCGGATTTCAAAACAACACAATCGGATGTGCAGATTTTTTGCTTTTAAAATGCGCGCGAAGGTATGAAAAATTAACCGTTTTTAACTGTGAAAGCGGCTTTCTTTTAAACTTTATTGGAATCGTAACACAGCGCTAACCCCTCTTAACGATGGTGGCCCACACTTTTGTGGCGTCAGTTTTAAATCACTGACAATCAACCGTTTAAACAACATTAACAAATATGAAATCCTCCAGTCAGTTCCTGTTTATCGCCCTGATCACCTTCTTTGGAAACAATCTGCTTTGGGCCCAGGTGGCAGTCGGCCTGAAAGGCGGCGCCAATTTCGGCAATGTATACATGACAAAAACGCTGGACAACCTGGCGCCCGACTTCAAATCTGCTACCGGAGCCCTGGCGGGTGGGGTAGTGGAGGCTAATTTTGGCAAGTATTTCGCACTTCAGTCGGAGTTGAACTGGGTGCAAAAAGGGTTTCGTTTTAGCGAAGATATTAATGTCCCGATCGGCAATCTGGACATCCCGGCAGGCGTTGAAGCCACCATTCGTACCAACTACCTGGAAATACCTTTGTTGGCAAAAGCAAAAATTGGAAACGATGTGGTACAGGCCTATGCAGTGCTCGGCCCTTCTTTTGGCTACGCGATGAATGGGAAACTCATCACCCGTACACGCTTTTTCTTCGAGTTTGACCCCATTCGCACCAACCTGAACTTTAACGACCTGGATTACAGCCGTTTTGAAGTGTCGGCAGTGGGCGGAGTAGGCATGCAGGTGAATTTCAATGGTGGAAAATGGTTTGCCGACGCCCGATACACCCAGGGATTGACACAATTGTACAACTTCCCGGTTGTAAATGAGCAAATTAAGAACCGGGGCGTTGCACTCAGCACCGGCGTTATGATCAATCTGGTGGATGCGCCGGCCAAAAAGAAAGCGCCGGTTCGCCGCGCTGCCGTGGCTCGCAGGTGGTAATATTGCAGTGTCCAAATTTTCGATGCCCGGTTTTTGATGTTCTATTGCAGCAAATTGCAAAACAGATATCGAAAATCGGGTATCGGTTTTTATACATAGTATTTCCTTTGTGCCAAAATTTACCGTATGCCGAGACTCGCTCTATTGTTTCTTTTTTTTCCTCTTGCTTTGTCTGCACAAACGCCCAAACTGAACAAGTACTGGGTAGAATTTACTGACAAGAACAATTCTCCCTACTGCACTTGCCAGCCGGCTGAATTTCTTTCGGCCCGTTCTATAGAACGCAGGGACAAAGCCGGCATTGAAATCGTGGAAAACGATCTACCACCCAATCCGGATTACTTAAAAGCACTGCAATATAAAGGTGTACAAATTCATACGGTATCACGCTGGTTGAACGCGGCAGCGATTATCAGTGACTCCAGTGCAGCTGCAGCCTTAGGCCAACTACCATTTGTCGCGAATGTTCAGTACCTCGGGCCGCATCTAAAATACCGAAATCCACTCAATCGGCCTCAAAAGAAACGGCGACTGCTTGCGGCTTCCCCGAAAATTGAAGGCAAAAGCACATATTGGGGCTATGCAGCGCTTCAGAACAACCTGCTCGGGGTGCCTGTGTTGCACATGGCTGGAATAAAAGGCGAGGGAATCTACGTTGCCGTCATGGACGGCGGCTTTACCAATGTAGACACACTGCCGTTTTTCGATAGTCTGGCGGTACACAATCGCCTTTTTTCAGCCCATGATTTTGTAGAACACGACGAAGCAGTATTTGAAGCCGCTCAGCATGGCACGTCGGTTTTGTCAGTCATGGGGGCCTATACACCTGATTATTTTGTTGGAACCGCACCGGAAGCCACCTATTTTCTGCTTAAAACAGAAGATACAGGGGGGGAGTATCCAGTCGAAGAAACCAACTGGATTGCCGGGGCTGAATGGGCTGACAGCGCCGGAGTAGACATCATTAATGCATCTTTGGGCTATACCGCCTTCAATGACTCCACACTGGGCCACTGGATTTGGCAACTCGACGGCCGTACAGCCATTGGCTCGAAAGGGGCTGCCATTGCCGCTACAAAAGGAATGATTATCTGCAACAGCGCTGGCAATGAAGGAGATGGCGCCTGGAAATACATGGGCGTGCCAGCAGATGCGCCCGGCATTGTTTCCGTAGGCTCGGTGCAACACAATGCCCGGAAATCGGTATTCAGTTCTTTTGGCCCCACGCGCGACGGCCGCATCAAGCCGGATTTGTCGGCCCCGGGCGATGAAGTGGTAACGGCTGGAAATGTAGGCACACAACTGGGCGTTTCCAGCGGCACCTCCCTGGCTTCTCCTATGCTGGCGGGCAGCATCGCAAGCCTTTGGAGTGCATTTCCGGAAAAAACAGCCGCAGAAATTCTGGATGCCGTATTTGCTTCTGCCGATCAATACACCCATCCAGATAACAAGCGTGGCTACGGACTGCCGGATATGACTGCGGCCTGGTTCAGCCTCGGACAATTTGTAAATAATCGCTATATTTTTGCTTATAACCGGACAAAAGGTACACTCCGCTTGCTGCTTCCCGATGTAAATGTTCCCACAGACGCTACTTTTGTCCTTCGAAATGTTTTTGGGGAGAAAATTCAGGTTACTCAGCCAATTTTTTCTCCTAATGAAATCTCCATTTTATCCTTCCAAAACCTTGATCACCTGCCCCCTGGCTCGTATTTTGTAGATATTATTCACAAAAACGGTATGATTAATGTGCCGGTGGCGGTTTGGTGATGGGGGGGGGATAAAGGGTTGATGAGGGTTGATGAGGGTTGATATTCAGCCGCTCGACGAATGAGCAATCCAATTATTACCCCGAGCCGCTAATTATCAACCCTCATCAACCCTCATCAACCCCTTCCTTTTAATCCCGCGCTTCCCAACGCACCGTGTACATGACTCGAATCTTACTTTTACTCGTTGTTGCCCTCTTATGCCATTCTTTTACAACACAAGCCCAGGTAATTTCCATTGAATCGGCGCGCGCCTTGCCTGCCGGCTCGGTCGTTACCGTCCGTGGAATTGTTACCAACGGGCCAGAACTGGGAAAAATACGCTACCTGCAAGATGCTACGGCCGGCATTGCTGCTTATCCGGGTAGTGGTTCCATGCCAGACTTTGAAAGCAGCGTGTCGTTGGGCGACAGCATTGAGGTAAGTGGTACAACCGTAAATTTCCAGGGTTTACTGGAAATTACGCCCATCACGTCCTACACCGTTATTTCCAGTGGAAATGCAGTTCCTTCACCGCAGCCTGTGGCTATTACCGATCTTTCCAACGCTCTGGAAGGCAAACTGGTGCGAATGCCCTGCGTCACCTTTGATGCTTCAGGTGGATCTTTCAGCAGTAGCGGAACGTACCCGTTTACCGATACAAATGGAAATACTGCTGAAATTTATTTGCGCAGCAACCATCCGCTACTGGGGTTGCCTATTCCAGAGAATCCTGTACAACTGGTGGCCATTGTATCAGATTTCTTTGGCTTTCAATTGCTTCCACGCTTTGACACGGATTTTCAGGAGGCGCCATGCTATTATTTTTCCAGCAATCCGGATCAATCGAATATACAAAACAATGGTTTTACCTTGCAATGGAGCACCAACCTCGTTTCAACTTTTAAATTGCGGTATGGCGCCAGCCCTGAACCCAATTTGGAAGTAATATTACCAGGTTCGGGCGTTTCATCATCCTACACTTTTTCCAACCTGGAACCCGGAAGAATCTACTGGGCGCAGGTGGAGGCAACGCACAACGGCGAGAAAATCTATTCCCCTGTTATGCCTTTTGCCACTCGTTCGTTATCGACCGGACAGATAAAAGTGTATTTCAACCATCCCATCAACGAGTCTGTCGCTGGCGGGCTAATACCCGACGGACAAAGCGCTACTGCTACGGTCAATGAAACCATCGCCCGAATCAATTCTGCTCAGCAAACCATCGATGTCGCGATGTACAACAATAGCCGGAATGATATTACTGATGCGCTTGTTGCTGCGGTCAACCGAGGCGTTCAGGTGCGGTATGTGGCTGCTGAAGAAACAGAGAATTATGCACTCCAACAACAAATCAACTTTCCAGTGGTGTATGGCAATACCTATGCCCTGATGCACAACAAATTTATGATTATCGACGCTGATCTGAGCGCACAGGCATGGCTCATGGGTGGCTCTATGAACTGGACAAACGTCAATATTCAAAACGACTACAACAACACCTTGTTCATTCAGGATCAATCGATTGCACGAGGCTATCGGATTGAATTCGAGGAAATGTGGGGAAGTTCCTCTGCTACGCCCGATCTGGCAAACAGTCGCTTTGGCAGTGAAAAACGCAACAATACCCCGCACCGCTACATTATTGGGGGGATACCTGTGGAATCATGGTTTTCACCTTCCGACCAAACCACCAGCCACATTACCGAGGCCCTGGAAACGGCAGATTCAGAAATCCTGTTCGGACTACTGACGTTTACCAAAGACGATCAGGCAGATGCCATTGTCGATCGTTTTCTGGATGGGACTTCCGTGCGGGGGCTTATAGAAAACACTGGCGATGTCGGCTCTGAGTTCGGCTACCTGACAGGCTACGGCATGCAGGTGCAGCGACACGTATTTCCCGGCACCATGCACCATAAATATGGCATTATTGATGCAAATGATCCTGCTTCTGAGCCCGTGCTGGTAACGGGTTCTCACAACTGGACTTTTACTGCCGAAACTGAGAACGACGAAAACACCCTGGTGATCCACGATGCCAACCTTGCATTGCTTTACAAAGCCGAGTTCGAACAACGCTGGCAGGAAAACATTACTTCAGTTCCGGTTATTTCACAAACGCCCGTTCTCAGCCTGGCTCCGAATCCAGTTTCTGATGTACTTTACCTGAAACATGAAGAAAATGGCACGATTCGCGTCATGGATGTATGGGGCCGAACACTGGTAGAACAATATGATGCAGCGGCTGGCGTAACCCGTCTGGAAGCGAGGACGCTACCTGCCGGAAACTACTTTGTCCTGTTTCAAACTGATCATGGCTACACCCGACTTCCATTTCAAAAGATGTAGTATTCAGCAGCATGGCGCAGTGCATCCGGTCGGAACGGATGCTGTTTTGCTGGGGGCTTGGACGAGTATTGACAACACTTTACGCATCCTCGACATCGGCACTGGCACGGGTGTTATTGCACTGATGCTGGCACAACGCACTGAAAATGTTGAAAATATACGCATCGATGCCGTTGAAATACACCCTGGGTCAGCGGCATGCGCTACCCGTAATTTTGCGGTTTCGCCATGGGCTGATCGCTTGCGTATCGTGACATCTTCTATACAGGACTTTGCACAACAAACTGACAGTCAATATAATCTGATCGTCAGTAACCCGCCTTATTTTTCTGAAAACACCAAAGCACCCGATGCTGCTCGGCGGCTCGGGCGGCATATCGAATCGCTCCCTCCCCTGGAAATGCTGCGCGCCGTATATAAGTTGTTGTCGCCTCAGGGGCGTTTTTCAGTGGTTTTACCTGTAAAAGAGGGCTTGAAATGGTGCGAATGGGCCGTCCCAATGGGTTTGTACTGGACGCGAATCACAGAAGTATTCGGCAGAAAAGGGAAGCCTGTCGAACGCTTGTTGATTGAATTTCAGCGTAATCCCTATTTATTTCAACGCGATTCGCTCATTGTTTATGAGCAGGGCGTGGAATACAGCAAGGAGTATCAGGAAATGACGAGGGAGTTTTATTTGGGGGTTGAATTTAGGGGTTGATAATTAGCGGCTCGGGGTCAGTAGTGTACGAAGGATTTGTTCGGCTACGCCCCTTTTAGAGGGATGGGAACACGGATGAAGCGGATAAAGCGGATTTAAACGGATTTTTTTGTGGCCTTACGGCCACTTCTTTTTGATTTTTACGGACTAGACCGCCTCCGGCGGGACGTATATCGAATCAATCTTTTATAAAGCAAGCAAAAATCGACATCGATCCCTTGTATCACTTCATGTGTATGCCATGAGTATCCAACCGCCGGAGGCGGTTTTAATCCGTAAAAATCAAAAAGGAGTGGCCGCAAGGCCACAAAAAATCAGGTTAAATCCGCTTTATCCGCTTCATCCGTGTTCCCATCCCTCTAAAAGGGGCGTAGCCGAACAAATCCTTCGTACACCCTAGCTCGGGGTCAGGAATGGATTTCATGTTCATCGAGCGGCAAATTATCAACCTTATCAACCCTTATCAACCTTTATCAACCCTTATCAACCCTCACCTGCCATCTCCACGCATCTTCCAGCGCCTGATCCATGCTCCGTGTCGCTTTCCAGCCAAGCATTTGTTCGGATTTCTCTACACCAGCATACACAGCAGTGACATCACCGGAGCGGCGCGGGCCGATGGAATAGTTCAAGGAGACACCCGTGACGCGTTCAAAACTATTGATCAGTTCCATGACGCTCACTCCTTGTCCGGTACCGATATTAAATATGTCATAAAAACTGCTGGTATTCAACTGAACAAGGTGACGGAGCGCCGCCACATGCGCTTCTGCCAGATCGAGCACATGAATATAATCTCGAATACAAGTGCCATCCGGGGTAGGGTAGTCGTCGCCAAAAACGGTCAGCGAAGAACGCAGACCGGCAGCCGTCTGAGTGATGAAAGGCACCAGGTTATTCGGCACCCCACGCGGCAATTCGCCGATAGCGGCAGAGGGATGCGCTCCGATGGGATTGAAATATCGTAAAGCAGTGATTTTCAAAGGAATACCCGCCGAAACAGTATCGTGCAGAATTTCCTCACCGATCTGTTTGGTATTTCCATACACCGAAAAAGCGGGCTTCACAGGTGTCTGTTCCGTTACTGGCAACGCATCTGGTTCGCCATATACTGTGCAGGAAGAGGAAAATATGAGGTTAGGAATGTGGCACTCCTGCATGGTTTTGAGCAGGACAATGAGCGCACCCACATTGTTGTCATAATATTCGAGGGGTTTCTGCATCGACTCACCAACTGCCTTAAATGCGGCAAAATGAATGACGCCCTGTATATTTTCATCCCTGAAAATCCGGCGCAAGGTTTCCGGGTTATGACAATTCTCGGTGTAGGTAGTCGGTCTGTATCCAAGAATCTGTTCCAGGCCATCAATAACCCCCGCTTCTGAATTGGAAAAATCATCCAGAATGATGGGTGTGAATCCCGCTTCCGCCAGTGCAACAACTGTATGGGAGCCAATAAAACCGGCTCCTCCCGTGACAAGTACGTTCATGAAAGATTAGTCGAATAGTTTCGTGTAGTCGTTTTCATCCCGCAGAATTTCCTTGGGTGGGGTATTCAGATCCAGCGGTTTTTCTGCACTTGATTTCTGTGTTTTTCCAGGTTCTGCAAGCAAAGGGCTTTGTTGTTCCCATTGTTCGAGTAGTCGGAGGCCATCCTCTTCAAACACCCCGTTTTGCAAGTCGATGGAGGCCATCAGATTTTTACTGGTGTCCATAAATCGCTCCATTTCACCCACTTTTTGGCCTACATCATCTGCCAGTGCTTCAAGTGCCTGATCGTATAATGCGCGCTGGTCGGGGGAGCCGCTCAAGATGCTCATAGCAGACCGAATAGCGCTGTGGCTGGCAGCAATGGCTTTGTACTCCTGTTCTTTCAAATTGACCTGGTCTTTGGTATCTTCCAGCACCAGTTCGGAGTTTTCATACATTTTAGTCAGCACCCGATACAGCACTTCCATACGTTTGTACAGCACGTCGTATTTTTCGTTGGCATCCTGCAAACGACCCGCTTTCCGTGCCGACAGAGCCATGTTTTTTTCATCGCTCTGCTTTTTCGCCCGCTCGGCAATGGTCATGTTTTTCTGGATCTCGGCGTTATTGCCGTCCATGATACCCTTCAACTGGCGCATCTGGCCACGTAGGGCGCCGATTTGCTTGCTCATCGAGCGCAGGTTATCTTCCAAATCCTCGATGTACGATTTCAAAATCGAAATCGGGTCGATTTTTACAAAGATTCCTGTAATGGCTCGCATCACGGATTTGTACATGTACCCCACCAGGTTGCGCATTTTCGGGTCGAGTACCATGTAAACAATCACTGCAAGCGCGCCCAGCATACCTGCCAGGTACAAAGTGTTCTGTGCCAACAAAATAAGTGTTGGTAACAACGAACTCAACAGCACACCGCCCCCAATGACAGCAGCAGCCAGAAACAACAGGCCTGTAATCCCTTCCGGGCGTTGCCAAAATGATTTTTGCTCCATGTGATAGTGGGTAGGGAATGATGAATGATGAATGATGAATGATGAATGATGAATGTGAAAATGCTGAAATATTCATCATTCATCATTCCCTACAAGTATTTATGCATATTTTCCACGTCCTTGTCCATTTGCAGGAGCATGGCCTGGTGGGTGAATTCAAAAGATGTTCTGGCTTTTTGGAGTTTTTCGGTTTCTGCTTTCACAGATGATTCGGCTTGTTCAATTTCGGTCAGGTATCCGGCAATTTCATCCTGCAGGCGTGTGATTTCGGCTTTGTTGCGTTCAATCTGATCGCGCAGGCGCTTGATATCAGCCTGTTTTGCGTTGACTTTTACTTCGTTTTGATTTTCAAGCGCCTCGTCGAAACGCTCTTTTTCCTTGCCTACGAGGTTGCGGTAATAACCGGCCGTTTCGATGAGTTTTTCCTTCGTTACGCCCAAAGTGGCGGCAGTGGTAAAAGCGCTTTTGTATGCTACGGCTTCATCGAGTTGCATGGCGAGCAGGTTGAACACTGCCCGTTTGAATTCAAAATAATCAAAACCTGGCAGGTTGTTTTTTTCCAGTGCGGAGGTCAAAAACTCCAGGCTGCGGTCATCGAGCCCGTCGGCAGCAAACAACGACTTGGTAGTTGTCATATTCTTTAGTTTGTATGTTTAGTTGTCCCTGTGAAATTTGGAGGTGCGAAGAAGCAGTGATTTTACAGTTCCTGCCTGAAAAAGCGACGAACGGGCAAATTTACCGGAATAGTGGATTGTTTATGCGTTTCCAATTTTGTTTTTCCTGCTGTTGAAATCAATTCGCCGGGAATTTGCATAAATGGACAAAATTCACGTTAATTTGTATTCCAAAACCCTCAGAGCATGACCCCTGTAAAAGTAAATCTGTTTATTTCATGCGATCGATCTGATCAGTCATACCTGCAAACCCTGCTCTCCTGGCTGTATCCAATGCGCGACGAAGTAAACCTGTGGTATGAAAAACCGCCGCCTGCACCACCGCCGCTGCCATTGCCCTGGCAAATCCTCCTGTTTTGGTACTCACCACCGGATAACCGGGCCGAATATTATCGTAGGCTGCAAAAACAAAAGGAGCGGGCGCATATCTACCTGTTTCTGACCAGTTACAAGTCCCTGAACAACATGGGTATCCAGGGAGATATTTCTTTGGCCGTGAATCGCCGTATTGCAGCAGGCGACGAACTGAACCCACTCATTTTTCCCGTCCTGCTTACACCTTCCAACTGGAAAGAACAATCCGGACTTGCCGGGTTCAAAACACTGGGCACAAACAAAACATTGTCGGAAAACAAACCTGTAGAAGAAGGATTTTTACAACTGACCAATCAACTGGCAAAATACATCAAAACACTTCAGAGGCGGCTGGGAGAGGAAAAATACTACCATTCGCGGCTCGTGGCAGCCGATGCTGGTACTGGCATGCCTATCGAACGGGCTCAACCCTATCTGGGCGACGATGATGACGCCATGTACATGCCCGAAACCAAAGAAGTGTACCTGCCCGAATGGCTGGGCTGGGCCCTTATTGCGCTTATTGCTATTCTTACCTACCGGGGGCTGCAACCGGCACTACCCTTGAGGCCCAAATATTATCGCTCTGCCTCCGAACGTCCTGTGGAATACAAGCGGGAATATCCGCTGGCCCCTACCGATGAGCCTATCATTTTTACGGAAGAATAATACAAAAGAAATTCATAGCCCACTGCGCAAGTTAACGCGTATGCCATTGGCCTGCGGGTCTGCCAACATGTTCATACGCGTTTGTATGACCAATTGATCATTCTTATCAAGAATAGAAAAGTTTGATTTTGAAATCTCATCCAACTCAGCCAAAATTTTCTCTTCATTTTGCCAATAACCAATATCTTTTCCTGCTATATCATCCAGCAACTGGTTCTTTATCCGTATCAATTCCGTGTGAAAAACCTCTAATCCCCGACTTTTTTCTTCCAGCAATCGCAAAATCTGCAGGTGTTTTCCGCTGCCCAACTGACTCACAGATGATTGGTCGTCAAGTTGAAATTTCCAAACCGGGAAAAAAGATTCGATATGGTCATATGGAAATAGGGTAGTGCAGATTTCAAAAAACTGGTCATCTGCATCTCCCGTCGTTTTTTGGGCCTCTTGCAGCCAGTAGCCATAATCAGCAAAAAGGAACGAACTAATTCGGTTCGGCACTTTTTGAGCGATATAACCAGGCAAAACCTCTCTCATCCAGTTGTAACTCAAGGCAGTTGCCTGCTCGCTGGGCTCAGCCCTTTGAGAAAGCAGGTACATAAAAGTGTCGCGCAATGCAACGCCTTCCGAGTACCAGGACGCCATTTGTGCATCGGTTTGAATATCGGAAGCCCCTGAAATCCAGTAAGTATACCGATGGGCCTGCGAGGCTCCGAAATAACAGACAAGCCGTTTGTTTCGCAACCAGTTAGCATGATCAACACCTGTACTAGGCTTCAGCAAAGCCGCCATCACCCAGCCCGCTCCGCCATCGGATTGCACCCTGATCCAGGGCGATTGTAGCCAGGCGCCATGCCACTCTATGGCGCTTTCGAAAGGCCCAACAATGCCCAGTTCGTGCACTACTTCGCCGGCTTTCAATTCCTTTAGTTTGTTGCTGTGAAGTCCGGCTGCGTCGTACATGGCCGTATGATCAGCCATTACTTTCAGATTGCCGTTTGCGTCATTTTTGCAAAAGCACAATAGCCAGGAAAGGCTCAAAAAAATGAGTGGTCGCATGTTGCAAAACCCTTTAAAATGAACAAATGCCGTACCTTCCCGATACGAAACCAATCAATCTATGTTCCGACCGCTTTTATTGTTGATTATCACCGTTTTATTTCAGCCTTCCGTCGTTCAAAGCCAGATTCTGGACAACTTTTCAGATGGTGATTTTAGCCAGAATCCCACATGGTCGGGCGATGTAAGCGCATTCATCGTGAACGCATCTGGTGAACTACAACTGAATGCACCGGCAGCAGGCGTCTCCATGCTTTCGGTACAGGGAAATATTCCGGACAGCGCTATCTGGGACCTTGATTTTCGGATGGCTTTCGCGCCATCCAGCCAGAATTACCTGCGAATATACCTGTTATGTGATCAAGCCGACTTTACCAACTGCAATGGCTATTTTCTGGAAATGGGCGAAACAGGTAGCCAGGATGCCATCCGAATGTTCAGGCAGGATGCCGGTGTCAAAACCTTGCTGGCCATCGGGCAGGCTGCGCTGGTAGCCAGCAGCCCCAACCTGCACCTGAAAATGGTGCGTAGCGTGAGTGGACAATGGTCGCTGGAAGCGGCACAACCTTCCGGCGCCTTGCAGCCACAATTTTCTTTTACTGATGCAACCTACGGCGGCGGACTAGATCGTTTTTTCGGCTTTCAATGTGTTTATACTTCGAGCAATACCGCCAACTTCCATTTTGACAACATTTCAATCGTTCCGGATTTGCCGGACACGACTCCGCCTCAACTGACAAGCGTTTCAGTTGCCAATGCCAACCAAATTTTGCTTGTTTTTAATGAAGACCTGAACCCCGAAACTGCAAACAACCCTGTTCACTACAATATATCGGGTGGGGTAGGGCAGCCGCTTTCTGCTGTGTTGCAAAACGACAACAAAACGGTGGTGCTTTCACTTGCTTCGCCGCTTTCTACCGGACAATATTCGGTTGAAGTCAATGCCATTGAGGATCTTTCAGGAAATTCAATTTCCACACAATCAATTGATTTTCAATATGTTAATATTGGATTGGCGGACGCCTTTGACCTTATTATTAATGAGATAATGGCTGACCCGTCCCCATCGCCGGGGCTACCCGAAGTGGAATGGCTTGAAATTTTCAACCGGTCGGACAAAATCATCGACCTGGGTACCTTGCGCATTTCAGACAATGGAACCACGCCGCAGCCACTGCCGTCAACACTATTGTATCCTGGCCGTTTTGCAGTGCTCACACCCACTTCCAGCGCATCAGCCATGCTGCCGGTTTCTTTGGATACTGTTTTGCCGGTTACCCTGAGCACCACGGCCCTGAACAATGAAGGCGACGTCTTAACACTGACTACTGCTGCCGGCCTTGTCATAGACCGTGTTTCTTACACTTCCGAATGGCACACAGACGAGGGCAAGGGAGGCGGTGGTTGGAGCCTGGAGCGAATCAATCCGGATCTGCCCTGCCTGGGACAGGACAACTGGCGTTCCTGCCCATCTTTGCCAGGCGGTACGCCGGGTTATAAAAATGCCGCTTACGACGATGCGCCTGATACCAAACAACCTCGCCCCTTGTTTGCCATACCTGAAAACAGTTCGGAGATTGTGCTGACGTTTACAGAAGGACTGGATTATACTACGGCATTGCAACCCGAACGCTACCAATTAACTCCGGCACGACAAATTGCCTCTGTACTTCCTGCTCCCGAGCGTTTGCAATTGCGGCTCCTGTTGTCCGAGCCCTTGCAGGCAGCCATTGTGTACACCCTTACTTTTCAGAACACTATACTTGATTGTAAAGGAAACGCCTTGGCCACTACGGATACCATTCTGACCGGTTTGCCAGAAAAGCCTGATTTTCAGGATATTATCATCAATGAAATTCTGTTTAATCCGCCAACTGGCGGCTCGCGTTATGTTGAATTGTTCAACCGCAGCGCCAAAATTTTCAGGTGGTCTGAATTCTTTATTGCCAATTTCAATAATTTGGCCGACACCGAGCCGCTCACTACCATGCAACTGGCGCTTCCAGGAAAATACCATGTGTTTACTGCCGATCGCGACTTTGTGCTGAATACATATCAAAATATTTACCCGCGTGATGTGATTCGACAAAATATGCCTTCGCTTGCCGACGACGAGGATAATGTTACTTTATACTGGGCAAAAAACGGAGAAACCATCACGGTCGATTCGCTCAATTATTCCGATAACTGGCATAATGCCCTGTTTTCCAGCAGTGACAGAGATGGGGTAGCGCTGGAACGCATACGGGCGACAGAACCCACCAACGAACGATCCAACTGGACCTCTGCATCGCCTCTGTTGACGGGCGAGCCGGGCTCTCCCACCTTGCCCAATTCCCAGCGACTGGGCGCAGTACCGGACAATGCAGATGACCTGATTCATTTAGTGTCGGATCGTATTTCTCCAGACGATGATGGTTACGAGGATTTTGCTGAATTGCAGTATTCGCTACCGGAAGAAGGCTACGAAGCCAATTTTACCATTTTCGATGCAGGAGGCCTTCCAGTGCGGAAAGTCATTAAATACCAATTGATCGGTACTGATGGCGTTGTGCGTTGGGATGGTGAATCTGACGAAGGCGCCCGGGTACGCCCCGGCATTTATATCCTGTTTGTCGAACTGTTCAATGCAGGTGGTGATGTAAAAAATTTCAAACGGACGATCTCGGTAGTACGCAGATTTTAATTCTGTTCGTATGTTTCGGATTTTTAAAGTGTATGCTGTTTGCATGGCATGCTATAAAATTTAATCGACTATGTTCCAACATCCTATTTTCCGCCTTTTTCTCCTTTTAACCATTCTTCCATACGGCTTAATAGCACAAAATAGCGCGCCCCTTGAAAGCGAATTGTTGTCGTTCAAAGCCACTGGAACTGCCGAAAACAACAGGGCTGTTTTGCATGTACAAATCTTTGAAGCCGGTGTTGGCGGGCCCATACTCGGCGCCACGGTGTTACTCCGACGCGACATCGACAAAATGCATGGTAAAGTAACAAACGAATATGGCTCCTGCACATTTATTGTGGCCCCGGGCGACTATGCGCTGCGCGTACAAATGACAGGCCTGAAAAGCCTTGAACAAGCCGGCCTAGTTATGGAGGCTGGCAAAATATATGAAATGAAACTGTTGATGGCCTCCAATACAAAATGAACGTACTGCGCTGCGTCGGTCACAACAGGTGAAAAAAAATTGAAATGCACTTCCTCAAAACAATCTTTCCGGCTTTTATCCTGTTTGTCACCAGTGTTTCACTTGTCGCACAAAACTGGCGTCAACAGGTTGATTATCAAATTGATGTACGACTGGATGATCAAACCAATTCCGTGCAGGCCAGGCAACGTGTAAAGTACACCAATTCCTCTCCTGATACCCTTCGTTACATCTATTTCCACCTGGCATGGCACGGTAGGAAAGCATCTGTGTCGTCGAAATACAATATTTTTGCTGTACAGCAAAATGGTGTAGCCATCGATTTTGACATCATAGATTCCCGGGAAGATGACGCTGTCGCACCGCAAAGTATGAGTCAGAGCCTTCTTGAAATTAAACTCAGCAGGCCATTGCTGCCGGGAGATGCCGACACGTACACCATTGCCTGGCAGGCAGATATTCCGGTATTTAGTGGAGGAGCAGGACGCAATGCGCCATCGGGAGTCGATTACGTTTTTTTGCACTGGTACCCACAAGCCTGTGTGTACGATCGTTTGGGTTGGCACCTGGGATCGCCATACGAACCCGACTATTCAGGAGAATTCGGTTCGTACAAGGTGGAAATTACCTTGCCTCAGAAGTATATGGTGGCTGGCACCGGCGTTCTGGCTAATGCAGATAACATTGGTTATGGCTATGAAAATTCGGGGGGTACCGTAAAACCCAACTATGGACTGATAAGCGTTTGGAAATTTCAGGCAGATCAGGTAAACGATTTTGGCTGGGCAGCCGATCCAGATTTCAAACATCAAAAAAAACAAGTGCGAAATGGACTCATCCTGCATTCATTTGCCCTCAATAACGAACACCAACTGGAAGATATCGAGTCAGAACTCGGCAACTTTGAACAACGTTTCCTGTCTTACCACTACCCACAACTATCTGTGGTAGAGGCAGGTGAACTCAGGGCCGAATTTCCAATGATTGTTTTCTCCTCCAAATCTTCCATGCCTGATCTGACGCCAGTCATTTCCTGGGACTTTCAGAATAACCTGCTGAAAAACAATTACCTACTCAAACAATTTATCTACGCAGCAGGCGATGATGCTTTTCGCAAAGGACTTGCCCAAATACTCCCCAGGTATCGCTTTGGCAGCCCTTCTGCCGAAGAAAGTATTCATATCCTGGAGCGCGCTTCAGGTTATGAACTCGACTGGCTTTGGGAACAATATTCCAATACACGTACACAAGCAGACTACGCTATCAAGACGGTCAAATCTGCCGGAGAAAATGCCGTTTCTATTGAACTGGAACGTATAAGAGGCACTGTTTTGCCGATTGTTCTACAGGTGACTTTTGCTGACAGTACTACAAAAACCTGGTACATTCCCACCGAATTGCAGCGTACCCATGAAAAGGAGGTATGGAATAGTGGACAAAAAACTTACCAGTTCAAACTGAACCATCCTTTTGAAACCATTCGGAAAATAGAAATTGACCCCGAACATTTGTCCGGGGATGTGGATGTTTCGAACAATATCAAAACCTTTTGAGGAGGTTATTTCTACCGCACTTTTGAACCGGAAGCAGGCAATAATTTCACCTCAAACCATCGGTCGTTGTAGTTTTTACCAATGGCTAGGTCATAGACGGCATTTTTGCGTACCAGCATTTCTCCTTCGCTGTATCCATTCAGTGTACGTTCCTGCAAGCGGCCGTTGACGCGCTCCAAAAAAGTTGTTTTGGTACGAACCACGTACGAATACCGCCCTTCACCGGGAAAATTGAATGTTATTTTTCCAGCCTGGCTGCCTTCCTGATCCAGCACAAACGTGCGTGTCACGCCATCGAGGGTAATCCATACCTGTTCCCGGGTTTGAGTCTCCGGCAACATATCCCGAAATGTGATGCTGAGCCCGCTGCTGGTAGCCACCGGTTTTGTCCGCGTTGGCGTGGTTGGCTTGCTACGAACCATGGGTTTCTCGGCAGGCGGCGTTGCAGCAGGAATACCATTTTTCCTGGGATATACCTTGTTGATAAAGGCCTTGTCTGTCGCAGAAAGATCCATATTCATGCCCACTTCAAAATCGCCCATCGTCAGGCTATTCGGGATAGGGTAGTGCATAATAGAATATGGATCGTACTGGCTGTACTGCGTTTTATTGGTATTGTAGTGTTTTAGCACCTGCTGGTCTACCATCGACTGATCCCAGCCTTGTGTGCGCAGGTAAAAATTGTAGAGTTTGGGTTTATCCCATGGAATTCCACCGAGCGGGTGCTGATGTTCATGAAGCAGCCCTAATGCGTGCCCAAATTCGTGCAGAATTGTGGCCCGGTATTCCGCTTCCGGCATTCTTTTATTGAACCAGCCAAAATTGATAGTAGGTTTGTATTGCGGCATCTGACTCGCGTCCGTACCAATCAGCGACCAGGTACCCATACCCTGTGTAAAGGCTACTCGAAGGTCTGTTTCACCTTTCTCCACAAACTGGAAACGAATATTGGCCACTGTCGACCATTCTCTGGCATATTTGATCACGCGATTGCGCATGGCTTCATCGCCACCGATGAAACCAACTTTGAGCACACGGCCATTGGGCCAGTATTTGCCAAGTTCGGGCTTAAAAGCAACGGCTTTTGCCGTCAGCCCCGGTGGTAAATCCGGTGTGTCTGTTACCTCCCCGGGATTCAACACTATTTCAGTGCAGATTCGGTAGTTATCTTCTTCTTTTTCTTGCGCCTTGGCAAGCAGTGGAAAAATAATACAGAGGGAAAACGCAATGATAATCAGCTTCATATTCAGTTTTTGTAAGTATGCTTTGTTGATTGAAAAGAATACTCCTTAACTGAATAGGAAGCCAAAAAATTATGAGGCGCGGGCGCGCGGAGACTTAAAGTTATATTAAAGTGTTGGTGAGGGTTGATGAGGTTGATGAGGTTGATAAGGGTTGATGAGGTTGATAAGGGTTGATGAGGTTGATGAGGGTTGATAAGGTTGATGAGGGTTGATAAGGTTGATGAGGGTTGATAAGTGGCCGCTCGGGGTAGGTAAGAATTCCCGTTCATCGAGTGGCCATTTATCAACCCTCATCAACCCTTTTTATCAACCCTCATCAACCCTCACCAACACTCACCTAACCACCGTCACATCACCCGTCAGCGTCACTTCGCTGCCATCCGACATCACTACGTCGATGATATAGATATACACGCCTGGCATTACATCCTTGCCGCGCGCCTTGCCATGCCAGCCGATGGTAGGGTCGTTTTTAGGAATATCACGCCCTTCAAACAACAATTCTCCCCAGCGATCATAGATGCGCAGCGACCGGATGGCTTCCAGTTCAGGGCCGCCAAATACAGTGAACCCGTCATTTTCGGTAGAATTCGCATTGATGATATTCGGAACGAAAATCCGGTTATCGCGGCGGACGACCAAAAGCATTTCATCACGGGCGATACATCCAAAAGTATCTCTAACTGTCAAGGTGTACACCTGTGAATTGAGTGGCCGCACGTAGGTTATCAAAGAATCCGGGTTGCTGAGATGTGCTATGGGCGACCAAATGAATGTATCGATGGCAGATGCATTGGTCAGGCCTTCCAGTACGGTGCTATCGCCCAGCGCAATGCTTTGATCGGGTCCTACATTTACGATCAATTCGGCAGGTGCGGGTACATCCACTTCCTCTTCGGCTATACAACCATTGGCATCTTCAATTTCGAGACTGTAGGTGCCACTGCTTAATTGTTGGAACAGAATCGGGAAGGTATCGGATACGGTATTGAAAGAATTCAGTGAAATCGAATATGGTTCCGAACCGCCTGTAACTGCGCGAATAAGCACGTTGCCATTGCTCTGGCCAAAACAACGAGGCTCTATGGCCGCAAAGTCAACCGTAATTGCCGGTGGCGCAGTCAATGTAAAGTCTGCACTGTCGCGGCATCCTGTCTGGTCGGTAAATACCACACTGTAATCTCTGGCATCCAGTCCGTTCAGTTGTAGCCCCGTATCACCGGTATTCCATACGGCCGTAATCGGAGGAGTTCCACCGCTGGGGGTTACTGTAATAGAGCCATCGCTGGCGTCGGCGCAACTGACATTAAACCCGTTGTAATCCGAGACAGTCGACGTGCCGCTCAAAGTTGTTACCGTTACAGTAGCGCTCGGCCCGAAAATTGCCGGACAAGTGTTACCCGGTGCTGATGCGGCCGTTACCATGTAAGTAGTGGTGACGCCAGGGCTAACGTCGAACTGCGCACCACTTCCGATATTGCTCAGTTGAATGGGCAATGCACCACCTCCAATGGTCACATTATAGGTAGTCGCGCCTGTCAGGGTCAACGTCAGGGTGGTAGAATTACCGGCACAAATCGTCACATCACTGTTGACAGAAGCAGCAATCACCGGGCGTACAACCACTTGTGCCTGACCACTAACCGTACCGGCACAAAATGCGTCTTGTACCGATACCAAAGCAAAAGTTTGTGTGGCCTGCACATTGCTGGTATTGATATTAAACGTCGTGCCAGGCGCTGCCAGTTGCGGCTGATTCGAAGTATTCAGCGAATACACAAACTGAAAAGGCGCCGCTCCGGTAAAATTGATCTGAAATGCTGCGCTGCCGCCTGGACAAATAGTATCTGTTCCCATCAGACTGGCCGTAGGTGGGTTGTGGAAAACAACAGGCGTAGCATTTGAAATGGACAAGCAAGGGTCGCTGATGTCGACACCTCCATTATTGGGAAGTCCGTTTCCGGCCACTGCAGCCACATAATATGTAGTTCCTGCAGTCATACCGTTTTGCAAAGTAAATTGAGGAGTATTGCTGACAGCAAGTACCGTTTGTGGCAATTGTGCCGCGTCCTGATAGAGGACATACTGAAGCACATCATCGCCATCCAGGTTGCTACCTGTAGCCGCAGCAATGTTTGCTTGCCCCGGCAAACAAACATTTACCTGCGCAGAAGGCATAACGCCCGCATTGGTCGTACATACACAGGTAGCCGTACCATCCAATTTCGAAGAGCAACCTTCAGCATTCATAATCATCACACTGTATGCACCGGAAGGAATCGGGTCTGATACAAACGTGGTATCCGTCAGTGTTCCCGTCACGCCTGATACCGTGTATGTAGAATTCGGGTCTGCACCATTGCTGATGTCAAACGTGAGTGTAAATGTTTCGGTAGCAAAATCACAAGTCGTCTGCACGTTGACAGCCTGGGGTGGGGTAGCGATGGTTACTGTTGCCATTCCGCTTACCGTGCCTGAACATCCACCAGCACCGGTTACACTGGTCAGAACGTAGTTAGTTGTTCCAGTGGGTGTCATAGGAATCAACGGGAACGGATTGGATGTAGTAGACACCGTATTCGAGGTTCCATTTGCCGTATAATTCAAGGTGTAAAATCCTTGTCCTGTAAAATCGACATTGAGCGAAAAAGCCTGGCCCTGACAAATTGTGGTATCTCCCGACAAGGTGGCTGTAACTGGTTCACGCCAGGTAAGCGTGGGGCCGGGCGTAAAGGATATGCATGGATCTGCTGGGTTTACACCCGCGCCTTGCGGATTGCCTGCCACGGCCACTACCGTGTAAACCGTTCCGCTGGTCATTGTGGTACTGTTAAAGTTGAACTGCGGTGTGCTGCTACTGTCCACTACGGTCCAGGTAGCAGGAGTAGCACCGCCAGTCACCAGGTAATAAACCAATACATCTCCCGCGCCCAGCACAGTTCCAGTGGGCGCAGTGAATGTGGCCATAAATCCATCACACAATGTCTGGGAAGCCGTGTTCATGGTACCTGCAAGTGTGGTACACGAACATGGAGAAGCGCCTGCAAGTGTATCCTGTGAACAGTTGAAGGTGTCTTGCACAATAAAATTGTAGCCTGCATTAAACGGTATTGGGTCGCTGACAAACTGTGTGCCCGTCAAAGTACCCGTATTGCCAGAAGTAGTAAAGGGCGCTGTTCCGCCAACAATATCAAAGGTAACCGTGTAGGTAGCGGTATTTTCGTCACAGACCGTTTGCACATTCTGAATGCTCGGGCTGCTTGCAACTGCAATATTGACAATGCCAGAAACAGTTCCATCCGTGCAATACTGATCGCTCACAGAATCCAGTTGTATGGTTGTGCTTTGAGTAGGTGCAATCGTCCAGGTGAACGAGTCATCACCAATACCCGTAAAAGTGGTATCTGTACTGCCAGTTCTGGTAATAGTAAAGGAGAATGGCGTTGTGCCCGCAAAGTTCACGGTAAGTTGCAGCGGCGTTCCCGGACATACCAGCGTATCAAATGAACCAAGCGTACCAATCAGACCGTTGAAAACAACCGGCGTACCTTCTGCCACATCCAGGCAGGGATCGTTCAGGTTGATCAGCCCGTTTCCATCCGGATTGCCGACAATAGCCGACACATAATACGTTATGCCCGTTTGCATCCCAGGTTGGAAGGTAAATTCCGGCACATTGTTCCAGGCCCAAATGGTACCTATAGGCGTTTCGCCCGGCTGGTCGTGCAGGATGTACATGCGCACATCATTGGGGTCGAGCGTATCCAGGGTTGTGGCTGCTACGGTAAGCAAATCGGAGTAGCAAACTGTTACAGGCGTCTGATCCATTACGCCTGCGGCTGTCAGGCAACTACAATTAGACATCCCCATTGCCGAAGTCTGCCCACAGTTGTTTGCATCTGTCAATTGGAATGAATAATCCGTTACATTCGGAATGGGTAAACTCGTAAATGTGTCGTTTACAAATGCGCCAGGAAGACCGCTGACATTAAATGGTGCGTTACCAATGGCAATAAATTGCACAACATATGTCTGCGTAGTCAGGTTGCAACTGATGTTGAGGTTCTGAATTTGTGGCGCGGTATTGACTGTTATCACAGCCGTATCTGTCACCGCAGCCATACAACGAGCATCACTTACAGACACCAGCGTTACCGTAGTATTTACAGCCGGTTGAATGGCCAACTGAAAACTGGAACTAGGTATTCCTGTTTGTGTAGGCTGTTGCACACCATTGAGTGCCCAGGTCAGTGCATATGGTGGAACCCCAGTGAGGGTAACCGGAATTAGAAACTGATTTCCTGCACATACACTGCCATCTGCCCCCAACGTGGCTGTAGGCAAAGGCCGAAATATCACAGGGGTGCCTTGCGATACTTTTACGCAAATATCAGCAAAATCTACATGGCCGCTAACGTCAGGATTGCCTGCCACTGCTGAAATGTAGTAGGTCACACCTGCCTGCATGCCTGGCTGGAACGTAAACGAAGGTGTAGTATTCCAGGCCAGAATTGTACCCACCGGGCTTGCCGGGTTGGTATGTAGAATAAAACGCAGCACATCATTCCCGTCGTCAATAAAATTATTGTTATGAACAGCCGTCGCCGTGCCATCGACACATGCTTCAATCGTATCCGTAAGATCCATGGTGCCGGCACTGGTCACACAGTTGCAGGTAGACGGGCCGCTTACAGTAATGTCGCCACAATTGTTGGCATCGTGAAACACAAAACTGTAACTGTTGGCTTGCGGTATCGACGAACTGGTAAAAATATTGCCGGTAAATGTTCCCGGAACCGAACCAGACACCAACGTAAGAGGCAGTGTGGCATTCAACACCTCAAAAGAAACGACGTAATTATTTTGTAAGGAATTACAACTCAGTTGCAGGTTGGTGTAAGAGGGCGGGTAGTTGATCGTAATGGTAGCGCTGCCTTGTGCGACACCTGTGCACCCGGGAGATTCCACACTCAATAATTCATATATCGTGGTTGTATTGGTGCTTACAGGAATAAAGTACGGGTCTTCAAAAGTGGTATCCGGTGGCTGCACCACTCCGTCGATACTGTAAACAACGATAAATGGTTGTGTACCAGTGAAATCGATCATTACGCTCGTATCCACAGCATTGCAAAAAGTATTGCTTCCGGAAAGTACAGCCGTAGGAGGTGTAAATACAAAAACAATTGCCTGCCCATTTACTGTGCCGGTACATTGACCATTCGTCAAACTCACCAGCCTGTAAATCGTGCCGGAGGTAGGGCTGACCGGAATTGAATAGTTCGGATTATTGGTCGTAATAGGCGGCTGCGCCACATTGTTGGCAGAATATACAAACGTGTACGGCCCAGGGCCAGTAAAAGTAAAATCAATCGTTGTTCCTGGGCCATTCGTGCAAATCTGTTCGCCACCGGAAACAAGGCCCGTTGGCGCGGTTGCAACTGTTACTACCGGGTTTCCGGAAACAGTTCCATTACAGCCACCCGAACTCACGTTTGTGAGCAAATAGGAGGTAGTAGACGCCGGCGTCACTGAAAAAACGTGCGGGTTGTTGGTCGTAATAATCTGCGTTTGTGCCACACCATTTGCCGTGTAGTCAACCGTATATGGCCCGACCCCAGTAAAATTAATAGTGAGGTTGGTAGGCGTTCCTGCACAAACCGTATCTGTTCCGCTAAAAGCAGCCGTAACAGAACCGGTCACTTCCAGTGAATATGTTCCACCAGCAAACCCGGGGCAACCTGGCCCTGAAACACTCTCCAGCACATAATCGTACATGCCGATCGGTGGCGTTACCGGAATCACGTAGGTAGTGTTCGGTGTAGTAATAGGAGGCTGGTTGACGCCATTCACCGAATACACAAATGTGTACGGCCCGGGGCCCATAAAATCGAAATGCAGGGTATCGCTTTGTCCGCCACAAACCAGATTTCCTCCGTTCTGCAACTGACCGCTGGGAGCGGTACTTACTGTAACGGAAGCAGAGCCGGACACCGTGCCGACACAACCGCTTACATCTACACTGGTCAGTACATAACTTGCATCAACAGAAGGTGTTACGGCCAGTGAATAAGGATTCGAAGAGGTGGTAACAGCCGGTTTGGCTGTTCCATTTTCCGTGTAATTAAACGTATAAGGTCCGGTGCCTGAAAAAGTAACGGTCAAGTTGGCCGACTGCCCCTGGCAAACATTCCCGCCCCCCGAGAGCGTAGCCGTTGGTGGCGACCCGACAGTTACCACAAAGGTGCCGGTCACAGTACCCGCACAACTTGAGCCTGTAACACTGACTAGCGTATAAGTATTCACACCACTGGTTGGCGCCGCATTGATGTTGAAGAAAGAGGTAGCCGTATTGACCGGAGTTTGGCTTACGCCGTTAATACTGTAAATGACGGTGTATGGAGGCGTTCCGGTCAGTACCACTTCGAGCGGAATCGATTGACCATTGCAAATAGTCGCATTTCCTGGCGTGAGCGCGGCGGTAGGCGTAGGCTTCATATTTACATTGGCAGTTCCCGACCCCGTACCAGTACAGCCGCTGGCAGTGACGCTGGTGAGCGTAATCATGGAAAACTCCGTAATCTGGACAGGAAACTGGAACGGATCCAGGTTAGTCGTCAGTGGCGGCTGATCGGTACCATTGATAGCGTACACAAATGTGTAGGGCGCAGTACCGCCAGAGAAATTGACCGAGATAGTAGCATTTTGGCCCTCGCAGATATTGTTGCTACCCACCAGACTCAGCACGCCGGTGGGCGCAGCCGTAACCGTTTGTAGCACAGACGCATTGGCGCCACTACAATTGGCATCCATCAGCCCTTGTAAATTATAGGTGGTATTTCCGGTTGGCGTCACCTGTACCTGAAACGGGGTCGAATTGGCCGTAAAACTCCCCAGCGGAACAGCGCCCGCCAGCAAGTTAAAATTCCAGGGGCCTGTTCCGGTAAAATTGATCGTCAGTGTAGCATCAGAGCCGGAACAAACCGGCGTGGTAGGACTAAACGACGCAGTAGGCGCTGGCGATACTGTAATCGTAGTCATAGCGGGCGGGCCTGCACATGCACCTGTAGGTGTAAAGGTTAGGTTTACCACACCATTTTGAGCAGAAGGGTTGAAGTTGGTACCCGTCACGCCCGGCCCCGACCAGGTGCCGGTTGGTACCAGCGGGTCGCGGATATTGTTCAGGCTAAAAATGCCGGAATTGGTGCAAAGATCGGCAGTACCCAAGGTAGGCATCATACCAGGATTGATCGTAATCGTAAATGTTACCGGGTCACCGGGACACCCCGCCGAAGTGGGCGTTACGGTGATAGTGCCTACCCGTGTCGTAGTTACGCCGGAAGGAGAGGCATAAGTAGCGATGTTACCCGTACCGGAAGCAGCCAGTCCAATGCCACTGGCACCGGGGTTGCTATTCGTCCAGGTGTAGGTAGGCGCAGGCATACCTGTTCCGGTGAATGCAGGCACTACCACATTTTGCCCGGTACAAACGGTAATGTCTGCTGGTTGGTTAACGGTCGGTTTTTGAATACCGCTCACACGCACATTATCCCAGAAATAAAACTCGTCGTTGGCTTTGTTGGCGCCGGAAATACGGATTTGTATGGTACCTCCATTCAGGCCAGTGGCAGTTGCCGTACCGCTGCTGCCCGGGTCGCCGGAAGCGCCGCCGATAGCGAAGCCTGGCACCGATTGGTCGGCGCCGCTGCCACACACATAATAGAACTGTGTCCAAGGGCCTCCATCTATGCTGTATTCGAATACCAGTTGGTCGTGGCCGTTGTCGGCAGGCGTACCCGTGCAACCATAACTGGGGGCTGCATTGTAATCGCATTCCATCGGCCCCGATGCGCCCCAGTTGGCAAAAAGCGATATGTTGCAGTAGTTGGAAATATCAATGGGGTTGGTAACCCATTCACCATCGTTGTCGCCACCATCGTTGATGTTGGCTGTACAGCAGTTGCCCTCCACGTCGTTCAGGCGAAAAGAAGGGTAGGTAATGCCCGTAGGCGCTGCGGGTGCGCCGGATGCCACACCTGCCACAAAATTGTTGCCGCAGTTATTAAAGGTAGCAGTCCAACCCTGGTTGGCGCCACTAAAATTTTCCTGCCAGATGGTCACCTGCGACGAGACTGTTTGTACAGAAAAACAGAGGAATAAAATCAGGGGAAAAGGGATGACACGAACGAACATGCGAAGGGATGAATCAGCAGATGTGTGAGTGAAATACTGCATAATAGGTGTAAACGGCTCGAGTTGAGTGAACGGGGCGCTAAGGTAGCGTGAATTGCTTCAAAACAAGAGACATGCTCGCGTTAAGGCTTCTTTACTTAATAATTTTTTATCAATTTTCCCTCCTTCAAACGATCTATCGGATGTTGGAAAAGATGTTTCGGGAAAAAAGGTGTGCGCGTACCTTTGCCGTATGAACTACGCCGAACTAGCAAATCGCCTTTCCCAAAAAAATGTCACGTTGGTGGCTGTTTCCAAAACGCAGCCGCCTGAGCGCCTGTTGGAACTGTACCAGGCAGGACAACGAATTTTTGGAGAAAACCGCGTACAGGAGATGCTCGAAAAGCGCGTTGCGCTGCCTGACGACATTCAGTGGCATTTGATCGGGCATTTACAAACGAATAAAGTAAAGGCGGTGGCGCCCTTTGTTCGGATGATTCATTCTGTCGACAGCCTGCGTCTGCTTGAAGAGATCGACAGGCAAGCCCAAAAAGCAGGCAGGGTGATCGACTGCCTTTTGCAGTTTCACGTGGCACAGGAAGAAACCAAGTTCGGGCTCGATGAAACGGAAGCATGGGCGCTCTTACGCAGTCCAGAGTTTCAGCAAATGCAGCATATCCGCATCTGTGGCATCATGGGAATGGCTTCTTTCTCCGACGACCTGGCACTAGTGCGCAGTGAGTTCAAAACATTAAAAAACATCTTCGACCGTCTGAAGCACGATTTTTTTACGGCAGCACCATATTTCAGGGAAATATCCATGGGCATGTCGGGCGACTGGGACATTGCAGTAGAGGAGGGGAGTACGATGGTTCGAATTGGGAGTTTGTTGTTCCCGTGAAACACAGATTACACGGATAGGAACGGATTTTCGCGGATTGGAATGGAAACACGGATTACGCAGATAGGAACGGATTTTCGCGGATTGGAATGGAAACACGGATTACACAGATAAGAACGGATTTTCGCGGATTGGCGTGAATTATATTTAGAATTTCTACTTTTGCCCGCCCTTTACGAGGCCCTGTATGTTCCAGTTCGATTTTTCTAAAATCCTCGACCAGTTTACCTATCACCCGGAATCACCGCTGATCTTCAGCAGCGGGGTTTTTCTGTTCTTTTTTCTTGGCTTTTTTGCCATTTACAGGGCATTGATTCCGCATGAAAGGGCGCGCATCATCTGGGCTACGCTTTTTTCCGTTTATTTTTACTATAAAAGCAGCGGCATCTTTTTCTTGTTGCTGGTAGTCAGCGTAATTCTCGACTACAACCTGGCCCGCTGGATCGAACAGGCGGAAGACAAACGCAGTAAAAAGATTCTGCTGGTTTGGAGCCTCATCGCCAACCTCGGCATGCTGGCCTATTTCAAATACACCAATTATTTCGCGGAATTGATTTCGGGGCTCACTGGTACTGCTATCGGGCCATTCGATATTTTCCTGCCAGTAGGGATTTCTTTCTTCACTTTCCAGTCGCTGAGTTATACCATCGATGTGTATAGAGGCGAACTGAAGGCCCTGCACAACATCTGGGACTATGCGTTTTTCGTTACGTTTTTCCCGCAAATGGTGGCCGGCCCGATTGTGCGCGCAGTAGATTTTTTACCGCAAATTCACCGGCCTGCGTTTGTCAGCCGCGAAGACTTTGGGCGAGGGGTGTACCTGATTTGTGCCGGTTTGTTCAAAAAAGCCGTCATTTCAGACTATATCAGCGTCAATTTTGTGGAGCGCATTTTCGAATCGCCGCAGGTGTATTCCGGGCTCGAAAACCTGTTCGGGGTGTATGGCTATGCCATGCAGATTTACTGCGACTTCAGCGGATACACGGATATGGCCATAGGTATTGGCTTGTTGCTCGGATATCATTTCCCGCCCAACTTTAACTCGCCGTATCAATCGCTCAGTCTCACCGAGTTCTGGCAACGCTGGCATATTTCACTTTCCACCTGGCTGCGTGACTACCTGTACATTCCACTGGGCGGCAATAGAAAAGGGCGCATTCGCACCTATATCAATCTCATGCTCACGATGCTGCTGGGCGGGCTTTGGCATGGCGCCGCCACGCGGTTTATCCTCTGGGGGGGGCTGCACGGCGGTTTGCTGGCCCTCGAACGCTGGTGGAAGGGGTTGTTTCCGACCAGCCCCGGCTTCTGGCGCCGCACCCTCGGCGGTTTGCTGACGTTCCACTTTGTCTGTTTTTGCTGGATATTTTTCCGGGCGGAAGACCTGGAAGTGGTACAGTCGATGCTGCACCAGATTTTCTTTGATTTCAGGCCCGAAATTTTCCCGGATTTCCTGAACGGTTATGCTGCGGTCATTTTCTGGATGACCTTGGGCTACGGACTGCACATGCTGCCGGTATCTTCCGAAAAATGGGCGCAGGGAGTTGTTACTTCTCTGCCGCTGGTATTCAAGGCTGCCTTGATAACGCTGATGATTATGCTAGTGATGCAGATTAAATCGGCTGAAGTGCAGCCGTTTATTTATTTCCAGTTTTAGCCAATTCGGTATACTTTTCCTCCAGCCACTCCCAATCTACCACGGTTTCCTGATCGAGGCGTTTGCGGATTTTTGCCAGGCCGGGAGCGATATTTTCCTTGCGCAGGTGCTGTTGCCGCAGTTTGTCAAGTGCCGAAACAATGCTGAAAAAGCGTACCCGTTCATCCCGTCGGTGCGCAGGCATTGCATCATCGCGTCGGATGTGCGTAGAAGTAGCGCGCATCATATTTTCACCGTAATCATTGTCCAGGTCGTCGAGTTCGTAGCGAATACGCGCATCCAGCGTAGCGCTGATGGCATACAGGTAAATATCGTCCAGTTCGCCGTAATGGAGGTAGTGGGGCAGGGTTTTGGAAGCCTGTTTGAACTCTTTTCTCGAAAAATGAAGTGCGGATTGTAGAATATCGGCAATCAGTTCCTGTTGTTGCGTACCCATGATACGCCCTTTGAACTCATTGTAAAACATCTCTGCCCAATTGATATGGCCCAGTTTCAGGGCTGTAAACATGATGTTTTGTATCTGGCTGCTGGGCAGGCCATTTTGAGTTCCGATGGCACGTAACTGATCGAGTTGAATCTGGTACAGGCGTTCCAGAAAACGCCGATCCTTGGTTTCCAGGTACCTGCTGGGCCAGAAACTGCGCAACATAATCTTGCAGTCGCGCAGGCGATCCTGCGGCAGCACATTCGGATACTCTTTCAACCACTGACCGATTTGTTCCGACAATTCGTCGGCATGCGTCGGGTCGTCCTGTGTTAGAAAATCCAGCATCAGGCAGTAAAAACGAATGGCTGGCGACTGTAGGTAGTGGCGCTCGGTGAGCAGGTGTGCCAGTTGTACCGTAATATCCCGATTTGTTTGCAGGCGCTGAAACTCGTCAGAATCGCGGTCGTACACCTCTGCGATGCGCTGGTAGTGCATCTGTCGACACATCAGATCGAGTTTGTTCAGGAGGTAAAACTCATCGAGCCGCTCCATGGTCGGCAGGAAATTGTGGTCGCTGTAATGATTTTCCTCCAGGCTTTCGTAATACGATTTTTCCTGTTCGAGCAAAAACCTGAAATAGTGGAAATCGGTAAATTCGTATTCTTCAAAATGGGAAAACTGCCGATGGCTGTCGATTTCTTTTTTGGCCTGCTGGTACAGGTTTAAAAAGAAATTTTCGGCCTTACGTTCGCGGCGGTTGCCGGCGTCTGCGGCGGAAGCCTGTGCAGGCTGCGGCGATTTCTGCTGGTGCAATCGTTCGCTGTAAAAACGCATCAGTGCCAGTCGCTGGCGCGTGTCGTGCAGCGATTCCGATACCGACCCACCTTTTTTCCCGGCCGATTCCTCGCCGGCATTCCAGTGTTGGAAGGTGATAAATTTTCGGACAATAGCCATTACCTGCGTCATCGTGCGGTGCAAAGCCGCTACCGGATCCTTCGATTGGGGGAAAAAACGACGCCCTGCCTGCTCCCGATCCAGCGAAGCATGGTTGAAATGCGGGTAATGGTTTTTCAGAAATTCAAATAAATTCCGGGTTTCTTCAGGCCGCACCGTATTGAAAACAGGCGACTGAACGAATAAATACAGGGTATCTATCTCTTCCTGCCGAAGCAATTGAAGGGTGCGTATGAGTGGACTATTGTGCATGAAATGGCGGGTAAATGGGCTTTTTTAGTCAAAAAAGCGTGCTTTCATTGTTGAGATAGCAATGAACAAAGACAAAAGTCCTAAAAACATGAGACATCGCTGGTTTTTTTTAGGATAGGTGTTCGGCTTCGCCTCACGGAAATGGGACTTGGGATTAGTCTTGGAAGTAATCTCAAAATCTGTGTTTGACGGCCTGGGTCTACCCCCTGCATCTTTGTCCTATCAAAAACGGAATGAAACAGTATGCGACGCCGCGGTACTCAAAGGAATACCTCGGCAGATAACCAAAAAGCCGGAAGACCCAGAAAACCACTGACTTCCAACAAACCATAAACCCCTTCCAAAAACCTCCCAAACCAACCCGAGCGAGTTCAAACCTGGCAGTGTCTCCGATAAAAGTCAATAGGCGGGGGCCGACGACGGACCACTGTCAGGGTTTCGCTTGAACGCTTCGACATGAAAACCATGAGACAAAAGCCATTTGCTACCCCGAATGCCTAATCTCGAGCCAAACAACACCCTTCCCCGGGAAACCACCCAAACCAATTGAAAATGTGTGCATGAACTTGAATGATTGTAGCAATACATGATTTCTACCTCGCCCCAAAAAACCACCTTTGAAAACACACTTCCCAAAACCATTCCCAAATTCCGTCATACAACCCTGTATGATCCCAATTGTGAGGCCTCCCCTTGGGCCGATCCCGCATAACCAGTGAAAACAACCTTTTGAAAACACAAAACCCTGTTAGAGTCAACAGTTTTGTTGGTTACCAAATGATGTGAGTTGCCGTCTCGCAAGCGTGTCTTGCGGGGCGGCTTTTTTTATGGCGCTACCGCGCAAAGGGCACCGCATCCTGCGAACAAAATTCCCCTTTCAGGTATTTGTAGTACGCCGCCACGCCAATCATGCCCGCATTGTCGGTGCAATATTGAAAAGCAGGGATGTAGGTATTCCAGCCTTCTCGGGCGCCCATTTCTTCCAGGGCACGGCGCAGGCCCGAGTTGGCGCTCACGCCCCCGGCAATGGCGATTTCCCGAATACCGGTTTCGCGGGCTGCTTTCCGCAGTTTTTTCAACAGGATGGTGATGATACTCTGCTGCACCGACGCGCAGATGTCGTTCAGGTTTTCCGTGATAAAATCCGGATTGGCAGCCATTTCCTTTTTCAGAAAATATAAAATGCTGGTTTTCAAGCCACTGAAACTAAAGTTGTAGGCAGCAATAGCGGGCTCCGGGAAAGCGAAACGCGGTGTTCCTTCCCTGGCTAATTTGTCGATCACAGGCCCGGCAGGGTAGCCGAGGTTGAGTATTTTCCCCGTTTTGTCGAAGGCTTCGCCGGCTGCATCGTCGAGGGTTTCGCCAATCACTTCCATATCGAGGTAATCGCGTACGAGCACAATCTGGGTGTGGCCGCCACTCACTGTCAGGCACAGAAAGGGAAATGCAGGTTTGGGGTTTTCCGCAAAATGCGCCAGCACATGCGCGTGCATGTGGTTCACTTCTATCAGCGGCAGACCGTAACTGAGTGCATAGGCTTTGGCAAAAGAAGTGCCCACAAGCAAGGATCCCAGCAAGCCGGGGCCACGGGTGAAGGCTACTGCACCGATGTCTTCTTTCCGAACGCCCGCTTTGTTCAGGGCCAGGTCGACTACCGGAACAATATTGGCCTGGTGTGCGCGTGAGGCTACTTCTGGCACCACACCGCCGTACTGGCGATGGGCCTCCTGATTGGCAATACAATTGGATAATACCTCGCCGTCGCGAATGATGGCAGCAGAGGTGTCATCGCAGGAGGATTCTATGGCTAAAATGGTAATGCTCATATTCGAGTATCCAGCCCACTCTCCACTTAGTGTCCTTCGTGCAATCCTTTGTGTCCTTCGTGTTTAAAAATTTTAACACTAAGGACACAAAGGATTGCACGAAGGACACTAAGCGGAGAGTAGACAAAAAACATATTTGTATTTAATAGTATTTGATCGCACAAAAATACGACTTTTGCAACGCTTGACCACAACAGGATAGCATGGCCGCCGGAATTGGCATGATTCTTTGTTGTTTAGAACACATCCCGCCCTGGTGGGGTAGAATCAAAACATACTATCCGAAAATTTCAAATCACCTGTTTTCTATGTTTGGAAGCAATACCAAAGAAAAGAGCCCTGCCGCCAGCACCCTGATCGGCGCCGACAAAGAAGGATCAGCCACCACCGTCATTGCAAAAGGCACCGTTATAGAAGGTTCGTTTGCCTGCAATGAAAATGTGCGGCTCGACGGCGCTATCCACGGCGAAGTGAAGGTCGACAAACGTTTTGTCATGGGCGACACCAGTTATGTACAAGGCAATATCCATGCCCGTGACGCCGCTATCAAAGGCAAAATCAAAGGCGACCTGTTTATCAAGGAAGCCCTGCACCTGATGGATTCCGCTGTCATTGAAGGCAATATCACAGCCAAAACCATGGTGGTGGAAGAAGGGGCGCGGTACAATGGGTCTTGCAAAATAGGGGAGAGCAAGGCTTAGTGAGATGTTTGGCTTTCGCCAAACGAGATTTGGGATTATATTGATTCTGCGGATTAAATTGATTTTGTGGCCTGACGGCCACTTTATTCTTTCCTATTTTTTAATCCACATGACTGCCGAAGGCAGGAATCATCAAAATAAAGTGGCCGTCAGGCCACTGGGAATCAATAAAATCCGCTTTATCCGCCCAATCCAAAGCCCCCGTTTGGCGAAGCCAAACCCCCATCCCAAACTAAAATACAGTCGGAAATCCGAATTCGCAGTACATTCACGCGCTTTTACGCAATGACGGTGCCGAATTCAGGTTTCCGTTCTTTTTTAGCATGGATAAATCCGTTTTTTCTTTTGTAGACAAGCGCCTGAATGCCGATACAGCCGCCACCGCTCGCCGACTATTGACCGTAGGCGCCGGAGGACTACACCTAGCTGTATTGTCGGAGACAGGAGAGGTGTGGGCCTTGCAAGCCTGGCATTTTCAGGGCCCCGGGCCTACCGAGCAGCACATCCGTATGGTGATGGGTCAGGAGCCTGTGCTGCAATGGTCGTTTCGGCAAACCACCTGGGCCTGGGCCGAACCGCAGGCCACGCTGGTGCCCCGCCGTTTGTTTCATCCCGATCACCTGAACGATTATTTTCAGATTCTGCTGCCCGCCGGTGGGCAAAACCACTACGGGTATGAATCACTGTCAGTATTCGACTGTTTTCTGGTGTATGCCATCGAGGCTTCGCTGCATACCTGGAGTGAGCAGCACCGACCGGAAGGCGATTCGTCGCAACACCTGGCAGGGGCTTTGTTGCAAAATTTTCACCACCTGGCAGATTTTTCCGACCACCAGGTATTTGTACACTTCAGGTTTCAGAGTCTGCAAATAGCCGTGTTTGAGCGGCGTAATCTGCTGTTTTTCAATAGTTTTGAATATCAGCACGCCAATGATGCACTATACTACATCCTGCTGGCGTATGACCAGTTCAAACTGAATCCGCAGGAATTGCCCCTGATGCTCAGCGGCAGCCTGGTGGAAGATTCCGAAATTTTCCGTCAGTTGAAACGCTACTTCCGGACGCTGCGTTTTTCACCTTTGCCATCGTCCATTCAATTGCCGCAAAGCGCCGTGGAACTACCTGCTCATTACTGGTTCGAGGTGTTCAGTCTGTTGTAGGATTCCATTTTCAGCACTCAAAATTACCGTTACGATATGCGCATTATTGGAGGCAAATTCAAGGGCCGACGTTTCACACCACCTGCCGACCACTGGCCTACACGACCGACCACGGACTATGCCAAGGAGGCCCTGTTCAATATCCTGAACAACCAACTCGATTTCGAAGCCTCCAAAGTGCTCGATTTGTTTGGCGGCACGGGCAGCCACAGTTATGAATTTATTTCGCGGGGTTGTGAGGATGTGACGTATGTAGATAAATTTCCTGATGCCGTTCGGTTTGTACGTAAAACCATTCAGACGCTCGGAATAGAAGCGCAATTGAAAATCATGCAGATGGATGTGTTCAAGTTTATCGAACACGCAACCGCGCAGTACGATTACATCTTTGCCGGGCCGCCGTATGCGCTCCCTACCATAGATATTATCCCCAACCTGATTTTTGAAAAGAATTTGCTGGTGTCGGATGGCTTGTTTGTACTGGAACACAACCCACACCATGATTTTCTGGAACATCCGAATCTGGTGGATGTGCGGAATTATGGCAAAACGATTTTCAGTTTTTTCAGACCTTAATCCAGGCAACTCTACGCTTTGTGTCCTTGTGTTAAAATTTTTAAACACGAAGGACACAAAGGATTGCACAAAGGACACAAAGCGTAGAGTGAACATATAATATCATTAAATTTATTGATATGGGCGAAGAATTTCCCTCTCCAAATGGCAAATACATCCTCTACCTGAGTTGTAATGAAATGCGCATGTCGCTGTGGGTGTGCAGCCCAACGCTGGTAGAAGCCGACACCAAACGCGTGTTGTACGATGCTCCCGGCGACCATGATGCCGGCGACATTAAATGGTCGGACGACAGCACGGAAGTGCGTTTTTATCAGCGTATTTACCCCAATGGTTCAGAAGGGAAACAAGCCTGCCTTCGAATTGCCAATGGCGAAGCCACTATCGAGTATGAATCCTGATCACGCCTCCATATGAAATACCTTTTATCCCTCCTGCTTTTTGCTGGCAGCCTCGGGTGGGTGCAAGCCCAGGCCGATACGGTGAAAATTGGTGCGTACATCAACGACCTGTACGACATCAACCTGAGCGAAAAGAGTTTTTCCACCGAATTCTGGGTGTGGTTCAACTACCAGGATTCGTTGCTCAAGCCCCTGGAATCGCTCGAAGTGTCGAATGCCAAGGAGGTCGACAGCAGCCTTTCTTTTTTTGAAATCAAAGGCGGCACCTGCTGGGCCAGCAAAAAGGTGCATGCGGTTATCAAAAAAGACTGGGATATTCGTCGCTTTCCATTCGATGAGCAAACGATGCGTATCGAACTGGAAGACAGTAACTACGACATCAATGCCGTCGTATATGTGGCAGACACAGCCAATACGCGATACGATGCACAGGTGAAATTGTCGAACTGGGTGATAGAGTCGTTTCACGTCAGCACCGGCGTCAAAAAATACCCCACCACCTACGGCGACCCTACACTCACTGGCAGCAGCGAATATCCGTATGCTTCGCTCGACATGACCATCAAGCGCAAAAGTTGGGGACTGTTTTTCTCTCTGTTTACCGGATTGTACGTGGCGTTTTTTATCTCCTCGCTGGTCTTTTTTATCGACCCCATCGAGGTAGACCCACGGTTTGGACTTTCCGTAGGCGGGCTATTCGCGGCCGTAGGCAACAAGTACATCGTGGATTCCATTTTACCACAATCCACTACATTCACACTGGTTGATAAACTGCATATCCTGACCTATGTGTTTTTGCTGATCTGCATTGTATTTTCTGTCATTTCGCTGCGCATGTGGAAAAACGGGGAAGAGCAGCGTTCGCGTCAATTCGACCGGCGTTCGTATGCGTTTATTTTTTCGCTGTATGTACTGGCAAATGTGGTGTTGATTGGAATGGCCTTGTTGGGAGGGTAGACCTAAATACCCATCCTGAAATCCTTCACACTTTCCTCTGAAAACCGAAAATCTTCAAATGTGGCTTTGTTGCCCTGCCCGGCAGGCGACTGAGCGCCCACGCCAATTTTCAGCATGGCCGGATATTCGTTTTTGAATACGCGCACCAGTTGCCACTCCGCGCCATTCAGGGAATAGTAAAACCCGACCACTTTTGTATCGGAAGATATTTTGAGGTACACAGCGCTGCTATCTACGGCGTCGTGGTTGTTATCGTCCGAAAAATCTCGAGTTTTTACGGTTACCAGGCGTTTGTGCAGCCTTTCATCGGCCTCGAAGGCGAATTTCAGCCATTGTTTTTCATTTACATAAAGAAATGCCATGCCTGCATCGTATTTCACCTGGTGCACCGGGATAGTTTTGCAGGAAAAAGTAAATGGCCGAGTGTTATCTACCGTTCTCAACAGCAGCGGTGCATTGGCTTTTTCATAGGGTGGGGCGCCAGGTTCAATAAAATAGTCCGTTTCCGGGCCGGAAGTAATTACCAGTTTGCCGTCCGCCGTTTGGGTGGTTTGCGCCTCGGCATTGTTCAGACTTTCGGTAAATTCCCAGAATATTTTCCGGGATGGCTGTTGTGGAGGTTCCTGGGTTTTACCACAGCCAAGCAGGGTAGCCAGTGCAAAAGAGAGAAGAATAAGATGGCGTTCCATGTGTTTAGAAATTTATTTGATTCTGCCTTTTGCCCAGAAATACAGCGGAAACCCCAGGCCCACAATGACCAAACCCGGAATAGTAAACTGCGGCTTCGTAAACAGCAAGTTGACAGTAAACAAGGCTGCCATTACCATGTAGAGAATGGGTAAATACGGATATCCGAATGCCTTGTAGGGGCGCTCCAGTTCGGGGCGTTTTTTCCGTAGAATGTAAATGCCGGCTACTGTGAGAATGTAGAACAGCATCACAGCAAACATAACATAATCGAGCAGATCGCCGTATTTTCCCGAGAGGCACAACACCGAACACCAGATGAATTGTACCCATAATGCGAATCCGGGCACGCCATTGGCGTTGAGTTCCTTCATTTTTTCAAAAAACAGTCCGTCCGTTGCCATGGAGCGGTACAAACGAGCGCCTGACAAGACCAGGCCGTTGTTGCATCCAAAGGTTGAAATCATGATGATGATGGCCATAATGACACCGCCGCCCAGACCCAGCATGGCCGTGAGCGCAGCCGTACCTACACGGTCCTGGGTAGCATGTTGAATGCCTTTACTGAGTACGTCGGCACCGGAAGCATCTCCCCAGAATGGAAGAATACACAGGTAAGCGAAGTTGGCAAGCATGTACAATATCGTTACACCAATGACGCCAAACGCCAGTGCCAGGGGTACATTTCGCTTCGGGTTTTCGATTTCACCGGCAATAAAAGTGACGTTGTTCCAGGCATCGCTGCTGAACAGCGAACCCACCATGGCAACCCCCAGCGCCGAACCGATCCCTACCAATCCCCATGTTTCGGTGGATTTGATATTGATGAAAAAATTATCAAAATTAAGGGCTACCACTTCCGGATTTCTAAAAACAAGCAGGCCTAAAATGATAAGCAGGCCCAATGCCAGGGCTTTGAGGGTCGTCAGCACATTCTGGATAAGAGCCCCTGTTTTCAGGCCGCGCGTATTCAGCCAGGTAAGCACAAACAGGGAAGCAATAGCCAGTAGTTGTGCTGCGGAAATGCGCACAAAACCCAGGTCGGCCAGGATATTGTCAGGGCCAAGCGTAGGCACCAAAACGCCCGTAAACTTGGCAAACGCAACGGCTACAGCTGCAATTGTGCCGCTTTGGATAACCGCAAACATGGCCCAGCCAAATAGAAAGGCCACCATCTGACCATAGGATTCTTTCAAATACTGGTATTGCCCGCCGCTTTTGGGGAACATACCAGCCAGTTCGCCGTACGACAGCGCTGCCAACAGGGTCATGATACCTGTCAGCGCCCAGGCCAAAATCAGTAAAAATGGGCTACCCAACACCCGGCTCATGTCGGCGCTTACAATAAAAATGCCGGAGCCGATCATGCTACCCGAAACGATGAAGGTGGCGGTGGTGAGGGAAACTTTCGGGGTAGATTGTTCAATTTGATTTTGTTCCATGAAAGCAGGTTGGTCTTGTTCGAATGCGCTAAAGTAGCACAGCATAGGTAATGCGTACCACAAGCCTTGCCTTTTTATCTACCAAAAGGCATTCGGGGCGTTTTTTCTACAATTGTTGCGCATTTACCCCGGCACAAGGTTTTGATGTTTGCCTGTATACTGCTGTTCGCAGGTGTATTTTTCAAAAACGAATATCCTTGGCAAACGAAACCACACAACAATCCGGCCTGGGCGCCCAATGGGAAGAACTTACACTTGGCCTGTATGACGCTGTCCGGTTCTTGGGCCGACTATTTCGGCAGGCCATACGCCCGCCTTTTGATTTTCACGAAATTATTCGCCAGTGTTTTGAAATAGGATACAGGTCGCTGCCGCTCATCACACTCACCGGGTTTGTGACTGGCATTGTTTTTACCAAACAATCGCGCCCTTCACTGGTATCATTCGGGGCCACGTCCTGGCTCCCATCACTCATCGCTATTGCCATGATTAGAGCCCTGGCGCCGCTGGTAACGGCACTGATTTGTGCTGGAAAGGTAGGTTCCAATATCGGCGCCGAACTCGGCTCCATGAAAGTAACCGAACAAATCGACGCCATGGAAGTATCAGGCGCCAGGCCATTCGATTTCCTGGTTGTAACGCGTGTCGTGGCCAGTACGCTTATGATTCCGGTGCTGGCTATGTACTGTGCTTTTGTGGGACTCATGGGATCGTTTTTGAATATTTACCAAAATGAAAAAACCAGTTTTATCACATTCATTTCTGATGCTTTCGAACAAATTGGTTTTCTCGACATTGGTACCTCACTCACCAAGGCGATTGCATTCGGATTTACCATTGGCGCCGTAGGATGCTACAAAGGTTTTTATGCTTCTAATGGCACCCAGGGAGTAGGGAAGGCTGCCAACACAGCCGTCGTACTTTCCATGTTTCTCATTTTTATTGAAGAACTCGTCATCGTCCAGGTTTCCAACTGGCTGCGATAATTGCATGTATTATGGCATACGCACATCAGATAGATTACGCTCAGCGCGTCATCGACATTCGCGGCTTGTACAAATCCTTTGGCCCGCTCAAGGTGCTGCAGGGCGTCGACCTCGATGTTTTTAAAGGTGAAAACGTAGTAGTACTCGGGCGTTCCGGTACTGGAAAGTCTGTGTTGATCAAAATTATTGCGGGATTACTTCCTCCGGATGCTGGTACGGTAAACGTACTGGGCCGCCACGTCAGTGAACTCTCTGAAGAAGAATTGCGCATGTTACGGCTTAAACTGGGGTTTTCCTTCCAGAACAGCGCTTTGTATGACAGCATGAGCATCCGTGAAAACCTGGAATTTCCAGTTAGCAGAAATATGCCCGGTATGAGTAAAACCGCGCTAGACGACCTCGTAAAAGAAACACTCGATGCCGTGGGACTGCTAAACAAGATAGATCGAATGCCATCAGAACTCTCCGGCGGACAACGCAAACGCATCGGCATCGCCCGAACCCTGATGCTGAAACCGGAAATCATGCTGTACGATGAGCCTACTGCCGGCCTCGATCCGGTCACTTCGGTAGAAATCAACAACCTCATCAATGAAGTGCAGGAACGTTACAACACCAGTGCCATCATCATCACGCACGATCTTGCCTGCGCCAAAGCCACGGGCGACCGTCTCGTGATGCTTTTTGAAGGTAAAGTAGCCAAAGCGGGTTCCTTTAAAGAAGTGTTTGCTTCCGATGACCCGGAAGTACAAAAATTTTATAACTACAATTTTATTCAATAACCATGCAAACAACATCAAAAAAACGAGCCGTCATCGTCGGCAGTTTCGTATTCATAGGCCTCCTTTTCCTTCTGGGAGGCATTCTGACCATTGGAAACCTGCACAGCACTTTTTCCAGAAAAGTGGAAGTGCAAGCCGTATTTGACGATGTAAATGGTTTGCAAGCCGGTAATAACGTCTGGTTTTCCGGAGTAAAAATTGGTACGGTGAAAAAACTAAGTTTTTATGCCGACTCCCGTGTACTGGTTCAAATGCGACTGGAAGAAAAGTCCAGAAATTTTATCCGAAAGGACGCCAAAGCCAAAATAAGTACCGATGGCTTGATCGGGAATAAAATCATCGTAATCTATGGTGGCACTCAAGCCGCAGACCCCGTGGAAGATGGCGATGCGCTCGGTATTGAAAAACAGGTATCGACAGAAGAAATGCTCAACATCTTGCAGGATAACAATAGAAATCTGCTGCAAATAACCACTGATTTTAAGGCAGTTAGCGGAAAAATCGCCTCAGGGCAAGGGTCGCTGGGGAAAATCATTCAGGACGAATCGCTTTACAGAACCCTCGACGCCACCATGGCTGCACTGCAAAGGTCATCTGTTCATGCCGAAAAACTGACGGCTTCTGTCGCCACGTATGGAGAAAAATTGAATCGGGAAGGCTCCTTGGCGAATGACCTGGTAACAGATACGTTAGTGTTCACCAGCATTCAGGCCTCTGTACGGCAACTCGAACAAACCATGGTACTCGCAACGGCTGCCGCTGACTACCTAAAATCGACTACTTCCAATTTGGACAAGGCAACAGACCAACTGAGCAACAGCACTTCTCCTGCCGGGGTGCTGCTCAACGACGAGCAAGCCGCTGCGCATCTCAAGGGTACGTTGAAAAACCTGGAAAGCGGCTCTCAAAAACTGGACGAAGATTTGCGGGCTTTGCAGGACAATTTCCTTATGCGACGCTATTTCAAAAAGAAGCGAAAGGCAGAGGCAAGGGGAGATACACTGTAACACGAATTGCAACACGGATTTCGCGGATAAAAAAGGGCGGATTGCGCGGATTGGATGGGTAAAAGATTAATGTTTTTGTCGCATTTTGCAAGCAAAGCCATTCACTTACCCATCCAATCCGCGCAATCCGCCCTTTTTTATCCGCGAAATCCGTGTTGCAATTATTTGATCAACGCAATATTCAGGCCGACAATCAAACGACCAGGCGTATTGTCGAAGTGGTATTGATCGCCAAAGAACGTGATGTGATCGCCCTGGTTATTGAAGTTGCCTTCATAACGCAAGTCGGCCGAAATACGGCCTGTGCCCAGTGTAAGGCCAGCCTGCCAGCCCCATGTGAATTGCTTGAAACGGGCTTCATAACCGTTGACATCTGTCAGTTCTGAGGTGCTGTTCAGAAAATAATGGCCTACAGGGCCTGCCTGCGCACGAATCGGGCCGAGTTTGATACCCAGCAGAATGGGCATATCCAGGTAATTGTACTTTTCATTTTTGATCACCTCGCCAACGCTGCTCTGGCCGATGCGGTAATCCGTTTTGTTGGAATTGAACAGTACTTCTGGTTGAATGGAGATGGTGTTACCGATACGGACGTAGCCGCCAAACTGAGTGCCGAATTTGAAATCCTCGACCCCGAAACTGGTGTTGCCATTTTCACCGGGGATGACAATATCGCTGGGTTTATTGACTTGTGTGTTGATGCCTCCTTTGAAACCCAGGCCAAAGAAAGATTGAGACTGTGCTATGTGGCCGAAAAATAAGAGAATAGCGACCGGAACTATGTTTTTCATACGAATCAGAAAGTTTTTGTGAGCGATTGTACTGATGTGGCTGAAAACGCCGTGCCGATGAAATTTCGTACTGGAGCGTTGCTTTTTGGGCAACATTTAACCCGGCGCTAACACTTCGAGTTATGGAGTTCAAAAAGAAACATTCCGTTGTTAGATTGTTGACTTGAAGACAATCTAAAAATTTCTTGTATCAAAGTATTTGTTTAAAAAGTAAAAGAAATTACATTTGTCGCAGTTTTATTCATTTGCTGTCGATATTTAAACAGTTATTAGACAGCAAATTGCACCAAAACAATAAGTTTTATGAAAAAACAGGCCGGCCACCGCGCATATAATATCTCGGAAGCAGATTTGTATGTTTCCTGCATGGAAGCCATTCGTGCAGCCCATCGCGACCTTGAATTTTTCAAACACTATGGCTATGGCGTAGAACGACTTAAAACATTCCAGTCGCTCTGCGAACAGTTTCAGGCGCTCCCCGGCGACGATGAACTCGTGGGGGAGCAGATGATTACCACCGAAAAAAAGGACTTTGCTGCGGAAAAACTCAAAACGGCCATCCGATCGTTGATGACGCGTGTAGCCATGAAATACCACGACCGCAGCGGGCGCTACCGCAAATTTGGCACTGCCAAACTCGGCGACATGAGCGCACCTCAATTACTTTTCTGTGGAAGAAGGGTAGCCCGCGTAGCACGACAACAGATTGACTTTCTGGCAGATGTGGGCGTAAATGAAAATATTATTCAGCGCGTACTGGATGCCTGCTCCGCTTTTGAAACGGCACTCAATATCCAGCAGGATAAATTGCACGACCGCGACATCGGAGTAGAACGCCGCATGGAAGCAGGCAATAAACTGTACACTGAATTAGTCGTACTGGCTGATATTGGCAAAGACATCTGGGCGGAAAAAGACCCGGTCAAATACGAACAATATTGCCTCTATGAAAGCAACGCGGAGCAGAAGAGGGCTCGAAAAGAGAAAATGCAAGAAAGTTATGGAGAGGTATGAGTGATGAGTTATAAGTTATGAGTGTTGCGTACTTTGCTTTTAGCCACTCTTTTGAAGACACCAAAAGTAAAGTACGGAACACTCATAACTCATAACTCATAACTCATAACTCATCCCTCATAACTTCGAAAGTATTCCCGACAACACCAGGGTAACCCCCGTAATAATTCCTGCATTGTGCTCCCAGGCATGCCAATTGAGCCTGTGCAAACCATGCAAGGCAAGCCATACCCAAACCAGCATGCCCATTACAGTGGTTATGCCATAAGTGAGTGCAAGCAGCGCTACAAACCACCAGCCATATTGTCCGGCAGCCAGGAAATAGCCTTCTATTTCAAGGCAAGGCGAGAAAAACATGGCAATGGCAAGCGAACCTATGATCCCCCAGTTAGTAGACTGTTTGTGCAAGTGAAAGTGGTGGTGATAGTAATGCGCCCAAATATAATATGCTCCCAATCCGATCAACGCAACGGGAGAAATCCATGCAGTCCATTTTTCAGCCTGATCAGCCAAAATCGTTCCCAAGGCAGCAAAAACGCCGCCGGCTAAAACCGTACTCAGCACGTGCGTAGAGCCAGCCACCAGCGTAACCCACATTATTTTATAGGTCGACCACGCATGTTGCCGTCCAATGGCCAATATTGGAAGCCAGTGACTGGGGATTAAAGCATGAAAAAGACTGAGCAGCGCGCTCCCTATGAGCAAGGTTTGCATATTTGTTATCGGTTATCTGTTATCGGTTATCTGGGTAGGACAACTAAACGATTTTTTCCACTTCATAAATTGAATTGATTTTACCCGAAAACAAACAGTAAAAACGAGGTGATTGACGCAGCATTGATATTTCGGTAGGCCGGCCATCATCAATATAACTCGACTTCAGTTTGGATTTGATAGTGTAATAGGAAAACAGGTGTTCGAACTGGACGGATTCCGAAAAATATTGCCGCATTTGTGCAAGCATTTTTGCCGCATTGCTTACTGGTCGTCGGCTGCAGTCGGTACATATTCCTGGCGCATTGGGGCGGCAGGATGGATCTTCTGCAATCTGACAATCGAATTGTGGTAAATCTTCATAGGAAATTTTATGGTGTGTATAAGCCACGGATGACAGCGACAAAAGCCCGCTCAATCCATAAGGCATAATCGAACCGAAAGGGCCATCCATAACAGTCAGGCCCCTGTCGCCGAATTCCCGCGAAACAACAAAAGCAATTTCAGAAAGTTCGTGTGTTAATGCCAGCCGATCCACGCCAAACATAGCATTGACCGCATTTGTAGCAGCGTAGGTGGCATTGATTACTGTCGGCGTTACGAGATGAAGGTGCGAAGAGGGTAGGGAAGTGCTTTGGGAAAATTCTATGTGCCATTTGTCGCCGTCGGGAAGGGCGCGGTTCAATTGCACATCCAAAAAAACTGTGATAAGAGGCTCATTGTCAACCATTTCTGAATAATAACGACTCAAGAGCACCGGGTCGAAAGAATGTTCTTCCGTGAGGTATAAAGCCTCCAATCGGTTGAAATTGAACAAGGGATGAGCATCTACCCGCTGAAATGGAATGTGAATTCTGGCACAAAACCGTTCGAATTGAAGCGGATCGGTAAAAGAACCAAAACGATCGATGGCGTAGTATTTTTCAAATGAACTATGAACAAATTGCCGGTGCTCGCTGGTAAATCGTTCTTTATGTTCATCACTCAGTGCGGCTGTAGCCAGGCTTCTCGGATAATGGTAACCACTGTGCAGGCGCGCCTGATTCACCAGTGATGCTTTCCGAAACAGTCTGCTTTCTTTTTCCAAAAGCGCTATTTTTGCACCCTTTTTAGCGAGGTATGAAGCGGCATAACAGCCGAAGATGCCCCCACCAATCACTACAAAGTCGAATTGTTGCTGATCCATTCCCCTCTGAAAGTAAGGTCTGTGACAATTTGCTGATTTACAGAATAACCCGGCATACTTTGGCCCGATGCTTGCATTCGTATTGTTGGCCCCTGCCTTCGGTTAATCTTTTTTTTATCCTCTGAAGCATGAAACTTTATTTACGCCAGATTCCTTTTTTCATTTTGCTGTTGTCAGCATTCTCTGTGCCAGCCCAGCAGCAAAAGACGCCCGCCACCCAGGGCGTGCGTTTGAAAAAATACAAATTTGACGAAATGCCCGTACTGGGCACCTACAACGGACTGACAGTAAAAGAAGGCGGCGTTTCAGGGATTGTTTACCAAAATGGCGCCTTCTACCTGCTCAGCGACCGTGGCCCGAATGTAGACGTGACAGCCAGTACAGCGGCCAAAGGTAAATCGCCTATGCTGTTTCCTTTCCCCAAATATGCACCTAAAGTGTGGCAGGCCTCCCTGGAAGGAGACAACTTACACATAATTCGAAAAAATGTGATCAAACGCCCCGACAATTCGGCTGCATCCGGATTGCCGGTGGGTGCTAATCAGGGCGAACTGCCCTGGGCAGACACGCTTGGCACAACCATTCCCTTCGACGTATGGGGACTTGATGCCGAAGGCCTTACCCGCGATACGAAAGGAGACTGGTGGGTGTGTGAAGAATACGGTACCAGTATCTGGCAACTGGATGCTCACTTCCGGGTGAAAAAGCGCTACACACCATTTCCTGCCCAGCCTCAGGATGTGGCACTGGACCCCTCCTGGGGCAAACGACGCCCTAATCGCGGTTTTGAAGGCATTACCTGCACACCCAATGGAAAAATATATGCGCTTCTCCAGAGTCCGGCTGCCATTCCTGACGACAAAACCGGACAACAATCCCGCTTACATCGTTTGTTGGAAATAGACCCTGTCAGCGGGAAAACACGTACTTTCATTTATGAACATGCCGTCACAACCGGGAATATCAGGAACCAGGATGTAAAAATCGGCGATATAGCAGCCATCAACGACAAGGAGTTTCTGGTGATCGAACATGCCGAACGGAAGAAAGAGTCGCTTAAAAATGTATATAAAATAAATATCGAGCGTGCTACGCCGCTTGAAACTGCCACACAGCCGGTAGAGTCTTTTATGGATGGCAGCAACCTGGCCAAACATGGCATACGCCCTGTCAGTAAGCGCCTGCTGGCCGATCTGACCCAGTTGGGCTGGGAAAAAGACCACGACAAACCGGAAGGGCTGACTGTAATGAACGATTCCACTTTTGCGGTAATCAATGACAATGATTTTGGCATCGAATCGCCCAAGGAAGACGGCCAACTGGTGCAGACAGGGAAAACTACTCGTCTGTACGTTTTTACACTCCCCCCGACCGACAAACTTGGTTTTGTGCCTGTGACAAGCCACCCCACTGAACGGATGTTGAGTCGCTCGCCTGTAGGTACTGCTACAGGTATGGCGGTGTTACCCGTCGTGAGATTCTGGGCGGCGTATCTGTATCAAATGCAAGGTATTTTGCTGAGAATCAGTTCGAATGGCGATTAGAGTGTGTCTGAGAAATACTCTAATCGCGCCTATTCAGCACGTCCTCATACACCGCCTTGTATTTCGCAGCCACGACAGCGTTTGCATACAAAGCCTCCACTTTTTCGCGGGCCTGCCGACGCAATACTGACATGTCTGCCCGTTGCAATATCCAGTAAATGCCATCGGCTAGGGCCTGGCTATCGCGCTGCGGCGCTATGTAGCCCTGTTCCAGGTGAGCGGCCATTTCAGGTATGCCGCCGGTAGCAAAACCCGCCACAGGGGTGCCGCAAGCCAGCGCTTCCATGACAGTATTGGGTAAATTATCTTCCAGAGAAGGAATTACAAAAACGTCAGCAGCGCCATAGATGCGTGTAAGTTCCGCTTGTTCCCGAATAAGTCCCAAAGCATGAACAGGGTAGGGAAGTGTTGACAACGTTTCCTGTTGCGCCTTTCCCATTACCACTATATCTAATTGAAAATCAGGATATTGCGCCTTCAATATTTGCAAAGATTCCTGAAAATACCGAAAACCTTTCCTTTCCTCATCGACATTCATGGCAACGAATAACAATTTGGGAATATCCGGGTTCAGATTTTTACTCCGCCAAAAATTTCTTCTTTCATCATTGTAAAAAGGCTGGTACAGTTGGGTATCGATCGGATTGGGTATGCTCGACACCTGCATATCTTTCAACAAACTGCTTTTTTTTGCCGTTTCTGCCAGCCATTCGCTACAGGTAACGATCCGAAGAGTAGGGGAGTAGGCCTCTTTTTTTCTTGCCCATATTCGATGCGACAAATCGCCGGCTGAGGGCCTTGTCAGATAAGGGCAATTGCCGCAGGCGCCCTGGAAATGGGTACACGTGCCGCTGTAATGGCAACCACCAGTAAAAGTCCACATATCATGTAAGGTCCACACCACAGGCTTACCTAGCATACTCAATTCCCGAATCCCTTCCACACTTAAAAAGCCCTGATTCACCCAATGCAAATGCAAAATATCCGCTTCCTGAACCCAGGGATGTTTCGTAATATTTTTACCGAAATTGGCGGGCGAAAAAGAAAAACGTACAGACTTGTCGCGTTCAAATGGCAGGAACGACAAACGCTCTGCATAAAATGGCCAGCGATTTCCAGCCATTTCGGCATCCATCACGCGTACCGATACGCCCTCGCTACGCAAGGCATTTTCGAGGCGGAGACATGCCGTCGCCGCTCCTCCATGCAGATAGGTATTTAGCAGTAATACTTTCATATTCGATTCGCAATGCCGTTCTTGTGGCCCAAAAGTCGCGCTTTTCCAGTTATTATGGCTTATTCCGTTCCGGTACTTTTTCTGACATTCAACCGGCCGCAGCACACCCGGGCGGTGCTGGATCGGCTTCGGCAAATTCAGCCGCAACGTTTGTATGTACACTGCGACGGGCCGCGCCCACAACATCCTACCGATGCTGAAAATGTGCAGCAGGTGCGTGCTGAAATTGAAAAACAGGTAGACTGGCCCTGTGAAGTGCACACATTATTCCGAGAGCAAAATATGGGACTCCGCGAGGGTGTTTATGGCGCTATCAACTGGTTTTTTGAGCAGGAAACGGAAGGCGTTATTCTGGAAGATGATTGTGTGCCCGACCCGACTTTTTTCCGGTTTTGCAAGGATATGTTGCAAGAATACCGATATGATACCCAAATCATGCATATCGGAGGCTCCAACCTCGCCCAGCGCTACACGCTGAACTTACCGGAGAGTTATGTGTTCTCAAAGTTCTCTTTTGTGTGGGGATGGGCTAGTTGGAAGCGTGCCTGGGATAAAATGAACATTTCGCTGGATGGCCTGGAAACATTTGCCGACAGCCCACAATACAGACAATTTGTACCAAATAGTATTGCCAGGATGTATATGCTCGACAAATTTCGCACAACCGAGGCGAGAAAAAACAATTCCTGGGCTTATGCATGGTTTTACAGCATCTTGAAAAACAATGGTTTATGCATTGTACCGAAAAAAAACCTGGTGCAGAACGTTGGGGTAGGGGAGTCTACAGCCACCAATACCAAAGGCCATGATACAACTGCCCGACTTCAGGCGGGGAGCCTGGAATGGCCGTTGATCCACCCGCAAAATCGCAATCCACAGGCAAGGCTGGAACAACACTTTTTTTATTCGTCTCAAAAAAAACGCCATCGTTTGCTGCTCTGGTGGGCGTTGAAAAAATTCGGGCTTCGATGAACTACATCATATACGATCTGGAAGCAACCTGCTGGGAAAATGCGCCACCGGATTATGTACAGGAAACAATTGAAATAGGCGCTTTTCGGGTAAATCATTTTGGCGAAGTCCGTGGCAAATTCAATCGTTTTATCAAACCGGTCGTACATCCAATTCTCTCTCCTTTCTGTCGCGACCTTACCGGCATTACACAGGAAAACGTAAATCGGGCCCTCTCATTCATTCAGGTGATCGATGAATTTCAAACCTGGGCACGTATCGACGAAGAAGATTACATGCTCTGCTCCTGGGGCAGTTTTGATAAAAAAATGTTTATCAACGACTGCAAACTCCATCGACTCGAATTCGATTGGGCAGAATCGCACGTCAACCTGAAAGAGCAGTACCGCATTATGAAACGCATGCGCAATGGTATAGGCCTCAAAAAAGCAGTGGAAGGCGAAGGCATGATCTTCACAGGCCAACACCATAGGGGTATTTCCGATGCAGAAAACCTGGTCAAGATTTTTCTGAAATATCTTGGGAACTGGAGTGTTTGAATTGGTTATCCGTTATTGGTTATCCGTTATCCGTTATCTGTTATCAGGGGTGGTAAGGAGACCATTCGTACATATCCTTGGCTACACAAAAAGGAATGCCAAACATCTGTACGAATGGTCTCCTTACCACCCCTGATAACAGATAACGGATAACGGATAACAAAACGGGCTACTGGTACCCGAGTATTTTCAACATGGAATCCGCTTCCTGTTCCTGAAAAATCTGCCAGTCTACAAATTCGCCGTAGTAGTTCCGATCGATCAGGATATGCTTGGGCGCAGGCAGAAGACAGTGTTTCAAGCCGCCATAACCACTCAACGACTCCTGATAGGCGCCCGTGTGAAAAAATCCGATGTACAGCGGCTCATCCTTTTTTATATCAAATGCGGGCAAGTACACCTGGTTAATATGCGCCTCTGAATTGTAATAATCCGCGTTGTCGCAACTGATACCGCCAATATTGACACGCTGGTATTCTTTAGACCAGTGGTTGATTGGCAACAGAATAAAACGCTCCTTGATGCCCCAACTATCGGGCAGGGTATTAATCAGGGAATTATCGAGCATATACCATTCTTCGGAGTCGTTTTGCTGTTTTTTCCCGATCACTGAGAAGATCGTGGCGCCACTTTCGCCGACGGTAAATTTTCCAAACTCTGAATAAATATCAGGCTCCGGCACACCTTCGCTGTCGCAGGCTTCCTTGATCATCCTTACAATTTCGTTGATCATATAAGGATAATCATATTCAAAACTCAGGGAGTTTCGAATGGGCATTCCGCCACCAATATTGAGGGCTGTTAGGGTAGGGCAGACCTTACGCAACTGGCAGTAGGTTTTGATACCCTTTTTGAGTTCGCTCCAGTAGTAAATCGTGTCTTTTATGCCAATATCCACGAAAAAATGGAGCATTTTCAACTCAAATTTCGGGTTATTGGCCAGCAATTGCTCATAAAACGGCATTACTTCGCTCTGGCGGATGCCCAAGCGGGAAGTATAAAACTCAAAATTCGGTTCTTCCTCAGTAGCCATTCGGATACCGATGCCACATTTCTCCTGCTTGATCAGTTGCTCGTATTGTTTTAGTTCTTCGGCATTGTCGCATACAGGTACCACATTGTAAAAGCCTTCGTTGATCAGTCCGGCAATTTTTTCAATGTACTGGCGCGGTTTGAAGCCGTTGTTAATGATGATAGTTCCCTTGTTTATTTTTCCCTGGTTGTACAGACGCCAAACCAGGTCGATGTCAAATGATGACGACGTTTCCAGTTGCGTACCATTTTCCAGAACCTCATTCAGAATGAAAGCGAAATGCGAACTCTTGGTACAATAGCAGTACACATACTTGCCATTGTAATTGTAGCGCTGTATGGCATCACGAAACAGTTTTCGCGCCATCTGTATTTTTTCACCAATCTTGGGCAGATAGGTCAGTTTCAGGGGCGTACCATACTTGCGAATTAATTCATGCAAGTCGATCTCGTTGAATAACAAACGGTTGTCTTTCAGGCTAAATCCGTCTTGCGGAAAATCAAATGTTTGTGCTACGAGATCGTAGTAAGTATTTTTCATTCTTACAGGAAAAGAGGTGATGAAGATTTGGGGCGGGCAAATTTAGAGGGTTTCACGGATTTACAGGTGAAGGGGTAAAAAATAACTCTTTATTTAACATAATATAAATTATAGAAAATATTTTAGCGCTGAATACCCAATTTTCACACGCCCTTGATGTTGACAAATTTGCCAAATCTCATGCAAGCACAGGATTCCATGTTTATTATCTAGTCATTCGCAGGATTTGTATCAACTGAACTTCCGGCTTTGTGCATCTTCTAGTTTGTCAGATTTTCAAAATTTGCCAAATTCCCGCATTTTTTAACAAATCTCCATCACAGGTGTTTATGCGCAGGTTTCCTATTAGCAGAGCCCCCGAAAAAGATGGCCAGCCTCCCCCACCCTTGTCAGTAGAAAAAAAATTTAAAAAACAATTTGTTTTACACGCCTCTGTGACAAATGTCACACGGCAAGTCGGCCACGTTGCTCAATTTTGCTCTGACAAACGTATTTTTACCCACATTTCGAACCCACTGAAACCTGATTGCATGGACAAGTACAGATATATGTTTAAAGACTTCGAGGAAGGATTGTTTGCCGAATTGAAGTCCAATGGCCGCATTGTAGAAGCAAAAGCCGGCCAAACCTTGTTGGAAAGCGGACAATACATCCGCAATACCATGATTGTGCTGGAAGGCCTGGTCAAACTCTTCAGGGAAAGTGATGAAGGCAGCGAGTTTTTTATGTACCACCTTCACCCTGGCGAAAGTTGCGCCTTGTCGCTGATCTGTGATCGCAATGTACGCGCCAGTTCTGTCACAGCCAAAGCCGTTACTGACGCCGTTCTGCTGGTAGTGCCGCTGGAACACACGGAAAACTGGATGCGCCAGTATCGTACCTGGTACCACTTCGTTGTGGGTACTTACCGGCGTCGCTACGAAGAACTACTGGAAACAATCGACCATATCGCTTTTCAAAACATGGACGAGCGCCTGGAGTTTTATCTTCGCAGGCACCAGAAAGCGCTTAATTCCAATGTGCTGGAAATAACCAATACACAGATTGCACAAGACTTGAACTCCTCGCGCGAGGTGGTTTCGCGTTTGATGAAAAAATTATCAGAAAACGGGAAAGTACGCCTGTTGAAAAACGGCATAGAGATTTTGAAACTATAGTTCCCTAGCAAAATTTTTGTGGTCGTGATTTTTATCACACAATCCGGCTGCAAAGGCCCTCCATCTTTGTGCTATCAAATTTTAACCACAACGTTGCAACTTTGCATTGCATAGAAAAAACAAAACTTCTCTTTGACATGAAAATCGAACAAATTTATACCGGCTGTCTGGCTCAGGGCGCTTACTACATCGAAAGCAATGGTGAGGCAGTAGTGATAGACCCCCTTCGCGAGGTAGAGCCTTATCTGGAAAAAGCCCGGAAAGACAATGCCACGATTAAATACGTTTTTGAAACGCACTTTCATGCCGATTTTGTGAGTGGACATATTGACTTGTCAAAAAAATCGGGCGCCCCGATCGTGTACGGCCCTACTGCCAACCCCAATTTTGAATCCTACATTGCCAAAGACGGGGAAGAATTCAAAGTAGGAAATATCACATTTCGGGTTTTGCACACCCCGGGACACACCATGGAGAGCACTTGCTACCTGTTGTTGGATGAAAATGGCGAGGAAAAAGCGCTGTTTTCTGGCGACACGTTGTTTATTGGAGATGTTGGCCGCCCCGATTTGGCTCAAAAAGCAGCCAGCATGACGCAAGAACAACTGGCCGCTACCCTCTTCGATTCCCTGCGCAACAAAATCATGACTTTGCCCGATGATGTGGTAGTTTACCCTGCACATGGCGCCGGTTCTGCCTGCGGCAAAAACATGTCGAAAGAAACCTACGATTCGCTGGGGCACCAAAAGGCTACGAACTACGCCTTGCGCCCCGATATGACGAAGGAAGAATTTGTGAAGGAAGTAACTACCGGCCTGATGCCTCCCCCAGCCTATTTCCCGTTGAATGTAGCCATGAACAAAAATGGTTATGACAGCATCGACGAGGTAATCAAAAGAGGTACGCATGCCCTTTCGCCCCGTGCATTCGAGGTGGCGGCCAATGAAACGAGTGCGCTGATCCTGGATACCCGCAACGCACAGATTTTTTCTGAAGGATTTGTCCCCAATTCGATTAATATTGGTATCGATGGCAACTTTGCTCCGTGGGTTGGCGCGCTGATCCCGGATTTGAAACAGCAAATTTTGCTTGTCACCGATCCCGGCCGCGAAGAAGAAGTGGTAACACGTCTGGCGCGTGTAGGTTATGACTACTGCATTGGTTACCTCGATGGAGGATTTGATGCGTGGAAAAATGCAGGTATGGAGGTTGATCGTATCGAGCGGGTAAATGCCGACCAGTTGGCTGAAATCCTGGTGGCTAACCCTGATACCCCCGTCTTTGATGTGCGCAAACAAAGTGAATACCTGAGCGAAAGAATCGAAAACGCTGAAAATGCACCCCTGGATTTTGTGAACGAGTCCATGTTGTCTATCCCAAAAGACAAACCTGTTTATGTGCATTGTGCAGGTGGCTACCGTTCCATGATTTTTGCAAGTATCCTTCGCGCTCGTGGTTATGATAACCTGATCGATGTGGCAGGCGGATTCAAAACCATCAAGGAAAGTGGCAAATTCAGATTGACTGATTACGTTTGCCCCACTACCCTACTCTAGCCAATTGAACAAATACGAGATGAGCAATTGAATATAGGAGGTTGTCGGCCGAAAGGTCGATGACCTCTTTTTTCTTCACTTTTCAAATTACAACACATGAAAAACATCAATCATTACCTGCTCGGCGCTTCCATCCTGCTTGCGTTGCTTGCCATGCGCCCTCAACTGCAAAACGACTCTGGCAAATCGGATATGGAAGATAAAAAAACGCACCGCATCGTATTTCATGTAACTACACCGGATACGGCTGCCTATCGTGCCATGTCGCGCCAAATTGTGCACGTCCTTGAACATTGGCCTACGGCTCAAATCGAAGTAGTGGCCCACAACAAAGGAATCGGTTTGCTGGAAAAGAAAAAAAGCAATGTAGCCGATAAAATCTCTGCTCTGACCACACAGGGGGTGCGTTTTGTTGCCTGTGAGCAGACTATGAAAATACAAAAACTGGAAAAATCAGACATCCTGCCGGAGGCTGGCTTCGTTGAACGCGGTGTGGTACATGTCGTGGAACGGCAGGAAGAAGGCTGGGCCTACATCAAAGCAGGATTCTAAGAAACCGTCTGGCAGGGGATTTCAGACAGTTTCTAACTTTTTTTGCTGATCCAGTTGCGTATTCCAGCCACCATTTCATCGAAAGAGTTGTATTCTTTTCTGAAACTCAGGCCAAAACCATATCGAGCCCTGCGCTGACCGCCCGTAATATCGGGTTCGGTGCGCTGGTACACTTTCAAGCGCCACTGGCGGTTTTGGGTCAGTTGTATTTCTACGGTGACGTCTTCACCGAGGAATCCATTTTGCACAGCCGTGCTGGGCCTGCCCAGCCCGAATTGAGAGCCTACCTGAACCGTAACCCTGTCATTGGCAAAGCCGCTGGTGAGCCTGATCTGTAACTCCCTTCCAGTGATAGGGTTTTCCGGTGTATTGGTCAATGAATTCTGGTATTCATCGTATGCAATATTGAAATCGATACTTGATACCGAGGTGCCAAACCACTCGGAAGCAAGCCCTGTCAGGTAGTTGGAAAACTGATTGCTCAATACCTGCGTGAGCGTGTTAAAGGCAGATGTGACATAATCCGAACTTTGGATAAATCCGCCATTACTCGGTAGAAATGACCCTACCACAACAAGCCCAAAAACCTGTCTGTTGAGTTCACCTGGATCTTGCCTTAGCAAGCGTAACTTGTTCTCTGTCAGGCTTTTAATATCATTGGAAAGGTTGGGAAAATCGACACTGAAACTGATGTTGGGTGTCATCAAATCCCCTTTCAGATGCATGGTTACAATCGTCTTTGTAGGGCGTTTGGCAGTCTTTGCTGCATCGCTGTCATCGCCGCCAACCAATTGGAGTTCATCTCGAATAAGGTTATAAACAGGTGTATTCTCCTCATAGGTGGCATCCAGATTGATCTGAGCGCCATAAGGATCGCCATACCATGCAATGGTGCCCCCTTCTGTAACTGTAAAAGGTTTATTAACCCAGTTCAAGAGTGTAAACATGTATTCACCGCGTCGAATGGTGTAGTTCCCGTACATCTTAAACTCACCCTCCCTGTTGATCGTCAGTTTTATATCGCCCACTCCCCTACCCCTGATGATATCACCGGCCTGTTCATCAAAGATCAGTTGCACCTCGGCTGCATCCGTCAGGGTTACATCCATTTCAAAATTGAGCCCTTTTAGTTCAGTAGTGAACCTGTTCCTGACTTTCTGAAGCAGTGTATCTTTAACACCTTTTGTTTTAAATTTGATAAATTTTACTTCCTGTGCATCCGTTACGGAAGTAATAGGCAAATACAAGCGTGTCGCCGGGCCTGCAACTGCATCCACCTGAATATTTGTTTTGCTGAATGTGCCTGAAAACTGTGCTTTGAAACTCCCTGCACCCTTTCCATAATAGGTGGCGTTGTCTTTTGCAGTAGTGTTCATGATAACAAAGTTTTCGCTTTGCGATGACACTTCGCAGGTATCCATTCGCCATTCGTGGAAAAATTTGTGGCTCAATCCTCCTTTTACAATGGCCATATTCCGCGGTGTACTGTTATCCCAGATGGTGTCTTTATCAGCCCATATTCTTGTACTTGTCAGCAGAATATCCTGATTTACAATGTTGTATTTAGCCTTGAGGTAATCGAGTTGAAATTGCCCCTTGACAATGCGCGCTTTCCCGTTCATCCCGATTTTGCTAAACGAGCCAAAAACTTTCGCATTGGCATTCAAAGCGCCATTCGTACCAGAAATACCCGGCACAAATGTTTCCAATACTTCCAGCGGGAAATTCCAGGCGTTTACATGGGCTCCAAACTCTCCGGGGTGAATAGTCATGTCGACTTCATCAATCAACTCCGGACTTCCTTTGGGCGGTATCCAGGCGCCAGCAACCCTCAACTGGCGGTTATCAGCGTTCAGGAAAAACTTATACCACAATGGAGCCGACAAATGCGCCATTTCGACGTTGCCGGTTATGTCGCCATATGGAACATTATTGACAAATAGCGTATCGGTAGATATGTAGGTGTTGATACCCTGCAATTTGAACAGGTCGTTGATCTTGACGTCGAAGTCATAGATTTTTCCCCGATAATTTACCTTTTTGGTATTCACAAACCGATTCAGAAAATTCACGTCGAAATTGGTCAGCGCGAGCGACAGGCCTTTCCCCTGGTTAAAACTGTCGAGCAGGATACGCTGATCTCCATTGAACAATTCAAAATCACGGGTGACAAAATAGTTTTTGGCAAAACGAATGTAGTTTTCCTCATTCATCGCCCAGTAATCATTAAACAAGGCAATTTCAGAGGAATTAAATTTTATTTGCCAGAGACTGTCGATCGTCGACAATACGCCGTCAAAATGAACCCCTTTCACGATGCTGTTGGTATCGCGCGCAGACAGATCAAAATGCAAGGCATTTCTACTCAGTGCGCCGTCAAATACGATCGGTGGCAAGATGGTTTTGGAAACTACCGAATTTGGAATAGAGAGGTGGAGCGCGGCATTGGCCTGATTGCCCTCCCAAAGCAATTCTGTGCCACTCAAGGCAAAGCCGTTATACTTCACATAAGGCGCTGTAATATGCAGCGAAGAAGTGCCTTCCCGGGAATCAACTTCCCCGCGAATGATAATATTCCGGAGTGTATCCAGAGAGGTAGAAATAAGTCTGGTAAGGTCTCTGGTATTCCGAATATTGATTCTAAGAACAAATTTATCTTTTAATGTAATAGAATCTGCAGCGGGCAGGCTCAATCGGCTGGCAAATTCGGGTTGATAGCGGCTAAAAACCTGTATCAAATTTTTGAATACTGTCTGGAAGTCAAAATAGCCGTCGATGAGGCCCTCTCCGACATCGGAATTCAGCGACATGTACCTGGTTCCATCCGGTCGCAAATATGACTCAAAGCGCAGCGAATCCACCTTGTGCCGATATATCTTATCCTGCGTAATGTTGAAATTTCGGAAAATAGCCGTTCCGTTGATATCGCGCCAGTTGCGGGCATTGATGCTGATGCGATCTACTTTGCCGGAAACGACGATGTCGTCATCGATTAGATTCAATGCACCCAAATCAAGCCTGCGTATGTCTGTTTCAAACGAAAATTGCGGAATGCTATCTTTCAGATTGACTGTACCATCGAAGGTGAAGTCGATATTGGGGTCTTTTACCCCCAGTTTTCCATCAAAAATGAACTGGCGGAATGAGCCGTTCATCGCCACGTTGCGATAACTATATCCTCGATAAGAAAACGAATCAATCGTGCCTTCCAATTTGGCTTTGATTGTAGGCAAGGTCAGGCCGCTTGAGCCGTCAGCAATGCGAATGTTGAACGTTGTACGGCCAAAATCCGGATTATTGGACCAGGTTGCCAGATCAAAATCCCGCATATTCAGGTAGCCGGAATAGGTAGCGCGTTCCCTGCCATTTTTCAGATCCAGGTTCAAATCCACATCTCCATTGCCTACATCCGTCAGGATTTTGCCATGCAAAATGTGGCTGAAACCAAAAAATATCTGATAGTCGCCCGAAAAGGCAATATTGCCCAACGTATAAAAGGCAGCAGGCGGATTGAATCCGGGGATAATTTTTCCGATCGTGCGCAAATCCGATTGCAGTCGGTCGAACTGGAACTCAATAATGCTCTCGTCGATATCTCCTGTAAGGCCGTCGCCCCTAAAACTGCCTTCCATATAAGTCTGGTTCCCAAGTTGGATCACCAGGTTGTCGGCTCGAAGTTTCCGGGCTACTTTCCCATGAACCTGGCCGCTTATTTGTGCAATTTCATCCTTATTGGTACTGAAAAAACGGTTTCTGGCAAGCGGCCCGCTGAAAGAGATGAGGTCTCCAAGTTTTATTTTGGAGCCTTTCGCCAGCCGGATATCCAGCGCTACCCCATTGTTGAAATGCCTGTAGTCGCGGTATGTATCGTAATGTAACATTACGGTGTCGCCCAGTGTACTACCCGGGGTTTCAATTTTTGTACCGTACAGGGCGGTTAAGGTATCCGACACCACTACCCTGCCCGCTTCGCCATGTGTTATTTCAAAGCCGCATTGCTCACGTGCTGCGAAATGCTTCAACACGCCTTCAAAGACAAGGCGGCTATCAAATTTTATACTATCTGCCTGAAAATCAATTTTTTGGACATTCAGGTGATTGTAATCCATTACCTCGGGCGCCGTTTCACGGGCCGGAGAAACATGAAAACGATCCATTTCAAAACGACCGTCTGTCAGGGAGAACTGTCCAATTTGAATGCGCAGAGGGGCTGACGACGCCTTGAGTGTATCTGTCGGACTGGTTACTGCAGGTTCGTCTCCGGGGCGAGGTGGTAAGGGCTGAGACGGGTAATCTTCAAAATCAAAAAACAGGCCTTTCAGGTTGATGGACTGAATATCGACGATTTTATCTACCAGATCAATTTTGTTCACGCGTATACTGGCAGTTGGTACGAGGTAGCGCATCATGCGTCCTTTCACCCGGTCGTCCTGAATGAAATCAACGTTATCAAGAAATATGTTTCTTGCCTTGATTTTTACTGAAAATGGTTTGGAGGGTTCATCATCCTTTTTGGGACTGGAAAAATAATCTAGCAGAAATTGCAGGTTGGTATCGTATTCACCTGCGCGCCTTTTGATATGGATTCGGGCGTTTTTCAGGCTAACTTCGTTAAATTCCAGCCGATTGGATAATATGGAAAAAATATTTGGATCCAGTCCGGCACTCAAACTGCCGATAGAAGCAAGCGTATCTCCTTTCTGGTCTTCCAGGTAAAAACCTTCGAGTACCACTTTGTCGAAGAATGCAATATCAATATGCCGCACCTCGACGCGGGTTTTTAATTCTCCAGATAAATAAGAAGTAACTTTCCCGATCAGCCAGTTTTGAACGGCCGGCATTTGCAGGATGAAATACAGAATAATCAGGAATAATACCAGCCCAAAAACGACATTCTCCAGCCTGCGCCAAAGGTTGCGCAGCAGAGCAATACCTTTTTCAAAAGGCGTTTCTGGCAAGTTATCTTGTTTGGTTGTATCCGGCATATGACTTACAAAGCAGCGTTGCCCCCCTTTGTTTCAAAATTGCAAAACGAAGAAGTGCAGGGCAAAGGTATGCCCTGCACTTCTTCAAGACAAAAATGTGGCCACTTGAGATGCCTTCAGACAAGACTTTAAAATAAATTTAATTACGACAGACGGAAACTGGAAGCACCCAGCAGCCCTTTTTCGCAATAGATGGCTACGACGTAGTTGCCGGCCTTTAACCGCTCATCGAATTTGTAATTGAACGACAAGCGTTGGGTATTTTCCAGGACAACATCTTTCACCTGCTGGGCTGTAATTTCAACTTGCCCGGATGGCGGGTAAACAGTTGTTTTTTGTGGTGCCGTCGACACAATCGGGACACCTTTTTCATCAGTAATAACCAGATATAGTTTTTGCTGCCCCTGATATGGTTGCGGAACGTCGGCCAGGTCGAAACTTACAAATATTTCCCGAGCGCGCCGCGCCTTGGCGGTCAGTTTGTCGTTGCGGCGTTCCAGTTCTACCCGAAAAGAAGTGGCTTTAAATGATGCAGACTGTGTTTTGCGAATTTGTTCTTCCAGTTGCTTGGCCAGATCCTGCACCTGCCCGCTCAATTCGGTGTTGGCGCCTTTTAATTGAGCATTTTCTCCGGTAAGACGTGAGTTTTCTTTTTTCAGGTCTTCATTTTCGGTGCGAAGTGCTGCAATGATCGTTTCGTACTCAATTTTCGTCTTTTCAAGGCTGACGATCTGGTCGCGCAAAGACTGGATGTCTTTGGCAGAGGTGGATTTGATCTGCTGGATTTGCGCTTCTTTCTGAGCGATCAGGGCAGCAGTACTGGTAATTTTCCCCTGGAGATTTTCATTTTCCGTACGAAGATTCGAATAATCTGCTGCTAGGCTATCCAGTTGGGCCTCCAGGGTAATTTTGGTGGTTTCCAATTGCTGGCGTTCCGCTTCAATTTTTTGATTTTCAATCAGGTAATTCTTTGACTTTTGCCAAAAGAAAAAGCCTAATCCGGCAGCGAGCAGTAGCAGTACTGTCACCAGGATGCCGTAAATCCGGGTATTCTGATTATCACTCATAGTATGTAAAGGTTAAAAAGTTGTTTTCTCTGATAAAAATGTACCAGTAGGTTATGTTTTGAAAAAAAATCGCCCATAGTTAAGGCTTTCTACTGTATTAATATGCAAAAAACATAAAAAGGAATTTTGAAATCTGTCAGGGCAATCGAGTGCTTTGCCAATTGACGAGTTGCCAGGTCTTCTTATGCTTCCTGTATACAGCCGTGTAAAGGAGATGTATTTCGAAAGGAGTGTTGTTCAGCATACCCTGCACCTGAACATCTCCATTGGTAATTGCCATCTTTTTGTAACGCCTTACCTGAACGTCTTTCCGAGTCATTTTTTGGTAAATGATGGAACCCGTTCTAATCGATTTGAGGTGAGCCTCCTTGCTTTCCTGTAGTCCATTTGAATGGATATAAACAAGATCATCGGAAAGCAATGGACGAAGTGCAATGGTATCGCGACTGGTCATGGCGAGGAATCTCTTTGCTTCTGTGTCCAGCACTTCAGATTGTGCATTACTGAAAAGAAAAAAACAAAGGAGTAAAAGCGTTAATTGGTATTTCATCTGGGCGACGAGTGGCAGTGGAAAGAATGGATGTAGTGGAAAAGTTGCGCAAAAGTATTGCTAATAATACAAAACATACGCCTCATTTAGAGGGAGGGGAACAGATTTTCCATCCCTCTAAATGAGGCGTAGCCTAGCAAATATGCCAAAATTAGTTAAAAATTACCCCTGCAAACCATACATCAACACCGTAGAAGGAGTCGCATTGCCTTCCGGGTTGTTTTCAATCGATACTGCAAAACCATCAGCATTGGGATTACAATCAAATGTCTGAATGCCGTTCACGCTGTCGATTCTGATCATGCCCATGCTAACAGGCGTTTTATCCACGATTGCCCAAAACTGGAGATATTTCCCGTTTGGCTGGACAGGAAGCGAGGCTACATCTACCGAAATTTTGCATGGCCCGGTACTATCGTTGTTAAACACATAACTTGGAATAGCGGCAGGATTGAGTTGGTTGCTCATTTTTACCGGGCGTATTTTGGGATCGCGAAGCAGTTCTACAATAGCACGCTGGGTGGCCAGGCTACTGGAACAATCCTGAATTTGTTGTTGTAAAGCCAGCGATTGTTGTTGTGCAGCTTCCAGTTGTTGGGCAGTAGTACGCTGCTGCATCCAGAAATAGGTAGCGGCAGCGAGGAATAATACTGCGGCAACCTGAAACAGGCGCAACATTGAACTGTTTACCTGGGCGGTCATTTGCGGGCTGGCGCCGTCAATTTCCTGCATAATTCGGTCTTTCACTCCGACAGGAGGTGTAACCGCTTGTGTTTGTGCGTATTGCTCCAACGCCAGTTCGATGGCTTCCAGTTCAGCCCTCGCTTCCGGATATTGTTGGAGCATCTCCTCCACTTGTTTGCGCTCCTCTGGTGTACAGTGCGAGAGCGCATAGGATTCGAGCAAACCTGATTGCAAAAAGGATTGAATATCCATTGTTTATATTGCTACTGAAACTTGGTCGTCTCAGGGTATCATGTGATCAAAAAAATGTAAACGCCTGGAGTATTGCCGGGAAGTGATTATTGCTTCAAAACATGATGAATCGCATCCGCCAGGGCCAGAAATGCCAGGGCATTGGTTTCGCCAAATACCTTGCGCAGTTCATTCATGGCATAACGAAGGCGTGTTTTCACCGTGCCGATTGGAATACCTGTTTCCTCTGACACTTCTTCCTGCGTATATCCTTTAAAATAAATCAGGTCGATGAGGGTGCGGTATTTTTCATCGAGTGCATCAACCGCCTCCCGAACACCCAAATGATCTGGATTAATGGCGTCGTTTCCAGGTCTACTTACGAGTGATTCGGTGCCTTCGGTTTTCTGCTGGTTTCTGAAGTGAGCCGTACGGGTAGCATCGATGGCTGTATTGCGGGCAATGTTCAGCAACCAGGTAAACAGGCGCCCCTTCGAGGCATCGTAACTGGCACTGTTGCGCCACACTTTTAAAAAAGTATCTTGCAAGACCTGTTGTGCCAGTTCGGGCGACTGCACGATGCGGAGTACGACACCATATAGAGCACTGCTGTACAGGTCGTACAACTTGCTAAGTGCATTGCGATCTTGTTTTTGTAGGCGTTGTATTAATTCTGTATGCATGGGTTCTGTTCTATGCGCACGGAGCAACACGTTTAGTTTGGCAAATGTGCAATTTTTTTGGAGAATGTACGTCTGCTTGGCACCAACAAAAGAATTTTCCAAATTGGCCTGGTTTTCAGGGCGGATTGTTTCCTTTGCAACCTAAATTTTAATAATATGAAACCTTTGGTACTACTCTTACCTGCCCTGCTTTCATCCCAACTGCTTTTTTCTCAATGCCCTCAGGTTACACTGGGGATTTTACAGGCGCTTGAAAAATCGGAACCTTCCGAAAAACATGCCAAAATCACTGCCAGCGGTTTCGACCTCACCGGTACAAGTACCAACGTTCAAAGATACAACAGATGTTGGCTAACTACATCAAAAGATGGGACGGCGTATTATGAACAAATATTACTGTATCGGTCAAACAGCAATGACCTTACCTTCCTCACTTCTGACGAGGCAGATTTTGCAGCCATCCAGCAAGCAATCGAGGAACGACACAGTAATTCAGGAAATATCGTCATTGGAAAAATGTTTCAATATCAGTTTGTTGAACAAAAAATTGACGGAATACAATACACTGGATTGATCATATCGCTACGCACACAGCACTAACCCGTCGCCTGAAGAAGAACAGATATTTTTATTAAAATGGCGTCGGTGTCCTACCTTTGCGCGCCCTGACCCGTAAAAACTGTTTAAATTTCTGTCCATTCCAATGAAGGTTTTCAAATTTGGCGGCGCCAGCCTTAAAGATGCAGCAGGCGTTCAGAATGTCGCCTCTATCCTGCAACGCTACGCTCAGGAGCAAATTGTTATTGTCGTATCGGCCATGGGCAAAACAACCAATGCCCTGGAAGAAGTAGTAGCCGCTTATGTCAAACAAACCGGCGAAGCACAAGCATTGTACGACGCATTTAAAGAAAGGCACTATGCCATCATGCGCGATTTATTCGAACCAGGCGATGAAGTTTTTACCACCGTTAATGACACTTTTGTGGAAGGCGAGTGGATGCTGGAAGAAAAACCTGCCGATAACTACGATTATATCTACGATCAGATCGTTTGTATGGGCGAACTGGTTTCCTCCAAAATCGTGGCTGCTTACCTCAACAAAGTTGGCCTTACTACTACTTGGCTGGATGCCCGCGATGTAGTGGCTACTGACAATACCTACCGCGAAGGCTGGGTGATCTGGGAAAAAACGCAGGCAAATGCACGCAGGATCGTTCCCCCTATGTTGGAGCAAGGCAACTTTGTGCTCACTCAGGGTTTTATCGGCTCTACCTCAGAAAATTTCACCACCACCCTCGGCCGCGAAGGCTCCGACTACTCAGCGGCTATCTTTTCTTTTTGCCTCGATGCAGAAAGTATGAGCATCTGGAAAGACGTGGCCGGTGTGTTGAATGCCGACCCGCGTTTGTTCGAAAACACCATCAAACTCGATCGACTTTCCTATCGGGAAGCCATAGAAATGACCTATTACGGTGCTTCAGTCATTCACCCCAAGACGATCAAACCCTTGCAGAACAAAAACATACCCATGTTCGTCAAGTCGTTTCTGGACCCGGAAGCCGCCGGCACTGAAATCAGCAGCGACCTGGAAGAGACGTATCCGCCGATCATCGTGGTGGAGAAAAACCAGGCCTTACTGCATATCAGCACACTCGACTACTCGTTTGTGGCAGAGCACCACATGGCCAGGCTGTTTGCCAAAGCGGCCGATCTGCGCATTTTTGTGAATATGATGCAGAATACGGCCATCAGTTTTACCATTTGTGTAGGAAATGTGCCCGATCGAATAGAAAAATTTATCAAGGATATATCCGACGAATTCAAAGTAAAAACGCAGGAAGGACTCGAACTCATCACCATTCGCCACTACAATCAGGAGACTATTGACAGCCTGAAAAAAGGTAAAATGGTGTTGTTTGAGGAACGTATCCGAAATACCATGCACATGGTGGTAAAAAACATGCCTCCGGTAGAACGCCGTGATGTTGATATCGCTGGATCGAAATCGAAATGAAAATAGAACTCTGGGCCATCGGCAAAACCAGCGAAAAATACCTGGAAGCAGGCATCGCTATTTTTGAAAAACGGCT
>JAEUUT010000079.1 GCA_016787415.1 Saprospiraceae bacterium | reverse complement strand
TGCAACCAGCGGATGATTCGTTTGCCGATGATCATGGAGATCAGCAGCGACAGTACCATCGCCACACCTGCACGGAAGGAGATGTACTGAAACAACCCGGCCCCGGGCAGGTCGTACGTTTTCTTCAGGTATTCAAAAAGATAGTACAGCATTTCGTTTGTTCATAAAATCGAAGACACGCATTCAAGCAATTGATTTTCAAATGTTTGCCTTCTTCAAAAAGTTGATCTTCCGGTTTATTGGGATTCATCGGGAGGCTTTTGAATCGGCTGCTGGGCGCTCTTTCAGCGCCCGCAACCTGCTCAAAAAATAGTCCCTCCACTATTATTTCTTAGAGGTGAGAGGTGAGAGGTGAGAGGTGAGAGAGTGAGAGCCGACTTAGAGTACGCCTTATTCTTTCGGCCACTCGAAATATGAATCTCACCAACCACTGCAAATCTTTCTCTATTACTTATTCACTTCCCACTAACCACACATTATTCACTACTCACTATTCACTACTCACTACTCATCATTCCCTCATCCATTTCGCCAGCATCACCTTATCATCAAAAGGGTGTTTTACCCCGTTGATATCCTGGTATTTTTCATGGCCTTTGCCTGCCACTACAATGACATCCTGAGCCTGCGCGAGGCGAACGGCCGTTTTGATGGCCTGTTCGCGATCTTGAATCACCAGCGTTTTTTTCAGCCCTTCGGCATCTAGTCCGGCTTCCATATCGCGCAGGATGGCAGCGGGGTCTTCGGTGCGCGGATTATCGCTGGTCAGGATCAACTGGTCGCTAAGGCGAGCGCTTATCTGTGCCATCAGCGGGCGTTTGGTTTTATCACGGTCGCCGCCAGCGCCGGTGACGGTGATAACCTTCGAAGTTTTTCCTTTCAGTTTCTGCACCGTTTCCAGCACTTTTTCCAGCGCATCGGGCGTGTGGGCATAGTCGACGATGGCGATACAGCCCGGTTTGTCGGGATGGCTTACATAATCGAAACGGCCTTCTGCGCCGCGCAGGTTGCTGAGTACGGTAAGCAATTCCGCTTTGGCCACCTGCGCCTGTTTATCGGCGCCGAGCAGCAGGCGTGCTACGGCATAGGCAGCGGTCAGGTTGTAGGCGTTGAATTCGCCGATCATTCGCGCCATAACCTGCTCATTGTCAATGCTCAGATGCAGACCTGAGAGGCTGTTTTCAATGATCTTGGTTTTGAAATCAGCCGGTTTTTTCAGGCCGTATGTGTAAGTCGTTGCCACGGTATTTTGCAGCATAAAGGCGCCGTTTCGGTCGTCGATATTGCTGAGTGCAAAAGCCGTTTTAGGCAAATCGTCAAAGAACTTCTTTTTGGCATCGCGGTATTCCGCGAAGGTTTTATGGTAATCGAGGTGGTCGTGTGTGAGGTTGGTAAACACACCGCCCGTAAATTTCGCCCCGGCAATGCGGCGCTGGTGAACGGCATGGCTGCTCACTTCCATAAACACATACGAACAACCAGCATCAGCCATCCGGCGCAGCAATTCATGCAGGTGAACAGCATCCGGCGTGGTGTGCGTGCTGGGCGTAATGTCGGCGCCAATGCGGTTTTCCACCGTGCCGATGAGGCCGCATTTGAAACCCAGGTCGGTAAATAGTTGCCAGAGCAGGGTAACTGTGGTGGTTTTGCCGTTGGTGCCCGTTACGCCTACCAGTTGCAGTTGGCTGGACGGATTTGCATAAAAATTGGACGCCAGCAAACCCAGGGTCTCTGCGCTGTCTTTCACCATTACCAGGGTAGCATTTTCAAAAGAAATGCCTGCTGGAATTTCTTCTGCCACTACCACGCGTGCGCCCTGCGCCAGGGCTTTGTCAATGAACTTGTGGCCATCGGCCTGCGCCCCTCGCACTGCTACAAAAACATCTCCGGCGCCAACGGCACGCGAATCAAAGCGCACGGCAGCCACTTCGACGGCCGTATCGCCCTGGATTTCCAGAACCGGGATGTTTTTGAGCAGATGAGCGAGTTGCATAATTCCTGTTTATTGTTGTCGGCGGTTTATTCGAGGAAAAGGGTGCATATCTGGTTTCCATTGGCGCGTGTGCCGGGCGCCAGGCTTTGTTGTCGTACTTTGCCAACTCCCTGCACGCGCACGCGGCAACCGCGGTTTTCGAGCAGGTAAATGGCATCTTTCAGGCCCATTCCAATCACGGAAGGGATGGTTTTGTCGGGTACCGTGCGGTGCTGAATCAGCAGCGAGTCGCCCCGTTCGGCCGTGATGACCGACCATTCGGGCAGGTCAGGTTCGCGGTAATAATCGAGCCCCAGCCATTTCAGTCCTTTGCGCAGGTCTTCGGTAGCGCCGGCGTCATACGTTGGCAGTTGTGCCGTAGCCAGTTTGGGCCGGTCGTTTTTATTAATCGGCTCGTGCAAATCGGCTTTCATCGCAAAGCATTTGTCTGCAATAGCCCGAAATACCGGCGCTGCCACTTCTGCGCCATGATAGCCGCCTCGTTCGGGTTCGCTAATCACGACGATGCAGGAATATACCGGATTGTCGGCCGGGAAAAACCCGCAAAACCCTGCCTGGTGGCGAATGCCTTTGGAGGCGCGGAATTTGTGGTAGTTCAACTGGGCGGTGCCCGTTTTGCCTGCAATAGCAAAGTAGGGCGACTCGATGCTGTGGGCCGTACCTTTGGAAACCACCAGTTTCAACAGTTCTTTGGCGCGGGTCAGGGTGCTTTTCGAAGCAATACTGCGTTTTACCACCGTTGGCCTGAACTCTTTTACTACTTCGCCGTAGCGTTCGGTGCGCTGCACGATATAGGGTTTCATCATGCGGCCGTCGTTGGCAACGGCGTTGTAAAATGTCAACATTTGCAATGGCGTCAGCAGCAATTCGTACCCAATACTCATCCAGGGAAGCGAGGTGCCCGACCATTCGCTTTTGGGGTCTTTCGGGTTCTTGATAATGGGCGCTTCTTCGCCGCCGAGTTCTATGTTGGTTGGCAAATCGAGCCCGAAATCGCGGATTTGCTCGACAAAAGCGGCTGGATTTGGCTTGAAAAACTTCATCGCCAGGGTGGCCGTGCCTACATTAGACGAGCGGGCAAACACCTCTTTTATACTCATCGAATCCATGCCATGCGGTTCGGCATCCTGCAATTCCTCGTCGTATATCTTCACTTTACCGCCGTAAACGGGTATTTTTTCATCCAGGTTGTCCAGTTCGCCGGCCTCCATCATAGCCATGAACGTGGGCAGTTTGAACATGGAGCCGGGCTCTACGCGCTCGCCCACGGCGTAGTTATAGGTTTCCCACCAGCCCTCGGGCGTACGGCCGATATTGGCCATGGCGCGAATTTTGCCGGTTTTCACTTCCATAACGATGGCGCAGCCGTGGTCGGCATTGTGCGTTTTACAGGCATTGAGCAAGGCATTTTCCGCCACATCCTGGATATTGATGTCCAGCGTGGTCACCACGTCGTCGCCCGCCTCGGGTTCTATTTCTGCCAGGTCATTGACGGGGATGTAAATGTCGCCCGGAACGCGGATCATGAGTTGTTTGCCTTCCTTGCCTTCCAGCACGTTGTTGAAACTGCCCTCCAGGCCTACCGGCAGCGCGCCTTCGCGGGTGTAACCGATGGTGCGTTGGGCCAGCAATTTGAAAGGCCGTTCGCGCCGGTTGGTTTGTTCCATGATAAACCCGCCTTTGAACCGCCCTTCTCTGAAGATGGGGAAATTCTTGACTATCAAGGCTTTATTGTAAGGAAAATCCTTGGCAATGGGCACATACCGGATGCCTTTGGTATCGGGCGGCGATTTGCGCAGCGTATCCAAAAAATCGCGCCAGGCGCCCGGCGTGTATTGCTGATCCACGTACGTCGACAGCAGCCATGCGAGGCTGTCGACGGCCTGCTGGTTAAAGATTTCGTCGGTCAGGCCTTCGGCTTTTGCATCAAAATGTATGTCAAAGAACGGCAGCGAAGTAGCCAGCAAACTTCCGTCGTCGGCCAGGATGTTGCCGCGCTGCGACGGTGCATCCACAAATTTCACGTACAGGCTGTCGGCTTTGGCTTCCCATTTGGGCGCATCCGTCACCGTCAGTCGAAACAATTGCATGAATATCGCTACAGCCACGAGCAGGACCAGTGCCGCTACTGCGTACACTCGAACCAGAACTTCGTTTTTGATATTCAGCATAGTGAGTGGTGAGTGGTGAGTAGTGAGTGGTGAGTGGTGAGTGGTGAGTGGTGCCTCTTGCCTTTTGCCTTTTGCCCCTTACTTCACTTCAATAACTTTCGGTCCTTTATTCTCCAGGTCGAGTCCGACGGGCTCGAGGCTTTCGTCCATCTGACTTTGCATGGATTTGTACATGGTTTCACTTTTGATGGAAGTGTATTCCCATTTCAGTTCCTTTATTTCTTTCTGAATGCGTTGAATTTCGCGTACATTTTTTTCGGCGAAATGCGCATTGGCGATGTACACGATGCCCAGGAAACCCAGGAACAGCAGGTACGAAAAGTTGCCGAATACCAGTTCAGTCGTTTTATGACTGACATTGAATGCCGCAAGCAGTTTGTTCGCCATTTTTTTGTTATCAGTTATCGGTTATTAGTTATTAGGGGTTCATTATCAAGCATTTGTAAGTTACTACTCACTACTCACTACTCACCACTCACTTCTCACCTCTTTTTCGCGATCCGCAGTTTCGAACTTCTTGCGCGGTTGTTGATTTTCAATTCCGCGTCGGAGGGTTCTATCGGTTTTTTCGTGAGCAATTCCCAGGGGCGTGTGATATTGCCATAGAAATCCTTGTCCGGTTCGCCTTCCACATTGCCTGTTTTCAAAAAGTTCTTCACCATCCGATCTTCGAGGGAGTGAAAGGTGATGATCGCAAGTCGGCCACCCGGCGCCAGCATTTCATAGGCGTCTTTCAGAAAATCGTGCAGTGCGCCCAGTTCGTCGTTCACTTCCATACGCAGCGCCTGAAACACCTGCGAGAGGTAGCGCATGCGTTCACCCATCAGGTGCTGTCCGCAGAGTTCGGTCAGGTCGTTGGTTGTTTGAAACGGCCTGGCCTCGCGGCTGCGCACTACCGCAAGCGCCAGCGTTTTGGCATTGCGCACCTCGCCAAGTTCGCTGAACATCCGCTGCAATGCTTCTGCATTATAGGTATTCAGCACATCAGCGGCGGTCGGGCCTTCCTGTTGGTTCATACGCATATCCAGATCGGCCTGAAAACGGTAGGAAAATCCGCGTTCGGCCGTATCTAATTGGTAACTGCTCACCCCGAGGTCGGCGAGAATGCCTTGCACCGAACCAGGCCGAATTACTTCTGCGCGCAATTGCCGTTTGAGAAAACGGAAATTGGAGTGCAGGAACGTAAAGGCTGGGTCGCCGGCAAATTCCGCTGCATTTTGTGCAGCATCCGTATCCTGGTCAAATGCATACAGGTGGCCTTTGCCACGCAGTTTTTCAAGCAGGAGGCGGGTATGTCCGCCGCCACCGAACGTAGCATCCACGTAGATTCCGCCGGGTGTAACACCCAGTGCATCAACTGATTCATGAAGAAGAACAGACGCGTGGTACATCGTTTCGGTATTGCTTGCAAGTAATGCTGCGATGTGTGGCCGCCCTGTTTATGCAGGTGATCGGACCAACAAAGCAACTTTACAGTTCAATATCCCCTACTCCTTCGGCGCCGCCGCCCATCACGTCATTTGCCAGATCGGCAAAGGCGTTGGGATCGAACGTAGCCATCGAAGTGTGTTGCTCTGGCGACCAGATTTCAATCCGGTCGTCCATCGCAAGGAGAATGGCTTCCTTGGTGATGCCCGCGTAGTCCAGCAATGGTTTTTGTAACAGAATCCGATCCGCGCTATCGGTATTGACAGGGTATGCTCCGAGGTAAAAGGAGCGTACAAAGGCGCGGTTCCGGTCATTAAAACGATTGAGACGGCTTAACCTGGCAGATATGCCATCCCAGACCGGTTTGGGGTAGAGTGTGAGACACTTCTCAAAACCCCTGTTTACTACAAACTCATACGTCGCCTCTTCGCCGGCGTCTGCCGCCTGGGCAGACAACTGACGGAGTAGCGCAGTTGGAAGGCGCATACGGCCCTTGTCATCAAGGGCAACGGGATACTCGCCAATGAGTTGCATTCTTTCGTGTGGGACTAACTATTTCTGCTAAGTAAACCGGGATACCGTGTGGGACAGATCACCAATTCACTGGCACAAACGTAAGTTCTTTTCCCATAAATTCCCACAAAACGACACTTTTTTATTATTTTTTATGAAATTTTTCTGATGTTAATTTTTAAAACATTGATTATCAATATTTTGCGCATTTTATCAAAAATGCTACTTTTTTGAAAAGAAAATGATAAATGAGTAAAATTTCAATTTTCCTATTACTCTCACTCGCCTCAAGTGTAACAAAAGTATTAAAAACTGTAAAAATTAGTGGACAAGGCAAAAAGAATATACAAAACTAAACGCCATGTGGGAGAAAGTGGAAACAGCGATTGATTTTTAAAAGGTAGTGGGAAAATGTGGAAACAGCGGTCAGAATTGAAGGAATAAATGCCCTGTAAACATCTCTGAAATGTCTATTTTTGCATTTTACATGGTTTTCCCGCACTTCAAACTTGTTCTCATGAATCGTTTGTTTACCCTCGCATGCTTCTTTCTTCTTTCCACCAGTATTTCCTTACAAGCCCAAACGCCCGTAAAAAAGGTATTGCTGGAAGGATTCTGGTGGGACTACAAAAACGATAATTTCATTGATGGCTGGGCCAATTACCTGACTGAACTGGCCCCCCGCCTGAAAGGCATGGGTGTAGATGCCATCTGGATACCGCCTTCCATCAAAAACCAGAATTTTGGTGAAAAAGGTGTCGGATATGCGCCTTACGACAATTATGACCTGGGCGACAAATACCAGAAAGCCGATGTAAAAACCCGTTTGGGCACCAAAGACGAACTTCTGCGCATGGTGGCAGTCATGCACGCCAATGGCGTGGAAGTAATACAGGATATTGTGCCCAACCACGTCATCGGGGCTGGTAGCGACAATGGCGGCGGCGGGCAGGATCCCAGCGCACCCAGTGTAGGATGCACAGACACCTGGAAAAACTTTCGATACAGTTGTTATGCTACGCCCGCTACCGATCAGTCGGCTACCGACTACCTGTCGCGCATCGGCCGTTTTCCCAAAAACCACCAGAACTTTCACCCCAATTCCGATCACGGCTGCACTTCTGGACTCTGTAACGCCAACACAGACCCCATCTGCTGGCAAGGCTTCGGCCCGGATGTATGCTATTACGATGGCGCACTCGGGCTAAGCGGTAATGCGACCTACAACCCCAATCAGAGCACATATTCGCCGTATGGCAATGGCGGCACAGGATCGGGCAACGGCTACATGCGCAAACACACCCGCGAGTGGCTCATCTGGTGCAAAAAACAAATGGGTTATGATGGTGTGCGCATCGACGCCGTCAAACACTTTCCATCCTTCGCTTCTGAAGATTTCCTGTACTACCTCCAGCAAGGCGCAGGTTGGGCCAATGGTGGCAACCAGATGTTTGCCGTAGGCGAATGGGTGGGCAACACCAGCGCCCTCGATGCCTGGACTAGCGCTGTACAAAACCGCGCAGGCACCTTCGATTTCAACCTGCGCGCCTACGACGGCAGTGGCGGGTTGCGGGGTATGATTTATGGAAATGGCGGCTTCGATCTTGGCAATATCCCCGGCGCACAGCAAAGTATTCGGTATGTCGACATCAGCGGACAACGTATTCACCGCACAGTGCCTTTTATCAACAACCACGATACCTACCGCCCCATCAAGGCTGCCAATGGCAATATCACAGGCTGGGATTCAGGCAACGAACTGTCGGCCCACGTTGAAATCACCGAACCTCGCCTCGCTGCCGCCTACGCAGCCATGTGTGCTATGGATGGCAACCCACAAGTCTTTTTTGAAGACCTGTTTAATATTGCCAACACCGGCAAACGTTTTTCTCATCAGCCGGAAAACGCGGTCGATCTACCAGAAAACTCCGATATTGCCAATATCATCAAAGCACATGGCGCGCTCAATTTTAAAGGCGGCGACTATAAGGTACGCAGCGCGGAAGGTTCCATGTACAATGTCGTTACCGGTACTTGCAGTGGCTCCAATGCCAATGCCGACAACGATATACTCGTGATCGAAAGAAGCGGAAAAGCCCTCATCGCCGTCACCGACAATTGGGATACCGACCAGGAGGTGTATGTCAATACCGATTTCCCGGTGGGAACTGTGCTCCAGGATTATTCGGGCGGATATGGCGCCACCACTACTGTTTTTTCTGCCGGCGCCGACGGCTGTACCCCTGCCGCCAACCGCGTACGTATCCAAACCCGCGCAGTGGCATGGCCCGACGACGGCGCGCCGGGCTACAACGACGACTATTCGACTTCGTATGCTGATTTTGGCGCCCACTACCATGGTTATTCGATCTGGGCGCCGGTGGGCATCAACCTGAATTCGTATGCCAATGCTGCCATTCCAACCACCCAGGAATGGGAAATGGAAGACGATCTGGGCGACAGCCATTGCCAGTCGCTGGGCCAGGGGGGCCGCACCCCCAACAACTCGCCCAATGAACGGGTGGTGGGCAAAATCTTTTCCAAACAAGGTTCCAGCGTTTCCTACACCCTGTTTCTCGGCACACCCGCCAACAGCCTGACACTTGAATTTTATGACCTGGCAGGCAATCTGATCGATATTGGGGGTGGTATGTTCGCTACATATTCCGGTTCGGGCACTTCTATCTCTGGCTCATTTACCAATGCTGTCACCCGCTGGATTACTATTAAGGTGCGCAATACCAGCGCTGCCACTGCCGGCCAGAAATGTTATGTGCGGGTGACCTACGAGGCGCCGGAAACGGTGAATACGGTCGATTTTTCGGCCCAAAACACTGCTTACATCTGGAACAGCAACGGCGGTTCCAGTGACTGGTACGACTGCCATAACTGGGAAAGTGGTATGGTTCCGCCCTGCGACAATGCAGGGGCTTCGGCCGTCATTCCACACACCGTACAGTTTATGCCCGATGTACCTTCGTGTTTTACAGGCGTACTGACCAATAATTCTTCCCAGCCGCTGCCGCTCGAACTGCTTGCATTTCATGCACAGGCAACGCAGAAAAGTATCCTGCTCAATTGGAAAACAGCCGCAGAACAGCAGTTTGCAGGATTCGAACTGCAACGTTCACAGGACGGCAGTTCATTTAGCAAAATACACTGGGCGGCCGGCAAAGGCGCGGCCAACAACCAATACTCTTTTGATGATAAAAATGTGCGTGAAGGTGTCCGCTACTACTATCGCCTTAAAATGCTGAATACAGACGGCAGTTTTTCCTATTCAGGTATTCAAAGCGCTGTTTTAGGCAGCGCCTGGGGCCAACTGGTAGTAACCCCCAATCCAACAACCGGGAGATGCACTGTGGTGCTGGAGGCACCGGAAAATGGAGAGGCGCGCCTGCGGCTGTCCGACGCCAATGGTCAATCCGTGCTCAATCGCCAGATTTCATTTGAAAAAGGCCTCAATAAAATAGAACTCGATCTGGCAAACTTTCGGGCTGGCGCCTATATCCTCCAGTTTGTAAATGGCAGCACTATCCGGAATACACGCGTGGTTATTCAGCATTGAATTCAGTTTGTGGAACGAATTTTCATCTTCGCCGGTCTTGGAAGTAATAACCAAGACCGGCGAAAAAACAGGAGGCTGCTTCCCGGAACCAACAGCACCTCTAATACTTTACAAGCCGCTGCGCCTCCTGTCCATCAACGCGCAACAACAGTACGCCCGATGGGAATGTGCTTATATCCAAGGACACCGGCTGTGCCGAACCATCGCCCCCAAACATCCATTCGTGCAACAATTTTCCAAAAGAGTCATACAATTGAACCCTTGAAAAGGCTTGCATTTCGCTTGAAACAGGTGTCAGCCAGATCGTTTCCACAGCAGGGTTCGGTGAAATGACGAGGGCTGCTTTTTTGCCGGCTGTTACTTCAATCACCTGGCTGAACGACGCTTTTCCATCGATATCGACCTGCCGCAACCGATAATAATTGCCAGTCTGGGCAGGATGCTGATCTGTGCAGGAGTAAGATTGCAGATAACGTGCATTTCCATTCAAAGAAGGCAATTTTTCGATAACTTCCCAGGAAAAAGCATCTGTTGAACGTTGCACTTCAAAATAACTGTTCTGGCGCTCGGAAGCGGTTTGCCAGTTGAGATCGATTGTTCCGCGGTCTGTCCATTTGCCTTGAAAATTTACCAGTACCACTGGCAAAGGGGCGGTAATGGTAAAGTTTGCCACCAGGGCGGTTTGCTGTACTATATCGCCACAAGAGAATGTATTGCTTTGGCTGCCGCTCGACTGGGTTCTTACTTCCAGGGTATAATTCCCGGGGGATAGCCCTGAAAAAACATTAGCGCTACCGCCCGTATTATCCCACTTTTGATTGATGCTACAACCCACTATCGGATTGCCATACGCTGCATTGTAACTCAGCGCCATGCTACCCGAATTGACCGTGGTACCTCCAAGTTTTACTTCCCAGATAATCGTTCCTCCGCAAGCATTGCCCTGGCCACATCCTGTCCCCCCCATTTCCTTGTAGGTTTTAATCTCGCCACCAGTAAAGGTCAGCGTGCTACCTGTGACGTATGAACCGAAATTGTATCCATTAAAATCAGTGTTTCCGGTAGCGGCGTATAGGTCGTAATAGGTACCATTGATTACAACAAACGACTCAAAAATACCAAAAGCAGCATAGGCTACTTTTGAACTCATTCCGAGTGCCAGGATCAACAGCAAACGAAGGCAAGGTGAAACTTTCATATATTAAGCATTCATGCGTGAAAAAAATATTTTATACGGTTCAAATGATTATTGACGGTGTATCATTGGCAAAAGTACAACACTTGCCATGCAAATTGCCGAACCAGCCGCTAAATTCAATTATAATAAAATAGTAAGTGTTTATTCGTCCCGCCTAAAAGCCATGGAGCCTTACCGAGGCAGTGAGGCCGTTCACCTGTTTGTTTTTTCGTAATCTATTTGCACAGACGACTTTCATTTTCGGGTGAACTGTCTTCTGACTTTATTATGCCGTTTCAAGAAAATGACGGACTTTTGGCGGCGAATTTAGAAACGCCTCTTGCAGGCAGTGTTGCCGACATAAATCTTCAGTTTTCAATGGGACATTCACACTACAAGTACGACCCCGCCATACTCCAAAAACTTCCAGCCCTTGTAAAATCCTATCAACTTCCCAACACGAAGAAAGCGACCGTTCAGATTCTCAACTCGTTTTTGCCATTTGTTGCCATTTGGGTAGCCATGTACTTCCTGGTGGATGTATCGTTTTGGCTCGTGTTGCCGCTGGCTGTGGTAAATGCATTTTTTCTGGTACGTATTTTCATCATTCAGCATGACTGCGGGCACCAGTCGTTCACGGCATCCCGCAAAGCCAATGATGTGATTGGTGAAGTATGCAGTATGTTCAGTTTCATGCCTTACCGCTATTGGGCGAAAGGACACAATTTTCACCACGGGCACAATGGCATGTTGTGGGAATTCCGCGACATTGGCGACATTAACCTGCTCACTGTCAACGAGTTCCACCAACTTCCCTGGCAGAAAAAACTGCACTATGTGCTGTTTCGCAGTGCGCCTGTACTGTTTCTGGTCGGGCCAGCCTGGTACCTGCTCATTCAAAATCGCCTGCCGCTGATTCGCATAAAAGGTTGGGAACACGCGCATCGTTCGCTGCTGAAGCACAACCTGCTGCTGGTAGCCGTTCACATGGGTATCATCATGCTGCTGGGTTACAAGGCTTTTGTGATGGTACACCTTCCGATTTTGTTGTTTTTTGCCAGCATAGCCGTGTGGTTCTTTTATGTTCAACATCAGCATGAATCAACCTACAAAGAGTGGAAAGACAAATGGGACTACATCCGCGCAGCCGTTCAAGGCAGCACTTTTTACAACCTCCCCCGCCTGATGCACTGGTTAACCGGCAATATCGGTTACCACCATATCCACCACCTCAATTCGCTGGTACCCAATTACGAACTGGCCCGCTGTCACCACGAAAATCCAATCCTGGATCAGGTGGCTAATAAAATTACGTTCTGGGAAAGCCTGCGCTGTGTATTTAACAAACTCTGGGATGAAGATCAGCAACGTATGATTTCGTTTCGGGAGTATTTTAGGAGGAATAAGGGTAAATAAGGGTTGATAAGGGAAAAGAATCAGGATTTTAGAGATTGAAAGGATTAGAAGGATTCCCGAGGCTGTGTCCAAATTTGAAAGATTGGCTAGAAAAGGGTTTTACCAACCTCGAATACCCTTTAAATCAAATCAATTGGAATAAGGTCGACGTTACATACTGAATCTTTCTAATCCTTTCAATCCCTAAAATCCTGATTCTTTCCCCCCCATCCACCACTAAAAACAAACAATGCTCCACCTCACCCCCACATTGGTTCTGGTTGTTTTGCTGCTCTACTTTGCCATGCTGGTGGGGGTGGCGTGGTATACTGGTCGGGGTGTGAGCAATTCGGGCTTTTTTCTGGCCAACCGAAAAGTGCCCTGGTACGTGGTGGCATACGCCATGATCGGCACCAGTATCAGCGGCGTCACATTCATCAGCATACCCGGAGCAGTGGGCGGCACGGGGCTCAATATGGCCTTCTCATACATGCAGGTCGTATTTGGCTACCTGCTGGGCTACCTGTTCATTGCCACAGTGCTGATGCCTCTGTATTACCGGCTCAACCTGACGAGCATCTATGGCTATCTGGAGCAACGATTCGGCTGGTGGTCGTACAAAACCGGCGCAGGTTTTTTCCTGTTGTCGCGAACGGTAGGCTCCGCTGCGCGTATGTTCCTGGCAGCCAGCGTGTTACAAACATTTGTATTCGCTCCGCTGGGCGTGCCTTTTGCTGTAACGGTCATTTTGATGCTCGCGCTGATTTACGGATACACCTACAAAGGCGGGCTGAAAACGATCATCTGGACCGATACAATCATGACCACCTTTTTCCTGGCGGCACTGGTTTTCACGGTGTTTACCATCGGAAAAGCGTTGAACCTGGGTGGTGGCGACCTGTTTTCAGTGGTCGTTGGTGGCCGATACGGAAAGATGTTTTTCTTCGAAAATTTCCTGACCGATCCGAACCACTTTGTAAAACAATTCGTAAGCGGCGCATTGATCGCCATTGCCATGACCGGGCTGGATCAGGATCTGATGCAAAAAAACCTGGCCTGCAAAAATATCCGGGAAGCGCAAAAAAACATGCTGCTGTTTTGCGTCAACCTGGTCATTATCAATTTCCTGTTCCTCACGCTGGGCGCGCTCCTGTATCTCTATGCGGGCTCCATCGGACTGGAAATACCGGCCCGCACCGATCACCTGTACCCAAAAATTGCATTCGATCACCTCGACGCCGTTGCCGGCATTTTCTTCATTCTGGGACTCGTAGGCAGTACCTACGCCAGTTCGGATTCGGCACTGACAGCCCTGACGACCAGTTTTTGTGTGGATTTCCTGAATTTTGAAAAACAGGAAAATCCTTCGACGCATTTTGCCTACGAAGAAGAACGCGCCGCCTACTTGCAACAAGTGGAGCAACAACAACGCAAGACGCGCACGCTCGTACACCTGGGCTTTTCTGCAGCATTTGTAGTGATTATCCTGATTCTCAATGCCGTAAGCAGTTCTGCTGTCATTTCCCTGCTGTTTAAAATAGCAGGATACACTTATGGGCCGCTTCTCGGACTGTTTACTTTCGGGCTTTTCACCCGAAGACAGGTAAAAGACCGATGGGTGTTGTACATCTGCCTGGCCGCTCCTTTTATCACATACCTCATCGAAATGTCGAGCAAAAACTGGTTCGATGTAGGTTTTCTCACCATTCTCATCAACGGCGCGCTTACCTTTGGCGGCTTGTGGTCAATTTCGCACCAACAGGAAGCGTACATCGATGAATCGGATCCTTCAATTCTTTAGTCTCTGGGCCATTGCCCTCTGTGGCTGGTTTGCCTGCCAGGCGCCGGTTCCACCCCGTATCCTGATTTTTTCCAAAACAAGTCCGCACGGTTACCGCCACCAAAGCATAGAAGCGGGGAAAAACGCCCTGGTAGCGCTCTGTCGCCAAAACGGCATTTGGGCCGATACCACGGAAAACGGCCTGCTTTTCAACGAAAAAAACCTGAAACGCTATGCTGCCGTCGTGTTTCTCAGCACCAATGGCGAAGTGCTTGGCCCCGACGAGGAAGCTGCTTTCGAACGCTACATACAGGCCGGCGGCGGCTACTGCGGCATCCATGCCGCTTCCGCTACCGAATATACCTGGAAATGGTACGGCGGACTGGTAGGCGCGTATTTCAAAGACCACCCGGCCTTTCAGGATGGATTGGTGCAAGTGGAGCGCTGCGACGACCCCTCTACGGCGCACCTGCATTGCAGCGACTGGAAATGGAAGGAAGAGTGGTACAATTTCAGGAAATACGAGCCCGATATCGAAGTTCTCCTGAGCATTGACGAAAACAAATACAAGGGCGGTGCGCTCCCGAAAGGGCAGTACGAACCTGCTCATCACCCGCTGGCCTGGCAGCATCCCTATGACGGTGGTCGCGCATTTTACACGGGCCTCGGGCATGCGGAAGAAGCGTACACCGACCCTGCATTTCTACAACACCTGCTGGGTGGCATCCGGTACGCCATTGGCGACAACAAACCCCTGAATTACAGCCGGGCTCATACCCTGCCCCGCCCCGATCAGACCCGTTTTGTAAAAACCGTGGTAGCCGACCACCTGCGCGAACCGATGGAACTGGATCAGTTGCCCGATGGAAAAATCCTGTTCGTAGAGCGCCACGGCTACCTCAATATGTTCGACCCCGCCACGGCGCACCTGGGCGTAGTGGCCAAACTGGACGTGTATTCCGAAATGGGCGACGGCCTTATGGGTATTGCCGTCGACCCGGAATGGCAGCGCACGCACCGCATTTTCCTGTATTATTCCTCCAAAAAGGATTCGATGAACCAGTTGTCGCAGTTTGTTTTTTACGACGACACGCTGCATCGAAACACCGAAAAAGTGATCCTGACCGTTCCCACCAACCATGTCAACGGCTTCCATGCCGCAGGCAGCCTGGCGTTCGGCCCGGATGGCCTCCTGTATCTTTCAACGGGCGATAATACCAGCCCCTTTGCCTGCGAGGGCTTCAACCCCATCGACGAGCGCCCCGGAAGACGTGCATTTGATGCGCAGCGCTCGTCGGGAAATACGATGGATTTGCGCGGCAAAATTCTCCGCATCCGGGTGCATGAAGACGGCTCCTACTCTACCCCGCCCGACAACCTGTTTGCGCAAAACAAACAAGGGCGCCCCGAAATTTACGTCATGGGCTGCCGAAATCCCTTCCGAATCAGCATCGACCAGCGGCGCAACTGGTTGTATTGGGGCGACATTGGGCCCGACGCCGGCAAAACCGATACGGCGCGCGGCCCGATGGGACACGACGAAATCAACCAGGCCCGCCGCGCAGGCAACTACGGCTGGCCATATTTCAATGGCGACAACCAGGCGTACCGCTACTACGATTTTGTGGCGCAAAAACCGGGAGCGCGTTTTGATCCGCAGCACCCGGTGAATCGTTCGCCCAACAACACCGGCGCTGTCGACCTGCCACCTGCCCAAGCGGCATTTATCTGGTACCCCTACGGCCGTAACCGCGATTTCCCCATGCTCGGCGAAGGCGGCAGAAATGCGATGGCCGGGCCAACGTACTATTGTGATAACTATCTTGAAAAAACGCGTTTCCCGGATTATTACAACGGAAAAAACATCATTTACGACTGGATGCGCAACTGGTTCATGGCCGTGACAGTCGATTCCGCAGGACAGTTTTATCACCTCGAACCCATGGCCGATTCCATTCAGGTGATGCGCCCGATGGATATGATTGTCGACCGAAAAACAGGCTCCATCTGGCTGCTCGAATACGGCAAAAGTTGGTACTCCACCAATGAAGACGCTCGACTGAGCCGCATCGACTATGTGCGTGGCAACCGGGCGCCCATTGCCCGGCTCGAAGCCGACCAAACGGCTGGCGCTGTTCCGCTCACGGTGCGGTTTCATGCTAAAAAAACGGAAGATTACGACCACGATGCACTCACGTATGAGTATTCCTGTGCCGATACGTGGTATAAAAAAACCACCCGCCCCGACACCATCCCCTGGTCATTTCAGCAGCCGGGGAAGTATCGGGTAGCGCTGAAAGTAACGGATCCGCGTGGTGCTGTCTCTACGGATACCGTGGAAATTCTGGCGGGAAATTCGCCTCCGAGCGTTCAGTTCGATCTGCATCGCCACAACCGGAGTTTTTATCAACCAGGTGATACACTTTACTATTCCATACATGTGCAAGACCCGGAAGACGGTTCTTTGCAAAGCGGTATTTTGCCCGAAAACATACAAACGGAGGCCGATTACCTGGAAAAATCCGTAAATCCGGCCAAACTGCCCAAAAAAGCCGAAGAACGCAGCGAGCAATTCGCACTAGGCAAAATGCTGATTGACGGCTCCGACTGCTATTCCTGCCATGCCATCGACCGGCAGGTGAACGGCCCAGCATTTGAAGCCGTAGCCGCGCGGTATCGCTCCAATCCGGATTTTGCCGTGCAAATCGTTTATCGGAAAATCATCTACGGCGGCTCGGGCAACTGGGGCAATCACCCCATGAGCGCGCACCCAAATATCCGCGAAGAAGATGCCATCGAAATGGCGCGCTGGATCATGGCCCTGGGCGATCCGCCCAAACCCCGGCAAAGCCTGCCGCTTTCCGGCGCCTACCCGCTCCCTGCCGACAAGGGTACCTACTTGTTGCAGGCGGCCTATCGCGACCGGGGGGCTCACATACTGCCTTCATTGAGCAATGAAGCCGTCGTGGTGCTGCGCCCGCACGTTTTTCAGGCAGAATTATGCGATGAGCGGAGCCGGGGTGTGGGCAATTACAAGCCCTTCGGAAACGATACGATGACGCTGAATGAATTGAAACACAATGCCTGGTTTTCAATAGAGCAGGTCGACCTCAGCAATATCCGCTCGCTTACTCTGCGACTCGGGAGCAGCGACGCCAGAAATACATATTGCGGTGGCCGCATCGAACTGCATGCCGAAAAGCCGGCAGGCCCCTTGCTGGCCACACTAAATGTACAGCAGATGCCTGCTCAGCGTATGGTGTTCCGAGAGGTGGAAATGCTGTTGAAAGGCGCGATTCCTGTCCGACCGGTTACGCTGTATTTTGTTTTCAAAAATGAAGTGAATCAGGGCCAGGGAGTTGTGGGACTGGATTGGGTGCGGTTTAATCTCCGGTAAGGTGGTTTTTCGTGGAGTAATTTCCCGTAGAATAATTTCCCGCAGATCTCGCAGAATACACGCAGAATTCGCAGAACGTAGAGTACACAAAAACATTGACTGATAATGATTGGTGTACTCTACGTTCTGCGAATTCTGCGTGTATTCTGCGAGATCTGCGGGAAACCGCTCCACGGAAATCATCAATTTATAAATTTTTTGTTTTAAAAATACAAATCTTGTTTTAAATTTGCAGCCACTACAAACTTCCTATATTTCATTTGGAGGTTTTTCAAACAAAGTCTCGACAATAATTTTTAAAACTCCGTTACTTTGGGCGCAAATTACAGAACAGCGAAGCAAGCAAAGGCCGCCAAACCGTCTGCCAAAGACACAAAGCCGGCCGCCAAAAACCCAGCACAAGTTATGCAAGAGGTGAGTTATTCCGAAGACGATATTAAGTCGCTCGACTGGCGCGAACACATCCGCCTGCGCCCGGGCATGTACATAGGTAAACTCGGCGACGGCAGCAGCCCCGACGACGGCATTTACGTCCTCATCAAAGAGGTGCTCGATAACTGTATCGACGAATATGCCATGGGTTATGGCAAAATAATCGATATCAGCATCAACGAGACAGGTGTAACCGTACGCGACTACGGGCGCGGTATCCCGCTTGGGAAAGTGGTAGATGTAGTGTCCAAAATCAACACTGGCGCCAAATACGACAGCAAGGCCTTCAAAAAATCCGTGGGCCTGAACGGTGTCGGTACAAAAGCCGTGAATGCCTTGTCGGAATTTTTCCGCGTAACGGCTTTCCGCGACGGACAATGCAAAAGCGCGGAATTTCAGTTTGGCAACCTCAAAAAAGAGAGCAAACTGGAAAGCACCAAGGAGGAAAACGGCACCCTTGTCTTTTTTAAACCCGACAATGGGCTATTCCGCAATTTTCGCTGGGTGTATGAATATGTCGAGCAACAACTCTGGAACTATGCCTACTTGAATGCAGGCCTGAAAATCCAGTTTAACGGCAAGTCCTTTATTTCCAAAAACGGCCTGCTCGACCTGCTGGAGAAAAAAACGGGCGCCGAAAGCGTTCGCTACCCGATCATACACCTCAAGGGCGAGGATGTGGAAATTGCGCTGACACATGGCGAACACTACGGCGAACAATATTACTCTTTCGTCAACGGACAAAACACTACCCAGGGCGGCACACACCTCAATGCATTCCGGGAAGCGCTGGTAAAAGTGGTGCGCACCCACTTCAAAAAGGAATTTGATGCCAAGGATATCCGGGAAAGCGTGATTGCGGCAGTTGCCGTACGCGTAGAAGAACCCGTTTTCGAAAGCCAGACCAAAACGCGCCTCGGCTCCGAACGCATCGCGCCCGACGGGCCGGCTATGCGTACCTGGATGAACGATTTTCTGAGCAAAGCCCTCGACGACTACCTGCACCGCCACCCCGACACGGCCAAGGAAATGCTGAAACGCATACAGCAGTCGGAACGCGAGCGCAAGGATATTGCCGATGTAAAAAAACTCGCCAACCAGCGCGCCAAAGCAGCCAATATTCACAACAAAAAACTGCGCGACTGCCGCTATCACCTCAATGAAAAAGCACAGGAAGACCAGCGCCTGAACAGCACGATTTTTATTACCGAGGGCGACTCGGCCAGCGGCTCTATCACCAAAGCGCGTGATGTGAATTCACAGGCCGTATTCAGCCTGCGTGGCAAGCCGCTCAACTGCTACGGCCTGACCAAAAAAATCGTTTACCAAAACGAGGAGTTCAACCTGCTTCAACATGCGCTGAACATCGAGGACTCGATGGATGACTTGCGATACAACCGCGTGGTGATCGCTACCGATGCCGACGTAGACGGTATGCACATTCGCTTGTTGCTGCTCACGTTTTTCCTGCAATTTTTCCCCGACCTGGTACGCAACGGGCACTTGTATATTTTGGATACTCCTTTGTTTCGCGTTCGCGACAAACAACAGACGTTCTATTGCTATTCTGAAGCCGAAAAACAGGCGGCAATACAAAAACTGCGTGGCAAACCGGAAATTACCCGATTCAAGGGTTTGGGAGAGATCAGCCCGAATGAATTTGCCGATTTTATTGGCAACAACATCCGCCTCGATCCGGTACTGCTGCCTGAAGATACCAACCTCGACCATGTACTGAGTTATTACATGGGTAAAAACACGCCCGAGCGCCAGGATTTTATTATCGAAAACCTGCGCGTGGAAATCGATGTGATCGATACGCCCGAGGAAGAAGCGCAGATCGAACCAGAGGCGGTAACTCAGGAAGTATAAGAAAGTTCGGCTTCGCCTTTCGTAGAAGGATGGGAACACGGATGAAGCGGATTTTTTCGGATTGGAACGGATTTTCGTTTTTCAAACCTTTATGAAAAGACCCATATTATTGCGATTACACTCTACGCTTTGTGAACTTGGTGGTTAAAATATTAAACCATTAAGTTCACAAAGGACACAAAGCCTAGAGTGTACCTTATAAAAAACGGCCGCCTGGAATACCCAGGTCGGCCGTACAATTAAAAAGCCCTGTTTCTTATCTCTCGCTTCTCACCTCTCACTTCTCACTTCTCACCTCTATTCCGGCTGTCCGTTCTGAATCCAGCAATAAATCTTCTGAATGCTGGCTTGCGGGAGTTTAGACTCACCTTCCGGCATAGCCCTGTAAGCCGCCTGGTGCTCTATGGATCCCAGGAAACGGTCGTTGGCACTCTCTGCCTTTACCTTCGCATAGGTGCTCAGGTTGATACCCGCCTCCTGCGTAGTAGCATCGTGACAACCTGAAATCGCGCAACTCGCGTTCATAATTGCTTTAATATCATTGGTATAGGTCGGAGTCAGGCCGGTACAATCGTAGGTAGTAGTCGATTCTTTTTGGCACATTGTAAGGGTAAGCGTCGCGCACGCCAGCAGCAGGCCGGCCATCACATTTTTGAGCATGGTACAGTAAGCGTTTTTGTGTGAATGAATCCTTTTAGTAATAGTTTACCAGTACGCAAAAAAATACCCGGAAGTTGCGTCCGGGTATTTGAATATTAGCAAATTGGCTAATTCTGTCGTAAGTAGTTTGTTTTCATTTCATTTTTATGGCGCATTCCAGTTTGCTGCGGTCTTTCATGACCTCTATCAGCGGAAATCTGGCATGCACATCTTTCCCTTCCTTCATATATCCATCGGTCGAAACGCGTTTTACTTTTTTGGGAAGGTGAAATTTCAACTCGTAGGTTCGGTTGCGCATCATCATTTTCACCATTGGGTTATCTGAATCTTCAAACATTTCACCCATCAGTTCTACGCCGCCATTATCTTCAGTTTCCACGGTACGTTGCAAGGTTTTTCCTTTCCAGTGCATGACGGGTGTGCCGCCCAGTATTTGCTGTAAATTAGCCATTTCAGGAAAATCAAGCACTTTGCTCTTTTTGATAACAGAGTCTTTTTGAATTTCTTCGATAGCCGTCAGCGTCTCCCAGAAATGATGCAGGCTGTCGAGGTGGCTAAAAGGATACTGGAAGTGGAATTTAATGCCCTTTTCCATTTTCAAATGAATCTCCAGAGTGTTGACCACGTCCGGATATGGCAGCATTTTCTGTATGGAGTCTGGCAGGTTGCGCAGGTAGATTACGGTGTCCATCGGACGTGGCGGCAGCCCAAGCGCTATCAGTGAATCGTTGGATTTTTTTTGGGCGGCCTGAATCATATTGGCCATCGGGCCGGCACCCATGGTAACGGAGAGTTCGTAGCGGCCCGACTGGTCTTTATTGAGCCAGAGTTCTTCCAGAATGTCGAAACAGCCGCTCAGCAGCAACGGAGCGAGCAGAAACAGGTATTTTGCAAAGGTTTTCATGTGGAGTGGTATTTGGTTAGAAAAACAAAATTACTGGTCTCTATCCTTCCTTTTTCTGTAAAAGTAGGCAATGATCACTACGATAATGCTTCCAATGGTGAGGAAGGAATAGAAAAGGAGGCCTGGTGTGGGTGTAATGGGTTCCATCTGTTTTTGATTGTGTGTTTTGGTGTTTTGGTGTTTTGGGTTTTTGGTGTTTTGGTGTTTTGGTGTTTTTGAGGTGCTTCGCTCGTGGCATTACGAGTTACTTTAGGGTCTCTCATTTGAGTTTTCAAGGGCAACGCACCTCCAAAACACAAAAACACCAAAACACAAAAACACATTATCCCCCCATTTCCGGGCGCATTTGCGGGAAAAACAGCACCTCCTGAATACTTGCCTGCCCTGTGAACAGCATCGTGAGGCGGTCGATACCGAAGCCGATACCTGCGGTAGGCGGCATACCGTATTCAAGAGCACGGAGAAAATCCTCGTCCATCGCCATAGCCTCCTCGTCGCCGCGTTCGGCAAGGCGCAACTGCTCCTCGAAGCGCTCGCGCTGATCGATCGGGTCGTTAAGTTCGGAATAAGCGTTGGCTACTTCCTTGCCATTGACAAACAATTCGAAACGTTCCACCAGACCGGGTTTGCTGCGGTGTTTTTTGGTCAGCGGCGACATTTCAACCGGATAGTCGATCAGGAAAGTCGGCTGGATGAGGTTGGCTTCCACTTTTTCTCCAAAAATTTCGTCGATCAGTTTGGCTTTACCCATCGTAGCATCGATTTCGATGTGTTCTTTTTTGCAGTAGGCGCGCAGTTCGGCCTCGTCGGCCGTTTCCACATTCAGCCCCGTATATTCCTGAATGGCATCGAACATGGTCAGTCGGCGATACGGGCCTGCAAATTCGATGGTATGCTGGCCTACCTGCACGGTAGAGCCACTTTCCGGGTGAATGGCGCGTGCCACGCGTTCGAGCATCTGTTCGGTCACCTCCATCATCCAGTTGTAGTCTTTGTAGGCTACATAGAACTCCAGGGCCGTGAACTCGGGGTTGTGGGTGCGGTCCATGCCTTCGTTGCGGAACATTTTGGCAAACTCGTACACGCCGTCGAAACCCGCTACGATCAGGCGTTTGAGGTACAGTTCGTTGGCAATACGCAGGTACAGGGTCATATCCAGCGTATTGTGGTGCGTTTTGAAGGGGCGTGCCGCCGCACCGCCGTGAATCGGTTGTAGAATCGGCGTTTCTACTTCCAGCAGGCCCAATTCATCGAGGTAGGCCCGCATGGTTTTGATGAGTTTGGTGCGTTTGATAAAGATTTCGCGAAATTCCGTATTCACCGTCAGGTCGACATATCGCATGCGGTAGCGTTGTTCCGGATCGGTAAATGCATCATAGATATTGCCTTCCGCGTCTTTTTTTACAACAGGCAGCGGGCGCAATGATTTGGACAGGAACTTGAACTCCTGCACATGCACACTCACTTCGCCAGTTTTGGTACGAAAAGCATAACCTCTCACGCCAACATAGTCGCCCAGATCAAGTAGTTTTTTGATAACGGTATCGAACATCGGTGAATTCTCATCACCGCCATTGATTTCTTCCTTGCGCAGGTACAACTGGATACGGCCTGTCTGATCCTGCAAGTTCATAAACATCGCTTTCCCGGCTTCGCGGGAGGCCATTATGCGGCCAGCCACTGCAATTTGCTGATAATTGAGGCGATTCTTCGTACCATCTTCGAGTACTTCTTCCTGATAGTTGGCCACTATATCGGCCGCAAAAGCCGTTACATCAAACTTGTCAGCAGGATATGGATCGATGCCCAATTCACGAAGTTTTTGCAGCGATTCGCGGCGAAGGAGTTCTTGCTCTGTCATGTATTTGTTATCTGGTATCTGTTATCAGTTATCCGGGGTGGATATTTCCGGCATACTGGAATCAGATACGGTATGTTGTTAAAAAAGAAGCGCAAAAGTACGGTGAAGTATATAGATGTCGGTTTTTTTAGATTGTTTCCCGTTCATTTTTTATTTTATCCATTTCCTCGCGTATTGCACCCGTAGAGACAAGGCATGCCTTGTCTCTACCTGATCCATTTCCTCGCGTATTCTACCCATTCCCCTTCCTCTCCATCCGGCTTTACATCCGGTTGCAATCCCACATTATCAATTCCGCGGCCGTCGGCCACCCGATTCGAACGCATGATGGGGAGCCAGAGTTCCCAATCGCGGCAGGGCGCCACGGCGGGATACAGGTTTCCATAATCGGCCATTCCCGCAGTCAGGCCACCCATGATGGTCACTTTTTTGCTTTGCCGGGCCCACAGCACGAGGTTTTCGGTGCTACTGGCGCTGCGTTGATTGACCAGAATGACCACCTTGCGCGGGTTGGGTAACGGTACGACAGATATTTCGCGTCGGGCATCCATGGTGCCGACAAAAGTGCCGGGGCGTTTTTTCATCTCGGCTGCCACGGATTTTAGGTATTTCCTGGTTTTCTTGTCGGTTTCTTTTTTGCCCACTATTTCTAACAGGTAATTGGCATTGTCTTCTGAAGCCCAGAATTGGCGCCCGTCGGTTACAACAGGCTGTGTTACGAGGTAAGGTTTGATGGAAGCCCAGGTGTTGTCGCTGCCGCCGCCATTGTTGCGGCAGTCGATGATCAGAAATGGTTTGGAGCGCAAAGTCTGGTCATTTGCATGTAACATACTGTCGACCAGAGATTTGTAACCGTTCGACATAGAAGGCAACGTGAGCAGCGAAGTCTGGCTATCGAGTGCAGTAAAGGCAAATGGCGGCAAAGTTTCGGTAACCATTTGGGAGGAGCCAAAAGGCCGCATGCTGATATGGCCATCCTTAAACCAGCGCAACCATCTGTATAGCGCGCGCCGACACGCCGAGTCGGAAGAAATGCTGGCAGCCTGCGTGCGTAGCGAGTCGGTGTGCGCCTGGTAAGAGGCACGCGTCTGATCCGTCACTTTGTCGCGAAACCCGGCGTAATTGTGCTCCACTTTATTGATCGCAAAGTCGAGGTTTTTCGAGCAGGCGCAACGTTGTGCGAGGGTAGAATGATGAATAATAAAGGAGAGTACAATCAGGAAGATGTGGCGCATATGCTAATTTTTAAAATAAGAGAAATCCGTAAAAGTCCGTTTCATCCGTTGTCCCATCCTGAAACGGTGGGTGCAGCAAATGCCCATGAATTACACCTGGCTCAGCAGCCATTCTTTTTCCGCCACAGCCTTCGTCTGTTCGATTTCATGGCGAAGTTCAGATATCGCTGTTTTATCGAACGGATTGACTTCCAGCAATTTCTGGGTAAAATGTACGGTGTTCATATAATTTTCCCGATGGTAGCCCATTACTTTTTTGCGCCGGATAAAAGAACGCACTGCCTGTAAATGGGAGGTGAGCAAATCGAATTCCTGCAACTCATAGAATATTTTCAGTTGCAGGATTTTGGCAGCCAGGCTAAGCAGCAAATCCTTGTATTCTGCTTTTTGCAGCAATTGCAAGGCTTTACCCAAATCACGGCGGTAGTATTCCAGTCGTGCAAGGTTAAAACTGAACAATCCTTCCCGGTGTTCTTCGCGCAGCAGCGGCCTGTAATCATAGATAAACGTTTCTACCCATTCCAGTTCGCGCATGACGAGGCCGATGGTGGCTACATTCTGGTACGTATACCGGGAAATCTGCCCTTCACTGAGGAAATAATTCCGTTCGAGGCCTTCCTTGTACAAATCGAACTGCTGCGAGAGGTACTCGAGGTTGCCGGCATTGTATTGCCGGATGCAATAGTTGATGGCCAGGATATAGAGATCACGTATTTCCTCTGCTGGAAACTGCCCTGCACAATCGGTTAGGCACTTTCTAAATAATTGAAAATGTGTACTTTGCAATGGATTCAACAAAGCCTGGTAGCAGTAGTAGTAAATCGCAATGGCAGGCATTTCCAGTTGCCCCGACAGTTCGGCAAACTGAATAGCAGCATCCAGCATACCGAAATGGTAGGAAACATTGCTTACATTTTGATGCGACAACATGGTGCAGGCTTGCCACAATTTACGCGCCAGGAATGCCTGATCGAGTTGGTCGGATTGTTCCTGCAAAGCATGTTGCTCGATGCGTTGGGTTTCTATCTGCTGCCGGTGTTTTTCCAGCAAAATCTGATAGCGCTCTTCCATAAAATCGGCATTGCGCAAGGGCTGGTTTTGCTGTAAAAGATACGCTTTATGGTTGATTTTTTCGGCTTGTTCCGGCATGTGGCGTTCGCGGAATACGGCGGCCAGTTGCCGTCTGTAGGCAATGCCATTGCCGAGAAATGCCTTGACTGCAAGAAACTGGCCGGTAAGTTGAAACAAAAAACTCATCGCCATGCGAATTCGATGGTCATCATAGCCCGTTTTTCCAAAAATATGCCTGTAAGCAGCCTCCTTGTCGATCAGAGATTTGTCTTTCACAAGCGCCGGCAACAGGTAGTCGAGCAGCAGCGGAACCTCGCTGCGCTGGTTAAAAAAAGGCGTCCGAACAAATTTTCGCAGTTCCTGCAGTTCCGTTTTCGATAAAGTGTGCAAAATTTTCAGGAGTCGGGTGTTTTCCATTTCACATTTCAGTAGACAAAAAAAGTATTAATACAATTGGTTATCAAATAATTACAACAAAAATTATTCCATATCACTGTTACAAATTTTAAAATTTGTAGTTGAACACCTCCCTGTTTGTCTGCCACTTTTGTATCGTTCAAACAACTAAAACATTATCAACCAAAAACATGATCATCCTATGCGTATAAATCTCTCTACAAGTTTCAGGCATCCCGACTACCTTCTGCTTGTGATACTGCTTTTGCTGAGCCAGTTCATGAATGCCCAAACAAGCATTTCCGGGCGTATCACCCTGCCTGACGGCGCCACGCCCCTACAAGGTGTCACTGTAGTACTCAGCGGCTCCGAAAATGATGTAGCGCTCACCGACTCCAATGGAGAATACACATTTTCCGTACCTGAGGGCGGCTCCTATTCTGTAAAGCCGTTTGCTGATTTGTTTCCGCTGAACGGGGTTACTACTTTTGATATCGTCCAGGTCAGACACCACATCTATGGACAGTCACTCCTGGACAGTCCTTATAAAATTATTGCAGCCGATGTCAACGTCTCTGAAAGCCTGACACCTCAGGATACGGCGCTGATGGCCAGTCTGATTCTTGGTATTATTCCTGAATTTCCTACAGGAGAAAGTTGGCGGTTCATTCCTGCCAGCCACGTTTTTGCCGACCCCAACAACCCTTTCCCCTACCCTACAGTTATCAATTTCAATAACCTGAGTGGTAGCCAGGCCAATGCTAATTTTTACGGCATGAAACTGGGCGATGTCAATTATACAGCCCTCGTCGTTCCCGGTGCTTTCAGTTCGGGGCCTTTCTTTTCCCGTATCAAAGGCAATGTACACCGCGACGACAACAACAACTGCACCAATGACCCACAGGAACTGCCTCTGAGCAACTGGCTGGTGGTGGCCGACGGGCCGCAAGGGGAATATGTCACCCGTACTCGAACAGATGGCTCCTATTCTATCCCTGTTCCTGATGGCAATTTTCTGGTATCACTTTTTCCGCCGAACGGCCTGTGGAATGTGTGCACACCACCCCAGCAGGCAACAGTGGGCCTGACAGATACGGTGACGATTCCTTTTACCGGACAGCCAGATAAACTCTGCGGCCGCATGGAAGTGGACCTGTCCTGCGGATTGTTGCGGCGCTGTTTTCCCAACTACTATACCATACAATACTGCAATACAGGCACTGTTCCCGTTGAAAATGCCTACGTAGAAGTCACCTTGGATCCATTCCTAAGCGCCAATGACAGCAGTATCCCCTGGACGCAGCAAAATGGCAATACCTATACTTTTCCTGTTGGAAATGTAGACCCGGGCGAATGCCGGTATTTTTACATAGAAGTACAGGTCAGTTGTGATGCTGCACTCGGCCAAACCCACTGTAGCAGCGCTCATGTGTATCCAGATGCGCCTTGTGGCCCCGTACTGGGCCTCTGGGATGGTTCTGACCTGCGCGTAACGGGCCATTGCAACGGAAATGAGGTAAACTTTACCATCACCAATGAAGGTGACGACATGACCGAACCGGCTGAATACGTGATCATCGAGGATATTATGATTCAAATGACCAGCAACCCGATTCAACTCAACAGCGGCGGTACCGAAACGGTGAACCTCCCAGCCAATGGCTCCACCTGGCGCCTGGAAATAGATCAGGCTGACAATTATCCGCTCGGGGTTCAAGCCAGCGCAGCCGTGGAGGGTTGTGGCACCAATGCTTCGGGGAGTTTCAGCCAGGGCCTCGTCACACTGTTCCCACAAGATGATGCCGCCTATTTTGAAGACGAGGAATGCAGGGAAAATCAGGGGTCTTTCGACCCGAATGATAAGCAAGGATTCCCGAAAGGTGTGGGCGCCGAGCACTTTATTCCACGCAATGAAGAAATCGAATACCTTATCCGTTTTCAGAATACAGGTACCGATACGGCGTTTACAGTCATGATTCGCGATACCATTTCACCGCTGTTCGACCTGAGCACGCTGCGTACCGGCGCTTCGAGCCATCCGTATCAGTTCAGCCTGTCCGGACAAGGCATTGCCCAGTTTTTCTTCCAGAACATCATGCTGCCAGATAGCAACGTGAATGAGGCTGCCTCGCACGGTTTTGTAAAATTTACGATTTCACCGAAAACTGGTTTGCCCGACAACACCCAACTGGAAAACCAGGCCGGCATTTATTTTGATTTCAACGAACCGGTCATTACCAACCGCACCCTGCACACCATCGGCGAAAACTACCTGGAAGTGACACAGGTGGTCGACCTGCAAGAAGGTGTGACCCTGCAAGTTTTCCCAAATCCTGCCTCGACGGAAGCCACCTTCCGGCTGAATGCTGCTGCTACAGAAGGCGATGTTTTGTGGTATGACATGCAGGGACGGCTGATAAAATCCCAGGCATTTAGCGGAAACGTTTTCAAAGTGGATGTGTCGAACCTCCCCACGGGCCAGTATCATTTTCTTGTACGCAGCAGTAGTGGCAACCTGAGCAGCGGTAAAATCGCCGTTTCCCGTACGAGATAATTCGTTGGTCTATTTAGCGCCTGTATTATACCTGATGGTCATACTTTATGCCCGATTGGATTAATGCCGGTTTTCAAATAACCAACTATATACGACCGGCGCGCCTGATCCTGACAGATCAGGCGCGCTTTTTGTCGCCTTCGGATGCTCCACCATAGCGGTCTTCCGGCCATTGTTTTCAGATAGGTACTGTTGCTGCCAGAATTTCACCAGCCTGAAATTCTATCACAACATGTCGCATCTTCAATTTGTCCGAAAACAATGACACCACCTTTACCGCTTACCACAAAGACCGGAATAGGGTCTTTTTTCAAATCGTTCTTCCTCGTTTTTGTTTCCGTTTATTTTATCCTTTACATATTTCCCTACCCGTTCACGGAGGATGTTGGTGTTCACGGATACGCCTATTTCCTCGACCCGTTTGTATTGTGGGTAGGCAGAACGATACTGGGGCTCACAGATTTGCAAAGCACGCAGATTGGTTCGAGCGATACAACATTCATATATGTCGGAATTTTTGTTCGTATGCTGCTGGCTTTGGCAGTTGCGCTGGTACTGGCGCTATGGAAAGGCAAGGCATTCCACTCCGATCGACTCTTCAGATGGGCATACACCTACGTTCGTTTTACCACCGGCATTTTTATTATTACCTATGGTGTAGGCAAAATGGGCAATGGCGGTCAGTTTCTATATCCTACAGTTGCCTGGATGGACGCGCCTTTAGGAAATTTATCGCCCATGAGTTTACTATGGACCTTCATGGGTTATTCCAGGAGTTTTTCCGTATTCACAGGAGTTTTTGAAATACTGGGCGGTATGCTGTTGCTTTTTCGTAGAACGATGGTATTGGGAGCACTGGTGTCTTTCGGAGTGATGCTCAATGTTGTGGCGCTCAACTATTCCTACAACGTTTGTGTAAAAACATTCTCCACCCACCTGTTGCTGTTCCTCGCATTTCTGTTGATGCCAAATATCGCCACGCTGTGGCGCCTTTTTCTGAATAATAACAGTTGGAAAACGATCCAGCCGGAACTACCCCGAAAATGGATGCGAATAAGCGCCATCGCCCTCCTCTCTGTAATAGCGCTGGTAAAAGTGAACGAATCGTGGCAACAAATGCGGAAGGGCGTCAAGCATTATCGTTCTTTCGAGTCACTGAACGCCATATACAGAACCAAAAATTTTATTGTAAACGGCGACACCCTGCAACCGCCCCCTGTAGACTCCGTTAGGTGGGAAAAAATGATCATTGACAACAACTATGCAGTGATTGTTCACATGGATAAATCCATTAAATATTATTCGATCAGCGTCGATACAACCGCAAGAGCACTAACCCTTAGCGAACCGTCCGATTCTACCAGGAATTTTGAATTGCGCTACAACTATAACTCGGAGAATGAAATTTTCCTGCAAGGAGTCCTGGAATCGGATTCCATTGCCGCCACCTTCAGATTGATAAGAGGCGACGACTTTTTGCTGGGAAGGGAGAAATTTAAGTGGATCATTGAATAAGTCCTGAGTCGACAGTCCTGAGTCCTGAGTCCGTAGCATACACGTTCTTACCCTTTGTTTTGCTCCGTAAAGAAGCTAAAAGAAAGCACGTGTACGCTACAGACTCAGGACTCAGGACTGTCGACTCAGGACTTAAAAAGTGCCCGGAATGGGACTCGAACCCATACGACCTCAACGGTCACAGGATTTTAAGTCCTGCGTGTCTACCATTCCACCACCCGGGCGGTGTGTGTGCCACAAATATAATGACCTTAAATCAAAAAACCCTGCCAGAGGCAAGGTTTCTTTGAGCGGAAAACGAGACTCGAACTCGCGACCCCGACCTTGGCAAGGTCGTGCTCTACCAACTGAGCTACTTCCGCATTTTACATTCAGAACTGTTGTTCTGTCGTTTAGCGGCGGCAAAGATAACAGCGCATGATTTACATAGACAAGTGTTTCGAAAAAAAAATTTCAAAAAAATATCAAGACATTGAAAATCAACAAGATAAATTTTCAGTGTCTGTTTCTGCGTGTCGTTATTCTGATTTCCGCTTGAAGTAAAAATACGTTTCCAGTTGTGCGCGTACAGGAATATCCGATTGGCTTCGGCGGTATTCATTTCGGTCGTTGCGGTCGATAATACGTGCTTTTACATTGTCATTTAATTGCAGGTCGATCAGGTTGCGAATTTCCTTTTTCAAATCGGGCGCGTACACCGGGAACGTTGTTTCGATCCGGAAACTAAGGTTGCGTTCCATCCAGTCAGCGCTGCTCAGGTAGATGCGTTCGTCGCCGCCGTTGTAGAAAATAAACACCCGGGCATGTTCCAGGAAGCGGTCGACGATACTAATGACTTCGATGTTATCGCTCAGCCCTTTTATTCCGGGAATGAGGCAGCAAATGCCGCGTACGATGAGTTTGACCTCCACCCCTGCCTGAGAAGCCTCATACAGTTTGGCGATCATCTCCTTGTCTTCCAGGCTGTTGATTTTCAAAATCATACAAGCCTTCTTTTTTCGTTTGGCAGCGGCAATTTCGTGGTCGATCAACTGGTATATAGCCGGCCGCAGGTTGAACTTGCCGACCAGCAGGTGCTGGAAATCCTGTGACGGCGGTTTGATATTTTCCAGAAAGGAAAACACCTGGCTCACTTCGGTAGTAAGCCTGGGGTCGCTGGTAAACAGGCTGAAATCGGAATATATCTTGGCCGTTTCCTCATGAAAATTTCCCGTAGCCAAATAACTGTACAATTTGGGCTCTCCATTTTCGATCCGGCGTACCAGTGCCAGTTTGGAATGCACTTTCACACCTGGAAAGGAATAATGCACGCGAACGCCTGCTTTTTCCAGTTTTTCGCCCCATTCCAGGTTGGCCGCCTCATCGAAGCGCGCCTTGATTTCTACGAATGCCGACACCTGTTTGCCTTCCTGAACGGCGTGCATCAAAGCGTGCATGATACGGCTGTGGCGAGCCACGCGGTATTGTATGACCTTGATATGCGTCACATTGGGGTCTTCCGCCGCTTTTTCAAAAAAATTGACCACCGATTCGTACGACTGATAGGGTACGTGCAACAACTGGTCTTTTTCACTAATTACTGCAAAAGGATCGGCAGCAGCGTGCAAGAGGGGGTGGTGCAAAGGCGGCAGGGGTTTGTTGCGCAGGTGCGACATTCCGAAATCCGGGAACTTGAAAAAATCGAAGTTGTTGTGATAACGCCCTTCCGGCAGCATGTCATTCTTGCGAATGTCGAAAGTATCGCGCAGGTACGACAGCAAGTGCTCGGGCATTTCGCGGTCGTACACAAAGCGGCTGGGTGGGCCTACCTGGCGTTTTTGAAGACTGGTTTTGATTTTCTGTACCAGGTTGCCCGAGTATTCGTCGTCGATGTACAATTCCGCATCGCGCGTCAGTTTGATCGAATAGGTATCCTTGATGTCGTAGCCCGGAAATAGCCACGACACCGAATGCCGCACAATATCGTCGAGCAGTATCAGGTCGAAGCGATTGGCCGACGAAGGCAGGGGCACAAAGCGCGGCAACTGATCGGATGGAATTTTTACGAGTGCGTATTCGCTTTCCGACAGCGGGCGCTTTTTAGGGCGCAGGTGTACGGCGAGGTACAGGTTGGCATTGGCCAGAAAAGGGCGAATGCGGTGCTTGACCAGCAGTACCGGCATTACAAACGGAAGCAGTTTTTCGTGAAAATAGTTTTCTACAAACTGGCGCTGTTCTTCATTCAGATCGAGCCTGCGCACGATATGTATGTGTTGCTTGCGCATTTCGGGCACAATTTCCTCCTGGAAAATCTGCGAAAACTCTTCCTGTTGCCGGTTGACAATGCGGTGGATTTCCTTCAACAATTCGCCTGGGTCAAAATCAAGGCGCGCCCTGGTTTTTTTACCTACCTTTTTCAGGTTCCGTATTCCGGCCACCCGTATCCTGAAAAATTCGTCGAGGTTGGAAGAGTAAATGGCCAGAAATTTCAGGCGTTCGAGCAAAGGAACAGCCGGATCTCTGGCTTCTTGCAATACGCGGTAATTAAATGACAACCAGGAAATATCGCGATGGGTATATGGGAGGGACATGTAATGCTTCGTTAGACCGTGGCAAATATTGGCCTTTTGGGCCGGATTAAGCACGATCAACGTTTTTTTATATCATTAATTACATAAAAATAATGTGTTTCGAAACTTGCTGACACATCGCTCATTTCGTGGCGCGGGTCATTTCGCGTTTTCCGGGCGGGCCTTGCAGGCGTTCCACCTGAAACCCGGCTTGTTTGAGCGTGCGTTTGAAGGCCCCTTGCGCGCAATAAGTCACCAGCACCCCTTCGGGCCGCAAGGCCCGGTACATGCGCCCGAACACTTCGGCTGTCCAGAGTTCGGGTTGTGCCTGCGGTGCGAAGGCATCGAAAAATATCACGTCAAATGCGTTTTCAGACTCGTATATTTCGATGGACGTTTGCTCTTTTCTGAAATCAAAGTACTCAGAACAGGGAATGGTTTTACCCCATTCGCAGGCATGCAGCGACAAAAAATCGGCCGTTCGGTCTGGCACGCCCAGTGTTTCGGCATAGTTCATTTGCCGGGCCTCGTCCAGCGATACAGGCGCTATTTCGAGTCCGGTGTAGTGTACGCGCAGGTTGCGGCGTTCGGCTTCCAGCCAGGCCATAAATGCGTTGAGACCGGTGCCGAAGCCTGTTTCCAGAATCGAAATATCCTGTTGCACCACGGCCTTGTAGCGCAGCCCGGCTGCAATAAACACATGCGCCGATTCGGTCACGGCCCCGAAGCGGGAGTGATAGGTTACGCCGTA
>JAEUUT010000077.1 GCA_016787415.1 Saprospiraceae bacterium | reverse complement strand
CGCAAATCCGATATAGGGCATGCCATCGGCAGATACAGGCCGGAAGCCAAACCACACTTTTTCGCGCAGGTGTTGTTCCAAATCGGTCAGATCGGCTAATTGCCGGAATGCCGGGTCGTCGGTCATGCCCGGCAGGTAGCGCGGTACGGCTTCGAGGATGCCTTGTACCCGGGGGAAAAGAATACGGTCGTTGATGGCCCCGATTTCCATGGTGCTACCGATGCGCAATTGTTTTTGCCAGGGTGTGAGCGCTACTTTGGCTTCCAGCAGAATACCCGGAAGGCGCATGCGTTGCCGGTCGGTGTCGAACGTCATGGAGTAACCTTTGCCGGGCATCAGTGCGATGCGTTCGCCGGCCATGCGGGCTACCTGTGGCGACCAGGAGCCGGCGGCCAATACCACCAGATCGCTGTCGCCGATGTGCTGCTCTCCTGCATCTGTTTGATAATGAACCGTTTGGATGGCCTTTTTTTCTTTAGAAAAGCCGGTCACTTCCGCATTCCGGATAATACGGACGCCGCGTTTTTCCAGCAGGACAGGCAATTGCCGCATCAAACTGTTGGGGTGAATGTGCGCATCGTCTTTGAACAAAACCCCGCCGCGAACGTCCGGGCGCATGTCTGGCTCCAGCGCTTGTACCTGTTCGCGGTCGAGCACTTCCACCTGAAGCCCCAGATCGACCGCTTTGCGGGCATTTTCGCGTTCTTCCCGTTCATAGGCGGCCGTTTGGTAGTACATCACACAGCCCTGATCGGTGTAGTCGAACGACATAAGGCCGCTGCGTTGCCACTCGGCTGTCAGTTCTTTGGAAAACAATAGCAATTCGGTAAGCGGGCGGGCGCTGCGTTCCACATGGGCATGTGTGCTGGCCATGACAAATTTCAGTCCCCAATGGATCAAATCGGGACTCAATGAAGGTCGCACGTAAAAAGGGCTTTTCATATCGAACATCCACCAGATGCCCTTGCTCACGATGCCCGGCTGCGCCAGCGGCACAAAATGAGAGGGCGACAAATAGCCCATGTTGCCAAAAGAACAGTTGTCGCTCAGGTCGCCTTTTTCCAGCACAGTCACGTCCCAGCCGTCTTCTGCCAGAAACCAGGCGCTGCTGAGCCCGATGATGCCGCCGCCGATGATGGTTGCTTTCATGGTTGTAGAAATAAGTATTTATTGCGCTAATCGAACAATTCTTCCATCTGCCACTGCACTCAAGGGCTGGAAGGTTCGGCTATTCCATTCCCCAAACACATCGAGCGGATGCCCGCCGCCCAGGGCTACGAGCGACCAGCCAAACTGTTCGGTCGCATGCAGGGGCAGTATTTTTCCCAAACGATCGGACATAAAAAAACGGCCTGTGGATGCCCGCTGAACCGTCACTTCCGAAATTGCCTCGGCAAAGTAAGGCAGCCAGGGCTGGGCGGCCAGCGCTGTAGCATATTTTTCCAGAAAAACAGTAATATCGGGTACGCCGGGCATGGCGTCCATAGTTTGTGGCAGGGCATGAAAATCTTCCTGCACCAGCGCCCGCTGCGGGTATGCAGAGGGGTAAAAAACCAGTGTGCCATGCTGCATACTCCCTGTAGCAAAGCCGGGTGGGAAATCGGCGCCCCCGAAGGAAAAGTCAAGCAGCAGGGCCATACGCCCCGAGTCGGCTCCCAGCAGCCAGGTTCGGCGCGCCTGAAGCCGGTCTTCCAGCGGCTCCACCACATCGCCCATCACCGCCCAGGTATCGGTGAGGCGCTCGCCGGACGCCAGCACGTCTTCCTTTTTCAGGTTGATACCGATAAAATTCTGCAGGTCGTGCAACAACGCTTCCGGCAACGCTTCGCGGTTGCGAAAAGCGCGTACGGCTAAGTAAATCTGCGCCAGCACATCGGTCACCAGTACCGACCAGTCGGGCGAACTGGCAGGAATATGCGCCAGCAGCCGAATAGCGCGGCTGAGCCCCGTCATGGAAGCATCGGCGGCACGGGTGGCGAGTTGTTCGAAAGCGCCGGGCTCTTCCGACACGACTGTTGCGAGGCCCCGACGAACGGTATCGTTCAGCCAGGCTTCGAGGTCGTCGAACCCACCGCGGGCGCGTTCGAGGCGTTCAAAACGCGTTTTTTCCTGGCGTGCAGCGCGTTTTTCCGGGTCGTCATGTGTATGGGTGGCGGAAGCGGGTTTTCCGGAAAGCAGGGTGTCCAGCCAGACAGGCGCGTCAGCGGTTTCCGGGAAAAAAGCAGCACCCTCCTTCCGGAACAGCAGCGAAAGCGCTTCCGAGTGCATGCAGGGTTTTGGGAAAAAAGGGCAGGAGCAATACAGTTTTCGATGGGTCGTATCGAGGGCGACGGTGTAAAAAACATCCGGCCCTGTCGGCATTTCTGCTCCGATAACGGCTCCGAAGGCAAAACAATGCCGAAAAAAATCGGCATGGGCCAGCGATTCGGCGTGCGTCATAGGCTTTGCGGTGTATTAATGGCCGCTTTCATCTTCGTCGTTCACATCTCCATCGGGGAGTGTGACCACAACGTTTTCATTGAACATGCCGAGGGTGGTCATGGCGCGTTCGCTGGCTAATTGTTCGGCGCTTTTTTTGTTGAAATCGTCGGCGGTGCCCATTTTACGGCCGTCGACGAATACAGCGACCTTGAATTTGTCGCGTTTTTCACTTTTGTATTTGGCCACCACTTTGTACTCGATGGAGTGGCCGTTTTTCTGGCACCATTCGAGCAACTGGCTTTTGTAATTGTCGTCGAAACGCTCCAGTTCGTGGATGTCCAGGTACTTGCGCAGGATGCGCCGAATGACATACTGTTTGGTGCGTTCGTAGCCTACCTCAATATACACGGCGCCCACGAGGGCTTCGAGGGCATTGCCCAGCATGGATTTGGAGAGGCGCGTCTGGTTGTAATTGGCCAGAAACAGGTCGAGCCCCATTTTGTCGGCAATTTCGTCGAGCGAATTGCGCTTCACGATTTTGGAGCGCATTTTTGTCAAAAAACCCTCGTCGCTGTTGGGGTATTTTTTGAACAGGTATTCACCCACAATTGTGCTGAGTACTGCATCTCCGAGGAATTCGAGGCGCTCGTTGTTCGAAATGGCGTAGTCACGCGTGGAAAAGGTGCTTTTGTGAAAAAACGCCAGTTTGAACAATTGCAAGTGCGTCGGAGTGAAACCCACCAGTTGTTTCAGCCGGCGGGCCAGTTCTTTATCAGGATGCAGATAGTAGTTATAAAAACGTCGGATAACTCGCACAGAATCAGATTATTTTATGCTTTACAACTTCCGAAAAGCAATGGAAGCATTATGCCCCCCAAATCCGAATGTATTGCTGATAGCGGCAAGTACCTTGCGGTTTTGGGCTTTG
>JAEUUT010000063.1 GCA_016787415.1 Saprospiraceae bacterium | reverse complement strand
GAGCCTTACGCTGGCATCGTCCTGTACCGACACGATGCTCGAATATGCATTCAAGGAAGAAGGAGACAATGGCAAAATCGACCTGGAATTTTTCTTTCATGCTGAGCCCAATGAGGTATTTCAGGCTAAAACACAGGCATTCCTGGAAAGCCTGTTGCCCATTTTTCCATTTCTGAAACAACTGAAAGTCAAGATACAAACAGGCAACTCCTTCCCGCATTCGGCAGGTATCGCCTCGTCGGCATCCGGCATGTCGGCCCTGGCACTGTGCCTGTGTTCGCTGGAAGATGCCTTGTTCGGCACCTTGCAGGATGCAGGGGCGTTTGATAAAAAAGCCTCCTATATCGCCCGATTGGGCAGCGGTTCGGCCTGCCGATCCATTTTCTCGCATGCAGCGGTGTGGGGCGAGACGCCACTGGTGGCCGGTTCTTCCAACGAATTTGCCGTGCCGGTAGGCGATCAGGTACACGATATGTTCAAAGATTTTCACGACGACATTTTAATTGTCAGTCAGGATGAAAAAGCCGTGAGCAGCCGCGACGGCCATGCCCTCATGGACGGCAATCCGTATGCCGAAGCGCGGTACGCCCAGGCTCGCCAGCGCCTCGGGGCGCTGCTCGATGCCATGCGCACGGGCGACCTGGCTACCTTCGGAAAAATCGTGGAAGACGAAGCCATGACCCTGCACGCGCTCATGATGTGCAGCAACCCCTCGTACACCCTGATGCGCCCCAATACGCTGGCAATTTTGGAAAAAATACGCGCCTATCGGGCCGAAACAGGCCATCCAATGTATTTCACGATGGATGCCGGGCCGAATGTGCACCTGCTCTACCCAGGCGAAATCGTGCATGAAGTGCGCGCATTCATCGAAGAAGAACTCAAGGATTTGTGCGAAGACGGGTATGTGCAGCAGGACTGGGTGGGAGAAGGGCCGGAGGAAATGTGAAACACGGATTGGGCGGATTGTAGGACGGATTTTCACGGATTTGGTGGGTGGTAAGGGGCATAGGAATCATTGCTAAAGGCCCCTTGCCACCCACCAAATCCGTGAAAATTCGTCATTTCCGCATAATCCGTGTTACCTTTGCAACGTTATCTACATGCTTTTGTTTTTAAAGAAACAATGTCTGCTACTGCAAAAAAATCGATCGCCTTTACCTGGATGTTTGCGCTGCTCATCGCTACGATGGGCGTCAGCATACATCAGGTGTACTGCTACTGTGCAGGGGTTCAATCGGTATCTCTGTTTGCCATAGCCGACCAATGCGAAGGCCTGCGCGCCTCCAATACCGCGCGACCGGCTTGTTGCGCCAAAAAAGCAGAAAAGGAGCGCTCCTGTTGCAAAAAAGATGCGCAGAGCGCCAAAAAAGGCAAACACGGCTGCACCAAAAAATCCGTTCGCGTTTTTCAACTGAAAACGGAATTTACCCTCGAAGAAAAGGCTGCCGAAAAACACCTGCATTTCCCGCTCGACCTGCGTACGCCTCCTGTATTTACACACGCGGAATGGGTAACACCGTCGTCGGATCAGGTCAGTATTTCCACTTTCCCCAACCCTCCCCCACCCCTTTCCGGGCGCATGATCTGTGTGCGCCACGGCATTGCACGTTGTTAGATGATTACAGTGGATGCACGGCTTTCGGGCCGATGATTGGCGGGCGCAAAATGCCCGTACTGTTTCATTCATACAACAACTGTGCTTATGAAAAACACACTGTTCCTGCTTGCAGGACTCCTTTTATATACTTCCGCTCTTTTTTCTCAAAATACGCCTGCCCTGACGGGTATGGTTACCAATGATAAAGAAGAGTTACTCATCGGCGCATCCGTGTACTGGAAAGATACGCGCCAGGGTACTGTTACCGATACGTCCGGCTATTTCAGCCTGCCCTCCAGAACACAAGAATCCACCCTTGTCATCAGTTATGTCGGTTACAACCCGGCAGAAATACAGGTGCTTCCCGGCGAAAACAACCTTTGGGTTGAGGTGACGGGCGTACACGAATTGCAGCAGGTGGTGGTGAGCGGGCAACAATTCGATTCGCACGTTTCCACGCTCGAAACCCGCAATGTGGAGCATATTTCCCGCAAGGAACTGGGCAAAGCGCCCTGCTGCAACCTATCGGAGAGTTTTGAAACCAACGGCGGCGTGGATGTCAACTACGCCAATGCACTCACCGGCGTCAAGGAAATTCAGATGCTTGGCCTGCGTGGCGTGTACAGCCAGTTTATGGTCGAAAACCGGCCGGATATGAATGGTATTGCCACGCCTTTTGCGTTCGAATACATTCCAGGCACCTGGCTCGAAGGCATACAACTGGCCAAAGGCGCCAGTTCGGTAAAAAACGGCTATGCCGGTATTACCGGTCAGGTAAATGTAGAACTGATGAAGCCGCACCAGGATAAACCCTTGTTTGTCAACGGATTCACTTCTACCGAAGGACGCGGCGAACTCAATATGCACCTGAACCACAAAGGCAAGGCACGTATTTCCAATGGCCTGCTCATGCACGGCAGTTTTGTAAAAAACCGCTGGGACATGAACAACGACAACTTCTACGATTCTCCCATCCGGCATCAATTGAACGGCCTGTATCGGGTGTTTTATGAAAGCCCGGGTGTTTGCGGGCAGTTCAATGTGCAGGCACTGACCGACCGCCGCCAAAGCGGGCAAATCAGTCTGCTGCCCGGCCAAAACCGCCTGTTTTCCATCGACCAGCAAAATGACCGCGTAGAAGTTTGGGGAAAAGTGGGCTATGAAGGCCTGGGCGGCAAACCCTACAACCAGATCGGCAACATGGTGTCGGCATCCTGGCACCGCAGCCACGCACTGTTCGGACCGAATACCTACGACGCCACCCAAAAATCGCTGTACTGGCAGAGCCTGTACCAAACCATCATCGGCAGCACCGACCACGGACTGGTGATCGCGCCATCGCTGCAATACGACGACATTCAGGAAAAAGTAAACGAAGGCGACCTCAGCCGCCGTGAAGCGGTGCCGGGCGCTATGGTGGAATACACATACAGCCGCCTTAATCTGGACATGGAAATGCCCGATCTGGTGGTGGTGCTGGGCGCTCGCGCCGACTGGAACAGCCGTTTTGACCGGCTGCTGTTCACGCCGCGCCTGAGTGCGAAGTACAATTTTACCACCAACAGCATTGTGCGCATTTCGGCCGGGCGAGGTTTTCGCTCGCCCAATCTGATGGCCGAAAATATCAGCCTGCTGGCGGGCAACCGTACGCTCCATTTTGCCGATGACCTGGGGCTGGAAGAGGCGTGGAATTATGGCCTGAACTTTACTCAAAATTTCAAAGTGGCGCACAGGCAGGCGGCTTTCAGCATCGATGCCTACCGTACCGATTTTGTACAGCAGATTCTGGCCGACGTAGACCAGTCGCCCGTGGAAGTGTTTTTTTACAATGTGCAGGGTAAATCGTTCTCTAACAGCCTGTTGGCTACATTGACGTACAACATCCTTCCCGGACTGGATGCCAAACTGGTGTACAAATGGAACGACGTACGCGCCACCTACGCCGATGGTGTGTTGCGTAAAATCCCGCTCGTGGCCAAACACCGCGGCCTCATCACGCTCGACTACACGACGCCGGATAAAAAGTGGATGTTCAACACCCGCCTGCAAATAGTAGGCCCGCAACGGCTCCCGGACAACTCGCAGGTGCCGCATGAATTTGTGCACGGTTTCCCGGCCATCACGCCCACTTTTGGTATCTGGAATGCACAAGTGACGCGCCGCATTGGCAAAAAACTTGAACTGTACGTCGGCGGCGAGAACCTCAATGGCTACCAGCAACACGCGGCCATCATAGCGGCCAACGAGCCGGACAGCCCGTATTTCAATGGCTCGCAAATATGGGCGCCCATGATGCGGCAGGTAGCATACTTAGGTGTGCGATTTGCGCCAGCCGGGCTGGAATAAGCAGCCAATCAGCCCTAAAAACCAACATTTTTTCACATTCAAATTACTTTTCCATATGAAATTCGCATTTTTGTTCAGCATACTTTTCCTGGCCCAACTGGGCTTTTCAGGCTTCTCTACTGTAGATGGAGGCACGATGACCACCAAATTCAAGGTGGGTGGCAACTGCAATATGTGCAAAAAACGCATCGAAACAGCCGCCAAAATCGACGGTGTCATTTCTGCCGAGTGGAACAAGGAAACGCATATCCTGACGGTCACTTTTGATGAAAAGGTGGTAAAACCACGTCAAATACACCAGGCCATTGTAGCCGTCGGCCACGATACCGAACTGTTGCGCGCAGATGATAAGGTGTACGACCAACTGCACGAATGCTGCCATTACGACCGCCTGCATTAATTTTTTCTGCTTTCAAAAGCGGTCGGTGTTTGTAATATCACACAAATGATATTACCTTTGCCGCCGCTTTTGAAAAGCATGGCGCGATAGCTCAGCTGGTTAGAGCGTGCGATTCATAATCGCAAGGTCGCGAGTTCAAGTCTCGCTCGCGCTACGACCTTTATTCCCGGATTTTTCCTGTGTGGAGAATTCGGGATTTTTTTTTTACGGTGGGGGTTGAATCAGGATTTAAGGGATTTTATAGGATTAGAAGGATTGCCGACCTGGAGTTAGGGGTGTACGAAGGATTTGTTCGGCTACGCCCTTTTTATAAGGATGGGAACGCGGATGAAGCGGATAAAGCGGATTTAAACTGATTTTTAGTGGCCTAGCGGCCACTTCCACTTCTTTTTGATTTTTACGGATTTGCCCGCCTTCGGCGGGACGTATATCGAATCAATCTTTTATAAAGCAAGCAAAAATCAACATCGATCCCTTTAATCATTTCATGTTTATGCGAAGCGTATCCAGCCGCCGAAGGCGGATTTAATCCGAAAAAATCAAAAAGAAGTGGCCGAAAGGCCACAAAAAATCAGTTTAAATCCGCTTCATCCGTGTTCCCATCCTGCTACGAGGGGCGTAGCCGAACTAATCCTTCGTACACCCCTAACTCCAGGTCGGCAATCCTTCTAATCCTATAAAATCCCTTAAATCCTGATTCAAACGCTCCATCAACATTTATCCCTACCTTTGCGGCCGCACATGAATCTGGTGATCGACATTGGCAATACGCGCAGTAAAATTGGCCTGTTTCAGGAAAATACACTGGTCGAGCAAGCGATTTGGACGGACTGGACGTTAGCAGAACTACTTCGGTACGGCAACCATAACGGCGCGAACAACGTCTTGTTCAGCAGCGTGGCTGCACC
>JAEUUT010000145.1 GCA_016787415.1 Saprospiraceae bacterium | reverse complement strand
CGCCTCGACGAGATGACGCCGCCGCCCGTCAACCCGGAACTGCCCACTGTTTACGACGAATTGCTGGTGGAATCGAGCATCTACGACGACGGTTTTGCCAAAATCGTGCATGCGCACCAGCCCGTCAGCGACCACATGCTGAAAGAAACGCACGACCCGGAATTTCCTGTCACCAACGATTCCGGCATCCGGCTCGCGTGGGACGACGAGCAATTGCTGATCTGGATGAATCGCCAGATGGAGGAAGACCCGAAAAAACCTGGCACCCTGGAACGTGCCGATGCGCCGATGGGCGTGTTTGGCTATCGCATCGATGTGCGCGAACGCAGCGAGGACGACAACAACCCCAATCCCTGGACTTCTCTCTGCGAAGTGCGCAACAAAACCGACCTCGCCATTGGCGCAGCGCTCATCGACGCGCAGAACCAGCAACGCGAACTGAACGTGGAGGTGTACCCTTCGATACCCGACGGCCGCAAAAACAAGCATTTCTGGCTGCCGGCTTATTTTGCCTACTGGAACGGGAAAAGCCTCGTGTTGCAGGACGAAGACGCCATCGACCTTTTCCGAAAAGATCAAAACACCCAACAGGATGGAACGCCGCAGGCAGCGGTAAAAAACCTGATGTACGACCCTGTCGGAGTGGAAAACGTACCGCTGTTGTACGGCCGCCAGTATCAGTTCCGCACACGCTTTGCGGACATGACTGGCGGTGGACCGACTGCTACCCAGGAACCCGTTTATCCTGCCGAAGCGCCCGTGGCTACGCATCTTTTCAAACGCCACGCGATACCGCAAACGGTGCGTATGCAACAGGTTTTGCCTGAAACAGACGGCGCCTATTTCACAGAAGATCAATTGATTGTGCAACGTCCACTGCTGGGATACCCGAGCGTATTGTTTACCGGCGCTTATCCCAATGCGCTGGATTTGCTAAAAGCAGATTTTGACGCAGCCCTCGGCAAACGCGACATCGGCATCGCCGACCCGGATGTGGATCGGCTGGAAATCGAGGTGGCCGTGCGGGCGCTGGATATGGATACTACCATCCTGAAACACCAGCCGCAGGATCATTTTGCTATTTTGTACACCACCACCCGCGCATTCCCGGCCGACCTGAACGGCGACCTGAATATTCCGCTGATGTATGTAGATCGGCCGGTGCTGAATTTCAACAATTCCGACGATTTGCAACTGCTGGGGTTATCAGACAACAGTGTTTCGATCCATCTTTTGCCCGAACTCATATTGCCTACACACCGCGATGTGCAGATCACCGTGCGTGCCAAATGCGTGGAGAAAAGCAACTACTACGCCCACGGCGATACCCTGACCGGCATGACGACCCGCATCGTAACGCGCCGGGCTGCCACGAGTGAATCGGCTTTTTTCCGGCCCACCGGCGAAACCACCATGATTCGCGGCATTTACCTGCGCCGTACGGAAGAACAAAAGGTGAAAGCCAATATCAAACACGTTTTTATCGGCTCGAAGGCAGCGCCCGACCAGCCCCCCACCCTCATCCAGCGCCTCGCCACGGCCATAGATGTTGTGAACAAAGGCATGTCGCTTATGGGAAAAAACGGACAGCGCTGGCAGTTCGGCGCAGCACGCAGCATTCGCCATACGCTATCTCCCGACAATACCAGCATCACCATTGCAACGGAAGACGACCTGATTAATCACTGGCTGGTGCCGATTACTCTGCTGATCGACCGCGACTGGTCGTGGGATGGTATCAAGCCCGACAGCATCGACATTATCCGGAGAAAAAAATTCGCACTCGCTGCCGACTGGGACGAAGAAACCAAAGTGGGCGATATTGAACTGAAAAAAGGCATCAATATTCAGGCGCTGGCAAATGCGGATCGCAGCCAGACTTTTTTGTGCTTCCTGGACGCCGTAGAGCCTAAATCGGCCGATCCGACGCAGTTTCCTGATGAAATCATGGTGGAATACCGCATCGAGCCGCGTTTCAAGACCGACAATCCAGACCTGGCCGTAGATGCGCCGCTCACCCTGAGCCTGCACCTGCCCATGACCAATACGCCTGCTCAAATGCCCAATATCGTGAGCGCCGGCATGGCCATGAGCCGCTATCAGCGCGATACTTCCTACGCCAATACAGAAGCGCGGCAACGCTATCTCTGGGTGGAATTTGAAAAACCACTGGACAATCCGCGCGACGCATATTTCGGCCGAATCACCGCCTACGCACCCGATCCTTTGCTGGCAGAATGGACGGAAGACTGGATGAAACCACGACTCGAGCCGCCGCTTGCCATTGAGCCGGAGCCGATTCGCATTATAAGTCCGGGCCACAGCGACAACCAAAGCGGCCTGAACGCCATGCAGCAATTGATTCCGGCTACGGGTAGCAACCGGCACTTTCTGGTACCGTTGCCACCGGGGCTGCACCCCGAGTCGCCGGAACTGTTCGGGTTTTTCACCTACGAATTCCGCGTCGGCCACCGCGATGGCTGGAGCACGGCGCAAGGCCGGTTCGGTCGGGCACTGAGTTATCAGGGCGTACAACATCCTTATCCTCAATTGATTGCGTCGCCCGACCGAAATGAAACGCGTATTCGCGTATCGGCGCCACATGCTCAGGCTGTGTTCGACGGCAGACAAGTGACGGGCAAACCCGTGCGCACCCAGATGTGGGCGCTCCTGTACGCGCAGGTACGCATGGCCGACGACAGCGACAACCGCAACATCCTGCTCGACGACCGCTTTATGCGCCCCATGCCGCGTTTTGACGTAGCAGGCGCACTGCTGCTTGCGCAGGACGACGACGCGCCGCAGCGCTCCCTCGCAGAATGGAGCAATGCCGACATCAGCAAGCTGCTCAAAAATTACGGCCTGCCTGCCGACAGCCCTTTGAGTGTGCTGTGCGTGGAAATGATGCCCGGCTCCGAAAACTTCGTCATGCGCCGCGAATACGTGGAAAGTTACCAGCACCTGGCCCGAACAATCGACGAGCCTGGTCGCGCGCTGGATTTTATTCGAAACACAGGTGCGATTTTACAGGTGTCGCAGGCGATAGCGCAGTTGCCACCGGAAGAACTGATGGCCCGCCCGCTGTCCGACGACCTGGGTAATTACCGGATGCTGCGGACGTCAATGCTGGCGGCCGTGCCGGAGGTGTGTTGTGTGGATTGTTGAGTGGAGGTATCACATCGGATCCACATCCGTCACCACCTGCACCTGCCCCATGCCTGGTTTTCCGATCAGGATTTCGGTGGAATAGCGAATCAGCGCTTTGGAGTCTTTCAACAACGGCGCCGATTTTTCCAGTTTCAGCAGAATATCCTGGGCGTAGTAGCCGCGCACCCGGGCGATGCTCGGAACAACCGGGCCCAGCACGCGGTCGCCCAGCGTTTTGCGAAGCATTTTACCAAATTCCGCAGCAGCAACGTGTACCGTCTGGGCGTCTTTGTGTCGTAGTTGAATAGCGATGAGGCGGTAAAACGGCGGGTATTTGAATTCCTGTCGTTCTTTTAGTTCTCGTTCGGCAAAACTGCGAAAATCGCCCTTCAGCACCTCCTGAATCACCGGATGTCGGGGGTCGAAGGCCTGAATGAGCACCGAACCACGTTTGTGTTTGCGGCCAGCGCGGCCAGCCACCTGCGTGAGCAATTGAAAAGCGCGCTCGCCGGAGCGGAAATCAGGGAATTTGGTGAGTTGATCGGCGCCGAGTACCCCGACAAGCGCCACATTGTCGAAATCGAGGCCTTTGGTGACCATTTGAGTACCCACCAGAATATCGAGCCTGCGTTCTTCAAAATCGTTGAGCAGGGCGGTCAGGTTGTTTTTTGAACCTGCTGTGTCGAGGTCCATACGTCCCACACGGGCATCGGGCAGGAAAAGTTTGAGTTCGTCTTCAATTTTTTCGGTACCGAAGCCGCGCAGGGTAATTTTTCCGCTGCCGCAAGCCGGGCATACCGTAGCAGGCTCCTGCACATAGCCGCAATAATGGCAGCGCAGGCGATTGGAAAATTTGTGGTACGTCAGGCTCACATCGCAATGGCGGCATTGCGCATTCCAGCCACACACCTGGCATTCAAGCATGGGCGAATAGCCTCGCCGGTTTTGAAACAGGATGGCCTGCTCGCCTTTCTGGATGGCCAATTGCAGTTGTTCCACCAGCGGCGTGGCAAACATGCTCTGCATTTGTTTGGTTTTGGTCTGCTCGCGCAAGTCGACGGTACGGATTTCAGGCAATTCAAGTCCGCCAAAGCGCTGTGGCATTTCTACCAGGCCGTATTTGCCGGTTTGTGCATTGTACCACGATTCGATAGAAGGCGTAGCAGTGCCCAGCACGACCTGCGCACCATACAAATGGGCGAGGTAAATGGCCGTGTCGCGGGCATGGTAGCGCGGCGCAGGGTCGTATTGCTTGAAAGAATTGTCGTGTTCTTCGTCGACGATAATCAGTTGCAGGTTTTGAAAGGGCAGAAAAAGTCCGCTTCGGGCTGCCAGAAACACGGGTTTGCCCGACACGGCGGCTTTCCAGACTTCCACGCGTTCTTGCGTGTTGACGCGCGAATGGTACACCTGGACGTCATTGCCGAATACTTTTTGCAGGCGATGGATAATCTGGGTGGTGAGGGCAATTTCGGGGAGCAGGTACAGTACCTGCCCGCCCTGCCGGATCACATCGCGGATCATTTCGACGTAAATGCGCGTTTTGCCACTGCCGGTGACGCCGTACAGCAGGGCCACTTTTTTCTCCGGAAGTTGCGCGTGCAATTCATCGAGCGCGCGCCGTTGTTGTTCGGAAAGTTCGTCAACTTCGGCCAGCTCGTCCTCGTATCCGCTGAGGCGGCTCACTTCGAGGGCGTATTTTTCGAGGATATTTTTTTTGAAAAGCGTATTCAACGACGATTCCGATACATCGGCTTTGTACAACAGTTCCTGCTTGCGAACGAAGGGTTGTTTTTTTTCTATGGCGAGAAAAGCCATCAGTATCTCCAGTTGGCGTTCCCTTCCTTGCAGTTCGGACATGATGTCGCGCAGCAAATCACGCTGGGAGTGGTACGGCTCGGCCAGGCGGACGGCGGTCACCTTGCGCGCCTTGAATTTTTCCTGTAAATCTTCGCGCAGAAAGAGCACGCCTTTGGTGAGCAGGCGCTGAATGACCGGGAAAACAGTCTTTTTATTGAGAATCTTGCGGGCATCCTCGACCGTGATTTCCTGCTGAATCTGCAAGGCTTCAGCGATGAGGTATTCTTCGGCATCGAGGGATGAAAAGTCGTGGCCGAATATGTTGCTGAAAACAAGCCTGGTTTCGCTGGTGAGTTTGAGGTGCCCGGGCAGTGCGGCCGACATCACTTCGCCGAGGGTGCAGCAGTAGTAGTCGGCAATCCAGTCCCACAGGGCCAGTTGGCGAGGCGTTACCACCGACACTTCATCGAGCACCGAGATAATCGGTTTTACCTGATAAGCAGGCACTTCGGTGTGTATGCGCGCCACCAGTCCGCTGTACAACTTGCTGCGGCCGAACTGTACTTCCACTCGTACGCCGGGTTGCACAAGCGCCCGGGCCGACTCCGGTACGGAGTAAGTGTAGGTGCGTTTGGGCAGCGCGAGGGGGAGGATGATGTCGGCGTACATGGGTGGTGGTGTTAAAAACTCCTCAGCAAAGGTAATGTTTAAAAAATAATAAATTGTTTTAAAAAACTGGTTTTAAAACAAAAATATTGATATTTGTGCATCGCTCATTTATCAAAAATTGACTATCTGGCTATTGTACCCCAGCCAGGAGCAGCGTGTCATCCTGAACGCAGTGAAGGATCCCTGTAACCATCGGCGGATCCCAATTACAGGGATCCTTCACTGCGTTCAGGATGACACGCTGCTCCTGGCTGGGGTACAATAGCCGGATAGTCATTTATCAAAATTTAATCATTATGACTGAAAATACCATTGCTACGCTGGTGTATGAATGTGGATTGAAAGTACATAAGGCGTTGGGGCCGGGTTTGTTGGAAAGTGCTTATGAGGAATGTTTGTACTTCAGTGTTCGATATTCGGTGTTCGATGTTCGATATTAGAAATATGAAAAACACCGAACACCGAATATCGAACGCCGAATATCGAAATATCAGCCCGCTCTGGCAACCTGAGCGACAATTTGAAATGCACCCCGTGTAACGAGAGTTAATTGCGGGCTTGTCCTTCGTGTAAAAAAACACTGCGTTTAAAACCCCTGTGTTAAAAAATACACCACTACAAACAACTCCAATCCACAAAATGTGTTATTTTTGCTCCACTTTTGCCCAAAGGCATCTCCTCTGCCAGGATGCTGCCTTTATTTTTTCACTTAATTTACCATACTAATTGGCATTTAAACCTTACCGTCCTAAACCCGCCGGCTCATCCGGCCCGCGCCCGGGAGGCGGCCGTCCTTTCCAGCCGCGTCAGCAAGCCCAGCCAGAACACCGCATCAATGAATTTATCCGGGTACCGGAAGTACGTTTGGTGGGCGACAACCTGGCCGAGATCAGCGAAGTAGCGGGACAAACCGTTGAACCGGGTATCTATTCTACCTCCAGGGTTCAAAAGTGGGCCGAAGAACTGGGCCTCGACCTGATTGAAATCACGCCGAACGCGGAACCGCCCGTTGTCCGCGTTGCCGACTATAACAAATTCCTTTATCAGAAGAAAAAGAAAGAGAAGGAGATGAAAGCCAATGCGGCCAAAGTGGAACTCAAAGAGATCCGTTTTGGGCCGGAAACCGGCGATCACGACTTCGATTTCAAACTGCGCCATGCCAAAGGCTTCCTCTCCGATGGTAACAAGGTGAAAGCCTATGTGCAGTTTCGCGGCCGCGCCATTGTGTTCAAAGACCGGGGCGAACTCCTGCTGCTGCGTTTCATGAAAGAACTGGAAGAATACGGCGTAGCCGACCAGTTGCCTCGCCTGGAAGGCAAGCGCATGAGCGTTATTCTGTCGCCGAAAAAAGGCGCGCCAAAGAAGAAGGAAGACTGAGTTTTTTGTGTGTTTTTGTGTTTTTAAGTGTTTTTGTGTTTTGGGGTTTTTGTGTTTTTGAGGTGCTTCGCCCTGATGTTTATCAATGACTTGGGCGAAGCACCTCAAAAACACAAAAACCCCAAAACACAAAAACACTTAAAAACACAAAAACACTTAAAAAAACTCCTTTTTCTTTTGCACTTTACCGCAATAGACTACCTTTGCGCTCCATTTTTTAACAACTGTCGTTTTATCATGCCTAAAATGAAGACCCACTCCAGCGCCAAGAAGCGTTTCTCGGTAACTGGTACAGGGAAAGTAAAGCGCAACCGTGCAAGATTGCGCCACATCGCCAGCACGAAAACGAAAAAACAGAAGCGTCACCTGCGCGGTAGCGTAGTAGTCGACCAGTCGGAACACGCTCGTATCGAGCGCCTGCTGGTGATCTGATTTTGTTTTCCTGATTGCCCGTTTTCTGAATGCAGAAAACACCTATTTTTTAACGAGGACTTTGGCAAAAGCACGGAATTAACCCGTCCCGAAGTCGCACTAAAAAACAAAGTATGCCAAGAGCAACCAACAACCCGGCCTCGCGCGCCCGCCGGAAAAGAATCATGTTAGCCGCACGCGGCTATTTTGGCGCCCGTTCCAAAGTTTACACTGTTGCAAAAAACACCCTTGAAAAAGGCTGGCAGTATGCATTCCGCGACCGCAAATTCAAAAAGCGCATCTACCGCCGCCTCTGGATTGCCCGTATCAATGCTGCTACCCGTCCATTGGGTATCAACTACAGCCGTTTCATCCACGCACTCGGCGAAAAGGGTATCACCCTGAACCGCAAAGCGCTGGCCGACCTGGCACTGAACCATCCGGCTACTTTCAAAGCCATTGTGGACGCAGCGAAAAAATAAGTTGTCAGTCGACGGTCATCAGTCGACAGTTAGCCTTGTTTTTTGCAATTGATTTGTTAAAATACCTCAACGGGGAATTGGTCATGTACCAGTTCCCCGTTTCTTATTGCCTGAACACGGATTGCACGGAAAGTGACGGGTTTTCGCGGATTTTGAAGCAACTTTGGATGATTCTGTAAAAATGTGGAAGGCCGTTTTTTATGTAAATTCTTGATTATCAATCCCGATCACAATTAACCAATAATGAAACTCCCTGAAATGAAAAAAATGTGAAGTAAACGCCGGAAATTCACGGCGTTTATAACCCATCCGATTTCCACACAAATTTCAACTTAACTATGAAAAAAGCATTACTCTTGCTCCTTACTGTGGCAGGTTTCAGCGCAGTACAGGCTCAAACCTGTGTGCGTGACTCTTCTGTTCTGCAAAATGACTCGGTGATTATTGCACCGCGTCCTTACACAGAAGACACCTATCCGTACTACGCCCTGGCACAAGCCTGCATCGGACAGCCTTACCTGCAGTCTTTCACCCTGGAAGTGCCCAGTTCGTTTACCTACCAGAATTTTACGCTTCCCATTACCAGCGCATCCATTGCTACCTCAGGTGCACTGTCGGGACAGCCTGCCGGTATTACGTACCTCTGCGACCCACCAAACTGCGTGTTCAATTCCAACACCCTGGGTTGTATCCTGCTGTACGGCACACCTACGGCTGCCAATACAGCCGATACGTTTAGCCTGGCCATTGCGGCTACGATCAACTCTGCTATCGGCCCTGTGCCGATTACGTTCCCGGGCGCCGTTGCCCCAGGCAGTTATTTCCTGATCCTGAACGCTGCCAACAACTGCGCTTCGTCGGCGTACGACCTGAACAGCCAGATCATCGGCATCAAAAACCAGCCGAATCCGTTCAGTCAACAAACCACCATCGAAGTGGAATCTGTGGTTACAGGCGATTTCCAGTTTGAAGTATTCGATTTGGTTGGCAAACGCATGCACCAGCAACCTGTTCGCCTGTTCCAGGGCAACAACCAGTTTACTTTCGACGCAGGCAACCTGCCCGACGGTACCTATTTCTATACCCTGAGCAACCAGGAAGGAAAGGTGTCGCGTGTAATGGTTGTAGCCCGTTGACAGAGGTGAGAGGTGAGAGGTGAGAGGTGAGAGTACGTAGAGTACACCGCTCCAATTTTGGCAATACCAAGAGTAAAACGGTGTACTCTACGTACTCTCACTTCTCACCTCTCACTTCTCACCTCTCTCACCTCTCTCTCCCGCCCCTCTGAAAAGTTCGTTCCCCGCCACGTACGCCCAATATTTACCAGTAATCCCGATTCATCGCCGCGGAGCGTATTTTTTCACAAATAAAACCCGGTTGTCTCTATGCGACTTCTGTACCTCTTTTCCATTTGCATTCTCCTGCTCTTTATCCAGACCCTCAACGCCCAGTCGGGCTGTCCTGGATGCCAGACCAACCTTCCTGCCAGCCTACCCGAAGACACACTTTTTCTGCAAGACATTCCCGACGGACAAAACGGCCTGGCATATAGCCAGGATATTTCCTTCCGGATGCCCAAAACCACCACGCCTGTATATGCCGTAGATAGTATTACGCCGCCCGGGCTTACCATTTCCAAAATAGAAATTGTTTCCGTAGACGGCCTGCCGCAAGGGCTGTACTGGGAACCCAGCCAATGGACATTCCAGACGGCCGACGAAACCGATGGCTGCATCAAAATATGCGGCACACCTACCGAATCGGATTCTTTTGTACTGACAGTAACGGTACGCGCCACGGTGCTGTTCCTGACGCAGGAAAAATCATTCCCGATGCGCATGTATGTAGCGCCGAAAGTGAGCACGACCGACGGATTTTCCATGTCCAACTTTACGGGTTGTGGCAGTACTGAAGTGACCTTTGAAAACAATGTGCCTTCTGGTGGCGCCGATGGTTTTTCCTATGTCTGGGATTTTGGCGACAACACCGGTTTTGAAGGTGAAAACCCGCCGCCGCATACCTACACCGAACCCGGCACGTATTATGTCTCATACCACGCCACAGTGGACACCGCCGGGTACATCCTGGAAAGTGTGCGCGTACTGGAAGTAGAATGCGTCGACCAGTTGGGCGCCGGGACGCCCGATTTGTACCTGCTCATCAAAGCGCCGAATGGAACTGTGTTGTTCAATTCTTCACCGGCTATCAACAACACGCCCCTGCCCTACACTTTCCCTATCGGTTTGCCTCTTGGTGAAGGGAATTATTCGGTTTTTGTTGCCGATGAAGACAGCGGCTTGAAAGGCAGCGACGACGACTGCGGTACCGCGCCGTTCAATATTCTGAGTGGCGACACCCTGCAAGCCGGTGGCTTGAAAGTCATTCTGAACATCCAGCACCCTGTGGAAGAAATTGAATCCCAGGATACAGTTGTGGTTTATCCACTGCCTGTTGCACCTTTACTGACTGCCCCTGATGGCCTTACTGCCTGTGAGGGTTCGAATGCGGTGGTACTGGTATCGTCTTATGGAGCAGGCAATCAGTGGTTCCTTGGCGGCGCCCCTATTGATGACGCCAATGAGTTTCTGTATCAACCGAGCGAATCGGGCGTGTATCAGGTGCAGGTAAGTGATGCCAATGGCTGTACGGCTATTTCCCCCGCTGCTACAGTATCCATTTATGAACTTCCGGAAGCACCCGCGTTTTACAATTACAATAACTCGCTGCGACTGTTTGATACGCTGGCATTGCCTGAAAATTACGGCCTTCAATGGTACAACGGCGCCGAAGCACTTCCCGGCGAAACAGGTTTCTGGTATTGCGCCATGCAAGACGGCACCTACGGACTCGAAGTGACTGACCTGACTACCGGCTGCACCAATTTCTTCTCCCAATTAGTGGTTTATAACCCTGATTTTGACTGTACCATTGGTACGAAAGAACTGAATACGCTTTCCATGGCAGTATTCCCCAATCCGGCGCACGATCGCTTGCAGGTTCGGTTTGCGGAGCCTGTCAGCGGTGAAGGTCTGCTGCGTATGTGGGATGCTACCGGCAGGCTTGTACAATCTTCTGCCTTTGTATCCGGCGCGTCTGTGCTGGAAGTTGATTGCAGCCATCTGCCGGCAGGTATGTATGCCCTGGAGGTGGTGAGCGCGGCAGGGAAAGGGAGCGTGAAGGTGGTGGTGGAGTAAAGATTTTTTGTGTTTTGGTGTTTTGGTGTTTTGGTGTTTTGGTGTTTTGGTGTTTTGGAGGTACGTTGCACTTGGCATTTGAAAGGATGAAAGCAGGTGTTACAAAACCACAAATACCAAGAGCGAAGCCTTCCAAAACACTAAAACACCAAAACACCAAAACACCAAAACACAAAAACACCAAAACGCCTCTCACCCATGGAAAGACCCAAAGTAGGCATTGGCGTCATTATTCAAAATGAACAAGGAGAAATTCTCATCGGCAAACGACGAGGAGGCCATGCACCTTACTATTCGATTCCCGGGGGGCATCTGGAACTCGGCGAAACGTTTGAAAAGGCGGCCATCAAGGAGGTATTTGAAGAAACCGGGCTGATTATTTCCGATCCCAAAGTATTTTGTGTTACCAATAACCTCAGAACATATCTCTCGGAAGGTAAACATTATATTTCCATCAATTTATTTACACGGCATTATGAAGGCATTGTAACATTGAAAGAGCCAGAAAAATGTGAACATTGGGGCTGGTATCCCATCCAATCCATTCCTTTACCTCAGTTTGATGCCAGCGAATTTGCGATTGATTGTTTTGTGAAAAACAGGTTTTACATCGCTGATCAGTATTGAACTGCGGAACATATATGTAGAAAAATATAAGTGCGTCAAAATTTTACCATACCCACCCCAATCTGCCCGCCTTGCATCTTCCCATTCAAACACGCCCTTTCCCTTCACCCATTTACCATTTTCCACCATGAAAGCCCTGATTTTTTCTGCCACGGCACTGGTTGTAGTGAGTATTTTTTACCTGCGGAAACAGGCGCAAGCAGGTGTCCCGATTCATAATGACTATCAAAAAAGCATCACTTTTCGCATTGCCGACGTGCCACTTGCTACTGATACTGTAGAGATGATGCCTTATCGCGAAATTTTAAACAATAAGTATGTGCAGGATGTGTTGATGGTGCAGGAAAACATGCACCTGGGCGAGGCCGGATTCACGCTTCCCAACAGGCGGCTTGAGTGTTTTTCGCGCGACCGGCGCCCGATGATACCCGCCGCCACCAACGGTTTTTTTGAAGCAGTGTATGAGGCTTACGCTGATCACCGGCCGCTGGTCATTTCGCCCGACATGATCTGGCTAGTCATAGTTCAGGGGCTGGCGATACATATCCATCAAAATAGCGAAGCCTTACGCCCGTTTTTCGTACAGCATAACGGAAAAAAAACGATAAACGTCCGTATGGATGGCAAAATATCGCTGGGCAGCGACGACAGCGACTGGGAATGGGCATTCCGACAGTTTCAGGATTCTGTGGCTGCTTATACCAATCCGGCTCTGGCCCAAACGATTGCTGGCCGTTTTTCGGGCACCGATTCCAATGCCGCGGCAGCGTTCGATATTGCCCTGATGGATGCCATGAAACCTTATCTAGACTATTGGGGCGACATAAGTTGCGGCATCCCCGAATTGACGCTGGAAGGCACGCCGGAAGACTGGCAACAGGTAGAACAACGCGCTGCCCAATTGGCACAATACGACCTGGGGTGGTGGATATCCGATATTCAACCCATTCTCGCGCAGTTTACCCGCGCGGCGCAAGGGCAGCCAGATCATGATTTCTGGGCAGGCATGATACGCGACTTGCGCGATATGGGTTGCGGCGCCCGAAGCGACCACTTTGTTACGGGCTGGATCGCACGTCTTTTTCCCTATATTTCTCAGGGAGAGCAATACATCCGAAACCCCTTGATCGGGTTGAAAATGAAAGATTTATACACGGTCGTGCCTCCATCGAAAAAAAACGCTGCTATCGATCTACAGGATATTCAACCCGGGACTTCATTTGAATTTCCACCGTCAAACCAGTATGACCTGTGCGACAATAACCATACGCGCACGGTGCTGTACACTGGCCCCAAGGTAACCTTTGCAGATGTGCCAAGCGGGGTTTGCGATGTCATTCTAAACATCGACGACAACGGCAATTTGCATAAAATGGAACTCAAGGCAGGCTTTTTCGGCATTCATCAGAATGTCAAAACAAAAGCACTGCGCCCGGAAATCGGCTGGGCCATCATTGATACCGGCGAAAAGCCAGACATGCCGCCTCCGGGAAATCATCACCAATAAACTACTGTACCAAACCGAAATAATTCCCCACTTTTGCTGCGCGCCAGAGCCCTCCCCGGGCGTCTGGCGAGCAGTGTATTTATTCTTCCCAGCAGTTTATTATGAGACATTTTTTTATCGTCATCTGTCTGATTCTCAGCGGGTGGAAAGGCATAGCGCAAATCAGTAAATCCCAAACGGCAACCCTCGATTCGGCGCTCACGCTCCTGCACCAGAGAGGTATGTTTAATGGAGTAGCATTGGTAGCCCAAAACGGCAAACCCTTGTACCAAAAAGCGTTTGGAATTGCCGATCTGAGCAATCACACGCCGCTCACCGCACATTCCGCCTTCAACCTGGCCTCTATTTCCAAGCAGTTTATGACCATGATGGTCATGCAACTCAAGGAAAAAGGTAAACTGCGCTTCGATGACCAGGTACAACAATACCTCCCCGATTTCCCATACCCTGCTATCACCATCCGGCATTTGATGACCCACACCAGCGGACTGCCGGAGTACTTCGACCTCGCCATTCGATATAACAACACACTGGATACGCTGACCAACGACAAACTGCTCACCTTGCTGAAAGAGCGACAGCCAGCCCTGGAATTTCAGTCCGGCGAAAAATGGGCCTACTGCAACACCAATTACGTGGTGCTGGCGTCCATCATCGAACGCGCGGCGGGTATGCCCGTGGAGGATTTTTTCAGACAGCAAATCACCCTTCCGCTCGGTTTGAACGATACCTACATCTACTGCCTGCGCATGAAACAGTCGCCTGCCAATCGCGTGTATGGCATACAGCGCATTCATGGAAAATACGAGCCCAACGACCTTGTGCGCCTGGACGGCGTCATCGGCGACGGCAATGTGTATTCATCGGCCGAAGACCTGCTGAAATGGGATCAGGCCTTGTACACCCGAAAACTCGTGTCAGCCGACACCTGGAAAGAAGCCACCACGCCGGTGCGCCTCAACGACGGAAGCACCCACCCTTACGGTTTCGGCTGGTTTATCGCAGAAAATGGCAACCTGTTGAGCCACACCGGCGGATGGGTCGGTTTTTTGAATATTATTGAAAGAAATATCGACAAAAAAACAACGCTGATTGTCCTGAGCAGTTCAACCGACGGTACCTATCGAAAAGTGATTCAGGACATCAAGGCAGGAAAAACGCCGCGCCTGCCAGTCACCCAACTGATTCAAAATGTGCAGATAATCGACGGAACCGGCCTGCCTGCACGCCGCGAATCGCTGCGACTGAAAGACGACAAAATTTGGGAAACTGGCGACCTCTCCCCGTTTCCGGGTGAAACGGTCATCGATGGGCAGGGCTACGTCCTGGCGCCCGGGTTTATCGATTCGCATAGCCACCATTTTGGCGGACTGGACGACGTACCCGAGGCTATTCCTACTGTGAATCAAGGCATTACGACCATCGTCATCGGACAAGACGGTTCCAGTTACGACATGGATACGCTCCAAAGCCGAATGCAGGCGCGCCCCGTAGCCGTCAATGTGGCCACCTATACCGGGCAATCGACGCTGCGCGCGGCCGTGCTAGGCGACAAAGACCTGTTCCGCACTTCCACGTCCGCAGAAGTAGCACAAATGAAAGTTTTGCTGAAAAAAGAAATGGAAAAAGGCTCACTCGGCCTTTCTACCGGCCTGGAATACGAATCGGCTTTTTTTTGCGACCGCGATGAAGTAATTGAACTGGCCAAAACGGCCGCCGAATACAAAGGGCGCTACATCAGCCATGTGAGAAGTGAAGACATCCACTTAGACGAAGCCATCGAGGAAATCATCGACATTGGGCGCATTACGGGCATTCCAGTGCAGGTATCGCATATCAAAATTGCCAAAAGAGACAACTGGGGCAAGGCGCCCGAATTGCTCGCCCGGCTTCAGCAGGCACGGGAAGAAGGCATCGATATTACAGCCGATTGCTACCCGTACAATTTCTGGAATTCCACCTTGCGGGTGTTGTTCCCCAACCGCGATTACACCAATCCTGCCAGCGCGGAATTTGCTGTTCAGCAGTTGTTCGATCCTGCACAATCGGTGCTCGTGCGTTTTGCGCCGGAAAAATCGTACGCAGGAAAAACCATTTCCGAAGTAGCCGCCATGCGAAAAGAAACACCCGCACAAACGCTGATGAACCTGATCGCCATCGCCGAGGACTTTGAAGCGAAACACCCGGATTACAGCGACGGCATCGAAACCATTATGGGCAAATCGATGGACGATGCGGACGTAGCACATTTCCTTGCATGGCCATACACGAATATCTGCTCCGATGGCTCTTCAGGTGGCCACCCGCGCGGGCATGGCGCTTTCACGCGGGTGCTGGGCCGGTACGTGCGCGAGCAAAAAATTATGCCGCTGGAAACGGCCGTTTTCAAAATGACGGGGCTGGCAGCAGAACACCTGGGCATTAGTGACCGTGGCACCATCGTGCCTGGCAACTACGCTGATCTGGTGCTGTTCAACCCCGAAACCGTCATCGACAATGCCAATATCGGCAATGCTAAAGCACTTTCCACCGGCATCGAACGCGTGTGGATTAATGGAACCATCGTTTATCAAAACCAACAACCTACGGGAAAATACCCCGGCGTACTGATTAAAAGAAAATGAATAAAGCCCTTGTACTCACCAACGGCCTGCTGCATACCAACGACGCCAAAACGGCGCATGGCCTCATCCGCGGCACCGAACGTTTCGACATAGCAGGCATTATTGACGGCCCTGCCACGGCAGGAAAAGACGCCGGTGAACTGCTGGATGGCAAACACCGTGGTATTCCCGTATTCGATTCGCTCGATTCGGCGCTCGCGCAATTGCACGATGTACGTTATCTCATCATTGGCATTGCAACCGTAGGCGGCGTGTTACCGCCCGACATGCTTGAAATTGTAAAAACAGCCATTCAACAGCGCATTTCCATCGTCAATGGTCTGCACGAATACCTTTCAGAAAAGCCTGATATTGTGGCACTTGCAGCAGAAAACGGGGTAGAACTTATCGATGTGCGCAAACCCAAATCCAGAAAAGACCTGCACTTCTGGACGGGCGAAATTTATCAGGTGAAAGCGCCCATCATTGCCGTTATCGGAATGGATTGCGCCCTGGGCAAACGCACCACAGCCCGCCTCATCCGTCAGGCTTGTGCGGCAGCGGGCATCAACGCGCAGATGATCTACACAGGCCAAACAGGCTGGCTGCAAGGCGGCAAATACGGTTTCATTTTCGATTCTACCCTGAATGATTTCGTATCGGGCGAACTCGAACATGCCATCGTGCGCTGCTGGAAAGAAACCAGCGCCGATCTGATTTTGCTGGAAGGACAGTCCTCCTTGCGCAACCCGAGCGGCCCCTGCGGACTGGAATTTTTGATTTCCGGAAATGCACGACAGGTAGTGCTGGTACACGCCCCTAAAAGAAAGTACTTCGACAATGACCCGCACTGGGGCGAAATTCCTTCGGTGGAATCAGAGATCGAACTCATTGAAAAACTCGGCTCCCGCGTCATCGCACTGGCACTGAATACGGAAGAATGTACCGAAGAAGAGTACCGACATTTTCAGAAACAATATGAAGACACCCTGAAAATACCCGTTCTGTTGCCTATTCAGGAAGGAGTAGAACGGATAGTCACCAAAATCGCATGAAAATCACAGCCATACGACCTTTTCTGAAACAACTGGCACTCACCACGCCTTACACCATTGCGTACGAAACCTGTACCGATGCCACACTGGTGTTTCTGGAAATCGAATTGCAAAATGGCATGATCGGACTCGGCTCCGCAAGCCCTTCTGAAGAAGTGGTGGGGGAAAATCCACACCAAACGCTGCTGCACCTCCAATCCGATTTCCTACAGCAATTCGTAGGCCGCGACATCCGGCATTTCCAGCAACTCATTTTTGAAACCTGCCAGCACTTCCCCAACCTACCCGGCACACAGGCCGCCGTAGACATAGCGCTGCACGATGCATTTGGCCAGTTTCTGGGGGTTTCCGTGGCCGATTTTTACGGAAGAAAAATGCCCGACCTGCCTACTTCCGTCACCATCGGCATCATGAATGTGGCAGAAACGCTGGAATCGGCACGAAATTACCATGCCCTCGGTTTCCGGGCACTCAAGGTAAAAACGGGTTTACAGGTCGAAGAAGACATCGAAAGGGTACTTCGCCTGCACGAATTGTACAAAGGAAAAATGACCCTGCGCGTCGATGCCAATCAGGGGTATCATTTGCAGGATTTGCGCAGGTTTATTGCTACCACCGCTCATATCGGCCTCGAATTGATCGAGCAGCCATTGCCTGCGGGCAAAGAGCAGGAATTGCTGATACTGGAAAAATCACAGCGCAGCATACTCGTGGCCGACGAGTCTCTGCACGGCCCGGAAGCGGCTTTGACGCTGTGCCAGGCGCCCAGCCCATTTGGCATTTTCAATATTAAATTGATGAAATGTGGCGGCATTATGAGCGCATTTGAAATAGCCAACATCGCCCGGAATGCAGGCATTTCCTTGTTCTGGGGCTGCAACGACGAAAGTATCGTCAGCATCACAGCCGCCCTTCATGCCGCCTATGCCTGTCCGAACACGCGCTACCTCGATCTGGATGGCAGTTTCGATTTGGTGGAAGACCTGGTTGAAGGCGGGTTCATGGTAAAAGACGGAATGATGCAAATATCCTCGGAGCCGGGACTGGGTTTACGTCGAAATAGCCGATAATTGCGGCATAAATTAAATCATGCATTTATTCCTAAAACCAATCCTGTTTGCAGCGCTGGCACTGCTCCTGGCATGTCATGTTGGATGCAGTCCACATGGCGCTGCCAGCCATGTGGAGGCAACTGTTTCGCTCGACACATTTCACGTGTACGATCAGGCACGGCATCGTGACATACCCGTTGCCGTGTATAAAACTCCGGGTAGCCGAAATCGGCATCAAACCCTGGTGATTGTCAGCCACGGCTATGGCGAAAACAGCGGAGATGCCTACCTGTACTATACCTTCCTGACGGAATTTCTGGCCCGCGAAGGGTACTTCGTTGCCAGCATCCAGCACGAATTGTCTACCGACAGCCTGATTCCTACAACGGGCATTCCACAAGTAGTTCGTCGGCCGTTCTGGGATCGTGGGGCCGATAATATCCTGTTCGTAATCAACCAGTTGAAGCAAAAATATCCGGCAGTTGATTTCAAAAAGATCACCCTGATCGGCCATTCCAATGGAGGCGATATGACGGCCTTGTTTCCGCAGAAATATCCCGGCATCGTCGATAAAATCATCACCCTCGACAATCGGCGAATGGCTTTGCCCCGTACCCGCAAACCGCAGGTATATTCCTTGCGCTCAAGTGATCAGGCCGCCGACGTGGGAGTGCTGCCTACTGCGGAAGAACAGGCTTTGTACGGCATAAAAATAGTTGCACTGGCCGACGTACCCCACAATGCCATGTGCGATCAGGCCAATGCAGCGCAGCGCGAAGAAATGAAACGATACATACTGACTTTTTTACAGGAAAAATACCATTGATCTATTATGAATATCAGACTAATCTGCACCGCTTTCACGCTCGTTTTGATGACCATTCACCGAACGGCAGCGCAACTCCCTGATTCCTGCAAATTGAACATCGGAACCAACCTCGGCGGCATTTCCGACTATGGTACTGAATTGCCGTTTGTGGATTTAATGCATTCCTCCCGTGTGTTTTATTCGCAGGATTCCGGCAACCCCAATGGCGGGCCTTTCAACACGGAAGCCACCGACAGCATGACTTTTCGGCCGGATGGATACCCCACGCATAGCCCGCAAGTGGTGCCAGGCAGGCAATATCCACAAAAAATTTCCACCATCTGGGCCATTACCACCGGCTGGCCGCAAGGGCAATATGTGGTGCTGTATGAAGGCACAGGAACGCTCGAATTCTGGGGCGGTTTCACAGGCCTGGCGCACACATCGGCGCATCGGATCGTATTTACATTGAACAACGATTCCAATGCCACGATTCAGATGACCATCGCCAGTTCGTCGATTGATGACCCGGTTCGAAATATCCGCGTACTGATGCCTGGTTCAGAAAACACTTACGAAACCCAACCCTTCAACCCTGTCTGGCTGGATAAAGCGCTCACATTCAAGTCGTTCCGATTCATGGATTGGGGCCAGACAAACAACTGGGGGCAAACCGAATCCTGGGGATGGGATTCACCCGAACTGTTTGACTGGGAAGATCGCCAGCAAATGAATCACTACACCTGGGCCGATCACAAGGGCATTCCGTATGAAATGATGATCCGCCTGATGAACAACTACGATGTGGACGGCTGGGTATGCGTGCCACACCGCGCGAGCGACGAATACATCCATGAGATGGCACAACTGTTCCGCGACCAACTCGAACCATCCCGAAAACTAACCGTGGAATACAGCAATGAAGTCTGGAACTGGATCTTCGGGCAGGCACAATGGTGCCTGCACTACGGCCAGGCTGCGACAGGACTTTCCTGGCCCGAATGCGTGGTGCCATACGTGCAAAACTGCCTCGACATTTGGTCGGAAGCGTATGCCGGCCAATTGCACCGTATCGAACGTGTGGTGGGCGTACAGGCGGCCTGGCAGGACGTATCCAACCGGATTGTATTCAATATGGAGCCGGGCAGTTTCGATGCTTTTTCGCCAGCCTGCTACTTCGGGCTGGGCGAAACAGGTGACGCCACCCTCGATGCACTGGGCGCTGCTGCAACCGTGACGGATGTGGCCTACTGGGTGCGACAAACCCGTGAAACCAACGAAAAAGTATGGTTGCAGATGCAAAAGGAAAGCATTGCCGACTCCCTGCACATCCCCATGATTTTTTATGAAGGCGGGCAGCACATTACCCCAAACCCGTTTGGGGTAATGCCTACTTATGCGCAGGCACTGATTGATATTCAACGTGATACGGCCATTTACAACCTGTACAATGAGTGGTTTGATTTTCTGCGCAATTTGCAGGAAGGCGACGAACCACTGCGCCTGATGAATTTCAGTTTTATCGGACAGCGCAGTGCGCAATACGGCAGTTGGGGCATTCTGGAAACCATGTACCAGGATACGTCCGTCGTACCCGCGCCGAAATACCGGGCGATACTGGAAAATATGGCAGGAGCATGCGGTGCTTCGGTAGCGGTGGAAGCACCAGTTTCCAAGCCGGACTTTCTCATTTTCCCCAATCCGGCACACGATATACTTTCGATCACGTCAGCGCAGCAGGCGCCCATCGGGCATGTACGAATAAGCAACGCTTTGGGCCAGGTGGTAATAGAAATACACGAAGATGCGCCAGAAGCGGCCGTTCCCATTCGTGGTCTTGCAAACGGTGTTTACCTGCTGTCGGTCGAAACGCCGACAGGCTGGGGCACTTCAAAATTTATCAAACAATGATCGGCATCATGGGCGCTATGCCCGAAGAAATCAGGCACCTGATTCCACACATTCAGCAGGTGAGCCGCAAGGAATCCGGAATGCGGGAGTATTTTCAGGGCATTTTGCACGACACGCCTGTCGTACTCGTTTTTTCCAGAATGGGCAAGGTGGCTGCGGCGACCACTGCTACCAACCTGATCCTGGAATTTGGGGTAGAGGAAATCATTTTCACAGGCGTGGCAGGCGCGCTGCACCCCGAATTGCGCATTGGCGATGTGGTAGTCGGGCAGCACCTGTACCAGCATGATATGGATGCGTCGCCGATTATGCCGCGTTTTGAAATACCATTGCTGGAGCGCCAATATTTCGAAACGCCGAGGCTGCAAACCGACAGGGCAATGGCCGCTGTACGGCGTTTTTTCGAAAAGATGGATGCATATATTTCTGAAGCAGAAAAAACACAGTTCAACATTCAGGCGCCTGCCGTCGTACTGGGCGACATTGCCAGCGGCGATGTGTTTGTTTCTGCACATGCCCACAAAGAAGCAATCAGTGAAGGATTGCCCGGTGTGCAATGTGTGGAAATGGAAGGTGCGGCAGTAGCCCAGGTATGCTATGAATTCGAGATTCCTTGCACGGTGATCCGCACGATTTCCGATGCAGCCAATGAATCGTCGGAAGTGGATTTTCCCAGATTTATTGAAACCATTGCCAGCAATTACTCGGAAGGTATTGTACTGGAATGGTTTCGGCAGCGAAAGGACTTGATCTGATCCGGAATCTTTGTACGTTTAGACCTGACAACTAAAAAATCAGTTTTTATGAATACAGCCAAACCAGAAACCATTGACCAGTACATTGCGGACTTCCCTGCCGAGGTGCAGCAGGTACTGGAAGAAGTGCGCAGCACTATCCGACAAATGGTGCCGGACGCCCGGGAGTGTATTAGTTACGGCATACCTACGTTCGATATGGACAAAAGCCATTTGGTGCATTTCGCAGGTTTTAAACAACATATCGGGCTCTACCCTACTCCCACAGGCATGGAGGCTTTTAAAACCGACCTGGCGCCCTACAAACAGGGAAAAGGCTCGGTGCAGTTTCCACTCGATCAGCCCATGCCGCTGGATTTGATACGCAAGATTGTGGAATACAGGATGGAGGTTGTGCGGGGAAAAATAAGCAACCAGAAAAAATAAAAAAGGAAACCCGCGCGCCCCGCCCTGCATTTTTTACAGGCCGGGGGCACTGGTTTCCTCTCCATCATTTTATTGTTTAATCAATTTCCCTGTCTGTAAAAGTCCGCCATTTCCATCCAGTACGTATGCTACATACGTTCCGGGCACCAGACCTGTCGTGTTCCAATCGAAGGTAAATTCTCCTTCCGAACGGAAGCCCTGGTACACATCTGCTACAAATTTGCCCTGCAAATCGTACACGCGCAAGGTAATTTTCGTGGCGCGATTCACCTGAAGTTTGAACGTTGTCTGGCCCGAGAACGGGTTGGGGTAGTTTTTCATCAACACAGGACGCTGGGTCATACCCAACACACCGCCCTGGAAACCATCATTGGTGCTCGTCACGATGGAACCACCGCATTCGCTGGTGCCGCTTTTGGGCAAAGCCACATAAGGGAAGGTGCTGTTGAATGCTACATCATTTGACTCTACACCGGTAGAATACGTGAGCACACTCAACAGATTGGGCGTCACAGGGTTGGCGCCGCCGGCAGTGTAGTCGTCATACCACAGCCCTACAGCAGCCAGCACCGCACCGGATACGGCTTGCAGTTCGATCCTGGTCACATCATCTTCCAGTCGGCGGCCATTGGGGAAGCCATCCATGTTTGGTATCGCCTGAATATCTGTGTTCTGGTTGTAGGCAGGGTCTGTGAGTCCCAACACGGCCGCCTGAATGAGTCCGAGCGAACTGAACTGCGGATCGTTTCGAGGGGTAACTGGTACTGCCATATTCAGACGGAGCATGTCGCCGCCATTGGGCAGGAAATTGTTGATAAAAGGTTTGCCTACAGCCAGCGGGTTGCCATTTTTGCCGGTGGCCAGTTGGTAAGGCGGCAGATTGGGAACCCCTGTATGGAATGCAGGCCAGAGGTCGACAGAACGAGGTTTGCCCGGACCAGGCAGCAGCAAGGTGCCGAAAATATCATCGTCCAGTGCCGTACCATCCAGCGCAGGGTTACCTTTTAGGCCATACAAGCCATCCTGACCATTGCCGAAATCGAAGGACTGCAACGAATTTCTCTGTATGCGCAAGGCTGAAAATGCCGGTACAGCGCCTCCAAAAAGAGAATCGTCCATATACAAAGCGAGTTCGGGGTTGTAGAAATACTCATCCAGAGTGGTTTCCGAAATTTCATCATAGGGTGTAATGGAATTCCAGAAATCCTTGCTACCGATGGCAATGACGGCTTCATTGGTCAGCGGCATACCCAGTCGGGACACTTGTACCCAATCGCCGGAATACACCGGATTTCCACTTGCAGACAAAGTTCGGATGCTCTGACGACTGGCAGAAGCCCATACGCCAATGACATAATTGGGGTCGAGAATATTGACCGGCGTGGCTGGCGCGCCTTCTTTGAGCAAAGCAGAAATGGGAATTTGCAAGGCAATCGTGCTCACATTCATGCAGGCAAGCCCATCTGTAGGCGTACCATTCTGGCGCGGCGCATCACCCAAATCGAAAATACCGCCGAGGTCGACAAAAAACGGGTCGTCGGAAGTCCCGCAGAATACCGTTTCTCCGGATGTCGCATTGGTAATGGCGCTGCTCATCAGCGTAGCATAGTCTGTATTCAAACCGACTGCAGAACCAATAGAACGATCACCGATATTGGGAGGCGGCACGATGCCATTTTCCACAATCGTTTGAAAATTGATGCCACCATCCGTACTTTTTTCCAGTGTGTAGGTCGTCTTCAGGTTCTGAAGCCCAAGGCGAATATTGAAAAAGGTAGTAGGATCTTCATTTACCTTGTGGAAGGTGAAACGGTAAGTGATCTCATCGCCCGACACGGAAGCATCGTTGTCGATATGGATTTCATAACGAATATTTTCACCAAAGGAAAAATAGTTCGGACCGCCCTGAGGCAATTGCAAGGGCACGTACGTGGCAATGATGGTAATGGTATTGGGGTTGTCAGGGCTGCGGAAAGCGTACAAATCCACATTGTCTGCGAGCGGATCATTGGAGATCATGGGCGCTTCGCGGTGGCTGGATGCAAGCGCAGCCGACAGGTACACCGACCACAAAGCGAGGGCCAGCAAGCCTTGTTTTATACGTTGAAAATTCATCATGGATGATTTTAGTCGTGAAGAATAAGAATGGGAAAAAGGCTTCCCATTACTGTCCTACCTCGGTGCCTCTCCAGGGAGATGCTACATAGGGGAAAGTGGATTTGAAGGGTTTGTCATTCTGGTTTACACCGGTGCGGTAGGTGATCACATCGATCAAATCCTGGGTAACAGGATTGGCGCCACCTGCAGTATAGTCATCATACCAGAGGCCAATGGCTGCCAGCGCAGCGCCTGCTACGGCTTGCAGTTCGATCGCCGTTACATCGTCTTCCAGACGACGGCCATTGGGGAATCCATCCATGTTCGGGATAGACTGAAGCAGCGCGTTTTGATTGTAGGCCGGGTCGGTCAGGCCAAGCACTGCGGCTTGGATCAGGCCCATTGAACTGAATTTTGGATCGTCGCGCGGAGTAACCGGAACAGCCATATTCAGTCGAAGCATATCGCCTCCATTGGGCAGGAAGTTGTTGACAAATGGTTTACCGGCTGCCAGCGGATTGCCATTTTTACCCGTAGCCAGTTGGTAAGGGCGCACATTGGGCACACCGGTGTGGAAAATCGGCCAGAGGTCGACAGAACGCGGTTTACCAGGCGCCGGCAACAGCAGGTTTCCAAAAACAGCATCGTCCAGAGCGGTGCCTGCTACTGCGGCACTGCCTTTTAGGCCATACAAACCATCGTGGCCGTTGCCAAAGTCAAAGGCTTGCAAGGCGTTGCGCTGGATGCGCAGTGCCGAAAAAGCGGGTACGGCTCCTCCGAACTGCGAGTCATCCATGTACAATGCCAGTTCGGGGTTGTAGAAATACTCGTCGAGGGTAGTTTCCGTGATCTCGTCATACGGGCTGAGGCGGTTCCAGTAATCTTTCTGCCCAACCGGAATAACGGCCTCGTTGGTCAGCGGCATCCCCAGTCGCGATACCTGTACCCAGTCGCCTTCCTCATTGGGGGCTACGCCGCCTGGCTGAAGCGTCTGAATAGCCCGACGATTGGCAGAGGCCCAAACGCCGATGACGAAATCGCCATCCAGAATGTTGTCGGGTGTAAACGGAGCGCCCGCTTTGCGAAGGGTCAAAATCGGCACCTGAATGGCGATGGAATGCACATTGTAGCGGCCAAGTCCGTCGCGGGAGTTGCCGTTTTGTCTGGGGGCATCGCCCAGGTCAAATATTCCGCCCAGGTCTACATAAAACGGATCATCCGCCGGGCCGCAATACACCGTTTCGCCCGTAGAAGCCAGTTTGATGGCGCCATTGATCAGGGTTTCGTAATCCGTTCCCAATCCTACGGCTGACTCGATCGAGCGAGGCCCAATGTTGGGCGGGGGAACCGAACCATTGGAAATAATTGTTGTAAATGTGTTACCTCCGTCCATGCTTCTCTCCAGGGTGTAGGTGGTTTTCAGGTTTTGCAAACCGAGCCGGAGGTTGAAAAAAGTTGAAGGGTCTTCATTTTCCTTGTGAAACGTGAATCGATACACAATTTCATCACCGGGGTTTGCAGCATCATTGTCGATGTGGATGAGGTACTGAATGTTCTCGCCGAAAGATGCGTAGTTGGGGCCGCCATAAGGCAGTTCTGCCGGAATGTAATTAGCAATGATCGTAATCGTACTGGGATTGTCGGGGCTTCTGAATGCATACAGGTCAGTGTTGTCTGCCAGCGGGTCGTTGGCGATCAACGGCGCTTCCCGGTGACTAGAAGCGAAGGCATCTGTACTGCTCTGAACCCAGATCAGGGCAAACAGGGGTACGCAGCGGCAAAGGGTGCGTTTGAAAAATTGGATCATTTGTACAGGTTTTTAATGAATAATTATTCCTCATGTACGAGAGATATCCAATTCCGGATTTTTGCACCTGTTCATCCAGCGGCCTGTCTTACATGCTCACGATGAGGAACCCCTGAAGATTATCGTAATTTCACCTTCTTATTATTCCATTTCATGCTTTTATGAAAGAAAAATTGAATTCAATTTTTTTAAAAAAAACTACGTCTTCGGACGAAGACTTTATCCACCTCGTTCGTTTTCTCGACCGCGAACTGGCCGAACGCGACGGCGACGAGCACGCCTTTTATGCCCAGTTCAATAAAATCGATGCCCTGAAAAACGTGGTGGTTGCGTACGAAAGCGATACGCCCATAGGCTGTGGCGCTTTCAAGGAAATTGCCCCCGGAACAGTAGAAATAAAACGCATGTACGTGCCCCTTGAGCATCGCTCGAAAGGCATTGCTTCGTTTGTTTTGCTGGAACTAGAAAAATGGGCCGCTGCGCTGGGTTTTCACACCGCCCGACTAGAAACGGGCAAACGCCAGCCGGAAGCCATCCGTTTGTATGAAAAAAACGGGTATGCGCTGATTCCGAATTATGGTCAATACGCCGAAGTGGAAAACAGCGTTTGTTTTGAAAAACATTTGACTCAAGCGCCTCCTGTATGAAGAAATTTCTGCGTTTCAGCCTCGTACTGTTAGCGACAGCAGTGGTTCTTCGCGGGTGCATTTTTAGGCAAGTAATTGTTTATCAAACTGTTGGACAACGAAACGCTTACCCGCTCACCAACCCTGACCTAAAAGTATATCTGAGCGACAATGCCCGCCTGCCGGAGCATTGCACTGCAACAGATATAATCAACAGGGCACTGACATTAACAGCAGAACGGCTGCACTTCACTGCCAATAACAACCCCGTCGACCCAAACCGGCTTTACGAAACCCGCACTGCGCACTGCGTCGGTTACGCTGCTTTTTTTGTTACTGTCTGCAATTACCTTTTTAAGGAAAACGGGATGGGCGACACTTGGATAGCCCACCAGCACATTGGTAAATTATATTGCTTTGGAGTAAATGTTCACCCTTTTTTCGGCACACCATTTTTCAGGGATCATGATTTCGTCATTTTCCAAAACCGGCAAACGGGAGAACAAATAGCCGTCGATCCTAATATGTATGATTACTTATATATCCGGGAAATATCGTTTCGGTGAGCCTTTAGCATGTTTGGGATTTATTGTCGCGCAAAAAAGACGCTTTTCAGGCCCGGCAAAAAAATCCCGAACATGCTAAAGTGCCAGGTGCAGCGCTTGCACCTGTTTTTCCATAAATATCGCCGCCTTCGCCTCGAAATCGGCCGCCGATTCGGTGGTAAAATACTGCACCTGCCCGTTTTGGCTGCATCGTGTTTCCATTTCAGGGTGGCGGCGCAGGTAGTCGGCCAGGCTTTCGGCTACAATTTCACCCTGCGAAAGCACCTGTATGGAGTCGGGCAAATATTTTCGCATCTTGTTGATTAACAAGGGATAGTGCGTACATCCAAGCACAATGGTGTCGATTTGAGGCGATTGACTCAAGAGTTCGTCGAGGTATTTTTGTACAAAATAATCGGCGCCCGGACTGTTGTGTTCGTTGTTTTCCACCAGCGGCACCCACATTGGGCAGGCTTGCTGGTACACCTTGATGTCCGGGAAAGACTTGGCTATTTCAATCACATAAGACTCCGACAGGACGGTGCCGCGGGTAGCCAGCACCCCGATTTCCCGGCTCTGCGTGTACTGCCCCACCACCTCCGCCGTCGGCCGGATAACGCCCAGTACGCGCAGTCCCGGCGCCATACCAGGCAGATCCTGCTGCTGAATGCTGCGCAATGCCTTGGCCGACGCCGTATTGCAGGCCAGAATGACCAGCGGGCATCCCATATCGAACAGGTGCTGCACACATTCGAGGGTGTAATGGTAAATCGTCTCGAAATCGCGTGGCCCGTACGGCGCCCGGGCGTTGTCGCCCAGGTAGATATAATCGTACTGCGGCAGCCGGCGCTCTATGTCGCGAAAAACGGTGAGGCCGCCGTAGCCGGAATCGAAAACGCCGATGGGAGACATGGACAGAGGTGAGAGGTGAGAGGTGAGAGAAGTGAGAGGTGAGAAACGAGAGAGTGAGAGGTGAGAGAGGTGAGATCAGGGTTGTTTGGAGAGAACGTATTCGTTGTAACCTTTTACGATGGACTGGTACAAGAGTTTGCCTTGTGCGGCATAACCGGCTTTGGAATAATGGACGGAGTCGGAAGACATGAGTCCGCTGCTTTTCCAGTTGGCAGCCGAGTTGGCGCCACCCGTGAAATTGAACAAATCCCACATAGCGTATCCTTTTTCGCGGGCAAACCTGCGAATTACCCCACTCATATCCGGCATGTGCGGGTTAAAACTCTTGCCTTTCAGATACGAATCTGCCGGAGTGGTTAGCATAATAAGCGCCTGGGGCGACTCTTTTAGCAGGCTTTCTGTCAGGTCGCGCATGGTACGATACATATAGGAAGGCTCGGTGTGCCCTTGCGCTTCATTGGTGCCCATAGAAAGAATAATCAGATCGGGTTGCAGGCGGGCTACTTGCCGGGCGAAGTATTCAGCGCGTACATAATCCTGGAATTTGGCGCCATTGACACCGATAGAATGAAACACGATGCCTGAAAGTTCGTTTTCCAGTTCCACGCCGTCGAGGGTGAGCAATTTCTGTTTGGCATCGGTTTTTTTGGCGGCAATGGTTACCTGCCCCACTGGACGATCGAAATAATAAGAACGGGCGTATTCATCCTGCACGTAGATTTGCGCCACCTGATTGGTGATGTCATCACGTACCTCCACTTCGTATTGAAGCGGCGTTCGGTGCTGGAAAATCGTGATTTTGGTAAACAGGCGCGTTTCAGAAGTCGCCGTATCGCGCAAGCGGAATGTCAGTTCTCCTTTTGGGTTGTAGGTTTCCAGTTTAAAACCAGAAACACCGAATTGAGTGGACGGGCTGATGTCGCGCTGACAATTGGCGCCGTTCCAGCGGGCATTGGTTTCTACCAGAAAATCGCGCGGGCCGTTGGAGCCTGCCAGTTTGTATGGAAAAACAAGACCGCGACCGGCATCGCCAAAAGCGCGCTGCAGGCGTTCACGCACTTCGCGGGTGAGGTAATTGCCCAAAATATGCGAGTCGCCGATTTGAACGATATTGATTTTTTGTCCACCTTGCACCCGCTGCAGGTACAGTTTTTTGAATAGAGGTTCCAGGTAAGATGCATTTTCAACCACATGCTCTTCTTGTTGCAAAAAAGCGTAACCAACCGTGTCGGATTCCGATATTTCCACTTCCGGTGGGCGAAATTGCGACTGGCACTGGCTGATACATAATACCATAAGCGCCATGCTAACCACGACGCGCAGCCGTTGAGAAGGGAAATTGGGAGCAGAGGGAGGGAGTAAAAAGTTGGGCATGGTTCTGTTTTTATTATGCAAAAATACCACAGCAAAATTCAAAACACCATCACTTGAACATAAAATACCATGGCATCCATCTTCGGACATGTGGCAGCAGCAGCGGCTATCGGTGAGGCAGGGTTTCCAAAAGTAGCGCGCCCTGCAACGTTTTTTATTGCAGGTTGTCTGGCTGCGCTACCCGATCTGGACGTGCTGGCCTTTCGTTTTGGCATTCCTTACAACAGTGAATGGGGGCATCGGGGCTGGACGCACTCGCTGGTTTTTACCATTAGTATCGGGCTGCTTACAGGTTTGATTTTCAATGTTTTGCAAAAAGGGTCAAGCCTAAAGCATAGCGTCTTCATCTGCTGCTGGTTTGCGTTGAGTGCTGTTTCGCACCCCTTGCTCGACATGCTGACCGATGGAGGTCGGGGCTGCGCCCTGTGGTGGCCTTTTTCAGCCGAACGATTGTTTTTCCCCTGGCGCCCGATCGTAGTATCGCCGCTCGGCGCCGGCGCATTTTTCAGTGAATGGGGCTTAAAAGTGCTTATCAGCGAATTTTTGTGGATTGGATTGCCGGGGCTGTTGCTGGTACTTGCAACACGGATTGCAACACGGATTGCAACACGGATTGCGCGGATGTAATACAGATTACACGGATTTTTTAACTCGAGCGAACACACAATATCTGTACGAATGCTAATCCGTGTAATCCGCATTACATCTGCGTAATCCGTGTTACAATTTTCCCGAACTGTTCTCCTTTTTCCATACGTTCAAGGGCGGCATTCCCGTTTTTCAGATCAAAAACCTTGTCCACGACAGGTACAATTTTGTGTGCGGCTACAAAATCCAGCATTTTTTTGAATTCCTGCGGACTACCCATCGTAGAACCCAGAATACTGATTTGTTTCCAGAAAACCGGCTGGAGAGAAAACCCGTCCACCTTGCCCAGGGTGCCGCCATATACGCCGATTCGGGCGCCTGGATTGGCAAGCCCTATGAGCGCTGAAAATCCATTTCCGGCAGCAGAATCGATGATGACATCAAAGCCACCCGCTGCCTGTTTCAGTTTTTTGTCCCAACCTTCTTCGCGGTAGTTGGCTGTAAAATGAGCGCCGAGCGAGCGGGCGCGCTCCAGTTTTTCTTCCGAACCAGAAGTAACAGCCACTTGTGCGCCGGCTGCCACGGCAAATTGCAAGGCTTGAAGCGCTACACCGCCGCCGACACCCGTGATGAGCACTTTTTCCCTGTTTTTCAAACGACAACGGCTGAAAAGCGCCCGCCAGGCAGTGAGTCCGGCCAGTGGAAGCGCCGCGCCTTGTTCCCAATTCAGGTGAGACGGCATTTCTAACAGGTTGCGGCGCGGGATACAGATTTTTTCAGCAAAAGTGCCGTTCTCGGGCATACCGAGCACCCGGAAGTTTTTTCCCTGATGTGCCGATCGATCGCCCCACTCCAGCGCCGGATACAGCAGCACCCGTTTACCCTGGTACTCCCCTGCCCCATCAGAGCCGAGGATGACAGGCATTTTGATACCTGCATACAGGCCTTGTGTGATGAATAGGTCGCGGTGGTTGAGCGCGGCAGCATACAGGTTGACCAGCACCTGGTTTTTACCTGGTTTCGGAATATCAAAGTCGCTGTATTCGAGCGGCTGATGTAATTGACGGAGCAGCAATGCTTTCATAAAAAATATCTATCTGGATTCAATGCATTCATTTTCAATTACTTATAACAATTTTTCGAAAAAACACTTGAGTTTTTTCAAAAAAAAGTACATTTGCAGAAACCCGAAGGCAAGTTTTGTGTTTAGTCTTCGATTTTTCAACACAGATGAAAAAAATTCTCCTTCAAATCTTTACCGTTTTTGCATTGGCCAGTCTGGTCACTGAAGACGTTTGTAAATGCTTCGCTTCTTGCGAGGGAATGGAGATTTTATCCTGTGATGAGGGCGAAAAAGACGCCAAAAAAGAAAGCAAAGAGGATGATTCTCAGGGCAAGTCGTTCAAGATCAAATTCACTGAACAATCACTCAGCCTGACCTATTTTTCTTCCGTTCACCACACGGGCACCCCTGAGGATTATTTCAAGCAGTTTCATTCCTGCGCGCCTCTTTCCATTTTCTCTCCCCCTCCCAATTTCTGCTAAAGTAAGGTTGCCTTTTCTATAGTGCTGCTTTCAAGGCCAGCGCTGTACATCATGATGCTTGACAAAGGCAATCACCGCGCTGTATTCGGGCTTATGCGCTCCAATTCAGGGTATTCTAGCACGTCTGCACAGATCCAGATTATTTCAGGTTACATCCTTGACCGCCTTTCCGGAATGTACTCCGCGAAAAGCCATTCTTCTTTAAGACATTCCAATGCTATCCTTCATGCAACAAAAAAATATTTTCCAAAATCTGCGCTATGATGCTCCTTCAGGGCTGGTAGTCTTTCTTATTGCCCTGCCCCTGTGCCTGGGCATTGCCCTTGCATCTGGAGCACCACTCTTTTCCGGTTTGATCGCAGGTATTGTTGGCGGACTTGTTATCGGCAGCCTCAGCGGATCGCATACCAGCGTAAGCGGCCCGGCGGCGGGTCTGACTGCCGTTGTTTTGGTGGCGATACAACAACTGGGCTCCTTTGAAATCTTTCTGGCAGCCGTAGTATTGGCCGGTATCTTCCAGTTGGTACTGGGTTTTGTGAGAGCAGGTTCCATTGCCAACTTTTTTCCTTCGAGCGTTATCAAGGGCATGCTGACAGGCATTGGCATCATCATCATCCTGAAGCAAATTCCGCATGCACTGGGTTACGACAAGGATGCTGAGGGCGATATGTATTTTGCGGAGCCAGATGGGGCCAACACCTTTTCTTCCATCTGGCAATCTATTACACAGTTTATTCATCCGGGCGCAACGCTGGTAGCGCTCATATCCATTGGTTTGATGTTGATGTGGGAGCGTCCTGCCATAAAAAAACGATTGGGCGCCATTCCTGCTGCACTGATGGCGGTGCTGACCGGCGTATTGCTGAATGAACTGCTGAAAACATGGGGTGATCCCTGGGCGATTCGCACAGAGCACCTGGTGAATATTCCTATCGCCGAAAACTTCGGCGCATTTATCGGACAGTTTACCCTGCCTGATTTCACTCAGTTTACCAACCCGAAGGTGTTCACAGTAGCCCTGACAATTTGTGCGGTGGCTTCCGTAGAAACATTGTTATGTCTAGAGGCTGTTGACAAAATTGACCCGTTTTCCAGGTATTCCAATCCCGACCGAGAACTCAGGGCGCAAGGCATTGGCAATATTGTTTCCGGGTTGATAGGTGGCCTGCCCGTCACGTCTGTGATTGTACGCAGTTCTGCCAATATCAATGCAGGCAGCCGTAGCAAAATGTCGGCCATTCTGCATGGTGTGTTGTTGCTGGTATGTGCCGCTTTAATTCCATCCCTGCTCAACCTGATTCCGCTGTCTGCGCTGGCAGCCGTACTCATCCTTACAGGCTACAAACTAGCAAAAGTTTCCATTTTCAAGGAAATGTGGCAAAACGGAAAATTTCAGTGGTGGCCTTTTATCATTACGGTGGTGGCAGTTGTATTCACCGACTTGCTTACAGGCGTAGGTATCGGACTGGTAGCCAGTGTGATCGCTATCCTGTGGGGAAATCTGAACAACTCGTACCTGTTTCACCGCGAAGAATACCACGAAGGCGACCTCATTCGCATTCAACTGTCGCAGGAAGTATCATTCCTTAACAAGGCGTCTATCAAAAATACCCTGGAAACGCTGCCCAACAATTCAAAGGTTTTGATTGATGCCGCAGATACAGCCTATATCGATTTTGATGTACTGGAAATTATCCGTGAATATGCCGCACAAAAAGCGCCCCAGAAAAATGTGCAGGTGATGCTCAACGGATTTAAAGATAAATACAAGTTCCACGATGCGGATTTCGTGCATTGCGAAACCAGCCCATTAGATGAAAGCCAAATCACTGGCAAACAGAAAGACATCGTGCTGAACTAAAAAAATTAGCAAGAAGGTTTTTAGAAGGATGTCCGGCCCAGATGCTGTAAAGTGTCGGGGCCGTTTTTTTTAGTCCTGAGTCCTTAACAGTCCTGAGTCATGCGAATTAGGGGTTGAAAACCCACAAAGCCAAAGCGGCGGCAATTTTGCCAAAAATGTGAATAATCAAACCTGGATTTGAACGGACTTTTGAAGCGTTTTGGAGATGAAATTGATCATTTAACCAGTGAAAGAAAGAT
>JAEUUT010000295.1 GCA_016787415.1 Saprospiraceae bacterium | reverse complement strand
CAGCAGGCAAGCAAACACGAAGAGAAATGTTTTTTTCATGATTGTTTTTATGCATCAAAAATTTATTCGGTTCAAAAGTACTGGAAAGCCGACTGGGGTTGCAGGGCTTAACCAGGCTTTAACGTATTTGTTATCAGTTATCTGTTATTGGTTATCGGGGTGGTAGGGGAGCATTGGTTGACAGGTTGGGCATTTCAGTAGAGGCAAGAAATACCACGGCGAATGTCGAACATTCCTGCTTGTATAAATAATGGTATCCATAAATACTTGCCGCAGCCTTATTACACTGCAAAAAACAAGTGCCAATGTACCCCTATCACCCTGATAACCAATAACTAATAACTGATAACAAATAACGAACTACGGGACACATATCCGCCGCAGCGCAGCGCTATCGCCGTTAAACACATTAAAATCGACGCGTTCATTGATGCCATTCACATTGCCGCGGTCGCTGTGTTGCCAGAAATGCCAATCCTGATCGCCGGGCATATCGAAATCGCTCACGTGGTAATGTGCGATCCAGAAACGGTAATTTTCAAAGTCTTCCACGTCGGCGAAGTACTGTTTGTAAAAATCGCGGTTGGTGTACAGAATGGGGCGCACTTTATAGTATTTTTCGAGGATGTTGAGGAAATCCTTGGTGTAACGCTGAATCTGGGTCTTGTTCATGCCCCGCGTTTCTTCCACATCCACCACGGGCGGCAGGTCGCCGCTGCGCAGTTTGACAGCCCGAATGAACTTGGCGGCCTGGTCTTTGGCGCTGGCATTGGGCAGAAAGTAATGATAAGCGCCACGGACGATCCCCTGTTCGCGGGCATTTTCCCAGTTTTTATCAAATTCGGGGTCTTCCAGCCAGGTGCCTTCGGTGGCTTTGATGAAAGCAAACGTGATTTTTACATTCCCGACTTTCATTTTTTTTACCCGCGTCCAGTCGACCCGCTGCTGCCATTTGCTCACATCGATGCCGTGGACGGTATAACCATCGGGGATACGGATGCCGAATTGTTTGTATTCCTTGTAATGCAGGGGGTATTCTACGAGTGCGCGCAGTTCGTATCGCAATTCCGGGCTAATGACCAATGCCGTCAGAAAGAGGAACAACAGCGAGGTTCCCAGTTTGCGGGCATCGCCTTTCCGAACGGCGTAATTGGGTGGAAAAATGCGGAGTTTCTGAATCCAGCGCGACACAAGAAGTTAGTTATTGGTTATTTGTTATCGGTTATCTGTTATTAGTTATCGGTTATCTGTTATTAGTTATCAGGGGTGGTAGGGGTGCTTCTGCACAGATGCATTGTATTCATTTTTTGTATAGCCAAGCATCTGTACGGAGGCACCCTTACCACCCCTGATAACTAATAACAGATAACCGATAACTAATAACGGATAACAAGATCACTCATTTTCCCGTAAACACAGGTTTTCGTTTCTCCAGAAATGCAGCCACGCCTTCTCGGTAATCTGCTGTGCTTCCCGCTTCCGACTGTAGTTGGTCTTCCAGGGCCAGTTGTTCGGAAAAGGAATGGCTGAAAGATGCATTCAGGGCTTTTTTGGTGAGCGCCAGCCCTCGCGTCGGCATCTGAGCGAGCGTTTCGGCCAGTTCGATGCTTTCGGTCAGAAACGTTTCGTCGTGGAAAACCTTGTACACCATACCCATAGCCTGGGCATCTTCGGCGCTGATTTTATCCGACAACATCATCAGGGCCGATGCGCGCTGGAGGCCGACAAGACGTGGCAACGTCCAGGTGCCGCCCGAGTCGGGAATCAGACCGATTTTGGAAAATGCCTGGGTAAAACTGGCCGACATGGCGGCTACCACCACATCGCCCGCCAGGGCAATATTGGCGCCCGCGCCGGCGGCCACGCCATTGACGGCCATGACGACGGGTTTTTCCAGGTCGCGTATTTTTTGTACAATCGGGTTGTAGCCCGTTGAAATAATCGTCGTCAGCGATGGCCCATTTGGGTCAACTACTTCCTGGAGGTCTTCCCCTGCGCAAAATGCGCGCCCGTTGCCGGTAATTAGCACTGCGCGCACGTCTGCATTCGTGGCGCAAGCGTCGAGTGCTTCCAGTATTTCGGCTCGCATGGCCTGGTGCATGGAGTTGAATACCTGCGGACGGTTGAAGGTGATTCTGGCTACGCTGTTCTCTATTGAAAATTGGATGTGTTCCATGAATTCGGTTGCGTTGAAAAAGGCGGGCCAAAGGTAAGGGGCAAAAGCCAAGGGGCAAAGTGCAAAGTGCAAGAGGCAAGGGGCAAAGGGCAAAAGGCAAGGGGCAAGAATCGGTAAAATTGGCCCCTTGCCCCTTGCCCCCTTGCCCCTTGCCCCTTTATTTCTTCAACCCTCTCACTGCCCGCACCAATTTATCCAGTTCTTCCGTGGTGGTGTACACATTGGGCGTAACGCGCACGCCGTTTATTTTTTGCCAGTCGATGGTGGTGGTATGTATTTTCCATTTATCGAATAGTTGTCCGGCGATTTCCGTGCATTTCCAGCCGTCCAGCCCGAAATTGCCGATGGCGCAACTCCACTGCGGATCAGGGTTGGTGAAAAAACGAATACCCGGCACATCCTGTACGCGTTCCATCCAGTATTTTTTCAGGAAATGCAGACGTTCCTGTTTACGGCGCGGGCCTATAAAGTTGTGTAAATCAAGTGAATAGCCGATCGCCATTTCTGTCGGAAAACTGCGGGTACCCAGCGATTCAAATTTCCGGATATTATCGCTGTCGGGCTGATCGTTCGACAGCAGCGGCCAGATGCGCGAAATTTTTTCCTTGCGAATCCACATCAATCCGGTGCCGAACGGCGCGCACAGAAACTTGTGCAGGCTGGTGCCCCAGTAATCGCAGCCGAGGTCCGGAATTTTATAGTCGAGCACAGCAAAAGAATGGGCGGCATCTACCAGCACTTCGGCGCCGGCTGCATGGGCGCGGTCGGCAATTTTGCGGACGGGCAATATTTGTCCGCACCAGTTGATGACATGCGTGAGATGCACCAGCCGGGTTTTTTCTGTTATTTTGGAAACAAAAGCATCCACGAGGTAGTTTTCGTCGCCAGAAGGTAGTTCGAGATCGACCCATACCAGTCGGATACCGTCGCGGGCCTCCCTTTGTTTCCAGGCGTTCATCATATTGGGGTAGTCGAAACGGGAAAGCACTACTTCATCGCCGGCTTTCAGGGGCAATCCGAAAATGATGGTATTCAGGGCCTCGGTGGTGTTCCGGTTGATGGCGATTTCGTCGGGCGGCACCCCGGCAAAGGCAGCCAGGTTTTCGCGCAGCGGCTCACGATCCTGGTCGAGGATACGCCACATGTAGTACGAAGGCGCTTCGGCGCACATGCGATTGTAGTAATCGAGGGCGTCGAGGGTGGCGCGTGGGGTAGGGCACACGCCGCCGTTGTTGAGGTTGATGATGGTTGGGCTTGCTGCATAGGCTTGCCGCACCTGTCGCCAGAAATCTTCCTCCGGCGTGTTTTCCGGCAAATCAGCAACAGGAAATGCGGCAGCAGGATGCCGGTGCAAGGCCATGGCGCCCAGCAAAGTGGCGGTCTGGCGGATGAAACTGCGTCGGGAAG
>JAEUUT010000290.1 GCA_016787415.1 Saprospiraceae bacterium | reverse complement strand
TTTTGAGGCGCATTTTCTGTAGAGTAATTCCCCGCAGAACTCGCAGATTTTCCCGCAGAATTCGCAGAACGTAGAGTACACCTTTTCTATTTGATCGGAGTAAAATGTGTCCTCTACGTTCTGCGAATTCTGCGGGTAAATCTGCGAGTTCTGCGGGGAATTACTCTACAGGTACATCTGCGGGAATTACTCTCTACGGGAAATAGCACAAAAAAATCCCGAATCCTGGCCTTGACCAAAATTCGGGATGAGTCATATTATGAAATGCAGTGGAAAAAGAAGTTAGTACTTAAAACTTGGCAATTTTCACTGTTTTTACTTCTCCATTTCCGAGTTGGATACGCACCATGTAAATGCCGGAAGGCAAATCAGCCATCGGAACCTCTTCCTGCAGGATAGCACCTTTCGGAATGGTGAGCGCATGTACCAGATCACCCTGCGTAGTGGTAATGGTTATTACCACATCGGCATCGTATTCCATGGCATTTTTAATGGTCATTTTGTCCGTTACCGGATTCGGATACACCGACACGGCTGTTGCTTCTGAAAGGTCGAGTTTTACTTCCACACTTTCCGAGAAGGCATTTACGCCGTTCGCGTTCGAGCGTTTGATGCGGTAGTAACTGGTACCTGCCAGTGGCGTCTGGTCGACAGCAGTGTATACATTTTCGCCCGTGGTGTTGTGCAGACCCATTACAGTTGTCACAACATCCCAGGTAATGCGGTTGGCCGAACGCTGTACGGAGTAGATATAGGCATCGCCTTCCGCGTTGGTCGTCCAGTCTACCTGTACAGTATGGTTGGGCTGCACGAGGGCCTGCAAATGATTTGTAAAGTCGGGGCAGTTGTTGCCGCCGGCAGGATTTACCGTAATCACGATAATGTTCGATTCCAGGTAGTTGTTGCAACCGGCACGGCGGGCGCAGCGCATGAAACGGGAGGTTTCAAACAGCGGACCAGGCTGGTAACTTGGGCCGTTGGCGCCCGGAATTGGCTGCCATGCGGGCAGGCCATTGACGAGTACCAACTGGAGCCATTGGAATTCGAGGGCGCCGCTACCGCCGGTAGGAGCATTTACCTCCGTAATGGCAGCAGGAACCTCGCCTTCGCAAATGATCTGTTCGCAGCAGATAAAGCCAGGGTAGGTCACGTTGACGCAAGGAATGTGGATACCGGCGTCGAAGCAGAAATTATCCGGTTGACCAGCAATGATCGTAAACGAAGAGGTTTTGCCGTTCGCACCTGCATCGCTGTCGTTGCAGTCGTTGGATGTGTTGTCTTTCGGAGAGAACACATATCCGCTCGGGATACCGCTGAACATAATGACGTAGGTACCAGGTGTTACGCAGGTAAATTGGTACAGGCCGTTGCTGTTCGTTGTCGTGGTAGACACTGTCACGTCGTCGGAAGTGCCAAAGGTGTTGTCTGTACCTGCCTTGATCAGCATAACAGTTACGCCCGATACACCGTTACCGATTTCGTTGCTGTTCTGAAAACCATCCTGGGTGTTGTCATACCATACCAGGTCGCCGATGGTAATACCATTGGCAGTCGTGCCGATGGTTACGCTGGCAGTAGCCGTACAACCGGCGGCGTCTGTTACCGTTACAGTGTGCGTACCGGCAGTGAGGTTGGTAGCAACAGCGGTATTTTCATTATTATCCCAGTGGTAGGAATATGGGCCTGTACCGGCAGAGGCACTTGCCGTCGCACTGCCCGGCTGGTCGCAACGAGCATTGGAAGAAGCCACGATTACTACGTTTGGCGGAATAGAAGCCGCAACGCTTACCTGTGCGGTAGAAGTACAACCCGCAGCATCCGTTACTGTAACTGTGTAGGTGCCTGCATTCAGGTTGGTCACATTTTGAGTATTGGCGCCTGTGCTCCAGTGGAAAGAGTACGGAGCCGTGCCACCTGTGGCGCCTGCTGTTGCAGAGCCGCCTCCTGCGATACAGTTGGCCGGAGAACCCGGAGAAACTACGACCGTTGGAGCGCCAGGCTGGGTAATGGTTACCATAGCGCTGGCAGAACAACCAGCAGCATCGGTGGCCGTCACGTGGTGAACGCCCACGCTCAGGTTGGTAGCCGTCGCAGTGTTCTGGCCATTATCCCAAAGGAAAACGTAACTCCCGGCGCCGCCAGATGCAGTTGCCGTAGCGCTGCCGCCCGTTACGCAGGTAGCATTGCTGTTGACAACGGCTGTTACAGTCGGGCCTTGTGTCTGACCAATGATCACGATGGCAGTAGCAACACATCCTGCGGCATCCGTTACAGTCACGCTGTGCGGGCCTGCGCCGAGGTTGGTAGCCGTTTGGGTAGTCTGGTTATTATCCCATTTAAAGGTGTAGGGAGGTGTACCGCCTGTTGCAGTAGCCGTAGCGCTGCCGCCTGTCAGGCAGGTAGCATTGGTAACAACTTGCGCTGAAACGGAAAGAGTAGTTGCAGTTGGAATATTCACCGTGCCCACGCCGGTGCAGCCGGTTGCAATATCAGTTACTGTAACGCTGTGGTTGCCGGCAGTGAGGTTGGTAGCCATGGCCGTGTTCTGGCCATTGTCCCAACTAAATGCATAGTTGCCCGAGCCGCCGCTGGCCGAAGCCGTCGCTTTGCCGCCAATGGTACAACCTGCATTGGTATTTACAGTAGTGTTTACCGTGAGGGTGGTATTGGTGCCGCCGATGGTTACAGAAAACTGTTTGGTACAGCCATTTGCATCGGTGATGGTGCCGGTGTAGGTGCCGGGCAATGCAGTGATGGTGAAACTGGTCGAACCGGTACTCCAGACTACTGTATAAGGTGGTGTGCCGCCGCTGGGAATAACCGTAGCACTTCCCGGCAATCCGCATGCTGCATTGACTGTGGTGGAGGTGCAAGTGACAGCGGTAGGCTGCGTGATGGTGATATTGGTAAAGTTGGAACAACCGTTGGCGTCGGTTACCGTAGCGGAGTAGTTGCCGGGTGCGAGGCCCGAAACGCTGGCAGTGTTGGCGCCCGTGCTCCAGTGGTAGGTGTATGGGGGCGTGCCCGACATACCCATGACGGAGGCCGTACCGTTGTTGAGCCCGAAACAGGTAACGTTGGTACTGGTATCCATGATCCAGATGCCCTCATTCCAGAAATACACCGTTCCGCTGCCGGAAGTAGTACATCCATTGGCATCCGTAACCGTAACGGTGTAGGTGCCTTGTGGCAAACCGGAAATCTGGGCGGTAGTAGCGCCTGTACTCCAGTGGTAAGTGTAAGGCTGGGTGCCGCCGTAAGGTACAGCGGTCACCTTGCCGTCAGGTACGATGCCGCAAATCTGGCTTTCGCCATACACCTGAACACCGAGTTGCGGCGGTTGTGTAATCACGACGGTGCCAACAGCATAGCCCTGGTCTACGTCGGTAGCCGTAACATAGTAGGTGCCTGCGGGCAGTCCCGTTACGGAAGCAGTAGTAGCGCCCGTGCTCCAGTGGTAGGTGTAAGGAGCCCAGCCGCCGCCGCCCGTGGCTGTAGCGGTGCCGTTGCTCAAGCCGTAGCACGTAACATTGGTACTGGTAACAGAAACTGTTACCTGCGCCAGGAGTGTGCTTGCGCTTAAAAGACAAAAAGAAACCAGCAGTGCAGTCAGGCGTGGCAGCCTGCCGACCCGGAATCCGGAAAGTGTAGAGTTCTGTCCCATGGGAAGGATTTTTAATTAAAGTAAATAGCGGTAAAGTGGTTAATAGCCAGATTAAAGCACAAGAAAGACGCAGTTACCTGTAAAAGGTAACCAGCGATGTCGGGTGTGTAAGGTTGGAGTAAAAGAGAAAAAATGGCGAGAATGCTGACTTATGCGTGACAAAAATAGGTATTCTTCCTTGATACGCAGGGGCTAAGTTGTTAATTTTTGTAATTATATAACGCTCTGTCGGCTAAATTACCCTTTTGACGGTACCTGTTGCGGCGCAGGATTCCGCTTTGCCGACAAACGAATGGAGAGTATGATATTGTCTTCAATCAATTTGTCTTTGACGGTACCCAGCAAACCCGAGCGAAAATTGATTCCCCATTTTGTCCGGTTAATGGAAAAAACGGGCGAACTGGCAGTGAGGTCATTGCCAGATATTTTTAATTGTACGGGGATGTTTATCCCGTGCGTTTTCTGTTTAATAGTCAGATCACCTACAACGATCTCGTTGAAGTGATCCATATCGCTGGTCAGTGCCTCATTAAAAACAAAGGTGGCTTCGGGAAATTTGCCGACTTCAAAAAAGTCAACGTCTTTCAAGTGCGATTCCAGGTCGCGTTTTTCGCCACCGTCTTTTATACTCGTTACGGTCAGCGTATTCATATTGACTTGAATACGACCACTTTGCAATTTCCCGTCTATCACCTTGATCGTACCTGATTCGATGTTGAGGGTGCCTTCGTGCGAGTCGCCGGTCGCTTTTTTGCCCGTCCAGTTTACCGTCCCGCTGGTAACGGTGTAGGTAAAAGTACCTTTTTCTGCCACGGGCGCCGGGCCGGAAGCCGTATCCTGCCGGGCGGTGTTTTCTTCTGAACCCTGCAAGGATGCGGGGTCGTTTTTACAGGCTGAAAGAACCGCGAAAAGAAGGATTAAAACAAAACAGGAAAGACGCAGCATGTGGGTTGGGTTGAACATATTAAACCGGCTTTTGCAAGAGCGGGCAAAAATAAGGCACTGCTAATTACCTAGGACAACAATGGCAAGTTTTCCTGTATGAAGTTGTTCGCATTCCTATTGCCAGGCAGCATTTAAAGGTTCTGTTCGTTAGAAGAAAGGTTAGTTTTTTTGCCGCATGATCCGTTTTTGCTACTGGACCCTTTTATTGTCGGGCATCTTGCCTTTTTTGCAGTCTTGTCAGAACAACAAGGACGAGGATGTTGTGATTGTTACAACTGCTCCCGAGTTTCAGGTTGATCTTTTCGAACGACGTGATGTGGTAGATGGCCACCCGGAGTTCGGTTTGTGGATACAAAGCCTGGAAAAGTATCCGTGCAACAATTATGTTATCGAGTATGCTGTGCAAATGGCGGATGGGAAAATAGATGTTCACCTCAGCAATGTTGCAGCACCCGATACCTGCCACGGCAGTATAGCATCCGCACGCGCATTTATCCCCCTCGGAAATCTTGTTCCCGCAGCCTATCCATTCACACTGTCGCTGGGAAGTGCGATCGAAAACAAGGGCACATTATATGTATTTGAAGACAGGTATGAAATGTCGCTATCAGACCCTCAAGGAATTGATTTTCAAAACCTTGTAGTCAAGAAAATGAAACCTGGACTCCTTTGGGGAAATATTAAAACGCCAGATGCCGCCACCTCGGCCCACGCTGTCGACTTCCTGAATGAGTTAAAATCCATTACGTTGGAGCCTGCGCTGGCGCCCGGCTATTACAGCTATTTCACAGTGAGCGGCACCGGCCTGATTGTTCCCCATACTGCATCCGTGCCCGGGGGACCGGCCCAGTTTTTTCTTCGTACACTAGAAGGCTCGTCGGCCCCCTTGCAGAATCTTCTGCAACAATACCGCAGTTCGCCGCAAAATGCCTTGCAGATAGACTGCCTCAGTACATTCGGAGCATTCTGATTCCCTGGCAGCAAATACGCAGGGCTCCCTATCTTTGCGCTTCTTTACTAGAAGCAAGATGACCAAAATACTCCTCCTCGATACGGCCACCGATGTATGTTCAGCCGCTATTGCCGTCGACGGCGAAGTGAAAGCGCTGGTGGAAGCGCCGGAATCACTTCAACATGCGGCCCTGCTTACGTTGCAGGTGGACGAATGCGTCCGTATGTCGGGTATCGCGTTTGCTGACCTCGACGCTGTGGCCGTGAGCCGTGGCCCTGGTTCCTACACCTCGCTCAGGGTGGGCGTTTCCGTAGCAAAAGGAATATGTTATGCCCTGAATAAGCCGCTTATTGCTGTGGATACCCTGCATGCGCTGGCCCGCGCAAGCCAGGCCGCCGTAGCCCTGCCTGCGGGTGCGCCGGTTTTTTACGTGCCTATGCTGGATGCGCGCCGACAGGAGGTGTGGACCTGTTTGTATGATGCCGACATGAAGCCGCTGCATGCCCCGCAGCCCCTGATTTTGGAAAACAATTCGTTTGTTGATTACCTGACACCGCTCGTGCCACAGCCAGAGGAAGCGGTGTTTGTAGTGTCAGGGAACGGCGCTCAAAAGTTGAATAACGTGACAATTTTTGAGAATACGGTGGAAAGTGCAATAAAAAAATGTTCGGCTGCTCATATTTGTGAGGCCGCTTTTTTTAATTTTCAACATGCTGATTTTCAAGATGTTGCATACTTCGAGCCCATGTACATGAAACCGCCCAATATCACGGTTTCGAACAAAAATTTGTGGCATGAAAAACAATAAAAACTACTCATTTGTTAATTTAATGCATTGTTGAAGCCTGCAAATCAATTTTTTTTACATTGCATTTTTATTTCATTTTAATCAGGCTGTTTCAAGAAATGGCACAGTTTTGGAATATGTAAAAGCACGTTAGGATGAGTTAATTCATTTTTCAAAACAATTCGTATGAGAAAAGCAAAAGGGGAAGCAGCGGCTGTCTTAAAGAAGGGACAACAAGACATCCTGCTGGACTACAATGAACTGCGGAAGGCCGTACTTGTATTGCGCGCCGTAAACCACAAACTTCGTCAGCGCATGATTGACCTGCTGGAGGAAAATCAGCGCATGACGGTTACCGACCTGTATGTGAAACTGCGACTCGAGCAAAGTGTTGCCAGTCAGCACCTTGCTATCCTGCGTAAAGCAGGCGTCGTAGTGACCGAACGCGATGGTAAATTTATTTACTACTCGCTCAACAAAAATCGGATCGGACAGATTTCACACATGGTGGAGGAGTTGGTAGCCTGAATATTTTTACAAGATCGGCCTCCGGAAAAGAGCCATGATTGTTTTGCCCTTGCAAAACAGGATGGCTCTTTTTTTTGCTAAAAAATGACAGTAAAAGATAAAATGTGCATATTTGCCGTTCCGGTAACAATACTTTAACCGGGTAACAAAACGAAAAACATGAGCACATCACCCCTTCTTTCTACCGCCAACCGGCAGCGGTTGAAGGCCTCGACGTCTATTATGCGCGCCCTGGCCCATCCGCTGCGAATTCAAATGCTTCTTTACATCGATGGACGCGAATCTGTCTGTGTAAACGACATTTTTCAGGCCCTAAAAATCAAACAGGCTGTAGCCTCCCAGCACTTACGCGTATTGCGCCAGGCCGATCTGGTGTACACCCAGCGCCAGGGGAAATTCATCTTTTATGCGCTTCATTATGACAAAATCGGACGGGCTTCTCTGATTGCCCACAATATTTAGTGCAATTTCTCCCACTTGTATGTGCTCCAATCCTGATTTCCCCGTGTCGCTGGGAATCTCCCAAACTGAAGATTTTTAATACGGTATGAAATAAAAAACCCGGGTTTATGCACATTGCTGCATAAATCTGGGCTTTGTTGTTGTTGGATTCCTCAGGATTTCTGTGTACGCTACACTTATAGTATTAATGTGTGTTTTGGATAGCACTTGATAACATGAAGGTCAAAAGGGTGGCCTATGATAGTTTAGTCATCGTGCTATACTGTTCTTTTTCCTTGATGAAAAAGAACGAAAAAATCAAGGCTGTATTCAAATCCTGCGATTTTGCCCTCCTTTCCAGCGGGTTCGCACCCAAACTCGTCCCTCCTACGTCGGGACTCAAACATGGGTGCTCTCAACCGCCTCCAAGGGGGCAAAATCGGGATTTGAATAAGGCCGTTTTCACAGACACTTGGCCAATGTTATGGTTTTCAATTGTTTACCTCTGTTGCTAGTGTTTTGCTATCCAAAACTTATGTTAGCATTAGAAAAACACCCCTACCCGCACAGAAAACATGCCGAGGGTAGCCTTGGAATCTTCTTTTACATAAGCGCCATCTTTGAGCACGGTACCGCTATCGGAAGTAATATCGGTGAACAGTTTCTGGTAGGCAACGCCTGCTACCAGCGTAGCGCTGGTGGCTATTTCGTATTCGATGCCCCCGCCAAGGCCCCAGGAAAGGGAAAGGCCGTTTACATCAGAACGAATATCTTCGTCTTCCGTATTCTGGCTGTTGGTACCCCGAATGTCGCCCAGGCTTTTGGTCACAAAACCAATCGTAAATACCGGCAATTCAGCGTAAAACTTGAGCGGAGAATCCTCGTTGGAACCGCCGCGCATGCGCAAGCCGATCGGAATTTCCACGTAATTGACGCGGTAATGCAGTTTTGCATTCTGAGGCAATGTATCGAATTTGGGTGCGCTCAGGTCGGATTTAGGCCAGAAAACGCCTTTCTGAAACCCGTTCTGAATCGTTCCGCCCTGGTTGAGCCCGAAACCCAGTCCAGTGGTGATGGCATAGTTCGGTGCAAAATAGTACTCGCCCAGCATGCCAAACTTTAATCCCCAGTTGGAGCCGACGCCTTCAATGAGTTTGTCGTTGGTTCGCATCCACGACCAGGTCGGCGATGCCTGGAAGCCGAAGCGCAGGCTTTGGGCCTCCTGCGCAAACAGTTGCAGCGTCAGCAGATAAAAGACAGAAATTGCAGCAATTTTTTTCATAATCAGCAGTTTTTTTGCAGTTTTAAATACGTGCACTTCAATAGACTCTTGGATGCATGCAGCGTCACTCCGACGGCTGTATGCCGGGGCAAAAATCGCAGTTTTTTATGAGTAGAAGATCAAAATTATCAACTGGCTTTCGGGCCGTTTTGTTGTGTTCCCTGACCGCGTGGATGGCAGCCGCTTGCGGCGATTCCGACAGCCGGAATACGCCGGATGTTTCCAATATTCAGGTGCCGGTAAAAGTACAGCGCTTTGAAACCGATCTGTTTGCATTAGATACGAATAATGTAGCCGCCGGGATGGCGGCGCTCCAACAAAAGTATCCGGTTTTTTTACCTTTTTTTCTATCCCAGGTGGTACAGGATCCTACCCACCCCGGAGAAACACCCGAACAGGCGCTGGCCGGTTTTCTGAAAGCCGCGCAGGTGCGACGCCTGTACGATTCGTGCCGCACCCGGTACGCCGACCTGGCCTGGCTGACACCCGAACTCGACCGCATGTTTCGGTATTACAAGTATTATTTTCCAGAAAAAACCACGCCTACAGTGGTGACGACGATCACCGAACTTGTGGGCGACGCCTACCCGGTGAATGATACGCTGCTGATGCTGAGCCTCGATTATTTTATGGGGGAAAACTTTTCGGCCTACAATCCCGACTATTTTCCTGAATACCTGCGCCGACAATTCAAGCAGGAATACGTACCCATAAAACTCGCCACTGCCCTCGCCAACGGCGTGGTGGGGCCGCCCAAAGGCGATAAAGTGGCCGATTTTATGCTCAACAACGGCAAAATCCTCTACATCGTGGATTGTCTGCTGCCCACCTTGCCCGATAGCATGAAAATGGGCTACACCCGCGAACAAATGGAAGGCTGCTACGCCAACGAAGCGGAAGTGTGGGCGCGCCTGCTAGACCTACAGGTGCTGTACACGCCCGTGAACGACAAGAACCAGAAAATCGTGATGCCCAGCCCTTCCGCCGAAATTGTATTTCCGCAGGCGCCCGGCGAAATTGGCAACTGGGTGGGCTGGCAAATTGTTAAAGCATACATGAAACGCAACCCGGATACCACGATGGAACAACTTCTGAAACAAACCGACCCACAGAAGTTTCTGGAACAGGCGAAATACAAACCAAAACGTAGCTAGAGAACCCGGAAAAGTGTAGAAATTCGCCGATCAAATTACGATGCTCCGATGACGTTCAAACTGCTGTTTCCCGGATCACTTCGGCTGGTCATTCCTGTGTGGCCAGCACTCGTGTTGTTGCTGTCGGCGCCAACCTGGCTCGGCGCGCAGGGCACAGTGCGTTTCGAAGCCGCCACAGAATCGCGCGAGGTAGTAGAAGGCAGCATTTTTGAGGTCACTTTTTCGCTGAAAAATGCGCAGGGGAGCCGGTTCGTGCTGCCTGATTTCAAGGGACTCAAGGTAGTGAGCGGCCCATCGGAAATGCGCGGTATGAGCATCGTCAACGGGCAATCCTCTTCCCACCAGAGTTGGTCGTTCGTGCTGGAAGCCCCTCGTACAGGTACGTTTACCATCAGCCCGGCCAGCGTAACGGCCAATGGTAAAACCCTGACGACCCAGCCGCTTGTCATTCAGGTAGTTGCATCGCGGGCGGGTAAAGGTTCGGCTACCCCGCCACCCGGCTCCGATGATCAGATTTTTATTGCCAGCGAACTCGACCGCGAAACGGCCTACACGGGTCAGCAGGTCACCTGGCGTATCAAATTGTACACGCAATTGTCGGTAGAAGGCGCCGACCTGATCGAACTGCCTGGAATGGAAGGTTTTTTCACCCGGGAGAAACGGCGTTTCGACACCCATGTACAATACCAAACGGTGCGCGGGAAGAAATACGCCGTAAAAACGCTGCACGAGGAAGCACTTTTCCCGCAGGAAGCCAAAGAGTACACGATCGGCACAGCAAAAGTGCGCGCCGCTGTGGAATCATCCGGCGGCGGCGGATTGGGGATGCTGCTGGGCTCCCGACCTGTGCTGCTGCAAACACAGGCTGTGCGACTCAAGGTAAAACCGCTGCCTACGCCTGCTCCACCCTCTTTTACCGGCGCCGTTGGAAAGTACGAATGGAACGTTTCGGCGGATAAAACCAGCCTCAGCACGGACGATGCGCTGACGATCTCGATACAATTTGAAGGCAATGGCGATGCCAACCGCGTGGCAGCCCCCGTCATCGCCGGTTCTGACAGCTTGGAAGTGTTCGAACCCAAGATCACTGCCGAGGAATGGTATGAAAACATGGAGCAGTTCGTACATTCCAAAACGCTGGAGTACGTGCTGCTGCCCAAGGAGCCGGGCACCTACTCGATTCAGCCATCCTTTTCTTTTTTCGATCCCGACAGCAACCGTTTTGTGCTGCGCACTGCGCAAAAAATCGAGTTTCAGGTGGCTGCTGGCAAGAACTACCAGCCCCGGTCGGCGCCATCAGACACCCTGTTTGTGCCTGCGCCGGTGGAGCCTGCTCCTACCCGCGCCTGGTATGAACAGCCTGTGCTGCTATGGGCTGGCGGTGGAATGCTCCTGCTGGCATTGTTGTGGCTGATTTTCCGGAAAAAACGCCGGAAGGTAGTCTCGGCGCCCGCACCTGAAAACGTGGTACAGCCCATGGTTTTTCCGGCACAAAAAAACTTTCGCGAATACTTCGGGGCTATTCCTGCGCTTCTGCGCGCGGGAGATTCCCGGGCGTTTTACGACACCTTGCTGAAATCCATTCAGCATTACCTCACGGAAAATGCGCAATTGCCACCTTCCCGGATGAATATAGATGCGGCCCGCCAGCGGCTGCAGGAATACCGGGCGCCGGAACTGCTGATTAAAACCGTCGTGGAAATCTGGGAAATTTGTGAAAAATCCATTTACGCAGGCCAGGACAACGCCTCCGTCATGGGTGCTGTGTGGAACCGGGCAGAACTGGCATTTCGCGAACTGGATCAGGTGCTGCGGCGTGGCGGGAAGGGATAAAAGATTGGGTCGATATTTTCCCCGACAAATAACAACACATGGAACCACTTAAAAACATGTTCTCGCGCGAACTGGTGGCGCGTTTTGCTGCCGATGTAGCCGCTGTTCGCTCCGAATTTCCTGTCGATCATTTTATCCGCCAGGTGATCGATTCCAGTTGGGAATCGCTCGAACTCAAACAACGTGTGCGCCATATCAGCATGTGCCTGCGCCAAACCCTGCCGCCCGATTACCGCGAGGCTTTGCAGGTGCTGACGGCAGTTGCACAAGGCTACATCGACCAATACGGCGAAAAAATGACCTTTGAGTACACGTTTTTGCCCGATTTTGTAGAAATACACGGCGCTGACGACCCCGATGCTTCCTTGCCCGCCCTGGAAATCATGACGCGCTGGAGCAGTGCGGAGTTTGCCGTGCGACCTTTTTTGCTTCGCTACCCCGAGCGCATGTATGCCCAGATGCGCGCCTGGTCTGCGCACCCTAGCGCATTGGTACGTCGCCTGAGCAGCGAAGGCATTCGCCCCCGCCTGCCCTGGGGCATGGGTGTGCCTGCGCTGAAACGCGACCCCTCGCCCATTTTACCTATCCTGGAGGCGCTGAAAAACGACCCTGCCGAAACGGTGCGCCGCTCGGTAGCCAACAACCTGAACGATATTTCCAAAGACCACCCCGAACTGGTGCTCGATATCGCCGCACGGTGGGCAGGTGTTTCTGCTGAAACGGACTGGATCATTCGCCATGCTTCCCGCGGACTGCTGAAAAAAGGCAACACGCTGGCGCTGGCGCATTTCGG
>JAEUUT010000254.1 GCA_016787415.1 Saprospiraceae bacterium | reverse complement strand
CAGCCCTCGTTTTCTATGGCTTTGTTTTTAGTTGATATCTAGATATTGACACACCAGCCATCCAATTCGAATGAACGACACCAGGCCCGTCAAAAGTCGCCGGAGCAAATTCCTGCGGTTTATCTTGTACTCACTTGGCACGCTGCTGTTGCTGGTGACGGGCTTGTTGTATGCGCTTACCTTGCCGGCTGTTCAGCAGCGACTGACACGGGAGGCGCAGGCGTTTCTGGAAAATAAACTGAAAACACGCGTTGAAATCGGCTCGGTCGGGCTGCGCTTTCCCTATCACCTTTCCCTTGAAAAATTTCTGCTGGAAGATCAAAATGGCGACACCCTCGTTCGGGTAGGCAGCCTGATGGTAAGCGTTGATATGTGGAAATTGCTCGATCAGCGCATTGAATTACAGCAGGTTACGCTCGAAGACGCCGCTGCCTACCTCCATAAAAAAGACAGCATTTACAATTTTGATTTTATCGTTTCGGCATTTTCAAATCCGGATGCACCGAGGCTGGAAAAGGCCGACACCAGCGCCAGTGGCTGGAAATTACAGATAGACCTGACGGTGCTGCAATTAGACCGGGTACATTTCCGGATGCAGGACGATGACACCCAGAGCAGCATGCGTGCCGACATCGGAAGTCTGGAAACCACCCTGAAACGCGCTGATTTTGACCGCATGTATTTTGAACTGGATGGGCTGAACCTGGCCGATTCCGACATGCGCATGGTTCAAACGCAAAAAAGTGTAGCGGACGGGTCGCCTCCGACCGCTTTCAGCCTGTTGCTTAATAATGCCGCACTGGAACGTTCTCATGTGTTGTACGCCACTCCCGAACTTTCACTGGATGCCGCGTTGGATGAAACACGCCTGGGCAGACTGGAAATGCAATCAGCAGATCAGTTGAACCTGAAAACGGAAGGGCTGGAAGTAAAAAACAGCGCCATTGCTTACCGCGACCCCGAAACTACACCCACGCCCGGCCATTTGAATGCGGCGGATCTTGGGCTAAGTCGCCTGAATGTTGATTTGCCGCAGTTTTCCATGCATGGCGATACCATGCAAATGGCAGTGGCTTCCTTATCCGGTTTTGATAAAAGTGGGCTTCAAGTACATTCTCTAAATGCCGGAATACACATTACGCCGCAAAAAATAGCACTTGATAACGCCCAAGCCAGCCTGAACAACACCCGCCTGGATGGCAACGTACTGCTGCTGCGCAAAGACACGGTTTTTGAACGCATGCAGGTAGAATTGCGCCAGTTGAAAGGGATCGTGGGCGACCTGATCGTGTTGCTGCCGCCGCAGGAAAATGCCGCGTTGACCCAACTAAGCGCCACGCCTTACGAACTTTCGGGGCGCCTCGATGGCTGGTTCGACCAATTGCGGCTGGACGGCTTGAAACTAAAGGCAGGTAAAGGTACCGCCGCTGCCTTGAGCGGCACCCTGCAAAACCTGACCGACACAGCGCGCATGTCCATGAACCTGCATATTGCCAATGCTCAAACGACTCGTGAAGACCTGGTGCAATGGATGTCGCTCACAGATACGCCCCGCGACAGTGTCCTGGCACAACCACTGCCTGCACACCTGCACGCAAATGGCTTGATCGAGGGCAGTCTGTCCAACCTGAAACTGGATATGAACGGTGAATTGGGGGCGCTACAAACAGGCGCGACATTCCCTGCCGATACCGCATCTGCACTGCAGTTCGAGGTGGCAGGTTCCTTGCAGCACGTGTCCAATCCGGACCAACTGGGCATCGACCTCGACATCCGAAAACTGCAAGCCCCCCACGCTTTTTTTGCATTTCTGGAGTCTGAAGGCATGCGTTTTCCGGATATGTTGGATGCTGCTGGTTCCTTGCGCGGCCATATGGAGGATTTGAATATCGTAATGAATATCAATGCTTTACGGGGCGGACAAAATAGCGAGTTGCAAGTTCAGGGTAATTTAAAAAACCTTCGGAATACCCAACAGGCCGGTTTTAACCTGCAATTCAATGCAGCCCTCACCCGTGCGGAAATACTGGGTTATGTGCCCGATTCCGTGGTGACACCCGTTTTGAGGCTACCCGATATGACGCGGGTAAAAGGGGCGGCGAAAGGAAACAGACAGGCGGCAACGGGCAACCTGCAAGTGGCGCTGGGCAGTGCTGGAAATATTTACCTCACCGGAAATCTGCAAGACAGCACTTATCACGCCGATGTACGCGCAGAAAATATCCGGCTTTCCCAACTGGCAGCCGATACAGCCTTGAGACCACTCCAACTATTGAGTTTTAATGCCCGGGTGGATGGAACAGGTTTTCAGTTAGGAAAAACGGCGCGCCTGAAATTCAACGGCGTGGTCGATTCCCTGATTTGGGACAATGTCATCCTGCGTGAATTGCGTCTGGCGGCGGATATCAACGGCAAAAAATTTGTCGGCACTTTTGAATCGCCCGACGACCGAATGGCTGTCCGGGCCAGGGTAGAAGGTGATCTGGAACCGGCCTTGCCGACGATCAAAACAGACCTGTATCTGAATTGTGTGGACCTGCGTGAATTCGGCTGGTCGAGGCGACCCACCACCATTTGTATGCACCTAAGGTCGGAGTCGGAAGGGCTGTCGCTCGACAGCATGAAGGCAATTGTAGCCATCGAAGACCTTGATTTACAATACGATACCGTACACGTGCGGCCAGGCAATCTTTCCCTTGAACTTCAATTGCAGCACCGCAACAACCGCCTTGCCATCGAATCTGACTGGCTAAAAGGTGAAATAGGCGGCTATTTTTCGCCTGCCGAACTTTCTACTACCATTTCCAATATTACGGAGCAGTACTTCGTGGTGGATCGCACCCAATATGTGCCGAGGGTAGGTGCCGATTCCGTTTCGGTCGACCTGCACCTGCTGCGGCCCGATGTGCTCACTACCGGCCTTATCCCCGGATTGAGCGACTTAGCGCCGGTTCGACTGGAAGGCGCTTTGATCGCCCGCCGCAATTATTTTAACCTGGAAGTCCATGCGCCCCGGGTAGTGTACGACAACTGGCAGGTGGATTCGCTGACTATTCGATCTTATGCTGGCGATTCGGCTGCCATGTTTGTCCTGACGACGCCGTTGGTGCGCCGGGGCAACGAAGATTTTATTCAAAATACCGAACTCAAGGGGCAATTTATAGCCAATACAGCCCGGGTAACTTTTAACGCCCGCGACGAGGAAGGGCGCGAGCGTTTTGTGCTGGCCTTGCAGGCAGCCATCGGTGGCAGTAAAAAAGAAACCACTGTCACTTTTGCACCCCGACAAATCATTGATTTCAAAGAGTGGAACGTAGATGCCTACAACCGCATTCGTATCATGCCAGGGGGCGTAGAAATAGAACGTTTTTCCATGCAAGGCGCCGGGCAATCTATTGAAATAGAAGGGAATACGCGTACTGTAGGGAAAAAGACGAACCTCGATCTTGCTGTCGACATAGACAGAATCAACTACAATAATTTCGACCTGCTGGTGGCAGAAACCTTGCGCGAACTGGGTGGCTGGGCCGAAGCGCATCTCACCATTGGCGGCAGCACAGATGCCCTGAAAGTACGAGGAAAGGTACAGTTTCACGAAACCTATTTTACCCCAGCACTCACCAATGTGCGCTACGAACTCAGCGATACACCCCTGGAATTTACCGAAAACGGCATATCGCTCGACGGCCTGCGTTTGCGCGACCCGGCGGGGCACGACCTGGAAATAAATGGCCGTTTGACAACCAGCGACTGGAAGGATATTCGCAGCAATTTGACGTTGAAAGCCCAGGGCTGGCAGGCATTGAATTCTACCAAACAGCAAAATCCGGTGTATTACGGCGAGGTATATGTCGACCTGAACGGCACGATAAAAGGCCCGCTTAGCCAGCCCGACATTCAGTTGGTTGTGGGTACGGCCAGAGAATCGCGATTTACTTATGTGTACGATGCTGCTACGCAGGCCCTTCAACACGAAGGCATCGTTTATTTTGTGCCGCCGCCCCGCCGGTATGTGCGCCCGCCTGTGTACGACGCTCCGGTGAACGAACAGCCTTTTACGCTCAGTGCCAGTATTGAAATCGACTCCAACCTGACTATCAGCAGTGTCATAGATCCTGTGACGGGCGACGATTTCAGGGGGAAAGCCACCGGCAAACTTCAACTCGATGTGCTGCCAAACGGCAACATGACCCTGGTCGGACGGGTAGAACTGGTGCGTGGGGTGTACAATTATTCGTACCAGTCGGTGGTGAAACGCAGTTTTGAGGTGGCCACAGGCAGCAATATTACCTGGACAGGCGACATCACCCGCCCGGAACTCGACCTAAAAGCGCGGTATCAGTTCAAGGCATCTCCTTATCCATTGGTTGTCAATCAGTTGTCGGCAGCATCCGCAGAAGAGGCTGCTGCGTACCGACAGCCGCAGATTTTTTTCCTTCAAACGAGTATCAGTGGTTCTGTGACAGAGCCCAATATCAATTTTCAGTTTTTG
>JAEUUT010000251.1 GCA_016787415.1 Saprospiraceae bacterium | reverse complement strand
GACACATTGCTTTGGTTGCTGATGTCGCTTCCCGGTGCGCTATTATTCGGGCACACATTGGCATTTACCTCCACTTCGTAAGTGATGCAAATGGTTTTGCCTGCCGGGAGTGTAAAGCCCGGTGTGGGGAACGTTTGTGCCTGTACAGCCGCGATGCTCGACAAGAGCAGCAGCGCAACCACAAAAAACTGTTTTTCAGTTACTTGTAACATTTTTTTCATGAAACTATTTTTCATAGTTTAAAATTTATATCCTTTTCATCCGGAACAGGCTACAGGCACATTCAGCGTTGAAAAGCATCAGGATATTATCTGGTTAACAAAGGCATCACAACTGAAAAACAGCGCGTGCCGAAAAAAGGATTATTGGTTTTGTGAGGTTCTATATGATCATGGCAAGGGGTTGGTAGGTAACATACAGGTACCTGCAACATTCGTAAAAGTGAAAACGCCAGTGCCACTTTGATTGATACTAGCAGGGGTCATAGCTGTTGTCAAAGGAGTATTGCCGTTACCATCCCAATAAGCATTGGCTGTTGCGCCACTGCCTTGCAGGATCAATTCGTGCGATGGCGTTGCCGAACGCGGGCGCCAGTTGCGCAAGGTGCCGGACGGAACACCCGTTGTGTTTCCACTCACAATGGCACACACCTTATTTGTTAGTATACTGCTGGATGCACCAGCGGTGGTTTCTATGTGGTATGCTCCCGTACTGGCTACAGAAATGGTATTATTCGTCACTTTGGCATCCAGTCGGCCTACGCCACCCGACGCTTGCGTAAGAATACCACTGTCGTTGATAATGCCCGACACGTTGTTGTTGTTAATCTCCACTTTCGCGTCGGAATCAACATTCATAATCACACGTATGCCGACACCACTACCGGTGCCGCCCGATGCGAGCGAAACCATGTTGTCGTTGATACGGCCTTGCATGGTGCAGTTGCCATTGCCGGAAATATTGACCACGTTGATACTACGCGCAGAGATCGTATTTCCAATAACATTGAAATTCACGACAGCCGTAGAATTGCCGACAATATCAAGCGCTGCGGCAGCGCCGAGGCCGGGATCGAACACACAACTACCCGAAATGTCAACGCTGGTAACAGAAGTATTTTCCCCAATAACCTGAAGTCCGTTGGTTTTGGGGGTTGTGAACGTGCAGCCTACAAAATCGAGGGTGGTATTGCTGCTCCCCAGGCTATTCATTTCAAAACCGTCGGCGCCCAGCAACATAGCCTGTGTATTGCCAAAAGTTGAGTTTGTCGCCGTGAGCGCCAGGGTCACATTGGTATTGTAAATAACCGCAGCACGCTCGCTGCCAAAGATCAGCGAAGAGTTGGTGATGGCGCAAGTACCCGATAAGCCCTGCGCATACAGGCAGGATTCTTCCGTATCTGCGCCCGAACTTGCGGTACCGCAATTCGTCACTATGCTATTCAGCAATTGCAGGCCGGAGGAGTTGCGCACATTGATGCCTTCCTCAGCCGTAGTGTTGATGTCTACATTATCCAGCGTGGCATTGGTCACCGTATTGAGATAGATAGCAGCATTGCAGGCAGAGTTATCAGAAGCATTGCAAGAGACGCCATCGGCCGTATTGGCGCTGGTGAAAGTCATATTTTTCAACGACAGGTTGGAGGTGCTGATGGCCTCCACACCCCTGTTGGTGATAAACTGAATGGTGCCGCCCGAGCCGTCGGTAGTGCCTGTACCCGTTACCACCAGGCCACCCGAGGCGCCCGTATTGTTGAGGGCAATACCGGTAGCAGGGTCGGCAGAGGCGCTGTTATTACCGGCAGAAATGCTCTGGAAAGTCATGTTGCTGGAGCCAATGTTGGTGGCGGAAACATTGAGGGCTACGGCCGAAACGCTGGAAATGGTATTTCCAGTACCTGTTACATTGACGGTGCCGCCACCGGTCGCATTGAAGCCAGTGCCTGTGGTGGTGGAGATGACCAGGCCGCTGGTACCAAAATTGATCGTGGCGCCGGTGTTGGATGTCAGATTGACGCCGGTATTGGTGGTAGTTGTGAGGCTTTTGCTGGGGTTGTTGAATGCGATGGTGCCTCCATTGCAGTTTTGTACCACAATCCCTTGAGTGGTAGAGGTAATATTGCCCGTTTGGAAGGTGATATTACCGCTGTCGTGGTTGTCAATAAAGACCGGGTTGGTGGTAGAGCTGGAGATAGAGCCGCCGTGTGTAATGGTGATAGTGCCTCCGCTTACTGCAAAACCTCTTGCTGCTGCGCCACTGATGGAACCGCCTGCTCCGTTGTATGTACCTGTCACATTGGTCAATGTGACGCCGTTTGCCGAACTGTTGGTGCTGGACACATTGTTAAAGTTCAGGGTTACAGGTGAGGTAAGGCTGGCATGGGAGATTGCTATCGCAGCATTGTTGGTAGCGCTGATATTTCCTGTGGCCGAAGTAACCGTTATCTGTCCGGTATTGTCCACGCCTTCCAGGCCGATTCCATTGGAAGTCGTGATATCGAGTGCGGCGAATATCGTATTGCCGGTGCTGGTGCTGATGGCCACGCCTTTGCCGGCAGATGCACCTTTATTTACAGTAGTGCCAGCAAAGGTGACCGTACTTGCCGAATTGGCAATGGAAATACCAATGCCGCCAGGGTTGGTGATGGTGGTATTGCCGGTAACGGTTGTAGTACCGCCGCCGACAGAATGAAGGAATCCGACGGCGGATACGCCTGAGATAGTCAGGGTGCCAAAAGTACGGGTGCCTGCCGAATTGTTTTGCAAGCTCACCCCATCGGTACCGCTTGAAACAGTTGTATTACCAAATGTGATATTGGCTGTAGATGCTGTTACCAGAATTCCCTGGGTTGTATTGCCGGAAATCGTAGTGCTGCCAAAATCAACTGTACCGGCAATGGTGGTCAGGACAATACCCTGGGTTCCGCTGGAAGTGGACGTAATGCTGATAAATTTAGAACTGGCAGCAAAGGTGCCATTGGTCAGGTTCAAGGCCTGGCCTGTGCCGCTCAGCAACACATCGGATGTAGCGGCCCCCACGGTAAGGGTGCCAAAGTTATTGCCAAATATTTTTGCATTGGCGCTGGCCACGTTGCCCACTTCGACGCCCCGAATAGTATTGCCCGACGCCAGGGCGATACCGTGTCCGGCAGCATTGGTGATGACCGGGCGCGTGCCATTGATGGCCGGGAGGGTTTTGCTATTGGCAGGAAGGGCGAAAGGCAGCACATCTGCCAGGTTGGCGCCGCCATTGTGGCCTTCGCCAAACAGCCGCTCATTGTTTTGCAGTACAATACCACCGGTGTAGTTCGTGCCTGTATTTTCAATATAAACGACATCACCCGCTGCCGCAGAACCGGCGTTAAAATCGGCCAGTGATTTGAACGGGGAGGTCAAGCGGCCGTCGCTGGTAGCAGCCACCGATGAATTGTCAATAAACCAGATCAGGTTGGATACCGTGATGGTAATCAAGCCCATGTCGGTGGTTGGAACCGGAGCCCCTACACCGTTTGCATCATTTAAAGTATAGGTGTAGGTATCGGTACCTGTAAATCCGGGAGGAGGTGTGTACATAAAACTACCGTCGGCATTCAGCATGATCGACCCGCTCTGTGTGGTAGCGAAAGTACCCGCCGTAACGGTAGCGCCGGCAAGATTGTCGTCGAAGTCATTGGCTTTCACCCCTTGTGCTGCCAACGCATTGAGACCAACATTGCCTATGCAGGTATAATTATCTGCAACTGCGAGTGGAGAGGAGCGAAAAGTCCCGGGCACAAAAGATGTGCGTGGATCAGGCACTACATTCAACTGCGTATTAGTGCCGGAAGGGCCGCCTGTATTTTGAATGGTCACCTTGTAGCGGATACGGTCTCCCGGGTCTGCCTTACCTGATGTGCCGTTGTCGATGATAATTTCATCCGTTTGTGTAGGCACAATGGTCTGGGCATTTGTAGCAAACGCAGCAAGCAAAAACAGATACAGGGTAAAATATTTTTTCATCGGTATGATGTTTTCTTTTAAAATGAAGCTAGCAACAGTACGAACGCTTCTCACGCAGAGACGAGGTTTTGTACGTCATAAATTATGCCGTATCAGCATTTTTGTGGTGTTGTTTATGTTAATGCACCTCCCGATGGTGGCGTTGAGCACATAATAAAATGATCGGAAAAAGCCCTTTACGGACTTTCCGGCAAGCATAATATGCGAGAATATAACTTTGGAAGAAACAGGTTGGAACCCGGAATAATTGAAAAGCCGTAGCGGCTTACCGATGAAGACTGCTGGGTGCAGTTCCATAATAGAGGCATAAGACTGCCCCGATGAGGGGAAGGCGTGACTTTTCATGAAGATTACATTTGTTTTCCAAGTATGGTGGTCAACCATGCTTCATATGGGGTCGGGGGATTAAAAATATTAGACAGCTAAGGTAACTTGTTGCACCGTTTTTTCAAACTCATGGCAGAATTTATCATATGATTTAACAAAAACTGCATTCCAGGCGTCATTTATACATTCTGATATTCCGGATTTGAAATGTTGACACGTTTTTTGTCTGGTTAAAAATCCCTTGCAAAAAAAGAAAATATAAAAGTCGCGGTTATATTTGCGCATCCAACAAACTCCTGTTATCCGCACTTCCCCTTCAAAGCCCGTTGTAGTTCAATGTTGATCAGTCCGGACAGTCCGGCTGATCGCGCGTCTGGTAGTTGCAAATCCCTGAAACCGCTTATGTGTTCTCGCGTTTCTCTTTGTGTCCGACTCATTTACCTATGACAGCAACCGAACAAACGGTAACATACCAATGGAAACTCAGGCCTGTTGAAACGACAGACGAGCCATTGTTGTATACCATTTATGCCAGCACTCGCGCAGAGGAGATGGCGCTTGTCACCAATTGGGACGATCAGCAAAAAGCACTTTTTTTGCGCCAGCAATTTCAGGCTCAGCACCAATACTACGAACAGACTTACAAAAACAAGGAATTCTCCATTATCCTGTGTAATGGTGAAGCCGCCGGTCGGCTTTATCTGGATTACCGTCCGCACGACATTCGTATTGTGGATATTGCGCTGTTGCCAGCATTCAGGAATACGGGGATTGGCGGCAACATCCTGCAAACCATACTGGACAAAGGCACACAACAAGCCAAAAGTGTCAGCATCCATGTAGAACGATACAACCGGGCCCTGCACCTGTATCAGCGGCTGGGGTTTCGGGTAATATCAGAAGAAAACCCGGTGTTTTACCTGATGGAATGGAAACCCTGACGATCATATCTCCCCGATTGATCTCTTATTTGTAATGCGCATGCCTTTTTCAATAATCCATTTTTAATCCACATTTGTCTTCTAATACTTTTCAACCATCCTACATGAAAAGACGAGTTTTATTACAAGCAGGCTTACTAGGTACAGTAGGCTTTGGAAATCCTGTTGTTTCCACTTTGATTAGCCCTCGACCAACAAAAGATGTTCGCATATGGTTTCGCACTTTTTGTGATGCTTTTTCGGCAAGATGCAATAACCAAATCCCGCCTCCCCTGCAAACACTGGTAAATCAGTCGGAGGCATATTTGGAGCCTCAGGGATTTCAACGCAGTCGCAACGGGCTTTTTTTAACAGCCGACGGGCAGCATGCATTCTACCCCATGCTCATGCGACACGCCCGGGCAGGCATTACGGAAATGGCTGTTCCGCTATTCAGCCTACAAACAGACGGAACCTGGAAACGCCAGGCGATGCTAAGCGGTTTTCAACTGGAAGCACTTTGCATGGCAACCCTGAAAATAACAAGTGAAACAACCCCTTTAGCCGAACTATTGCTACCTGCCGGCCCTCAACCGGCTGAAGGATTTACATGGAATACACGTAAAGGAGCCGTTACTATCAAGACGATTCTGAAGGATGGTCTGGCTCAGACCGACATTTATGTTTACTCGGGGGATCAGTATGTTTTCTCTGACAGTTTTTGTTCGAAGCACACTTTAAAGAGTACGTAGAGCGGGAATGCATGAGCCATTCCCAATATTCACCCAATTTTTTCATCTGATTACTATTTTTCAAATGGCAGAACCTTTTATGTCTGAAATCAGGATCATGAGCTTCGGCTTCGCACCGCGCGGTTGGGCTCAATGCAACGGGCAACTGTTGCCGATCAATCAAAACCAGGCTTTGTTTTCTCTATTGGGTACCACCTTTGGAGGGAACGGGCAAACCAACTTTGCCTTACCCGAGCTCAGAGGGCGTGTACCCGTATTCATGGGCAGTGGACTCACCTTGGGCGAGCGGGCTGGTCAGGAAGCACACACGCTTACTGTTTCCGAACTTCCTCAACATACCCATTTTTTGAGCGCCAAAGCGCCCGCTGACGGGAGCGCGAATGTCAACAATCCGAACGGTGTATTCTTTTCTAACAGCGCTCCTGCAGAAATTTATACCACTAACCTGCAAGGCGCTCCTTTGATCGGCACATCCGTAAGTGTGTATGGTGGAAGCCAGCCGCATGAAAACCGGCAGCCATCCCTTACGCTCAACTTCTGCATCGCATTGCAGGGTATTTTCCCAAGTCAAACCTAGTTTTTCACCAAATTAAAACAATCATTCATGGCACAACCATATGTTGGAGAAATCAGGATGTTTGCCGGCAACTTTGCCCCCGCCGGGTGGGCGTTTTGCAACGGCGATCTGATGTCAATTTCCGAAAATGAAACCTTGTTCCAACTTATTGGAACCACATACGGAGGCGACGGCGAATCGACCTTTGCGCTTCCCAACCTGCAAAGCCGTGTTCCCATCCACATGGGTACCGGGCCGGGGCTAAGCAATTATCAAATAGGAGAATCCTTCGGAACCGAATCGGTCACCATCACATCCAGTACGACGCCTGCACATACCCATGTGTTTTTAGCCTCTACAGCCATCGCCAATCAACCCAATCCAGCCAACAATTATCTGGGCGTGTCGTCGCAGGTCAGCATGTACTTTGGAGACCCTCCAAATGTTCCCATGAACCCCTCCAGTTTGAGTAACGTGGGAGGTAGCCAACCACACGAGAATTGTATGCCTTTTCTCTGTGTCTCTTTTATTATCTCTCTCTACGGAATATTCCCATCACCAACGTAAAACACTCTATCCATATGGATCCTTTTGTTGCAGAAATCCGCATAATGGCCAATAATTTTGCGCCGACAGGCTGGGCCTTTTGTGCGGGACAAATATTACCACTGAGCCAGAATACTGCCTTGTTTTCCCTGTTGGGTACTACTTATGGCGGCAACGGCAAGTCCACATTCGCACTGCCCGACATGCAAGGCAATGCACCCATGTTCTGGGGGCAGGGGCCCGGGCTTTCGCTTCGAGACCTCGGTGAAATGGGTGGTGTTCAATCCGTTACACTGCTTGAATCGGAAATCCCCTCGCATAATCACAACGTGATGACGGTCAATGACACCGGCGATACCAACCAGCCTGCAAACAACGGCGTGGCACGGTCTTCCGGAGCATCCGTATTTGGGTCTGCGGGAGGTACGGTCACGATGGGCCTCAACTCGATTGCAGTTACAGGCTCCAGTTTCCCGCACAACAACATGCAGCCATACCTTGTACTCAATTTTGTAATTGCCCTTCAAGGTGTATACCCGCCACGTACCTGATAGCCATGCTGGATCAACTACAATCTGATGACTTTTCGCCATTTCTGAATCAAACTATGCAGTTGCGATTCTCGGATGAAGTGATCATGCCGGTCGAATTGGTACAGGTTCGTTTGGTAGAAACTTATACCACGCTCGAGCGGAAACCTTTCGCCATTGTGGTAAAAACGGATCAAAAAACGCATTATTTCCATCAGACAATCACTGTATTGGAACATCCCGAGAAAGGCGACCTGCTTATCTTCTTTGTGCCGATCGGCTTTGATGGAACAGGTGTTTTGTATGAGGCTATATTTGCCTGAACCTTGCAAATTTCACTTTGAATAAAGGTTAGATTCAATATGACTCATTCCGAATTTTGGTTTAGGCCAGGATTCGGGATTTTTTTTGTGGCTATTTCCCGCAGAGTAATTTCCCGTAGAGTAATTTCCCGCAGATATCGCAGAATACACGCAGATTTTCGCAGAACGTAGAGTACACAAACATTTAGTAAAAGGTGTACTCTACGTTCTGCGAAAATCTGCGTGTATTCTGCGATATCTGCGGGAAACTACTCTACAGGTAAATCTACGGGAAACCACTCTGCGGGAAATAACGCTACTGAAATCAACCTAATCAATCTGCTTCGGGCCAAAAAAATCGGGATGTCTCGTGTTTTTTTAATAAGTAACAATGAAATCTATTTGTACATCTTCCCGATTACCTCCTTGTGCTGCTCGGCCAGCCGTTCGCGGCGAAGTTTCAGCGTAGGGGTCAGCAGCCCGTTTTCGGCTGTCCAGGGTTCAAAAAGGAGGCAAAAATTCCGGATTTTTTCGATCGTCCCCAACCGGGTTTCATTGATTTGATCTATCTCCTGTCGAAACAGTTTTTCCACCTTGGGATTGAGTACCATAAACTGTGGAGCGGTCCAGTGCACCTTGTTGTCGCGGCACCAGTTTTCCAGTACCCCGAACTCCGGCACGATCAGGGCCGCAGCAAATGGCTGGTTGGCGCCCACTACCATACACTGGCTGATAAACGGAGAGCGCAGCAGTTGCTGTTCTACATAAGCCGGCGCAACGAATTTGCCGGAAGTAGTTTTGAATACCTCACTTTTTCTTCCGGTCACCTTCAAAAAACGCTTGTGCTCGAAACGCCCCAGGTCGCCGGTTTTGAACCACCCATCTTCCGTAAATCGTGCAGCCGTTTCTTCTGGCAGGTGCAGGTACCCGCTGGTTACATTCGGTCCGCGCACTTCTATTTCTCCATTGCCATCTTCGTCGTGCGGCGCTGCAATCCGCACCTCCACGCCAGGCGCAGGAATGCCCACAGTACCAAAGTGGACACCTCCGGGCTCGAATCTGTTGAACGCCACCACCGGACTGGTTTCGGTCAGGCCGTACCCTTCCCGCACTTCTATACCTGCTGCCGAAAAAAGCCTACCCAGTCGGGGTTGCAAGGCGGCGGCCCCCACAGCAATGTAGCGGATACGCCCGCCCATACGTTTGCGCCACTGCCTGAACACCAGTATATCGGCCAGCCAGCGTTTGAAGGCATACACGGGTGGCAATACATCCCCGCCGGAATAAGGGTAGCGCTCGGCCAGCCCAAGGGCCCAGTCGAGCACCTTTCGGCGAAGTGCGCCCGAGCGGGTGCGCTCTTCCTGCAGGCGTTCGTACATGCGTTCGAGTACGCGCGGCACGGCTGTCATGAAATGCGGGCGTATTTCGGGCAATATTTTTGGCAAATGTTCTACGGCTTCTGCAAACCACAGCGGCGCACCGGCAGCCTGGTACGCATAGGTGACCATTCGTTCGAAAATATGGCTGAGCGGCAAAAAACTGACGACCGGCACGCCCGGGCCTACGGGCACAATGGCTAGCACCGATTTGATATTGCTGACAATATTGGCATGCGTCAGCATGACACCTTTAGGAAGCCCTGTGGTTCCGGAGGTGTATAAAATGGTGGCCAGTCGCTCGGGCTGAATACCCGCTCTCAGAAATCGAATGCGGCCTTGCAGGTGTTCACCGGGGTCGCAGGCAAGATCGTCCCAGGAGATGCAGCGGGTATTTTCAGGTATTTCACTCTTTTCAGGGATGTTTTCAAAGAAAAAAAGAACAGGAATATGCACTTCTGCCGCGATCAGTTTTTCGAGCATGGCCTCATTGCTGACGAAGCAGGCCTTCAGTTCGGCATCCTGCGCGATGTGCTGAATCTCATCGATACGAGCCGTAGCATGTATGGGGACTGGGACGAGCCCTATTTGAAGCATGGCAGCGTCGGCCATGATCCATTGCGGGCTGCCGCAGTGCGCGAGAATTCCAACGCGCTCGCCCTCGTGCAAACCATGGTCCAGCAACCCTGCGCTGAGCCGGTCACGTTCGGAAAGCAAGGCTTCCGTCGACCAATTGCGCCACTGGTGGGCCTGGCGACCTGCTATCGACATCTGTTGCGGGTATCGATGCTGCTGATATTCCAGCACTTCGAAAAGGCGAGTGAAATCCATTGGTGTGTGCCAAGCGGCATATTTGCCCTAAAAATAGTCTTTTGAGCCTAATTCAATAGCAAAATCTTTCTTTTATGGGTGGTGGTGGAAAGTTTTCGGCTTTGCCTGCCACTTTGTGCCAAACATATTTGTCATTTGTACAGTTAAAACGACGAACCAACGCTGCTTATGACACGATTTTTTACACAACTGCAGCTCCTTTCGGTGCTGGCTATGCTGCTGTTTGTATGGCCGAATTGCACTGGGAAGGTAACCTGCCACGACCTCTCCGGGCGCTGGACCACCCATGAGGGTCAGGAAATGCTTTTTCTGGAAGGCGGCAAAGCCTTGTGGCTTACACGTTTTGGAAGCCAGTACGATACCGTTCCATTCGAGTATGAATTGAATTGCAAGGCTTCGCCCGCTACCATCGATCTGGATCATTTTTATACCGGGCCTTACACCGGAAAAACGCTTTTTGGTATCCTGGAATGGACAACGGATACTTCCTTTCGCATGCAATACGAGCCGGGGATGGAAGCGAACGTGCGGCCGGAAAAGTTCAGCATGGAATCGGCGGTGAAGTTTTCAGCTGCTCGGTCACCGAAATAAGATTTATTTGATAGCCTGTTCGGCCTGGGATTGTGCAATGATCGATTTATGTGATATACTTGTTCGGCTTCGCCTCACATTAAGGGGGCCTGGGATTGGGCGGATGACGCGGATTGTATGGATTTTACGTGGCCTGACGGCCACTTGTTTTGATTTTTTTGCATTGAATAACATCGAACAACGAAGTATTCCAGGCCTATGATAGCCCAATTAATAAATGGAGGGATACGCAAAAAAAAATCCATACAATCCGCGTCATCCGCCCAATCCCAGGCCCCATTACCGTGAGGCGAAGCCGAACGAACATCTCACCCAATACTGCTACCTCCACCCTGCACTTCCAGTTTCCAGCCTGCACCTTCCACCATAAACCGAATCAGGTCGATCATTTTGGCAGCCTGTTCGCGGGCAGCAGGCAGGAGGTTGCTTTTTTCGGCCTGCTCTCGAATCATGTCTTTTGCACGCTGGTTGATGCGGTTGTAATCTTCCGGGGCAAACGACTCGAAAATACCTTCCGAAATATCGTAGTAATCGAGCGTATGGTCTATGCTGAGTATTTGGGGTTCGGGCAGGGCGCTCATCCGAATAGTTTTGGTAAGCGGGTCGGCTTCCAGGTGCAGTTGTTCGAGGTCGTAGCCAGCGGCCACCGTGGCACGTACGCGCACCAGCACTTTTTTATCCCATAAAAATGAAAAATAGCCCTGGTATTCGCTGTAGTTGTACACTTCTGAAAAAGTACCTTCCACAGTGGTCAGTTTGGCGACGGCTTGTATTTTTTCCAGCAGCACGGAAGCGCTTTCTACCTTGTTCTGGCGTGGTACAAAATACTGATAGGTGAGCCAGCCTCCGATGGCAAAAGCGACCAGCAAGGCCAGGATGGATGGTGCGTTTTTCATGGTGCAACAGGTTTATGAGCGGCTATGAAGGAATGCCATATTGATCGCGCAATACAGCCAGGTGGTGCAAATGGTGCCCTACAATAATAAAAAAATAGGCCCTAACCGACACTTTCCAGTTGCTGGCGGTACCCATAAAACGGGATTGTTCTTCCGAGCATTGATCCAGCAAAAGCAGGGTGTTGTCGCGCACGGTTTTCCATTCTTTCAGCAACTCCTTCATGGTACGGCGGCTTACATCGACCTGTTCCATCCAGATATCCTGGTTGAAGCCAGGTAGTGCAATGCGGTCGCCCCGCATAAAAGACAAGAGCCGGAAGGAAAAAACGCGCTCAATATCAATCAGATGAACCACCATTTGTTTAACGGTCCATTTGCCTGGCGCATAGGCGTAGTCGGCCTGTTCAGGAGTCAGGGACAGCAACAAATTCCGGGTATCGCGAAACGTGGATTTGAGCAGGCTTTTGGCCGTTCCACGGGAAGGAACAAAGCGCAAGTAGTACTCGTGGAACGGAGCATATTCTCCCTTTTTGGGTCGTTTCATAGTTGCATTTTTGCCAGTAAGGTCATAAACCAGACTTCAAAAACCGTGTACACCACATAGCAACACAAAAATATGCCTACAAACCAATTGTCGGTCGGTTTGGCCATTTGCTGATATAGAAACAAAAACAGCACCGAAAGGGCCATTTTCCCGAACACTGACACTGTTACTAGGTTGTTGAACGCGTATTTATTGCTGCTTCGCACTGCATTTCGACCAGCAAAAAACAGCCCGGTACAAATCAGCAGGAACAAGAAAACAGAAGCCATGGAAAGTTTCCAGTATACCTGCGTTGCAGGCAGCAGCGTATGTAGCAGGAACAGCAGGAGAGAAATGGCGCTGGTAAGACCTGCGAGGTACTGAAAGAAGGTGCGGGAAGTCATGTTCTATTCTTTGAGCAATTGCCTGTAAAGAGAATAGAGCGAGGCAATCATAAACAGCACGGTCAGAAACACCGCCCAAAACGGGCGTTCAAGTTGCATTCGCGCATCCAGCCAGTGACCGATAAATACACCGGCCAGGCAAGCGCCCAGAAGTTGGAACGCCATACCGCTGTATTTGGCGGTGGCTTTAATTGCGGACTTCCGCTTTTCCTCCGGCGACAACTTTGGTAGCGGCATCCTGTGCAGGTTTTCCGTCAAAGTTTTTGGCAGCGCCATTGGAGGCTCCTATTTCCATTCGGCAGGAGACATTGAACTTCGCGCCACTTTGTACGATGAGTTTGTTGGTATTGATTTCACCATCCACCTCTGCCGTTTCGCGTACGTTGAGGAGTTCTGTGACGGTAAGTTTTCCTTTGAAAACACCTTCAATAACAGCGTTTTGACAGTGAATTTCGCCATCTACAGAGCCGGTCGGGCCGATAATCACTTTGGCCTGGCAGTTGAGTTTGCCTTTGATGGAGCCGTCTACCCGAAGGTCGCTTTCACAGCGTAGTGTGCCTTCGAGTGCCGTTCCTTTTACCAGCACATTGAGGGCGCTGGAAGGGGTGGCAGGGCTTGTCTTTTTGGGTTCTTCCGTGTTTTTGCCGTTACCAAACATAGATTTCTCTGTTTTATCCGTGTGTAGAGTGATGGTGTGGATGAAAAATCCGGCGCGGGGCCTTATTGTCCATACAAGGGGAAATCACCTGCAATAAAATATCAAACCGAAACATGCGTCAGTTGCAATATTGATGACTGACGCATGTTTCGGCGCAAGGTAAGCGTTTTATCAGAAATTCGGGCAGTAAATACCGCGTTTCTCCGGTCCGCATATCTTGTAAACCATGGAGAACTCGAACGAACCATTGCCGTTGGTAGCCGTGTACAGGCTCGATGTATTGATGTCGTAACTGAAGCCGATGTTGAACTGTTCGTAGTCGAAACGAGTGCTCAGGATCAGTGCGTCCATCAGTTTGCCATCGTCGAGGCGGTTGGCCAGACGCGCCCAGGCGCCAAACTGGAATGCCTGGTGGTAGCGGCGGCTGTTGCCGAGCAGGAATTTGAAGGAGTTACCCACATTCACCTGCCACGATGGGCCCTGGAAGAAAGTAACAACACCCGGTACAAAACCGAATTTCCGGCCGTTCATAAATTCACCACCTGCGTGGAAGGTAAATTTGGAGTAGAGCGGGATGTTTTGTTTTTCAAACGACTGGTTGGCGCGGTTGAGGTGGCTGAATGCGCCGCCGAAATAGAAATTGTTGTCGTTGCCCAGTACGCTGAACCACAGCGCGCCTGCCGACAGGTCGACGAACAGGAAACTCGGGTCGTCGATCACATCCGGCGGAAGCGTCGGGTCGAATACACCGTTGCCGTTGTTTTGCTGCGGCCACTGCAAGTTGGCACTATTGATACTGCGGTTGCTAAGACCTACGTCGGCGCCCAGTACCAGGTAGTGCGCTTTTTTGCGGTATCCGCCCATTTTTTTGGAATAGGAGCCCGACAAGCGCGCCTGAATGGTAGCGAATTCGGAAGCGCCTGCTTTGTCGCCCCACAGCGTACCACCGATTCCAAAGTAGTCGTAGCGGCCTACCGGAAGTTTCTGGTCGTAAGAAACAGAGTAGGTATTGTAAGCATTTTTCTTGAGGATAGAAGCCCACTGATTGCGGTAGTTGGCCACCAGGCGGTGGTTACAGTTCATCACACCGGTGAGCGCAGGGTTCAGGTTGAGGGGGCTCTGATAGAACTGCGAAAAGTGAATGTCCTGAGCCGAAGCAGAAACAGTGGCCAGCAGGATGGCGCAGCAAACAGAAAAGTGTAGAAACGTTTTTTTCATAAACAGACGAACCATAATTGTGTTGGATGAGAACAGCGTACAATTTTTATTGGGCCTCCAAGCCTGCCCGATTCATTTTCAAGTGGGCGAAGGTACATTTTTCCATACGCAACAAGAATTTTTATGCGTATTTCAGGAGGCGCCTGGCAAAATTTAACTTCCACCTGACAAAATACCGCCCCAAAACGGTATCCGGGCAAATCATATTTTGGCCGATGTGTTAAAGGTTTCGGAGGTGAAGAGGTTTTAACTTTCGGAAACGCTGCCTAGGAGAGAGAGGTGAGAGAAGTGAGAGGTGAGAGGTGAGAGGTGAGAGTGTGTAGAGTTGACCGCTTCGTTCTTAGTATTCCTAAAAGCGAAGCGGTCAACTCTACACACTCTCACTTCTCACTTCTCACCTCTCACCTCTCACCTCTTATAATCTAGTTCTTACCTTTTGCACCATTTGCGTTTTCCACAACAGGAAGTCGCCACTCAGGATGCGGCGGCGCGCTTCTTTTACCATCCACAGAAAAAAGCCGAGATTTTGCAGGGTAGCGAGTTGCATACCCAGAATTTCATTGTTCATAAACAGGTGGCGCAGGTAGGCCCGGGTATGAACGGTGCTCGTATGCACCTGGCTTTGCGGGTCGATCGGTGTAAAATCGTCGCGCCATTTCTGGTTTTTGATATTGATAATTCCCTCCGGGGTATACAGCACGCCATGTCGGGCATTGCGGGTAGGCAATACACAGTCGAACATGTCGATCCCCAGCGCGATACACTCCAGGATGTTTTCGGGGGTACCCACGCCCATGAGGTAACGGGGTTTGTCTTTGGGCAAAATAGCCGTCACCAGATCGGTCATGGCATACATATCTTCCGCTGGTTCGCCCACCGAGAGGCCGCCAATAGCATTGCCTTCGCGGCCGAAAGAAGCGATGGTTTCGGCCGAAATACGGCGCAGTTCGGGATAAGTGCTGCCTTGTACAATCGGAAACAAGGTTTGGCTGTGTCCATACAAGGGCTCTGTGGTATCGAAACGCTCGATACAGCGCGCCAGCCAGCGGTGGGTCATTTCCATGGATTTGCGGGCATAGCGTTCGTCGCATGGGTATGGCGTGCATTCATCGAAGGCCATGATGATGTCGGCGCCGATGACGCGCTGAATATCCATCACGTTTTCCGGGGTAAAAAAGTGTTTGGAGCCGTCGATATGACTCTGAAACGTAACGCCTTCTTCCTTGATCTTGCGCCGGTGGCCCAGCGAATACACCTGGTAGCCGCCGCTATCGGTCAGTACCGGCCCCTGCCAGCCATTGAACCCGTGTATGCCGCCAGCCTGTTGCAGCACATCGAGGCCAGGCCGGAGGTAGAGGTGGTAGGTATTTCCGAGGCAGATTTGCGCCTGCACGTCGTCGCGCAATTCGTGCTGGTGTACGGCCTTTACCGTAGCCGCCGTACCGACAGGCATAAAAATAGGCGTTTCAATAGCGCCATGGGCGGTTTGGATGAGGCCAGCACGGGCAGAGGAGTGCGGGTCGGTGTGAGATAGGGAGAAGTTCATTTTATCAAGCCTGGTTCCGGTTGCTATCCAGTTTCAACAGCACCCCGATCAACAAGGTAAATCCGATCAGCGAGGAGCCGCCGTAACTGATAAAGGGCAGTGGAATACCGATAATCGGGAAAAGCCCCATGGTCATGCCGACATTTACCATAACGTGGACAAAAATGACGCCGGCCACACAGTATGCATAAATACGCGAAAAATTGGAGCGTTGCCGTTCGGCCAGCACCGTAATCCGGTAGAGCAGCCAGAAGAAAACCACAATAATGGCCGTCACACCTACAAAACCCTGTTCTTCTCCGATGGTACAGAAAATGAAGTCGGTGCTTTGTTCGGGCACGTATTTTAGTTTGGTCATGTTGCCGTCGAGGAAACCTTTTCCGGCAAAGCCGCCCGAACCGATGGCCATTTTAGAGTGCAAAAGGTTGTAGGCAGCACCCCGTGCATCGGCAGCAGCCTCGGCGGGTTTGAGCCATATTTTGATGCGCTGCTGCTGGTGCGGCGCCAGGAGGGTGTAGCAGGCAAAATTGGCTGCAAACAACAGGCTGATTCCAATAACTAGCATTAGTATCCAGGAGCGCAGTTGCGATTGAACCAGTGTGTTTTTTTTCAGGTAATTGGGCAAAAATGCCGCCACAAACAGGATAATATGCGGTAGCATGACGGCCGGGTTGCGTATTTGATCGCTCACCGTAGCAGCATCGACACCTGCCAGCGAAAGTACCCAATTGAAGATCGGCGTCCACCAGATTGTGATGAGTATGAGTGCTACCCACACGCCAAACCACACCTGCGTACGGGTACGAAATCGGGAGATCAATTGAAAATTGGTGTATATCAGCAGCCAGGCCACCACGAAAGGCGGCTCAAAAATAAGGCCGAGCAACACCATCGCCACCACACCAAACCCTAGCAGGTACCAGGTAGACGAGAGCCCTTCCCGGTAAATAACCATCATGAAAGAGAAAAATACCAGGGCCGAACCTGTGTCGTTTTGCACCAGCGGCGACATGATAAGCGCAGGCAACAGGAAAATGCCCATTGCAATAATCCGGCTTTTCCACTCACGCAAGTCCACGCCGGTCGAACTCAAATAGGCCGCCATGGCCAGGCTGGTACCGAATTTTGCAATTTCAGCAGGCTGAAACGTAAACCCGCCTATCTGGTACCAGGCATTGGCGCCATTCACTTCACGCCCGAAAATGAGCGTACCCGGCAAAAGAATGAGTGAAAACAGGTAAATGAAAAAGGCAAAAGTGCGCCAGAACGCCCAGTCGCTCATCATGATAACAAAAAGCAGCGCAAAGCAGAAAACGATAAAAAAGAGTTGTTTCCCGATGTTGCTGCTCAGGTCGAAGAAACTAAGCGGGGCATTGGGGTCGTAGTTGACGGCAAAAATCATCAGCCATCCGATGACGACCAGCGCCACGTAAAGGCCCAACGTAATCAGGTCGGCTCCGCCTGCAGCATTTGAAATTTGTCGGGTGCCCGTTATCATGGTCTTATTCTAAAAAATCGCGCGGATGAATGTGTTGATCCCGTGCTGGATAGGCGCCAGGAAATTCTACCAGTTGTGCAATAAAGGCCATGGCTTCCAGCCGCGAACGAAATGCGCCAACACGCAGTTTGTAATACGGCTTTTCATGCACCCAGTCGGCCGGCACATCCGGATAATAGGTTTTGAAACGCATCCGACCGTCTTCTACCTGTTGCCGGTCGGTGGAAGCCATCACCTGCACCCGCCAGCCGTCGATATGCGGCGTCGTACGGTTGTTGTTCGTCCAGGTGCGCAACAGTTGGGTAATGTTAGGGTCTTCATTGATTTGCACTTCCTGCGCATACAGGCTGGTAGCCAGCAACAGCATTATAACTGCCACAGCGCATGCACGCAGCCTTACAAACGGAGTTTTGTTGGATAAAATATGCATGTCAGAAAATGTTTCGGACTGCTCCCTGGTTATTTTCCTATGATTTGCAATGAGGCGGAAGTACCCAGCCGTGCAGCGCCTGCATCTACGAGCGCCTGCGCATCGGCTGCCGTGCGAATACCGCCGGAAGCCTTGATTTGAAAGGCCGTTCCTCCAAGTCGTCGCAAGATACGAACCATTTCCGGGGTAGCGGCATGCCCGTGCATTCCGGTGCCGGTTTTTAACCATTCGACGCGCGCTTCACGGGCAATTTCAATCACTTTTTGCATTTCTGCCTCGTTCAGCAAGCCGCATTCCAGAATGAGTTTCAGCGTTTTGCCACGCATGTGTGTAGCGCGTGCCACGCTGTCGATATCGTGGGTGACATGGTTCCAGTTGTCGCTTTTTAATGCCGCAATATTGATTACTGCATCGATGTCGTCGGCGCCTTCATCAAGCGCTCGTTTGATTTCTTCACTTTTGGCGGCAATTGCAGTGTAGCCCATCGGAAACCCAACGACAGTAGCCAGTTGAACCTTCGACATATCGCCGAGGATGCGACGCGCATCACGTACGTATAAGGGTGGAATACAAACGCCGGCGAACTGATATTGAATGGCTTCTTCACAAACTTTGCGGACATCGGCGAGGGTAGTGTCCGGGCGAAGGATGGTGTGCTCGATAAATTTGGCAAGTTCCGTCATATTCTTTTGCGCAGACCGGGCGTACTGAGTAGTGTTTTGTGGTAAAAAGCAAAAAAGGAGGCCCTCCCGCATGGTTCCGGACGGAAGGGCCTAAATCGCTTTCATGTGGCTTTTCGGAGCAAATGTAAAATGTTTTTTGAATGTTGCAGCAATTTAAGCAGAACAATTCTAAATTTTTTTTATCCATTGCAAACGGTTCCGCAACCGTGTGCGGGCTTTCAAAAAAGTGTTTTTTTACAAATAATCTGCTGTAAGTAGTTTCCAGAGCAGGTCTTTGAGTTGTTGAATGTTTTTATTGGCGGCAGCCGAGATGAAAATGGTCGGAACTCCTTCGGGCAGTGTCTCCCGCAGCATTTTCTCCAGGCCATCATCGATCAGATCGGATTTGGAAATAGCCAGCAGCCGGGGCTTGTCGAGCAGGTCGGGGTTGTAGGCTTCCAGTTCATTCAGCAAAATCTGGTACTCCTCCTGAATGCTGCGGTCGGTATCGGCCGGCACCATAAACAGCAATACGCTGTTGCGCTCGATGTGTCGCAGGAAACGGTGGCCCAGTCCACGACCTTCGTGGGCGCCTTCGATGATACCCGGAATGTCGGCCATGATGAACGTTTGCCCTTCGCGTACTTTCACAATACCCAGGTTGGGTGTAAGCGTGGTGAACGCATAATCGGCAATTTTGGGTTTGGCAGCACTCACGGCACTGAGCAGGGTGCTTTTGCCTGCATTCGGAAACCCGACCAGGCCGACATCGGCCAGCACCTTGAGTTCCAGAATGATCCATTTTTCAATGTTTGGCTCACCGGGTTGTGCATATCGGGGGGTCTGGTGGGTAGCCGTTTTAAAAAAGTTGTTGCCTTTGCCGCCCCGGCCGCCGGGCAGCAATACTTTTTCATCGTCACGCTCCGTAATTTCCAGCAGCACCTCGCCGGTTTCTGCATCGCGGGCCACAGTACCCAGCGGCACTTTTACAATAATATCGCGGCCATCGGAACCCGTTTTCAGCCCTCCTTTACCACCTTCGCCATCTCCTGCAAAAATGTGCTTGGTAAATCGCAGCGACAACAATGTCCATTCCTGCGGGTTGGCTTGCAGGATGATATGCCCTCCCCGCCCGCCGTCGCCACCGTCGGGGCCGCCTTTTGCCGTGGTAGGACCCCGGTAAAAGTGGACGCTGCCCGCCCCGCCTTTTCCGGAACGAAACATGATTTTAACGTAGTCGACGAAATTTTGCTCAGCCATGCTTAGAGGTGAGAGGTGAGAGGTGAGAGTGTGAGAGGTGAGAGGGGGGCAAAGATAGGAGAAGATGGGGAAATGAAAGTTGGTAATGTAATGTCGGCAGGGTTTTATGAACGTCGGCAGGGTTTGAAACCCTGCCGACGTTGCAAAACCCTGCCGACGTTGCGCTGCCAACAATTTTACAATACCTGCGTTTCTGCTTACTTTACCAACACTGACTAAACGCTTACCTGATGCCCACACCACCAGATATCGCCAAAACGATTGCCAATAAAAAATTTATCGACCCAACCGAACAGAACTGGCTGGAAGGCCCGCGCGACCGGGGGTTTGAACTGTTGTTCGCCCTGAAAGTATTCTGGGAATTCCTGCGCGGCTTTCGTGGGCTCCATTTTGTTGGCCCCTGCATCACCGTATTCGGCTCGGCGCGTTTCAAGGAAGGTCACCGCTATTACGAAGCCGCCCGCTCGATGAGCAAACGCCTGTCAGAAGAACTGGGCCTCAGCATTATGACCGGCGGCGGCCCGGGCATCATGGAAGCCGCCAACCGGGGCGCGCGCGAGGCAGGCGGCCCGTCTGTGGGCTGCAATATCGCCTTGCCCTTCGAACAATCTGTCAACCCGTATGTCGACAAATTCGTCACCATCCGCTACTTCTTCGTGCGCAAGGTGATGCTCGCCAAATACTCCTACGCCTTTGTCATCTTTCCCGGCGGATTCGGCACCATGGATGAATTTTTTGAAATTCTGACGCTGGTTCAAACCAAAAAAGTGGAAAATTTTCCCATCGTGGTCATGGGCATGGACTACTACCAACCAATTCGCGACTACGTGGAATTTATGGTACAACAAGGCACGATTTCGCCCGAAGACCTCAACCTGCTGCTGTTTACGGATAGCGAGGAGGAAGCCGTGAACCACATCCGGCAATTTCTGACCACGAATTACAAACCGGTGCGCAGGAGCAGGCCGATATGGTGGTTGTTTGAGAAGAGTTAGAAAGGAGAGGTACACCTGCTTTTACACAACCTACCCCTGAAACCCACCACAAATGGCATTTTTCGTTAATCTATAGTTAAATGACAGAAAAATTATATTTGTCCTACCCGGTTTGTGCATTAATGGACAGTCGACGCCACTAAGGCGCCGGCGCTTTGTTACTCACCATTAAACGTATTAACAATGACGTACTACAAGTCAGTATTTGCACAGCCTCCCGTATGCCGGGATAGCCACCGAACACCGCATTGGGCAGATCAATTTTTATTGATTTTGCTTCCATCGGAATGGCGCTATTTTATGCTGAAAGGATGCGCGGGTCTTGTGGTGCGACCGTCTATCTCAAGACGTTAACTGGTAGTAGCAGTGCAGGACCTTATTCTGCCGCACAGTATTTTTTAATCATTTTTTCCCCGGCCTCGTTGAGGCGCAAAAGGGTTTTCCCCCCCTCTTTTATTTTATCTACTAATCCGGCTATCGTTAATTCATTGATATAATCCACTACCAGTTTTCTGCTTGCAAGTCTGGATGCCTGCACAATTTCCGTAATCGTCAGGCCTTTCTCCATCGTATATCCGGCCAGCAGAACACCCGATACCTTCACCCTTGTCAGCGACAAGGCCAGTGTTTCTTCGAAAGATTTCAGGCTGTACGATTGCGGGGCGGGTGGCGGGGCCATTTTTTCTGTTCGCAGGTGCGATAACAGACTGTCTCTCAATTTATTCAGTTCATGGCTTATTTCCGAATGGGGCATCACACCATTGGCCCGGGCTTTCCTTATATCGTTGTATCGGGCCTGCTGAATGATGATACCGTCGCGCAGGATCAGGTTGTCGGTATGTTTAATCAACAAATGCAACGCAGCATCCAGGTCATCTGAGGCGATGAGTTGTCGTACGAGGTCTTTTAGTTCGGATTCGGACACGTTTGAGAGGGATGAGTTATGAGTGGTGAGTTATGAGTGTTACGTACTTTGCTTTTGGGCCACTCTTTTGAAAAAGCCAAGAGCAAAGTACGTAACACTCATAACTCATCACTCTTAACTCATCACTTATTACTCATCAGGCCCAGTCAAATCAATCGAATTCAATCGTATCCCCAGCCTTAAACGTATCTTTTTTGCCACCTTTCTCGTGTGGAGGTTCGGGGGTTTCTACCTCACCAAACAGGTTGACTTGTTGCGGAGCGGCAGCGGCAGGCTCCTCCTTTTCTTTGGCCGATTTCGACAGTTTGGAAGCGGTAGGGTCTACTTCTTTCACCGAGCCGAGGGCCTGGTCGCTCAGGCGGTTGCCGACAGCTTTCCAGCCTTTGGGTTCCATGAAGTCGCCCAGCGACACCTCGCCGGTCATGGCCTTGCCTTTGATTTTGATGCTGTAAGAGATGCGCGGATTTTCTTTGATGGAAGCAAACAGGAGTTTCGATTTGGGGTGGTCGGTGAGGTAGCCGTAGCGTTCGCGCAATTTGTTGGTTTCGATGCGGAAACGTTTCACCATCGTCCAGCCTTTGTGCCCGTCGAAATGAACGGCATTGACGACCAGTTCGGGCGTGAGTTTGCAGAGGTGCAGGATTTCCTTCATTTCAAAACGCTGCTGCACGTCGGTGTCGGTTACTTCGTAGGAGCCATCGGTATACAGAATGAGGATGCTGTCGCCGGTGTCGAATTCGCCGAGGCAGTGGCCACGTTCCTGGGTGTTGAGGCGGCCCGTGATGTCGTCGAACCACAGTTTCTGGGCGCCGATAGTACTTTTTCCCACCTCTTTTTGTTTGATCTGTTTGACCGGGTATTTGGTCAGCACATTGCCCAGCGAGTCGCGGCCTTTGATGGCCAGTTCGGCAAAATCGTAGTCAAAAATCTTGATTTTGGCCGTGCTGGCTGCGGTAAGCGTGACCTGGATCACCTCGCTTTCTCCATTTGGATTGACGGTGAAATACAGCATTTTGGAGCCTTTCGCATCCGATCCGAGTTGGTATTCTTTGTCGCGGGTAATGGCCGTCACATTGAAACGTTTGACGAATGTCCGACCGGTTTTAGCGTCGAGGTAGGCCATGTTATAGGTAGTTCGCTCGTCGTTTTTCTTCCACACAGCCACGTGTGCGATGTCTTTGCCGACAAATATTTTTTCGCCCACCCGCACCACTTTCATCACGCCGTCGCGGCGGAACACTACGATGTCGTCGATATCGGAGCAGTCCTGTACAAACTCGTCTTTTTTGAGGCCCATACCGATAAAACCTTCGGCGCGGTTGACGTACAGTTTGGCGTTGTTGGCCACTACCGCGGTAGCCTGGATGGTATCGAAAGCGGCAATTTCGGTGCGGCGTTCGCGGCCTTTGCCGTATTTGGACAACAGGTTTTCGAAATAGGCGATGGCGTATTCCGTCAGGTGTTCGAGGTGGTGTTTGGTTTCGGAGAGTTCTTCGTTCAGTTTGTTGATTTCCTCGTCGGCCTTGAAGGAGTTGAATTTGGAAATGCGTTTGATGCGAATTTCCGTCAGGCGCAGGATGTCGTCTTCCGTGATTTCGCGCAGCAGTCGAAGGCGTTTGTCCGTTGCGGCCGGTTTCATATCTGGCGTCACCACGTATTTCCGCAAGCCCGTATCGATAGTGCTGAGCACGGCTTCCCAGGTTTCGCACTCTTCAATATCGCGGTAAATCCGTTGTTCGATAAATATCTTCTCCAGCGAGGCGAAGTGCAGTTTTTCTTCCAGTTCGTGCTGCAGGATGGCCAGTTCCAGGCGCAGCAGTTCCTTGGTATTTTCGGTAGAAATGCGCAGCAGTTCGTTGACTTCCGTAAACAACGGCTTGTTGTCGACAATGACGCAGCAGTTGGGGCTGATGCTCACTTCGCAATCCGTGAAAGCGTACAAGGCGTCGATGGTCACATCGGGGCTAACGCCGGGTTGTAGTTCGATTTCAATATCAATATTGGCCGCTACCTTGTCGATGACCTTTTTGATCTTGATCTGGCCTTTTTCGTTGGCTTTGATAATGGATTCAATCAGGTCGCCTGTGGTAACACCAAACGGAATTTCGGTGATTTGCAACGTTTTTTTGTCGATTTCTCGGATGCGGGCGCGCACACGCACCTTGCCTCCCCGGCCGCCGCCGTTGTAGTTGCTGGCGTCGATGAGGCCGCCGGTAGGGAAGTCGGGGACGAGTTCCGATTTGCGCCCTTTCAGGCTAGCGATACTGGCTTTGATGATTTCTACAAAGTTGTGGGGCAGAATTTTGGTGCTCAGGCCTACGGCGATGCCTTCGGCGCCGTGTGCCAGCACCAGCGGGAATTTCATGGGCAGGTTGACGGGTTCGCGTTTGCGGCCGTCGTAACTCATTTGCCAGATCGTGGTATCGTGGTTGAAGGCAATATCGAGTGCAAATTTTGTCAGGCGCGCCTCGATATAACGAGGGGCCGCTGCGGAGTCGCCGGTGCGATAATCGCCCCAGTTGCCCTGACAGTCGATCAGCAAATCTTTTTGCCCCATATTCACCAGGGCATCGCCGATGGCTGCGTCGCCGTGCGGGTGGTACTGCATGGTTTGCCCAATCAGGTTGGCCACCTTATGGTAGCGCCCGTCGTGCTGTTCGTACATAGCATGCAGGATGCGGCGTTGTACGGGTTTCAGGCCATCTTCCACGGCAGGTACGGCGCGTTCGAGGATCACATAACTGGCATAGTCCAGAAAATAATTCTGGTACATCCCCGAAAGGGTAATGATATGATCCTCGTGGTTGGCCGAGGTGGTAGGTGGTATAGAAGTGTCCTTTTTCGCTTTTGCCATGTGGTTATTGGTTATCGGTTATCTGTCATCGGTTATAAAATTGATTTTTTTATTGATTATCAACGCTTTAAGCAAGAATTGATTTGATTTATTTCAGGGTGGCCGTGCGTAATTCAGGTGGTACCACGGGCTTTAGCCCGTCGGGAAAAGGCCCTTTAGGGCCGCCCATCAATTTACCATTAAAATAACACCCCTGAAGTTTCCCAGCAGACTAAAAAGCCCACACCACCGGCCAACTACTACCATTCTCACCACAGAAAGCACCCAGAAATCGGCTCAAAGGTAATTACATCATGCGCATCCCCTATGTATTAAAATGCGGGTTGTAAATAACCCCGATCAAGTTACCCCAGGGATCTTTGGCCGTCGCCACCCGAATCCCCTCCCCTACTTCCGTGGGTGGCTGATGAGCCGTAGCGCCCATTTCGAGCAAGGTAGCATACACCGCCTCGATGTTTTCCACACCCCAATAGGTTTCAATATTTTCTCCGACGGAACTTTTACCGTTTTCAACAGGTTGGAGGCCAAGTTCGTATCCGCCTACTTCGAAGCCAACATAAAACGGCTCGTTGAAATACGGACCAAATCCTAAAAACCGGCTATACCATTCAGTTGCACTTGCCAGATCGGAAACGCGGTAGATGCAGGTGCGAAGACCAAGCAGGGAGGCAGACATGGGAGCAGTTGGTTGAAAAGTGAAGATGTACAGGCTACTATGCGACATTTTTTACCCTTCGGGCGTCGCATGGCAAACTGATTTTCCTGTTATTCAGACAGCAAATGTAGAATAAATTGTTTTTTAAACATAAAACTTTTTGTTTTTAATTTCATGCGTCTTACTTTTGAGCAAGTTTTTTCCAGCACTCGTAGGAAAAAAAAGTTCGTTCGTCGGTGAACCAAGTAAACACAGGAAACGTTTGGTGCAAAAAATGTTTCCTACGTTTACCTTTGCGACATGTTTACCGAACAACAGGAAAAATGGCTAAAACGAGTGGATGAATTATTTCTCCGTTTTGGCATCAAAAGTATCACGATGGATGACGTGGCCCGCGAGCTCGGCATCTCCAAAAAAACCCTGTACCAGTTTGTCGAAAACAAGGATGACCTGGTACACAAACTGTTGAGCAGGCACATAGAACAGGAAAAACAGACCTGTACTGTTCTTTTTGCCAGTGCTGCCAATGCCCTGGAAGAGATGTATATCGTGATCGACAGCGATACACAACAATTGAAACAGATGAAAACCAACATCATCCACGACCTGCAGCGCTATCACCCCGAAGCCTGGGAAAAAGTAGTCGAATACCAGCGCGGCTTCCTGTACACCGTTGTCCGCAGCAACCTCGAACGCGGCATTCACGAAGGCATCTATCGGGATGACCTCGACGTCGACATCATCACCAAACTCCATATTTCCGGCTCCCTGCAACTGTTCAACCAGGCGATCTTCCCGCAGGAAGAATACAAATATGAACAGGTATTTCGCCAGTACATGCTGCATTATCTCTATGGCATTGTTTCCGAAAAAGGAATGACCATGTTGAAAAGTAAAATCCACCCCTCTTCCGTCTCTCTCTAAAAGCACAAAATTCTCATCATGCAAATACGTACAATTCTACTAACACTCCTGACAGCGGGAGGCATGTCCTTTGTTGGCCATACACAACAGAGCATGACCCTGAACGACTGCCTCCAGTATGCCCTGGCCAACGCCCCCGACGTACAGGTAGCACAACTTCAGGTGTCGGACGCCGACTGGCAGATCAAGGAAAACAAGGCGACCGGGCTGCCGCAAATCTCCGGAAGCATTGGTTACCAGTATTTTATCCAGCGGCCCGGTATTCCGGCCAGCGCGCTTGGTTTTCCAGGTGCTGGCGACGAAAAAATCGCATTCAGCGCTTTGCACAACCTCTCGCCTACCCTGCAATACAACCAGTTGTTTTTCAGCAACAGTTACCGGGTAGCCAGAAAGGCCGCCTGGTACTACCGCGCTTATGTGGATCAGCAACTGGTGGCCGCCAAACGCACGGTGTACAACCGCGTGATCGATGCGTACCTGCCGGCATTGCTCATCAGCGACAACCTTGCAACACTGGATAAAAACATCGGAAACCTGGAAAAACTGCTCTCCGATACCCGCGCCATCAACCAGGCTGGTTTTGCCGAACAACTCGACGTAGATCGCCTAGACCTGTCGCTCTCTACCCTGCGCAGCGAACGCACCAACCTCGTACGCCAGCGCGAAATCGTGGTAGACGCACTCAAACTCTCCATGGGCATGTCGGTAAGCAATAAAATCACGCTTTCCGATAACATTCAGCAACTAATGGACACCTACACGGATGCCGACCTGAGCACGGAACTCAACCTGCAAAATCGCGCCGATTACGTAGCACTGCTGAAAAGCCGCGACCTCAGCGCCCTGCAAATTGAACTGAACAGCAAGGCATGGATGCCGTCTTTTGCAGGTTTTCTGCAATACTCGCCTGCATTTCAGGGCGGTTTTGGCAACGACAAAAAATGGTTTTTCATCCCCTCGGCCGTGGCTGGCGTATCCATCAATTTCACCCTCTGGGACAGCGGCGTGAGTAAAGCCCGTCGCCAGCGCGCCATTGTTGGTGTGCAAACGCTCGATGTGCAAAAACAAATGCTTGAAAATGCCATCGCGCTCGAAGTGGAAACAGCCCGTAAGCAATACGTCAATGCACAGGAGCGCGTAGGCAGCCAACAGAAAAACCTCGAACTCGCACAGCGCATTTACGACACCACTCAAACGAAATACAAGGCCGGCGTCGGCAGCAGTTTTGAAGTAACACAGGCCGAACAAGGACTGTATTCGGCCCAGCAGAATGTCATGCAGGCCCGCTACGACCTCCTGACGGCTCGAATTGCTATTAAAAAAGCCCTGGGTCTGGAAAAATAGAGGTGAGAAGTGAGAGGTGAGAAGTGAGAGGCGAGAACCCCTTGCGCCCTCCGACTCAGGACTCAGGACTTACGACTCAGGACTTATCAGGACTCAGGACTTTTAAACACATTAAAACATTTTAACATGAACCATATTAAATTCCTCACTCTTGCAAGCATCGGTTTGAGCATCGTGCTGTTGTCTGCCTGCGGCGGTGGCGGCGCTAAAGACCCCGCTGCTCAACTCGCCAAACTCAAAGAAGACAAAGCGGCCATCGATGCACAAATCACTGCGCTGGAAAAAGAAATCGGCACGGCCAATGGCCAGCCCGCGCGCGTTAAAACCATCGGTCTTACGGAAGTAAAAACCGGTTTATACCGCCATTTCATCGACCTGCAAGGTAAAGTGGATGCAGAAGAAAGCATTCCGGCTACAGCCAAAATGCCCGGCACCCTGAAACGTGTGTATGTGAAAAACGGCGACGACGTGCGCCGCGGACAATTGCTGGCTGAAATTGAAGACAATATTCTTCAAAAAAGCCTCGCCGAACTGGAAGGCCAATTGGCTACCGCTACCGACATCTACAACCGCCAAAAAGGCCTCTGGGATCAAAAAATCGGCACCGAAGTAGCCTTCATCCAGGCTAAAAACGGCAAAGAAAGCCTCGAACGCAGCATTGCTACCCTCAAGGAGAACATCGGCCAGACCAAAATTTATGCGCCTACCAGCGGTACCGTCGACCTCGTTGTGCTCAAGCAAGGCCAGGTCATCTCTCCAGGTATGCCGCTTTGCAACATCCTGAACCTCAGCAACCTGAAAATCAAGGGTGAAGTGACGGAAGCCTACGCTGCCAAAGTGCGCAAAGGCGACCAGGTGCAGGTGTTTTTCCCCGACCTGAAAAAAGAAATCACGACGCGCGTTACTTACGTCAGCAAAACCATCAACCCCATGACCCGTACGTTCGTGGTGGAATGCGCCCTGCCCAACGCGGCCGACTACCGCGCCAACCAGGTGGCTGTGATGAAAATTGTGGACTACCAGAGTGCCAATGCCGTTACGATTCCCGTCAATGTGATTCAAACATCGCAGGACGGCGAGTTTGTGTTGATTGCTGAAAAGACAGGCGATAAAACCGCTGTTGCCAAAAAAGCAAACATCAAACAAGGCAGCAACTACAATGGTATGGTGGAAATTCTCAGCGGCCTCAAAAAAGGCGACTGGGTGATTACCACGGGTTTCCAGGATGTGAACAACGGAGAAACGGTCGCTTTTTAGAGGTGAGAAGGTGGTTTGAATCAGGATTTTGGAGATTTAAAGGATTAGAAGGATTCCCTTCTTGATGCCGAAATTTTTTATATTGATTGAATGGCCCCTGTTTTTGCCTATTCAGTTACGCTTTTAATGATTTTAATGATTTTAATAATTTTTGACATCAAGAAGGGAATCCTTCTAATCCTTTAAATCTCCAAAATCCTGATTCAAACCACCTCTCACCTCTCACCTCTCACCTCTATCCATGTACGTTCCTCACCACTTCACACAAACCGACACCGCTACGCTGGTATCATTCATGCGCAATTACGCATTTGCGACCCTCGTATCGGACATGGACGGCAAGCCCTGTGCTTCGCACCTGCCATTTGTCGTGGAATGGATGGAAGACGGCACGATACAGTTGCTGGCGCACTTTGCCAAAGCCAATCCGCAATGGCAAACACTGGAAGGACAAACGGCACTCGTTATTTTCAACGAACCGCATGCCTACATCTCGCCGACGCTGTATGACAAGGAACTGAGTGTGCCGACCTGGAACTACATCGCTGTGCATGCATACGGACACATTAGACTGTTGACGGAAGAGCAAGCCGTACGTGATTTGCTCGAAAAACAAATTCAAACCTTTGAAAAAGAATACTTTACGCAATGGTCGAATTTGCCCGAAACATACAAATCTGCTATGCAAAAAGGCATTGTGGCGTTCCGAATGGACGTGACAGAACTGATTGGAAAGGAAAAGTTGAGTCAGAACAAAACCGTACAGGAACGTGAACGCATTGGAAAACACCTGTTGGAAAATATGGACAGTACGGCCAGAGAGACAGGCGCTCAAATGCTAAAAACACTGCTTATCTACACCGATAACAGATAACTAATAACTGATAACAAATTCATGAAAGAATTTAAACCTACCTCGTGGGCGATCGACAACCGCACATCGATATTCATCATTACGGTGATTATCACTTTGGCGGGCATCATGTCGTACAACGCGCTCCCCAAAGAGCAGTTCCCCGATGTGACGGTGCCACAGATTTTCGTTACGACGATCTATCCCGGCGCCTCTCCTTCCGACATGGAACAACTCGTCACCAAACCCATTGAAAAACAACTCAAAGGGCTAAGCGGTGTCAAAAAAGTATCGTCCTACTCCGTGCAGGACTTTTCCAACATCATCGTCGAATTCAATACCGACCTCGATGTGGCGCAATGCAAGCAAAAGGTAAAAGACGGCGTCGACAAAGCCAAACGCGACCTGCCGACCGACTTGCTGGAAGACCCCACCGTCACGGAATTCGACATCTCGGAAATCCCGATCATGAACGTCAATGTGGCCGGAGATTTCGACCTCGACAAGTTGAAAGACTACGCCGACCGCCTCAAGGACCGCATCGAGGAATTGCGTGAAATTACCCGTGTCGACCTCGTGGGCGCCCTCGAAAAAGAGGTGCAGATCAACGTCGACAAATACAAAATGGCGGCAGCCAGCCTCACTTTCAACGACATTTCCAATGCCCTGGCCTACGAAAATATGACCATTTCGGCAGGCAATGTCGACATTGGTGGCATGACGCGTTCCGTTTCCATTCGTGGCGATTTCAAGGATGTGGAGCAAATCAAAAACATCATCGTGTCGTCGCAGTCGGGTGCGCAAATGTATTTGAAAGACGTAGCCGAGGTGAAAATGGGCCACGAGGAGCAGGAGAGTTTCAGCCGCCTCAACGGCCGCAACGTAATTTCGCTCAACGTCATCAAACGCACCGGCGAAAACCTCATCGATGCATCCGACAAGATCAAAAAGATCGTGGATGAAATGAAGGCCAGCGAATTCCCGGCCAACCTCGAAGTGAGCATCACCGGCGACCAGAGCCGTGCCACCCGCACCACCCTGCACGACCTGATCAACACCATCATCATCGGCTTTATCCTCGTAGCGCTGATCCTCATGTTCTTCATGGGCGGTACCAATGCCGTGTTTGTGGCCCTGGCCGTACCACTGTCGATGTTTATCGCCTTCATGGTGCTGCCCAGCGTAGGATTTACCCTCAACTTCATCGTGTTGTTCGCCTTCCTGCTGGGGCTGGGCATTGTGGTCGACGACGCCATTGTGGTCATAGAAAATACGCACCGGATTTACCACGAAGAAGCCGACCTGGGCATTGTACATGCCGCCAAAAAAGCAGCAGGAGAGGTGTTCCTGCCCGTATTGTCGGGTACGGCTACTACCCTGGCGCCGTTTTTCCCGCTCGTGTTCTGGGGCGGTATTTTTGGTAAATTCATGCACTACCTGCCGGTCACCATCATCATTACCCTTACGGCCTCGCTGGTGGTTGCCTATATCATCAACCCGGTATTTGCCGTATGGTTTATGAAAAAAGAGGGCGACGAATCGAAGAAGGTAGACCACAAAAAAGTGCGCAACCGCCTGTATGGCGCCTACGCAGTTTTTGCACTGGCTACCATTTTCTTTTATGCCAATGGCAGCATCGGCATGGGCAATTTTATGGTTTTCTGCGCCCTGTTTATCGTGTTTTACAAATATGTGCTTGATAAAGCAGTGGTATGGTTCCAGGATAAAGCATGGCCTGCTTTCCAGGATTTTTATGCCCGTTTCCTCAGCGCCGTATTGAACCACCCCTGGAAAATGCTGCTGGGCATGACTTTCCTGCTCATCAGCGCCTGCGGCCTTACGCTGTCGCGCCAGGGTAATATCGTACTGTTCCCGAAAGCCGACCCCAACTTCATTTATGTGTATATGACCTTGCCTGTGGGTACGGACATTACAGTGACCGACTCGCTCACCAAAGTGATGGAAAGCAAGGTAAATGAAGTGCTTGGGGCCAATAACCCGATCGTAGAATCGGTGATTGCCAACGTAGCCCTGGGCGCTTCGGAAGACCAATTTGACCGCTCCGCCACGTCCAATAAAGGGAAGGTGGGCGTTGCATTCGTAGAATACGGTCAGCGCAATGGCGTGAGCACCGTTGAATACATGGATAAAATCAGAAATGCCACGAAGGGCATCATTCCCGGCGCCGAAATTGTGGTAGACCAGGAGCAAGGCGGACCACCAACGCCCAAACCGGTTTCGGTGGAAATTCGCGGCGACGACTTCCAGCAACTGGCTGCTACCGCTACCAAAGTAAAACGTTACCTCGACTCACTGGCCATTCCGGGTGTGGAAGAACTCCGCAGCGACCTGATCGTTTCCAAACCGGAAATCAATATTCAGATCGACCGTGACCGCGCCAACCGCGAAGGCATTTCCACCGCCCAGATCGGCAGCGAATTCCGCACGGCCATTCTGGGTAAGGAAGCCACCAAATTCAAGGACGGTGAAGACGAGATTCCGGTAAACATCCGCCTGCAAAAAGACCAGCGCGAAAACATCAACTCGGTGGAGAACCTCAGTATCACCTTCCGCGACATGAACATGGGTGGTGTGCTGCGATCTGTGCCGATGGCAGCCCTGGCCGACGTGAAATACACCAACACGTATGGCGGTATCCGCCGGAAAGACCAGGAACGTATCGTAACCATCTCTTCGAATATCACCGCAGAGTACCAGCCCAAGCAGACCGAAGTTATCAATGCGGTGAAGTCGGCCATTGCCCAATTCCCCCAACAGGAAGGAACCGTGGTGGGCTTCGCGGGTGAGGATGCCGAATTTATCGATGCCGCTACCTTCCTCGGGCGTTCATTGCTGATCTCGATCGGACTCATTCTGCTGATCCTCGTGACCCAGTTCAACTCCTTTGGCAAGATGCTGATTATCATGACCGAAGTAGTGTTCTCCATCATCGGCGTGCTGCTCGGCATGTACTTTACCAACATGGATTTCTCCGTCATTATGATGGGTGTAGGTATTGTGGCACTGGCAGGTATTGTGGTGCGAAACGGGATATTGCTGGTCGAGTTTACCGACATCCTTCGAGAACGGGGCATGGGCGTGCGGCAAGCCGTGATCGAAGCCGGTCGTATTCGTATGACGCCGGTACTGCTCACCGCCACGGCTACCATCCTCGGCCTGATACCGCTGGCAGTCGGATTCAACATCGACTTTGAAAGCCTGTTCGCCCACGGCGATCCGAAAATTTTCTTCGGCGGCGACTCCGTAGCGTTCTGGGGCCCGCTGTCGTGGACGATTATTTACGGACTTGGTTTTGCCACCTTTATCACCCTGATTATCCTGCCGGTGATGTACCTGAAAGGAAAAGAGGTGAGCGATTGGTGGGAAAAACACTTTTGAGGGATGAGTTATGAGTGATGAGTTATGAGTGTTACGTACTTGCTCTTGGCTTGTTCAAAAGTGTGGCCAAGAGCAAGTACGTAACACTCATAACTCATCACTCATAACTCATAACTCCTATCAACCCCAACCCCGCTGTACCTTGCCCCTTCTTTTTTAAAACCTTGCCTTTTTTCCCATGCAGTACACACTCAGTTACTGGGAACGCGAAACTTTTTATCGCGACATCGATGTGGCCGTTATTGGCAGTGGCATTGTCGGGCTTGCAGCGGCTATACATTTGAAAACCCTCGACCCCAACCTGCGCGTAGCCGTGCTCGAACGCGGCATCCTGCCCGTGGGCGCCAGCACCCGCAATGCAGGGTTTTCCTGCTTTGGTTCCATGACCGAACTACTCGACGACCTCACCCACATGAGCGAAGACGAGGTGCTGGGCATCGTGGAAAAACGCTGGGCGGGCCTGCAACGCCTGCGCGCACTCACCGGAGATGCCAACATCGATTACCATGGGCTAGGTGGCTATGAAATGTTTACCAGCGAAGAAGAGGCCATTTTTCAGAATTGCCTGGATCATATGCCCGATTTTAACCGCAAAATCGGTCAAATAACCGGCCACCCGGAAGTGTACTGCGTGGTCGACGAACGTATCCCGGCATTCGGATTCCAGCATGTCAGGCGCCTCATTCTCAACCAGGCGGAAGGACAGGTGCATACTGGCAAACTGATGCAAACGCTGTTGTCGAAAGCACAGGAAAGCGGCGTGCGCATTTTCAATGGCTTCGATATCAAACACATCGAAGACCATTCGCAAGGGGTCGATATCGAAACCACCTCCGGCTGGACCCTGCGCGTACCCAAAGTGCTGGTGGCCGTCAACGGCTTTGCACGCAACCTGCTTCCTGCGCTGGAGGTGCAACCCGCACGCAATCAGGTGCTTATCACGCATCCTGTGCCCGGACTCCGCGTGGAAGGCTGCTTCCACTACGACCGGGGCTACTTCTATTTCAGAAATATCGACGGACGGATCTTGCTGGGCGGCGGCCGCCACCTCGACCTGGAAACGGAAAAAACCGACGACTTCGGCGACAACCCGCGTATCCGGGAAGCGCTTACCAATTTATTGCACACCGTCATCTGTCCCGGCCAACCCGTAGAAATAGATACCTGGTGGACAGGCATCCTCGGCTTGGGGCCTGTGAAAAAGCCGATTATCCGGCAGGTTTCGCCCAATGTAACAGTTGCCGTTCGCCTGAGCGGCATGGGGGTAGCCATTGGCACGCTGGTCGGGCAGGAAGGTGCAGAAATGGTATTGTAAATTTACACTGTGTCAAAAGTACACAAACCCCGAAAAAGTGCTTTCTTTGCTGTCGATTGGACAGCCAGAATAGTCGTGTACTTGTAAACGCAACCGATTTCATTGCAGTTTTGGCATCAATCTTCATCTTGTGATCACCAAAACTGTCTGCCGTGTATCTGCTTGGTTTCGACATCGGTTCTTCTTCTATCAAAGCAGCGCTTGTTGATGCTGCCACCGGCCAAACGGTCGGCATTGCACAATATCCGGAACAGGAAATGGAAATCCTCGCGCCCATGCCCGACTGGGCCGAGCAGCATCCTTCCGTATGGTGGGAAGCCGTTTGTCAGGCGACGCGCAAGTTGATGGCATCCACCGGCGCCGACCCGGCCCGGGTAGCAGCCATCGGCATTTCCTATCAAATGCACGGACTGGTGGCGGTGGATAAGCAAGGCGAGGTATTGCGCCCTTCCATCATCTGGTGCGACAGCCGGGCGGTAGCCATTGGCGACCGGGCGTTTCAGGCCATCGGGGCGGATTATTGCCTGGAACACTACCTCAACACGCCGGGCAATTTTACCGCTTCCAAATTGCGCTGGGTACAGGAAAACGAACCCGCTGTTTTTGAAAAAATTCACAAAATCATGCTGCCAGGCGATTACATCGCCTATCGAATGACAGGTGAAACTTGCACGACCATCACCGGGCTATCGGAAGGCATTTTCTGGGATTTTGCCGAACATACTCCTGCCCGAAAACTGATGGAATACTATGGCATTCCGGAGTCGATGTTGCCGGAAATTCGCGGCGTTTTTGAACCGCAAGGCCACCTGCACGCAGCCGCAGCCGCCGCACTCGGACTGCCACCTGGCATTCCGGTAGGCTACCGCGCTGGCGACCAGCCCAATAATGCCCTGTCGCTCAATGTGTTGCGCGCCGGCGAAGTAGCGGCTACGGGCGGCACCTCCGGCGTGGTGTACGCCGTTGCGCCCGGCCCGGTGCATGATGTTCAACAGCGGGTCAATGGTTTTGCCCATGTGAACTACACCCACGAACAGCCGCTCACTGGCGTTTTGCTCTGCATCAATGGAGCAGGCAGTCAGTACCGGTTTATCCGGCAAATTGCAGGCGATAATTCCATCAGTTATTCGGATATGGAAGCCGCAGCAGCCACGGCGCCGACAGGCTCGGATGGCATCACAATTTTACCTTTCGGCAATGGCGCTGAACGTATGCTGGGCAACAAAACCCCTGGCTCGCGCATATCGGGGCTCAATTTCAACCGACACGAAAAACGCCACCTGTACCGGGCTGCCCTCGAAGGCATTGCTTTTGCATTTGTGTATGGCATGGAGGCCTTGCGTGATATGAACATCCCCGTTAGCCTGCTGCGCGTCGGAAATGACAACCTGTTTCAATCGGCTATTTTTTCCAATACCGTTGCCACGCTGGTAGGCACTGCCATCGAAATGCACGCTACGACCGGCGCTGTCGGCGCTGCCAAAGCAGCAGGTGTTTCGGTTGGTATTTACAAGAATATTGAAGAAGCCATGCAAGGCGGCCACATAGTACACAGATATGAACCTCAAAGCGAAACCGAAGCATACCAGGCGGCATATGAGCGCTGGAAAAAAGAACTAATGAATCAGGATTTTTAGGATTTAAAGGATTAGAAGGATTCCCGATGCGATGTTAAAATTAAATTTCAATTTCAAAATTTCGACATCCCGTCGGGAATCCTTCTAATCCTTTAAATCCCAAAAATCCTGATTCCACGCTCTCTCACTACTCACTACTCACTAATGAAAATCACAACTGGCGACCGCGTCTATTTCAAAAACATTTCCTCCATTCCATACGAAGGGCCCAAGTCCGACAACCCGCTGGCCTTCCGCTGGTACGATGCCAACAAGAACGTGGGTGGAAAAACCATGTCGGAGCATTTCAAATTTGCCGTGGCCTACTGGCACACCCTGTGTGGTACGGGAGGCGACCCATTCGGCCCCGGCACCAAGGCATTCCCATGGCTGGAAGCCAAAAACCCTTTGCAACAGGCGTACGATAAAATGGATGCTGCTTTTGAATTTATCACCAAAATCGGCATTCCATACTACTGTTTTCACGATTTTGACCTGGTGCAGGAAGGCCCTACGCTGCGGGAAAGTGAGCGCAGGCTGCAAAAAATCACCGACTACGCCGCCAAAAAACAGGCAGAATCAGGCGTACAACTCCTGTGGGGCACCGCCAACCTGTTTTCCAACCCGCGCTACATGAACGGCGCTGCCACCAACCCCGATTTTGCCGTGGTGGCCCATGCCGGTGCGCAGGTAAAAATGGCCCTCGACGCCACCATCAAACTCGGCGGACAGAACTACGTATTCTGGGGCGGCCGCGAAGGCTACATGAGCCTGCTGAATACCAACATGAAAAAGGAACTCGACCACATGGCGCGTTTCCTGCACATGGCCAAAGACTACGCCCGCAAAGCCGGGTTTAAAGGCACGTTTTTCATCGAACCCAAGCCTATGGAGCCCAGCAAACACCAGTACGATTTCGACGCAGCCACTTGCATCGGCTTCCTCCGCGAATACGGCCTCGACAAGGATTTTAAACTGAATATCGAGGTCAACCACGCCACCCTGGCCCTTCATACCTTCCAGCACGAACTACAGGTGGCTGCCAATGCCGGTATGCTCGGCTCCATCGACGCTAACCGGGGCGACTACCAGAACGGCTGGGATACCGACCAGTTTCCCAACAACGTGATGGAAATTACGGAAGCCATGCTCGTGATCCTGCAATCGGGCGGAATACAAGGCGGCGGGGTGAACTTCGACGCCAAATCGCGCCGCAACTCCACCGATCTGGAAGATATTTTTTATGCCCACATCGGCGGAATGGACGTGTTTGCGCGCGCCCTGCTGGCCGCCCATGATATTCTGGAAAATTCGGCCTACCGGAAACTGCTGGCCGAGCGCTACGAATCGTTCGATTCAGAAGAGGGTAAAGCCTTCGAAGCCGGCAAATTGAAACTGAAAGACCTGCAAAAAATTGCCCAGCGGAATGGGGAGCCGGAGCAGCGGAGTGGCAGGCAGGAGATGTTTGAGAATTTGCTGAACAGGCACGTGTGAAACTGGTTGATTTAAGAAGTTGTTTGAGTTAATTTCATCGGAGCAGAAAACCGTCTTTTGTCGGCATGCTGCGGCTATTTTCTCGGCAATAGCCTCCGGCTATTCCCTCCAAAATAAGCCTTGCCTGCCAACAAAATCCGCTCTTTCTGCC
>JAEUUT010000238.1 GCA_016787415.1 Saprospiraceae bacterium | reverse complement strand
CATAAGGCAGTGGATTATGTTTCCGAGTTCCTGGGCATTTATTCGCCCCGAACATGCACCCATAAGCCCCGGAACGGTTGTGGCCATGTCGGCCCGAGTTTGTGGACTCTGGTGGATCAATGCCTGCCGTATCGTGTACACATTTGACGAACCAGATCGTTTCGGTTTTGCCTATGGCACCTTGCCCGGGCATGTGGAAATGGGGGAGGAAATCTTCATGGTAGAACGCATGCCGGATGGAACGGTGCGATACGTCATCAAAGCATTTTCAAGGCCGCGGTTCTGGATGGCGCGTATGGCATACCCGCTGGCGAGGTGGTATCAGCGCAGGTTTGTGCGCGATTCGAAGGCCGCTATGTTGCAATACATTCAACATCGGGAAATATGAAGAGCGCACTTTCATTGATAGCCTGGTTCATATGGGTGCTACTTGCCGGTTCTGATTATTGCCAGATACACTGGGAAACGGCACTGATACTGTTTGCGGCCTGGGTGCTGGTTCCGGAAGGCCTGGCCCTTTTGAAGATAGAGCCGTCGCTCTCCTATTTTGCCACCGTACTATTTCTAAGTGTATCGTATCGCCTGGAGCAGCCTTACGGGGCCTGGATGGCGGCGCCATATGTTCTTTTTGCGTTATGGCTGACCATCCGCGAGGCAGCGCGCCTGCTGGAAATTGCTGTAATCCGATTGACAGATGTGGTTCGGGTGGCTGCCCTGGCATACTGGGCAACAGGAGCGTTGTTTGCTCTTTTTTCCCTGGCAGGTTGGCAAACGCTGGGTTTTGATCCGGCCATTGTGGCCCTGACGGCTGCCCATTTCCATGTGGCAGGTTTTGTGCTGACGAGTGTGGTGTACTGTATGTCGGTTGCTGTGCCCGGGACATATACGGGCATATTAGGCTGGACCTCCATAGCAGGAATGCCCGCTGTGGCTACGGGTATTGTATTGACCCATTTTGGTTACCCATCGGTTTTTGAAGAAGTGTCTGCCCTGTTTTTTGTCGTTTTTGCAGTTAGTATTGTTGTCTGGCATGTTGTACGGGCTCGGGATCGGCGATTCCCACGAGCAAGCAGGCGGCTGTGGCTGGCCGGTGCTGTTTGTTTGCTGGCGGGCATAACCCTCGCTTGTCTGTATGCGCTGCGTTTTCAGGTTCTTATCGAGTGGATAAATATCTCAAACATGAAAATCTGGCATGGAACCTTGAATACCCTTGGGTTTGCCTGGCTTACACTGCTGGGCTGGCGATTAAATACGCACTAATTTTCCTCGAAAAGATTGCCCGTCTATGTTCACCCGCCAGGTGTACACGCCACTGACAGGAAACGTGCTCGGAGGCACTTCCAGCAAATGCGCGCCTTCAGACAATTGAATTTGTTCGGCAAACACTTTTTTCCCATTCAGCGCCTCGATTTCCAGGCGGACAATCCCTGCCTGTTTGAGTCGTACAGGAAAACGAAGGGCTGCCGAACCAGGATTGGGAGCAGGTGGAAAAACCTGTGTTTCCAGGTCTTCACTGGTGAATGGTGCGTGAAATATAGGTTCCAGGTTGTTCGTTTCGCCGTTTGGCGTATATATTTCGGAAACAATAGAATGCTTTTCTGGTAAAAACGCTTCGTGTAGTCGACCCGGTTTTACAGCCCTGACTCGCACATAAAACATCGCTTCATCCGGCAGTATCACACCGGGATAGAGGTCGAACCAACTGATGCGAACATCGCCTGGAACAGGTTGTGCCGCAGCAAACTCTTGCGAATTGATCGATGCACCCGGTCGAATATCCAATACTTCCACTTTTGCAGGGTCGAAAGGCAGGTTGCACTGAAACCCCGCCCATTCTCCCGCCTGTTGCAAGCGTACAGGAACATCGATGATGTCACCTTTTTGCAATAACGGATCCGGTATTTCAAGCAACGTTGTCGAACGCTCCGCCGCCTGGTGCAGGTTGTTGGCAACTGCCGAATTGTTTACATCACCCAGTTTGAGCCCGGAAAACCGAATTTCTTCCGGGAACGCCCAAAACGGCATTGGTGTAAACTCATAGTAATCCTTGCAATTGACCGCCTCAAAAGGATTGGGGGGAAACTGGCAACCCTCTGTAAAAAAACGCCAGGAGCCATTACTCCCGGGTAAAGTCGTAATAATACCCAGTATCAAACGCCGGAGTTGCACAATATCATTGGTCGTAACACTGCCACTGGAGTTGGCGTCGGCAGCAATGATTTTCCAGGGAGCATTGAGTGATTCGATCGCAAGGATGTGACGGGAAATGAGCAACAAGTCGAAGGTCGTCACCCCATTCAGCGGATCAGCCAAACAGCGTTCGGTAATGGCAAACAGATAATTGGGAAAGGTATCCAGCACATTGCAACCTGCGCGTGTAGAATCAAGTTGGTGTATCCATTCAGCGCCCGACGGATCTTGCCAGAAAAGCCTTGAATTGACGTTTTCTATAAGCAGGGTGGTGTCCCAAAAGGCGTACGCACAAATCCTGGGCAGTGCGCTGCAACTGAAAACGCTGTCGGTCAGCGTTACATTCACAGCACAGTTGGCCGTATTCCCATGCTGATCGCGCGCCCAGACCTGCAGGAGGTTGTCGCCCAGGTGGGCGCAATCAAGTGAAAGAGTGGTAACCGGCTGGCCATCGACCAGCGGGAATCCCGTTCCGGTTCCTGATATGCGCAACGATATTTCGAGATTGGCAGGAGTGGTGATATTGTCGCCTACGTATTCGATCAGTTCTGATGCCGCAACCGGAAAAATATGATCCGGGCCAATGTCATCCAGTATGCTGCTGCCACATACCAGCACTGGCGACGCGCAATCGGTGACCTGAAAACTGTACTGACAGGTACGGGTCACGCCATCTTGTGTGATCGTCCACAAAATCCCGTGTTTGCCTTCCGGGAGGCGGGGCATCAGGTATTGCAAGGGCGAGTCTTCTGTATTCCATCGAACATGCGCATATACAGTATCATTACTGGTATGTTGTTCGAGGACAAATTTGAATTTGACAGTATTGGGCACATTTCGTTTGTCAAAGCGCAGGGTATCATCGGTGTTGCCCGGAGTTTGCCCGTTGTTGGCGAAAATAATGCCCGGAGGAGGCAGTTCATTGCTGTTCACCACCGTTTCGCTAAAGAAATCGCTGTCGAGATCAAGCAATAGTTTGAAGGAAACGGCTACGGCTCCGCCAGTTTGGCAAATGCGCGCGCGCATGCTTAAATCGGCAATGCCTTCATACAAGTCGGCCGATTCCAACAGCGGGCTCCAGGTGTAGAGCGGCTCGTTCCATAGCAAGGAATCGTTTTCGGTAGGATCACAAATGGTTTGAAGTGAACCGGGGCACTGGAGTATGGTCGGGCAATTTTGAGCATTGCATACAATTGCCAGACCCCACACGTATGCCACTAGCACTGACGTGTAAGTCAATTTTCTCATAATGGGATATTTTCATGTGTAGGGATTAGGAAGTTTTTTGCCCGTGAAATACGAACTCAAAAAACTTCTGAAACAAGATTACGGTATGTCTTCCTGAAAGGCGTTTCGGGGAAAATCCTTACAGCACAAAAATTGCGCCACTACCGCATTTTAGGTACCTTCACAGTGAAGGTAGTGCCTTTACCAGGTTCCGATTTTTTTACATAAATCCGGCCTCCGTGGTACTCTTCGATAATCCGTTTGGCAAGTGAAAGGCCCAGACCCCAACCCCGCGTTTTGGTAGAAAAACCGGGTTTGAAAATAGTTTTAAACTTGCCAGGCGGAATTCCCTTGCCGGTATCGCTCACGTCGACACAGGCGTAACGTCCTTCTTCGTACACCACAGCCGTTATTTTGCCCACGCCGCCTTCCATGGCGTCAATGGCATTGCGCAGCAGGTTTTCGATGACCCAATCGAACAGCGGGCCGTTCAGATCGGCCATCAGGGGAGGGTTTTCGCCGGGGTTGGGAAAGTCAAATTCCACTTTTCGCGGGCTGCGCCGTTGCATATAAGCCCGGCAGGATTCCAGTTCTTCGTACAGATCTACGGTGCGCAGTTCGGGAGTAGCGCCAATTTTTGAAAAACGGTCGGCCACCAGTTCCAGGCGCGTCACATCGTTGCGCAGTTCGTCGAGCATCTCCAGGTTGTCGGCGCGTTCTTCGTTGACGGCTTTGAGCGTTTCGATCCACCCGAGAATGGCTGTAATCGGGGTGCCGAGTTGGTGCGCCGTTTCCTTGGCCATTCCGAGCCAAACCTTGTTTTGCTCGGCTCGCCGTGCCGTGCTGAACCCAATATAGCCAAAAGCAATGAAAGCGGCGATCAGGCCCAGTTGTACCAGCGGATACCACCACAACTGGCCCAGCAGTTTGGAGCGTGCGTAATACACTTTTTTGTAAATCTCCGGCGGAATCGATGCATCCACAGAATCGACGCCTTCCCGAAACATACGATTGAGTTCCTGTCGAACGCGTGCCGTATCGATGGTTTTTCCTTCACTTCCGGGCACATTCAGGGCATCTTCTATCTGGCCGGAACTATTGACCAGCACCACCGGAATGGTATTGTTCAACTCCAGCACCTTTACAGGCATCGTGAGGTCGCAGTGAAAAAACTGAAAAGTATCCAGCTCTACTTTGTTGAGTGCGCGTTGCGCCTCTGCCCACAGTTTGGCCTGCTGTTCTTCCCGCTCGGTCAGTTGATCGGCCAGGTAGCGGGTATAAAACATGGAAATGATAATAATGAACACTGCGCCGGCAGCGAGGTACCATTTCAAGTACGATTTGCGGGTGTATAGG
>JAEUUT010000197.1 GCA_016787415.1 Saprospiraceae bacterium | reverse complement strand
AAATGATGATAAAGTTGTGTGCATGGGAACTTCCAGTGCCGCGCTACCGCTTGCCATACATGAAAAATCCCCTTTGCATGTGCAGTACGCGCATGCAAAGGGGATATCTATGGAAAGATCCGAGCGTTTTCATCTGGTTGTACTCCGAAAGGTAATCAGGCTTTATCCAAATAGCGAAACAAAATCCCAATTAGTCAACTTTCCAGTGGTTGCTTGCTACTTTTTATTCCCTCAGGATAAATAATACTCAACAGAACAACAATCAATAAAAAATTGTACTCCCACCCGTTTCTGCCACCGCCTACGACGTACCAGCCTTCTTTGAAGTGTACGGTGATGATACCTGCAATCAAAATAAGGATGGTCAGAATGGCCATCGGTTTTACGTATTTTTCAAACAACAAACACAGGGCCGTTAGAATATGCGAGCATTTAATGGCCCATGCCAAAGGCACTCCGAAGGGCGCAAAACCAATTTCATTGAGGAACAAATTGCCAAAATTATTGACATCGCCGGTGTAAATACTTGGCAGGCCGTGTGTCAGGAGAATGATGGCCACAGCGGCCCGCAGCAGGAATGTAGAGTTGGTAAGGTTCACAACTGGCTTGTTTTGTGAAGTATTATGAAGGGCGCCTGATGTGACTGCGCAAGATCGAGGTAAGGAGCAGTGCAGACGGAGCGCCGGCGGGTGGATTGACGTTGCAAGTGGGGCAAGGTGTTCAGCCTATGAAATGATGTTCGGGAAATGGGCCAAACCCCGTCCCCATCGTGTTCATCCCTCTATTAACCATATCTGCAATACAGGTTTCGTCACTGTCCTCTTCAGAATACCCGTATGTTGAAACCAATACCCTCCATGTCATAGGGGGCACTGAAATACTTTCGAAACAGAACTCCCTGTCAGGGCCGGTTCCTTCGATCGTTACCGTGAATCCAAAAACCATCATATCTGTTTTTTTTCCAAAAATAGTGGGTTTTGATATTTTGTAGCAACAGAAATTGGTAAAGCATGTTTGATTTTTTTGCCGGGCCTGAAAAGCGCCTTTTCAGTACCCGGCAAAAAATCCCGAACACGTTCTTAACCCCGCTCCATTTTCATCACGCCTTCCGGTCCGCCCCGATTGGGGCAGCCGTCGCTGACGCGGGTCATGGTCAGCGTTTTTTCATCTACCATAATCGTGTACACGCCCGGCGCCGTGCAATCGGTGCCTTCTGTGTCCTGAATAGTCATTTTATCCTTGTCGAGGCTATACGTTCCTTTGGTGTCGACTGTGCCGTCGGCGCCAAAATCCAACGCATAGGTGCCGTTGTCTGCAATATTCACGGTGAGGGGTATCATTTTGCCATCCTGTCCGGGTACGGAAAATTTCCACGTGCCTACGGGGCTTTGTGCCGCCAGTCCCAGCGGGGCCAGCAGGAGCAGGGCGATGAGTAATCGGTTACACTTTTTCATTGGTTGGAAAATTATGTGGTGAAAGAATTAACTTTCAAATGTATGGAATCATTTGGAGGAAAACGAACGAAAAACGAACGTCGGCAGGGTTTTAAACCCTGCCGACGTTGAAAATGGCCTTAGTAGTGTATCAGGGAGGAAGGCGTAAAGCAGGCAAATACCATACGCCCAATAATTGAAAGGATAGGTAAAATGACGAACCAGAAATACCTTTTCATCTGATCGCTTATTTTATCACTCACCTGAATCGTGTACAGCGAATAAATTAGAATGGGTGCCAGAAGCGCTCCGCTGATCAGAATCGATTTTGTATCGTTTGAATAAAAATGAACGAGGCCGAGGATAAGTACGGCTAGGGCAGGGAGGTAGGAGAGAAAGCGTTGTGACATGTTGGATAAGTATTTGGGGAGGTAATGATGGCTAACAGTTTTTTTGAACTATGCTGACAACAGTATTGTTTTGATACAAATTTATACCAAAGTTATCCTAAAATATGGCTGAACATTACAACAGTTTTTCTGATCTTATTCAAAATAGCATACTTCCCTTACAACGCAAGCATCCGGACTGGATACGCTTGGATGGTAATGTCGAAGGTGGTAATCGCAATGTTTTTGCAACCTTTCGGTACAAATTCAAAGACTGGAAAATTCATTCAGATACCACGTTCGAAGCATTGTTAACGGCTTGGAAACTGGAATCTGAAGGGGAAATTCCTTTTGTAGTTGACAAAACTTCCAAAGGGACACTGTGCCTCAGGTTGCCAGATACTCTGGATGGGGAGGCAAATGGTCTGTATATTTATTTAAAATAGATAGCCAGTATGTCGAGAGGGGCGTGTAGTGGCAAATACCATTCGCCCAATAATAGAAAAAAGGATAGGTAAAATGGTGAACTACGTGGCCTCTGAAACGATTGGCTAATTCTTTTGCATCAGCAAGGCACCGACAAACTACCAACTACCATTCTCTCCATTCATCAGCAATGCCTTCTCCGTCCGCATAATCTTCCGGGTTCAATCCTGCTGCAATGGTGATCATATCCAGCAATTCACATAATTCTTCCCTTTCCCCTGTTTCAATGAGACCTCCATCGGTCGCTTCATTCAGGTCATTCAAGGCCAAAACAGCAGATTTAAATTGTTCCTCTTTTTCTGCCCTGGGCGCTGTTTCTCCCATAGCAGCCAATTGACGGATAAGTGTATCAAAAATACTTTTTGCCCGGTTACAATTTTCGGTTGTATACACGTCCATTCCCGGAAAATAAGTAGACCACTTTTCAAATGGATAGGCTTCTTTTGTGGCGTTGAGTTTGTTAGAGTAGGTCATATTGGGTGGTTGTGTGGTGTTTTTTGATATTTTTTGGGAAATGGATGGAGGGAGAGAAGGTTGAATAGCACGCGGTACAACCGCGCGCTAGCGCGGCTCGGGGTAAGGGTTGGGTGGCAGCAATGTCGGCGGGTAGCCACGGCACCAGCGGGGGGGCAGCCGTGGCGCGAGAGGGGCAACCCGGCGACCATTTATTGTTTGGGGATAACGGTATTAGCGTTTTGTTCCTTGATGCTTTGCTTCAGAAATATTACTTCTCTTTTCAAAGGGTTAATAGAATCGCGGCGCAGATCAAGTATTTTTTGATTCAATCCGTCAACCTCCCTTTGTCGGGTTGCTTCGGTATTTGCCTTGCCTACTTCATAACCTTCCTTGTATTTGGCGGGCAACGAGTTTCCAAGCAAATTTGCTATTATAGCGATCGCGGCAACAATTACAGATAGTAAAGTAGCAATTACCGGAAGAAGTCCTTTTACATCTAGTATCTTTTCCACAAACGATGGTTCAGGCTTTGCCTTAATAGGTTCCTCCTGTATTAGTTTAATATTTCTCTCAGGTGTTTGCATTTGCACTGATGGTGGTTGATTGACTGGTTTCTGAATCAGTTGAGGTGCTGGAGCTTCACCAATAAAGCCATTCACGCGAATAAATTCTATTACGGCAGACATGTGTTGATACGCTATTCCTTTTGCCTTAATTACTTGCTCTGCACTAAACGGTGGATCACCTGGCTTCGGTCTCTTACTCATATCTGGATCAATCCCTGCAAACATGTTGGGTACCAACAATTTGTCAATTGCCATATGCGCTTCATGCGTAGGAAGATAATTTCTTATGGCTGGAACCGCTTCCTTTTTCCAGATGGAGAACTGTTCGTAAGTGGTAATGGATTGAATTTTCAACTGGATACTGTTCAAGTAACTTATTGCATCCTTCCGTGTAACTTGTGCCATGTAATAGGTTTTAGTAATCTGCAAATATACTGATTAAAATAGAAGAAGGCACCTGGATGGCTCCAGATGCCTTCGTGCGTCGCTCAAAGTACATTTTGTCCTTTAAAACAAATCCTGTACTTTTGTTACGCTGATTACAATCAGCGTGATCAAAAAGGAAAGAAACATCAAGGTGATTAGCAATTCTTTGCCCTTGAGGTTTTTCCCTTCGATCTTTAGCCACTTGGTAATAAACTTTACGTTGACCATTGTGGTAGTTTTGATAAGACCTCTGCTTCGAACCGGGGGTCTTATTTTTTTAATTTTCCAAATTGTTTCCAATTTGTATCCCTGCTTCTGGCCGTGGGAATTTCGACCTGTTTTAAGATTAAAAAAAAACGGCACATTTTACTTAGCAGAAGTAGTTAGGTTGTAATTAACACACACGCACGCTATTAGACTTGCTCTTGCAAGTAAGAGCCTTCGTGTGGGACTAACTACTTCTGCTAAGTAAAATGTGCCGTTTTACATCGCCAGATGATGTATCTGTGGGAGACTAGCGAATCGACAATATACGTATACAAAGATATGGAAGATTGAATGTTAAATACAACCCCTAAACTAAAAAATAAATTTGCTCTTAGCAGAGTATGTGAGAATGTCAAGTCTCCAACACTCATTTTACCGTTTGTTGTTGGCAGGGATACCAACAACGGCTTGGGGCGCTCAACAATGGGAAGAGCAGACGCCAATAGTGGCGGGAATACTTGAAAGGAAAAAAACTGTCATGAAAATTAATCAATAACTCTCATTCTTAACCCTGCGCTATTCTCAAAGGTTATCCTTCGGATGATTTGGTTTTTTGCTGTAAGTTTAATGAAGAAACTGTCAGGGGGATCTAGTCTATTTTTTAAGTATTGAATTAACCTTTTTTTGACTTGGCTATTACCCACTTCTACCAGAGTTACTATGCTCCAGTCTGCATCAAGCCTTTTTAGATCCATGTAGGTATGCTCTTGTATGCTACCTTTATAGGTGGTGTTTAAATCAAGGGAAATAGTGATGAAATTTTTTTCAAAATCATCAATGATTGTGAAACTCTGGGCAAAAACTGTGGAGAAAGTCAGTTTGTCCGTAATGCTGATCGAATCAACTCCTTTTTTGAGTGTTACCGATAAAATCATATTGAATCATGTTTTGTGAAATTGAGCGGATTATGAAATGATTCCGGAGCGAATCAAATTTTATTGGCACAAAGATATAATAATTTTGAATGAAATACAACAGAAAAGTATTTTTTATGTATGAAAGGAAAAATAATCCAAGATTTATTGAAAGAATGATAATGGGCGACGTGATGCACTCCCAAAAAACTACAACCGCCCAGCGCCATCCCCTCTACCACCAGCCCAAAGTGTGGGAAAGGTGTCTATAGCGGAGGAATTGCTAAAAAGAAAAGGCTTCGGTGTCGGCGACGTCGCCGGCGGTTGGTCTTTTTACAAGTCCGAAGTCCTAAGTCCGGAGTCCTGAGTCTGTAGCGTTGACCGCGTTGCTTTTGGCACTCCTGTATAAAAATGCCAGGCATAAGCAGGTGTAATCTACGGACTCAGGACTTAGGACTCCCGACTCAGGACTGCTACGCAGAGCAGGCTTCACAATCCGGGTTATCAATACTACAAACCTTGCCCGTCACCGTTTCCACATCCAGCGCCGACATCTGCGGGGCATTTTGTGTGACAGTGGAGGCTACAGCCACTGATGGCGGCACCGCGCCTGAATTATCAGCGCCCGTAGTATTTACAAACTTCTGCTGGTGTTTCTGGCTCAGCGTAAACTTGATCGGGTCGGTCGCTGCTTTGGAGCGCAGGTAGTACATACCTGTTTTGAGGCCTTTTTGCCAGGCGTAGAAGTGCATCGACGAGAGTTTGGCAAAGGTCGGCGCTTCCATGAACACATTGAGCGACTGGCTCTGGCAGATGAAGGCGCCCCGGTCGGCGCTCATGTCGATGATCACCTTCTGGCTGATTTCGTAGGCCGTTTTGTAGATATTGCGCACCTCTTGCGGGATGTCTTCGATGCCCTGGATGGAGCCGTTGGCGGCCATGATGGCTTCGCGCATTTCCTCGTTCCAGAGGCCGAGGCGCACCAGGTCGCGCATGAGGTGTTTGTTCACCACAATATGCTCGCCGGCGAGGGTGCGGCGCGTGTAGAGGTTGGAGGTGTACGGTTCGAAGCACTCGTTGTTGCCAAGAATTTGGCTGGTGCTGGCCGTCGGCATGGGCGCTACCAGCAGGGAGTTGCGCAGGCCTACTTTTTTCACGCGTTCGCGCAGGCTGTTCCAGTCCCAGCGGTCGGAAGGCTGCACGCCCCAGAGGTCGAACTGGAACATGCCCTTGCTCATGGGCGAACCGGCAAAACTCTGGTACGCGCCGAGTTTTTCGGCCAGGTTGGCGCTTTCTGTCACGGCAGCGTAGTAGATCGTCTCAAAAATATCGCGGTTCAGTTGTTTGGCTTCGTCGCTGTCGAAGGGCATACCCAAAAGGATAAACGCGTCGGCCAGGCCTTGTACGCCGAGGCCGATGGGGCGGTGGCGCATGTTGGAAGTGTGCGCCTGAGGGATCGGGTAGTAGTTCACGTCGATCACCTTGTTGAGGTTGCGGGTCACGACGCGGGTGATGTCGGCGAGTTTGTCGAAATCGAACTTGCCGTTGGATACAAATTTCGGCAGGGCCAGCGAGGCCAGGTTGCACACGGCTACCTCGTCGGGCGAGGTGTACTCGATGATTTCGGTGCAGAGGTTGGACGAGCGGATGGTGCCCAGATTTTGCTGGTTGCTCTTGGCATTGGCGGCGTCTTTGTACAGGATGTACGGCGTGCCGGTTTCAATCTGGCTTTCCAGAATAGCGTTCCACAGGTCGCGGGCTTTCACTGTTTTGCGCGCGCGGCCTTCCTGCTCGTACTGGTGGTACAGCGCTTCGAATTTGGCGCCATACACATCGAACAGGCCTGGCGCTTCGTTGGGGTCGAACAGCGACCAGTCGGCGTCGGCCTTTACACGTTCCATGAACAAATCGCTGATCCACATGGCGTAGAACAGGTCGCGGGCGCGCATTTCCTCCTTGCCGTGGTTCTTTTTCAGTTCGAGGAATTCGAACACGTCGGCGTGCCAGGGTTCGAGGTACACCGCGAAGGCGCCTTTGCGTTTGCCGCCGCCCTGATCCACGTAGCGGGCGGCGTCGTTGAATACGCGCAGCATCGGGATGATGCCATTGGAGGTGCCGCCGGTGCCTTTGATATAGGAACCCGTGGCGCGGATGTTGTGGATGCTGAGGCCGATACCGCCGGCGCTCTGGCTGATGAGGGCGCAGCGCGACAGGGTTTCAAAAATGCCGGCGATGCTGTCTTCCGTCATGCTGAGCAGGAAGCAGGACGACATTTGCGGTTTCGGCGAACCGGCGTTGAAGAGGGTAGGGGTGGCGTGGATAAACCAGCGCTCCGACATGAGGTTGTAGGTTTCTACGGCCGCGTCGATGTCTTCGCCGTGGATACCGACGGCTACACGCATGAACAGGTGTTGCGGGCGTTCCACCACGCTGCCGTTCATCCGCATGAGGTAGGAGCGTTCGAGGGTTTTGAAACCGAAGTAGTCGAACTCGAAATCGCGGTCGTAGATAATAGCCGAGTCGAGTTTGGTACGGTGTTTCTGGATGATTTTATGCGTGTCGTCGCTAATGAGACCAGCGCGTTCGCCGGTTTTCGGGTCGACGTAGTGGTACAGCGCTTCCATGGTTTTGGAAAACGACTTGTCCGTTTCCTTGTGCAGGTTGCTCACAGCGATGCGGGCTGCCAGCAGGGCATAGTCGGGGTGAATGGTAGCCATG